>NZ_JBSNCC010000004.1:0-597301 GCF_053764715.1 Methylobacterium sp. Gmos1 | reverse complement strand
CAAGCGGCGCGCCGGGCTGGTGGCGCTGCCAGTGCGGGAACCAGCCGTTCCCGCGTGAGGGGTGGGTCAGGTTACGATCGGCGACAAACCAAAAGGTGGGTCAGACTTCAATCGGCGTTGACAAAGGCGCCCCGGTTCGCGCGCCGCCGCGCCGTGCGCGCGGCCTTCACCGCCGGTGCGTTCTCCTCGGCGGCGTGGCCAGCGGCCTCAACCTGCTCGGCCTCCTCCAACCCGAGCAGGAGTTGATCCTCGGGCAGGCTCTCGGCGCGGCGCCCAAAGCGGTGACGCTGCATGGCCTTGATGATCTGGCGCAACCGCTCGTTCTCGGCCCGCTCCTCGGCGAGCAGCGCCTTGAGCGTCTCGGGATCGTCGGGTGAGGGCGAAGCAGGGGCAGCCACGAAGCCGATTAGAGCAGATCCATCAGCTACTTACCAGCGTCGCAGACCTCTTTGACCCCGCCTTCTTGCTCAGCCTGCCACCGTCGGCGCGATCACCTCATGAGCCTTGTGCACGCGCTTCCAGTTCAGCCCTTCCAGGAGCGCCGAGAGCTGCGCCGCCGTGAGCCGCACGACGCCGTTTGGCCACGAGGACCACGCCGCTGCCGTCCCAGAACAGAAGCTTGACCCTGTCCGCCCGTTTCGAGCGGAACACGTAAACGGTGCCGGAGAACGGATCGGTGCCCAGGGCGTCGCGCAGCAGCACGGCCAGCCCATCGGCACCCTTGCGGAAGTCCACGGGCCGCGTGGCCAGCAGAACGCGGACCACGCCGGAGGGCCCGATCATGCCGGGGCCTTCAGCGCCCGGATCACCGCCGCGATCTGAGGCTCGCTCGCCTCCGGCCCGACCCGCACCGTGGCGCCCGCCACCGCGATCTCAATCCCGGCGAAGGCGGCGCATCGCGGTGAAGGGACGCTCGGGTCGACACGCGCCGGTTCCGGCAGGTTCGGCGCCAGCACGGCCGGCACGAACCGCAGCTCGGCCATCACGGCCTGACGCGCCAAGCGCCGCCACGTGAACAGCTGCGAGGCGCTCAATCCGTGCCGGCGTGCCACCGCGCTGATCGAGGTATGGGGCGCCTCACTCTCGGCGACGATGGCCGCCTTCTCCGCCTCAGACCACGTCCGCCACCGGCCGGTCCCGGTGAACAGCTCCAGGCGCCGTACCGGCTCCGACATAGCCATACGCCCTGACATCGACATAGAACGGAGCTCTCCACCCGCTCCGTATCCCACGCCCAGCCGAGCGGCCGAAAGGTGCTTCCAGGACGACGCTTACGGAGCAGAGCTGCGACGGCCTCATCCAGGACGGCGATGGCCGACGCCGTTGTCTCGTCGTCCTCGACCGCGAGATGCACGAAGCGCGAGGCGCGCTCGATGGCAACGTACAGATTGCGTTTGCGGGTTGATCCATCTTTGTCCCACAATTCGGGCAAGTGCTTCACGTCCATGTGCAGGAAGCTGACCTCGTACTCCTTGAACTCGACATGTGGTCTAGGGATTTGTTTGCGGCTGGGAGGCGGTTGAGACCTTCGGCCTTGAGGATGCGGTAGACGGCATCGCGGTTCAGGTGAGACAGGGTGTGGGTGACCACGAAGGTCAGGTCGTCGAGGAGAAAGCCGGTGGAGCGACGCAGGGCACAGACGATGGCGCGCTCCTCCTCGCTGGCGTTCCAGGACAGGTGTGGTGATGGGCCGAGCGGTCCTGGCAGTCCTTCGGCCCGCGTTTAGGCCACTTGCGGATGGTCTCGGTGGCGACGCCGTAGCACCGAGCGAGGACTCCGAGGGATCACGCGAGCGGGCGATGTCGGCGCGCACGGCGGGAGTGATGCGGGCGTTGGGGTGGATCGCGTGCATTAGCGCGTCCTCCGGGAAGGGTAGCGGTGTGCTCGCTTGAAGCGCCAGGCTTGCCTCTCAATCGCCCAAGGCGCCTCGCCCTAACAATATTTAGCCACCAAACAGCAACGATGTATAGCGGCGCTCCCCGAGGGAATTTTTTGCCGGCATTCCATATCTGTTGACTGCGACTTCAAGGACTGTAATCCTAGCTTATGATGCCGCCTAAGTGCTGCGGCGTAACCTAGGCTCTCGAATGACAGAATTGCATCCGCAGCCCGTTTCCCGACCACCATCAGCAGCAGAAGCTGCTGCAATTGAACATTCGCGGGTTCGGCATACGCAGCGACCCAGGCGCCCTGCGATCAAGGCTCAGCCTGCCGGTGCCCCTGCTCACTTTGAAGCCGAGCACAACGACACTCACGGCTTGATGGGCATGGTGCTCGACGCCTTTGCGACCACCTCCGATGACTTCGGGCAGCTAGGCATCAATCAGCTACTCAACGCGATGGCCGACCCTTCGCGCTCAGCCGTTCAGGGCCTGAACGCCGCACTCGCTGTGGTCGCCGGCATCGAAGCTCGCAACGAAGCCGAAGCGCAGCTCGGCATTCAGATGGCTGCTACTCACGAAGCAGCGATGAAGATGCTTCGTGTCGCGGCCAGCGGCGCCGACCCGAAAACGACCGAGGTGTACGGCAATCTCGCGACGAAGCTGCTGCGGACGTACACGGCTCAGATCGAGGCGCTCGCGAAGCTTAAGCGGGGTGGGGAGCAAACCGTCAGGGTTGAGCATGTGCATGTTCATGCTGGTGGACAGGCCATAGTCGGCAACGTCAGCACCAGTCAGGGAGGGGGGAGTGAGAGATAGCGAAGCCAACCCCATGCACTCCGTCGAAAGGCAGCCCCTCCCCTTCCGATCAGCCCTACGATGTGGTGCCAAGACCCGGAGTGGTGAGCCTTGCTTATCTCCTGCTGTAACCGGGAAGGCCCGTTGTCGCATGCACGGCGGAGCCAAGGGCAGCGGCGCTCCGAAGGGGGGGCGCAACGGCGCTTAT
This sequence comes from Methylobacterium sp. Gmos1, assembly GCF_053764715.1. Lineage (NCBI taxonomy): Bacteria > Pseudomonadati > Pseudomonadota > Alphaproteobacteria > Hyphomicrobiales > Methylobacteriaceae > Methylobacterium > Methylobacterium sp. Gmos1. The sequence goes on along the minus strand of NZ_JBSNCC010000004.1, from coordinate 594,415 downwards.
AAGCACGGTCTCTGGGCAGCCGAAGCCGTGCAGCTCCGCCGGGAATGCAAAGCGGTGGTGGAGCAGTCGCGAGGGACCCTCAAAAACCTACGCTGAGAACCTACGAGGCGTATCGAATGCCGATAGAAGTTCTGAGGGTTTTGAGGGTTCACTGTAGAGGGGTTTCTGGAGAACGCTGGCCGGGACAGCGTGGCTATATCCACATTTTCGGATTTATGCCATAGATTGTTTTCGGCCGACCTCCCGTAGCAATCTCCGTAGGCCGGAGCCAATTGCAATCAACAAGCAATTCTAATCCTGATTGTACCTGCTTTCGATCCGTCAGATTTGACCAATCTCGCTGATGTATGTCCCGCTGTGTAAAGCCTTCCGATAATTCGCCTTTCTTGATTCGGCTTAAAATCGCACTCGCTGCAGCGGCATCATTCATAAGGCCTGCTCTGTAGGCCCTATTCGCATGAGACTCAAGATAGGCAGCGTAGTCGATAGCTTTTTTCATCGCTAGAGCAGTAACGGGCCCTTGTGCTGTGCTCGCCATGTGATTTATCAAAGCAAGAGACGGAACCAATTTTCTATATTTCGCGATGTGAATTTCCATGGCTACATGTAAAGTCTCCGATCGCAGCCGCCATTCGAGATTTGATAACCAATAAATAAACATCTCATAAGCGTGAGGATCAAGCGTTAGATACCTGCTATTGTCATGTGTGTCGATATTTGGCCTAACATGATCCCAATTTGGACTTGCAAGCCATTCGAACATCCTGTGAGCTTGGTCTTTTGCTTGGCTATCGGGATAACGATCTACAATTCGCCATGGACCGTTGGTGTCGGGCCATACCAAAACTCCAAAGCGTTGAATCAACCCGTCATCTCCGTCGCCACCTTTCAAAGCACGTCCTATATAAGATCCTAACTTCCCCGGCTGTGTCGAACCTAACATTGAGACACAAACAGCCTCAAGATATTGATGCCCACGTCCAATGCGGTCAAATATGTAAGAGTCATTCCCATTCCATGCAGTTAAAAAGAATCCACGGGCTGCAGCTTGTTCTTCCCTGTCTAGAGGCTGTTACGGACCGCAGCGAAGTCTGCCGCCCTTCGGAGCAGCAGGACGCTGAAGGCGACGAGGTGCAGTCCCGCGAGGGTGGCGGGCAGGCGTTCGTAGTCGCGGGCCAGGCGCCGGAAGCGCGCCATCCAGGCGAAGGTGCGCTCGACCACCCATCGGCGTGGTAGCAGGACGAAGCCGCGCTTGGCCTCGGGCAGCTTCACTACCTCCAAGCCGATGCCGTGGTCGGCCGCCGCCTTCGCCGCGCGCTCGCCCGTGTAGCCTTGATCGACATAGGCGAGGTCCACGCTGTCACCGGTGGCCTCCTGCACGGCGTCAGCCAGAGCGGCGACGGCAGATCGGTCATCGGCATTGGCAGGCGTGACGTGCAGCGCCAGCACCTGGCCGAGCGTGTCGACCGCCGTGTGCAGCTTCGAGCCGCGCGTGCGCTTGTGTCCGTCCCAGGCGGCACGAGCGCCACTCTCGGGCGTCGAGCGCAAGGTGCGGCTGTCGAGCACGACGGCCGAGGGCTCCTCAGCCCGGCCCGAGGCCAGGCGCAGCACAGCCCGCAGATCGTGAACGAGGCTCTCAAAGCAGCCGGCTCGCAGCCAGCGTTGAGCCTGATCGTATACGGCATGCCAGGGCGGCAGGTCGTGGGGCATGGCGCGCCACGCCACGCCGTAACGCACCACGTAGCGCAGCCCGTTGAACACCTCCCGCAAGCTGTGCTCGCGCTGAGCGGCGGTCTCGGGCAGCAGCGTCAGGTAGGGCGCGACCAGCGCCCATTCGTCATCACTGACATCGGAGGGGTAGGCGCGGCGCGACTGCATCCCTCAAAAATGGGGTACTCGCCGGTCCGTAACAGCCTCTAGGGTCTTAAGTAGCGCGATGATCTCATCTCGATATGTAAGAATCCCGTTTTGATTGTATGATAGAATATCCCCAAGAGCCTCATACGTCGCATCGCCGATAAGGTATCTCTTTGGCTTAGGCTCTACGGGATCGTACATTTCTCCTAAATCAATGTCTGCCTTGATGTTGTTTTTAAGGGATTTTTTTGCCAGTTCGTCGATAGCATTTTTGCGCAACTTGTGTTTATGCATCTCAGCCTCAAACTCTCTCTCGACAACCGAGAAATCTTCGCGAGCCTTAGCCTCCAAGTGTTTCAATGGCACGAGTGCTTCGCTCATAGCAGGTGATTTCATTACGCCAGGGCGCCCCACTATTAATCCCCACACATTCGCAACTTCTGTCCAGCTGTCATTGAGCTTTGGACGAATGCGGATCTGCCTGCCGATGACAGATCCCAGCGCAACAATAGCTGTCGCTGCTGGGAAATCTGGTGGGCATTGCATTCTGTCGGCAATGTCCATGATCCAGCGTTCGGTACCATGAGGTAGATAGTCTGGACTGAACGGAAGCACAGGAGCCAATCCCACCGGCAGCGGAATTGGGTCTTCCCAAACGACTTCTGGAAACGCGGTAGCCACCGCCTCAGCTGGCCGAACTCCTGCCGTACCAAAGCTTGATGGCTGGGCACCCCCAAAACCTTCAAAACCATGCGGATGAGTGTGAGGGGGCGCTGCCCAGCTCGCCGGTGCCTCATCGAGGATGGGCTGATTTGAATTTCTAATTTTCATGACGCCGTCCCGCCATACCCTTGCGCATACCGCTTGCGATTGTGTTTCTTATTTCGCAATCATTCAGACCTGCAGCACGTGCGGACTGGTATAAAAGATTATATGCGTCGACATCAGAAATACCGCCCGCTACCACGAGCTCACCGCATCGGCAGGCAGCCCAGTGAAGCGATCTGTTTCGCTCACCTATGGGCGCGTCGCGTATAACAGAGATTATGCCCCGGAGCTGACGTCCGTTGACTTGATGATTGTTAACGGTCGGTTTTGGGCGTACGGCTTGAGTTGGCGGCGACGCTAAGTGGACTAACCATGACGGTACTGGGAGCAACGAGTGTTCTGCTATTGCCCTACCAAGCTGTGCAATCGTTCCGTTTGTAAGTCTATACTCTCTACCATCCGGTAATATGGTACCCGGTGCAATCACATACCCCAGATCTCGCACGTCTATTGCTGGTGCAATCACACTCTTTGTTCGTCCGAGTTCACCCGGTCGCGCAAATAGAACATGAAGGCCATCACGTGGGGTATTTACAATTGGGACATTGGACCAGTCGAACTTATAATGGGCAAAAAGTGTCATTAGTGATTGAACACCGTCACAACCGCCGTGCCTATCGGCGTCCAGTACAAACAGGCCATTTGCCGAACACGGTATACCATATATCGCGTCCGGATAGGTCGCCGCCCATAACGACATGGTATGAGATGCCGCACTTGAGCTATGATGACCATTTCTCGTATATGGCGCTTTGGCTTTTCCTCTAGTAGTATCGCGTTCACGGCAAGGAAACACTCTGACGCCGCACTCGGCGTAAATTGCAGCAAGATCGGTATTTTTATTTACGGAATTCATGCCGGCCGCCTAGTTTCAGGTCTGAGGGCTTGATATCGCGCGAGCGCAAGAATGCTTGATATCTCGATCACTTCTCAGGCGCGACGCGCTAGACGTGTTGAAATATCTTTTTACTCTTCCGCCTCGTACGCGTTTTATAATAGTGAGATTTACCTCGCCTCCGACACCGAATTCGTCGGCGGCGAAGATGGTGACGTAGAACTCTCCATCAGAGAATTTTTCGAGCTCTGAATTTTCGACGAGGGTTGCGCACGAAATACTCACGATCATCGGCCACGGACGGATGATCCGGTTTGACAGGTATAATATTTTTCACTTTCTACCCCTCCCTACCATGTTTTTCTGCTCAGAGTCGGCAATGCGCTCTATTAGCCAGCTTCTTATAATATGCTCTGGCCACCCAACAGCTCGTGTGCTGATACGTATAGGTTTTTGAAATCTTCCAAGCGCAATCAACGAATATATAACTTCGGCTCAAACCTATGATTCTTTCAACGTCCTTGCGGCGAAGCACCCGCGTGACGTTTGTATACTCTGACATTTTGCTGTCCTCTCGTGTCCGTGTCGGCACGCATCGGACCCTGTCAGAACTCACGACTCGAAAAAATCGGGAGATTTCGGCTAAAAATTTCTCCCCCGTATTTTCTACCTAGCGCACTGACTCAGACGGAAGGTGCAGCTTGGCTGTTGAGGAGGGCGGCGGCGGGCTTGGTCCAGACGAAGGGCCTGGTCCGCTCGTTGTGCTCGGCAATGTAGCGCTTGATGATCGCCTGCAGGTCGACGATCCCGGTGAACGTGCCTCGTCGCAGCCGCCGACGTGACAGCGCCGAGAAGAAGCCCTCGACTGCGTTGAGCCACGAGGCCGAGGTTGGGATGAAGTGGAACACCCAGCGCGGGTGGCGTGAGAGCCAATCCCGCACCTTCCCGTGGGTGTGGATGCGATCATCGTCGAGTTGATGGCCCAACCCGCGCCTCGGCCGAATTTCGGACGAAGGTTGAGACCCTGCGGGCCGAGCTTGATCTGGTGCGCCTGCTGGCGGCGTTCAGGACGGCGCAGCAGGCCTTGGTCGGGCTGGCTGATCAGCCGGCTGTGCAACCAGCGCTTAGCCAAGCTCCCCGGTGCCGTGGTTTATCCAGGCGATCCGGCGCGTCGCGATGAGGCTGGCGCCGCGGTGCATTGAGCCGCGTTCCGTACTCGCTTGATCAGCCTGGCGGCGCGCCTACCAAGTGGCCGCTCAGCAGGCCAGGCTCTAAAGAGTATGCAAATTAAATTTTTATGTTCTTGAGCTGCACTGAAACTGGAAAACGTCCTAACTGCCACAAGATCGTAATAATTTCGTTTATCATATTATTAAATAGCCCACCTATCTCCTCCTGCCTATTTGAAAATTATCGGGCTCAGGAATTTTTTTCAATATATCTTTCCATAATTCTTTGTCTTCGGCTGTCCGATACAAAGCCCATCGCATCCTTATTTTTTGCTCGCGAGTCCGATAAATCTTAGTTTTTTTGATTTTACCGCTAACTGGGTCTAGAAATTTGTACACCGAAATAAAATGCGGAGATTTTATTTTGCATCGCCATTCGTTAACATAACATTTCTCAATTGTGCTTGCTCTGAATGGCTTTAATCCGGGATATGTGTCGGCGTGCCATACTACGGCTTTTCTGCATGCAACTGCGAGCGATGCTCCTACACTGATAAGGTTCGCTATCACAAATAAGGCTTGCTGCTTTGCCTCCTCTGTGGCACGACTGCGGTAAGAATCAGCGCGCGCCCGACCTTCTCGCCTGAGTTGGATTGCATGTTTTACTTGCTCGTTTAATGTCGGAGAGTCAGTAATCTTGTTATCAAGCATCAAGATAATAATTTCATCTGTATAATATAGATCTTTCGTTCTAACCCAGTTGCTAGCCATGGCGGCAAGACCGCGCGAGATGTCAAAGCTCGTTTTAGCACTTAGCTCCACTACTATCTTTTCATAGACCTTCCGATAATCGGGAGTAGACTCTCCAACGGATTCTCCTATCTCCCACAGGCGCTCTAGCTCGCTCATGCGCTCGGATACGTTCATCAAGATCTCACTGTCTCTTTTCAACAGTTATCCAGCGATTTTCCACCACAAATATAATCGGCCCAAGCAGCCATCAATTTGCGGCGTTTCTCGAATAAATCTGACCGGGCATAAGCAGCCTCAGCCTTATCTTTGATCACGTGAGCAAGTGCGAATTCACAGACCTCTCGTGGGAAGATTGTTTGTTCACCTGCCCAATCCCGGAAGGAGGAACGAAAGCCATGCGGGACGGCGTCAATGGATAGTTCCATCAATAATTTAGAAAGCGTCATATCTGACAGCGGCTTTCCTGCTATTGAACCTGGGAATATATACTCGGATTTATCGGCTTTTAGCGATTTTGCTTGAGCCAAGATCTCTAGGCAGCGACGTGATAATGGCACGCGATGAGGACGTTTCGCCTTCATGCGCTCAGATGGTATGACCCACTCAGCTTTGTCGATGTCGATCTCTGTCCAAACAGCTTCACGCGTTTCTCCTGATCGCGTTGCGGTAAGAACTAAGAACTCTAGGGCCAACTTCGATGAAAGCGATGCGTTGCTACCGCGCGCCTTTTCGATAGATAATGCGACTGCCGAATATGGAAGAGCTTTTTGATGCTTCACTTTCGAGCGATCATGCTTTGGTAGAGCCTTTGAGATGCTGTCAGAAGGCTCGTCGCTTCGCCAACCCTGAGCAATAGCCCACTTCAACACCGTGCCAATGCGTTGCTTCACGCGCCGCGCAGTTTCCGGGTGAGAGTTCCATATCGGCATTAAGGCGGCTAGCACATCAGCACTGTTGATTGCGTCGACACGCTTCTTGCCGAAATGCGGGAAGGCATATGCACGTAGTGTGCTAATCCATTGATCGCCGTGCTTCGCATTGCGCCAATTGGGAAGATGTAGTTCATGGACGCGCTGCGAAGCTTCCTCAAACGTCAGGATTGCCTCGCTCTGTCGCCGTGCGGCCAATGGGTCCCCACCGGTGCGCGCCAGCTTGCGGTTTTGAAGGGCCGCCTCTCGCGCCTCCGCAAGGCGCACCATCGTCACTGAACCCAGCCCGATGTCGCGTCGCTTACCTCTAATGACCAGGCGCTGGATCCAACGCTTAGCTCCGGAACCGTCGACCTTAAGATACAGCCCGTTTCCGTCTGCGTAGAAGCCTGGGTCCTTGAGGCTGCGAACCGCCGCTGCCGTCAGATGGCTTTCTTTGTGTTTTCCAACCGATTTCGCCACGTGGAGGTCGCCCGCCCAACATTCCACCCAACATATGAGAGCGGAACATAGCGGAACACGCTGGCTCGCGATAGACCTACTAGTGTGGTTAAATTGCTGATATGGAAGGCTATTCCGTGCTTGCCTGGATTCTATCGGAATCGCAAATGGCGGACTCCGTCTCCGCCATTCGGATTTTCCAAACCTGCCGAGCTTTCGACTGGCGGCAGCCCTCGGTGGCACAGCGCCCCGCCTCGGCCCTGCTCCTCGCACCTCCCGACGCGGCGGCATCCGCCGCCACGTACCTCGGCGGGCCCGAGCGCCCTTCCTCGTACGCTAGCCCTCTTGAAGGCACGGCCGGTCGCGGGCCGGCGCCCTGACCGGGTCCGATCCATCGTCGCCGGCGCACGGGCGGGGCGCGGGCCTCGATCCGGCGTCAGGCGGCCCGCTTCTCGATGACGACCGTGTCGTAGATCCGGCGATCCTCGTAGAGCCACTTCGCCAGGGCACCGGCGAGGAGGGCGCCGGCGACCGGCGCGAGCCAGAACAGCCAGAGCTGCGCGACGTACTCGCCGCCGGCGAACAGGGCGACGCCGGTGGAGCGCGCCGGGTTCACCGAGGTGTTGGTCACCGGGATCGAGATCAGGTGGATCAGCACCAGCGCGAACCCGATCGGAATGCCGGCAAAGCCCGTTGCGGCGCCCTTCGCGGTCGCCCCGATGATGATCATCAGGAAGAAGAACGTCGTCAGCACCTCGGTCGCGGCGCAGGCGGCGAGCCCGTAGCGGCCGGGGCTGAGCGCGCCGTAGCCGTTCGAGGCGAAGCCCTTCGGGACCCAGCCGGCCTTGCCCGAGGCGATCAGGTAGAGGGCGCCCGCCGCCGCGACGGCGCCGACGAGCTGGGCGAGGATGTAGGGAACCACGTGTCGGTTGGCGCAGCGGCCGGAGGCCCACAGACCGAGGGTGACGGCCGGGTTGAAGTGCCCGCCCGAGATGTGCCCGACCGCGTAGGCCATGCTGAGCACCGTCAGGCCGAAGGCCAGGGCGACGCCGACGAACCCGATGCCGAGCTCGGGGAAGGCCGCCGACAGCACGGCGGCGCCGCAGCCGCCGAAGGTGAGCCAGAAGGTGCCGAAGAACTCGGCGGCCGCGCGGCGTCTCAGATCATGGTCCATGGTCGGTCTCCTTCGCAATCCTCAAGGGTTCAGGTCATCGTGGGCTTTCTGGCGTGATGTTCGGGCCGCCGTTTCCGGACGGGAGGACGGACACGGCGCGTCGGTCGGCTTTCGCCCGCGCTACTTCTTCGTCTCCGCGCCGAGATCGATGTATTCGGGGGCGGCCCGGAGCTGGTCCTTGTCGGTCTCGATCACCGCGTCGAGGCCGCCGCCGTCCTTGCGCGACACGCGCAGCGTCTCGGGCGCCACGGCGACGTACTTCGCGTTCAGGCCGAGGAAGCCGCCGACGCTGACGACGTAGGATTTGATCCCGTGCTTGTCGTCGAAGACCACGTCGGCGACCGAGCCGACGGTCTCGTTCGCGCCGTTGCGGATGCTCAGGCCGACGAGCTTGGAGGCGACGAGGTCGTTGGGGCCTTGGGCGACGAACCTCGCCTTCAGGTTGTCGTTCAGGGTGGCGGGCGTCCCGGGTACGGCCACGGGCGACTGCGCCAGGGCCGGTGCGCCCGCGAGGGGGAGCGTGGCCAGGACGGCGCCCAAGACGAGCGCGGCTGCGACGGATGCGTGACGGTTCATGCGCGAATCTCCGTGTCTCGTTGGGGTTCGGGGTGACGGCGAGGCAGCCGGCAGGACTGCAACCTCCGGATCGCAACTCCGAAGATCGCATCAGGGGTCGACATCCCCGCGCGAGATCACACGGACGAACGCGGCGGCGATGCGCCAGTGTCCGCCAACATGCTGCACGGGAGTAATCTCACCGTCGTCTTGGATGACTGCGCCCAGGATCGGTGGACCGTCCCACGGGCGCGGTCGGCGTCAATCTTTGGTCGACGATCCCGACTTCAATGATATGCGCGTACCAGGATGATAAGATAATTTTTCGGAACCGGCTCGCGCGCAACTTGTTTGTGGATCACTGCCGCATGGGCAGTAACGAGACGCGGGACCGAGAGAGGACGAGACCGGCCGCGGCCACCGGTCGAGACGCTGCGGCAATCGCCGATGGATGCGGCCCGAGCCCGGAACCGTACGCCCCCCCGGCGCTGCGCACGCTGCGACAGCAGGATCCAGTTGCCTGAAACAGAGAGGATCGTCCTGCGTCCCGGATTTGCGAATAGTATCAGTCGTACTACCAGTATGATTGGATCATTTAAGGTCGATACCGGAGCATCATCTCACACCCGATTCATGGTTTGACTGAGCGTGAAGGAGAATCCATGACCGGAGACAGGAATTCGACCTCCGCCGAGCACCTCAAGGGCTCGGTCAAGGAGGCCCTGGGCAAGCTCACCGGCGACGTCCGGGTCGAAGCGGAAGGCCGGCGCCAGAAGCGGGAAGCGCCTCCGCCGAAGGTCGGGCGGTCCGGACCGGCGGGGTCGGGGCGCGGCTGACGCGCCTTCCGCCCGGGAGCGCCCGAGCGTGCCGTCCCGTCCAATCCTCTCACCGGGACGAGGCCAGCGGAATTTCGAGAGACAGAATTTCGAGGGACAGGAGAACGACATGATGGACACGGACCGGATCACCGGCGCCGCCCGGGAGCTCGGCGGCAAGGCGCAGGGTACGATCGGCGATCTCACCGGCTCGCACCGGGACTCGGCCGAGGGCCGCGTCCGCGAGGCGGCCGGCCAGGCCCAGAACCTCTTCGGCCAGGCCAAGGACCAGGCGAGGGACACCGTTCGCGACGCGGTCGAGCAGGTGGCCGACACCGCCCGCGACATCGGCGGCCGGATCCGCGAGACCGTCGGCGGCCTCGTCGGCTCCGACGACGTCGAGGACCGCGCCCGCCGGGCTCAAGGCGCCGTCCACGACGCCTTCGAGGAGCATGCCGACCATGCCCGGCGCTCGGTGCGCCGCGCTGCCGACGAGGCCGGGGACGCGGTCGAGCGCGGCACCCGCGCCCTGCGCCACGGCGGGGCGGGCGGGCCGGTCGCCGAGTACCCGCTCGCCTCCCTGCTCGTCGCCGGTGCCGTCGGCTTCGGCCTCGCCCTGCTCGTCACGGCGAACCGCGACTGACCTGCCCCGAGGCGGGACCCGTTCAACCCGTTGCAGGAGAACCGCATGAACCGCGACCAGATCAGCGGCGCGTCCCGTCACCTCAAGGGCCGTTCCCAGAGCGCCCTCGGCGGCCTGACCGGCGACCCCGCCCGCCAGGTGCGCGGCGCCGTGAACCAGATGGCCGGCGGGGCGCAATACGCCTACGGCCGCGCCCGCGACCGGGCGGAAGATCTCGCCGAGGACGGCCGCCACCTTGCCGAGGAGGCCGGCCGCCGGGTCGCGACCCACGGCCGCCGCGCGATCCGCTACGCCGACGCCCACCGCACCACCACGCTGCTCGCCGTCGTCGGCGTGGCCTTCGCCCTCGGCTGGCTCGCCCGCTCCCCGCGCTGACGCCGCGACCCGACGACCCCTCGGCCGCCCCCGCCGCTCCACCCCAGACCATCCAACGGAGAAGGACACGACATGAGCAACGGGTATCCCTCGATGACCGCCCTTCTGGGACTGCTCGCGGTGGCGGGCTACCAGAACCGGGACAAGATCGCCGAGTGGCTCGGCACCCCCGCCCGGGACGCCCACGGCACGGTCGTGCCGCCGGTCACCCGGACCACGCCCGTGACCGGTTCGGCGATCCCGGCCAGCGCGATGCCGAGCAACCTGGAGCGCGTGCTCGGGGGCGTTGGCTCGGCCGGGGTCGGCGGGCTGATCGCCAACGGTCTGGCCGAGCTCGTCGAGCACTTCACCAAGGGCGGCCACGGCGAGACGGCGAATTCCTGGGTGGGCCAGGGCGCCAACCGGGCCATCGCCGAGGGCGAGCTGGAGCGCGCCATCGGCCCGCAGACGCTCGACCACCTCACCCACCAGACCGGTCTCAGCCGCACCGAGATCCTGGCACGCCTGTCGCGCGAGCTGCCCTCGGCCATCGACCGCTACGCGACCGACGGCCGCCGCTTCGCCTGAGACACCGAGCCCGAGACACCGGCTCCGCGTCCCGTCGTCCCCGGAGGTCGGGACGCGGAGCACCATCGAGGGCCGGCACCGCCGCTCCCCCTCGCCGAGGACTGAAGGGGACCTGCACCACATGATCGCCCGCTTGCGTCGCATCCTCGTCACGCTGCTGCTCGGCATCCTCGTCGGCCTCGGCGTGCTCGTCACGGCGCTGCTCGGCCGGCAGCCGCGCAAGCGGGTCACGTTCGACGCGGATCCACCGGTGGTGGTCCGATCCCCGGTCCCCCGGGCGAGGAGCCGCCGGCGCGGCCTGGCGGTCGCGGCCCTCGCGAGCCTGCTGCTCCTCGCCGGGCTCGCGGGCCTGCTCCGCCGGCACCTCGATGCGCTCGGCGATCTCAGGTCGTCCTCGCCGGCCGTCGGGAGCGGCGCGCCGCTCGCCGCCCTGTCGCCGCCGGGCGCCGGGCGGGACCGCCCGCCGGCTCCGGAAGCCGACAGGCCGGCCGATACCCCCGCGGCCTCCGCCCCCGGCGGGCGGGCGCTGCTGCCGGTCCCTCCGGCCGCTCCCGCCCCGACCGGACCGAGCTTCGACGTCGTGCGCGTCGAGCCGACCGGCGAGACGGTCGTCGCCGGACGGGCCGCGCCGAACGCCTCGGTCGAGGTACTCGTCGACGGCCGTCCCGTGGCGCGCGCCCAGGCCGACGCCGAGGGCAGCTTCACCGTCACGCCGCTGCCGCTCGCGGCCGGGAGCAGCGAGATCGGCCTGCGCGCGACCGACGCCCGGGGCGAGTCGCGGCGCTCGCCGGCCCGCGTCGCGGTCGTGATCGCCCCGTCCCGGGACGCCAGGCCGCTCGTCGCCCTTACCTCCCCCGGCAAGCCGACGGTGGTCCTGTCCCAGCCGGAGAGCCCGGTCGCGAGCCGCGCGGCGCCCGCCGCGGAGCCCGGCCGGCAGGCACTTCGGGAGGAGCGCGGTGCGGCGCCGAGCCGGGACATTACGGTACCCGGGGGCGAGGGGCGAAGCGGGTCCGAAGCCGGCGGCCCGGCACCGGGCGTCGCCGCGGGAGCCGCGAACCGGGCGGATGGCGGCCCCGCGTCATCCGGTCCAGCCAATCCTGCACCGGAGTCGCGCCGCGCGGAGGCGCCCGTCGCGGCAGCGGCGACGCTGCCCAAGGTCGTCAGCATCGATGCCGGGAGCGGCGGATCCCTGTTCGTCACCGCCAAGGGGGCCGCCGGGGCCTATGTGCGGCTCTACCTGAACGAGACGCTGATCGCCCCGGCGACGATCGGCCGGGACGGGATCGTGACCTTCGCCATCGGCCAGGGCGTCAAGCCGGGAGCCTACAAGGTCCGGCTCGACTTGGTCGATCCCGCGACGGGCAAGGTCCGTGACCGGGCGGAGGTCCCGTTCACGGCGCCCGATCCCGGCCGCGACGACGGGATCGCGGATCCGGCCGCGCGGCAGGACATGGCGCGCGAAACGCCGGGCACGACCGAGCGGCACGCCCGCGACGATGCCGCGGCCGGCCGCGGCCCGGCCGGCCCGCCGCAGCCCTCCAGCACCGGCAGCGTGACCACCGGCAGCCTGTCCGCGAACGTCCCGCCCGGATCCGGGACGAATTCCTCGGAGGTGTACGTTCCGGGCATCGAGACGGTCCGCATCATGCGCGGCGACAGCCTGTGGCGGATCAGCCGACGCACCTACGGCGAGGGCGAGCGCTTTACCCTGATCTACGACGCCAACCAGGATCAGATCCGCGACCCGGATCTCATCTACCCGGGCCAGGTCCTCGTGCTTCCCAACCAGGAGACTCGCGACGGCGACCGGGAGGGGACGGGCAAGGGAGCCGGCAAGTGAACCGGCAAGCGAGCCGGCAAGCGAGCCGCGAGGCACATCCCTCGGCCGGGGCGTCGATCGCCGGTCGCCTTCCGGGTCCGTCGCGAGGGACGGCGGCCGGCCGTTCCGGGCCGGCCGCTTCCGGTCACGCCGGAGCCGCGAGCAGCTGCGCCTCGGGCCTGCGGCGCGCGACGGTGCGCAGGGCGAGCGCCGCGGCACCCGGCGGCGTCCGCGGCCGGGGCATCGCTACCGCCGGGCAGGGCGGCGGGTCGTCGTCATCGTCGTCCCGCCGGCGGGGGCGGACGTAGCGGTGCAGGTTTGCGAGGCCGCGGGTGCGCTTGCGCGGCGGCTCGCTCGTCGCCGGGCGGGTCGCGTCGTGGTCGAGCCGGGCCAGCGCCGCCAGCACGGCATCCACCGGGACCGGCTCGGCCCTGGCACCGGCCAGGCAGCGCAGGCCCGGTGCGCCCTCGAGGGCGCAGGCATCCGACGCCCAGGACGCCAGGACCTCGCGCTTCTCGGCCCGGGTCAGGTGCGGGTGCGCCAGGACCTCGCGCGGGTGCCGGAACACGTCGCCGGGAGCGGCGAGCGCCTGCCACGCCTCGAACGAGGCGGGCGGCATGGTCGGCGGGTGGGCCGGCCCGGACGTGATGGATCCGGAGCGGACGAGATGCATCTCCCTCATCGACATGGATCATCCTCCCTGATGGTGCACGACAAGAAGGGACGGACCCGGGGGCGACACCCCGGGCCGGTTCATCGACGGGCGGCGCGGGGATCAGGCGGCCCTGGCGCGGTCCGCGGAGGCCCCGTTCCCGGCGATCTCGACCTGCGCCGGCGCGTTGTCCTGACCCAAGCTGTCCTGACCCAAGCTGTCCTGGCTCAAGCTATCTTGGCCCAAATCCCGACCCAAGGCGGCCTGCCGACCGCCGATGGCGATGCGGCGCGGCTTGAGCGCCTCGGGCACCTCGCGCTTGAGGTCGACGGCGAGCAGGCCGTGCTCCAGGCGGGCGCCGGTGACCGTCACGTGGTCGGCGAGGTTGAAGGTCTGGCGGAAGGCCCGGGCGGCGATGCCGCGGTGCAGGTAGGCGCGCTCGGCGTCCCTGTCCTTCTTCTGGCCCGTGACGACGAGCGTGGTGTCGTGCTGGGTCAGCTCGATCTCGTCCGGCGAGAAGCCGGCGACCGCCATGGTGATGCGGTAGGCATCGTCCGCCACCTTCTCGATGTCGTAGGGCGGCCACTGCGTCGACGGCTCGACCCGGGCGGCCTGGTCGAGCATCGAGAACAGGCGGTCGAATCCGACGGTGGAGCGGTAGAGCGGGGCGAAGTCGTAGGTCCTCATGACCACATCCTCCTTGAGAGCAACGTGATGACGAGGGCCGCCGGACACCTTCTGTCCGGCGCCCAACATGCGAGCCCGTCCGGGCCTCGCGCGCGTGAAACGCGCCGGGACAGGCCAGGTTCCGCAGGTGGGCGAATTATTCTTCGGTCGGCGGAATACCGGCCGGCGGGCCGCCGGTCCGGTCAGGGGTGGGCAGGCGGACAGCCACCCTCCTCGTCATCCCCGGGGCTCGACGAAGTCGAGAACCCGGGATCCACAGCCGCCGAGTCCGCGGGAGCCGTCGCAGCGCGTTCCGCTGCGTTCGGCGCCGCCGACGGCCATGATTCCGGGTTCCGCTGCGCGGCCCCGGAATGATGCGGAGGAGGTCGGTACCGTCGGGACAGTCACGCGGCTCCGGGGGCTACCCCTGCATCTTCGCCATCATGGCGTCCGAGACCGCGAAGTTGACGAAGACGTTCTGCACGTCGTCCTGGTCCTCGATGGTCTCGACGAGGCGGATCAGCTTCTCGGCGGTCTCGTCGTCGACGTCGACGGTGTTCTGGGCGCGCCAGATCAGGGCGGTGCGGCGGGGCTCGCCGAAGCGGGCCTCCAGGGTCTTCGAGACCTCGGCCATCGCGCCCTGCTCGCAGGTGATCTCGTGGCCGCTCTCGTCGGACTTGACGTCGTCGGCGCCGGCCTCGATGGCCGCCTCCAGCATCGTGTCGGCGTCGGCCACCTTGGCGTCGAAGGCGACGAGGCCGACGCGGTCGAACATGAACGACACCGCTCCGGTCTCGGCGAGGCTGCCGCCGGACTTGGTGAAGGCCGAGCGCACGTCGGAGGCCGTGCGGTTGCGGTTGTCGGTCTGCGCCTCAACGATCAGGGCGGCACCACCCGGGCCGTAGCCCTCGTAGCGGATCTCCTCGTAGTTCTCCGCGTCGCCGCCGGCGGCCTTCTTGATGGCGCGCTCGATGTTGTCCTTGGGCATGTTCTCGGCCCGGGCCGCCAGGATGGCGGCGCGCAGGCGCGGGTTCATCGAGGGATCGGGCGTGCCGAGCTTGGCCGCCACGGTGATCTCTCGGGCGAGCTTGGAGAAGACCTTCGAGCGGACCGCGTCGACGCGGCCCTTGCGGTGCATGATGTTCTTGAACTGTGAATGCCCGGCCATGGCGCTCCCCGGCGGATGATCGTCCTTGCGCGCGGAGAGCGCCCGGCGGGGCTCTCGACGCCGCGACGGACGCGTGAGACAGCCGGCTTATAGGCGCCCGCCGAGGGGGAAGACAATCATGGCGCGCGAGGTTTTCGCCGGCCTTCGCGGCTGCGAAAACGCGGTGGAATCAGGCTCCTACGCGGTGCGGCTCAATGCGCCGCGCCGCCGATGATCGCCCGGCGCAGGCGGCCCGAGACGAGGTCGATCAGCGCCACGGTGACGAGGATCATCAGGACCAGGAAGGCGACCTGCTGCATCTCCAGCACCCGGATCAGCTCGGTCAGGTACTGGCCGATGCCGCCGGCCCCGACGATGCCGATGATGGTGGCCGAGCGGGTGTTCGACTCGAAGAAGTAGAGCACCTGGCTCGCGAGCACCGGCAGCACCGCCGGCACCAGGCCGAAGCGGACCCGGTGCAGCCGGCTGCCGCCGGACGCCGTCACGCCCTCCTGCGCCTTGCGGTCGGCGGTCTCGATCGCCTCGGAGAAGAGCTTGCCGAGCGCGCCGAAATCCGAGCACGCGATGGCGAGCGCGCCGGCGAACGGCCCGAGGCCGACGACGTTGATCCAGATCAGCGCCCAGATCAGCACGTCGACCGAGCGGATCACGTCGAAGCCGCGGCGCACGCCGAAGCGCAGGAAGGGGTTCGGAACCACGTTGCGGGCGGCGAGGAACGCCACCGGAAAGGCGAGGCAGGCCGCCGTCAGCGTGCCGAGGAAGGCGATCGCCAGGGTCTCAGCCAAAGCCGTCAGGAACAGGCCGAGGCGTCCGCCGGCGGACGGCGGCAGCATCATGCCGGCGAAGTCGCCCAGCCGGTGCAGGCCGTGGAGGATGCGCAGCAGCGAGAAGTCGAGCCGCACCATCGCGAAGGCGGCGAGGCCGATGACGGCCGCGAGGATGCCGAGGACGGCGGCGCGGCGGGCCCGAGAGGGCCGGAACACCGCGGGATGGCGGGCGCGCAAGCCGTCGAGGTCGGCAAGCGCGGCCCGGCGCAGGGCGGAGGGCGGGCGGCGTGTCACGCGTGGGCCTCCCGGCCGAGGAGGTGGTGGCGCAGGCGCTCGGTGGCGAGGTCGATCGTCACCACGGTGAGGATGACGAGGAGCAGGATCGCGCTCACGTCCGAGTAGTAGAAGTTGCGGATCGCGACCAGGAATTCCTGGCCGATGCCGCCGGCGCCGACGAAGCCCATCACGCCCGCACCCCGCACGTTGATCTCGAAGCGCAGCAGCGCGTAGGAGGCGAAGTTCGAGAGCACCTGCGGCACCACCGCGAAGCGCACGGTCTCGACGAATCCGGCCCCGGTGCCGGTCAGGCCCTCGACCGGCTTCATGTCGATGTTCTCGACGACTTCGGAGAACAGCTTGCCGAGCGCGCCGGTGGTGTGGATGGCGAGCGCCAGCACGCCGACCATCGGCCCGAGCCCGAAGGCGATGACGAAGATCAGCGCGAACACCACCTCGGGCACCGTGCGGCACACTTCCAGGAAGCGCCGGGCGCAGAAGCGGATGGCGCTCGAGCGCACCAGGTTGGCCGAGGCGAGGAAGCACAGGCAGAGCGCCGCGATGCCGCCGAACAGCGTGCCGAGATAGGCCATCAGGATGGTCTCGGCGAGCAGCCCGAGCCATTTCGGCAAGCCCCAGTACCAGGCGGCGAGATCGGCCGGGAGGTTCGCGAGGGTCAGCGGCGGCAGGATCTGGGCGATGTAGGCGGTGAAGTTCTGGATGTTGTCGAGGAAGGTGAGCGGCCGCACCTCGGCCATCCAGCCGGCGAGGAGATAGAGCGCCACGATCGCCACGAAGACCGCGAGCGTGCGCAGTCTCGTGGATGCGACGGAGCCCGCATAGGCCGCGAGCAGCGCTTTCTCGCGCTCGGGCGGCAATCTGTCGATCTGGACGGTCACGGGTGCTTGCGTCTCCGGTGCCGGATGAGGCGCCCGCAACGTCTGGGGCTGTCCGGCAAAAGCGGAGCGCGGGATCCCCTCTCCAGGCGATGCCGGGCTTGCCCGGTATCGCTGCAAGGTGTGGGAGAGGGGGGACCCGCGCCTCTTTCGTTGTCGTCGGCTCTCCTCACCGGAGGAGAGCCGTGAGCCTCACGAGCGCTTGCGCTGCTCGTCGTTGTGGCGGAGCATCTCGATGATCGGCTGGTAATCCTTCAGCGTCACCGGGTTGAGGCCGAGGTCCTTGCCGTCCGACAGCTTGTCGAAGGTGGCCTTGTCCTTGGTCGGCAGGTCGAGGAAGGCCTGGCGGATCTTCTGCTTCAGGTCGTCGGGCAGGCTGGAGAGCACGGTGAACGGGCCTTCCGGCAGGAACTCGGACTTGAAGACGACGCGGAAGTCCGATTGCTGCATCTGCGAGCCGTCGGGCTTCTTCAGCATGCCCTTGGCCGCCATGCGGGTGACGGTGGTGTCGGTGTCGGAATTGTAGAGGTTGGCGGCGGCGTCGGCGGTGCCCTGCACCAGCGCCAGCACGGCGTTCTCGTGGCTGCCGGCGAAGAAGGTCTTGCCGAACAGCTTCTCGACGTCGTGGCCGGCCTTCTGCAGGAAGAAGCGCGGGGCCTGATTGCCGGAGGTCGAGTTCGGATCGACGAAGGCGAGGCTCTTGCCCTTCAGGTCCTCGATCGACTTGTACGGGCTGTCGGCGCGGACGTAGATCACCGAGTAGTAGCCCGACGCGCCGGTCTCGTGCTTCTGGTTGACCAGCGGCTCGGTCTTCACGCCGGTCATCACCGCGCGGGCGAAGGAGGCCGGGCCGTAGAAGGCGAGCTGGATGTTGCCGGCGCGCTGGCCCTCGATCACCGCCGCGTAGTCGTTGGCGACGCGCAGCTTCACCGGCACGCCGATCTCCTTCGAGAGGTAGGCGGTGAGCGGGGTGTAGCGGTCGACGGTGCCCGACGCGTTCTCGGACGGGATCACGCCGAGGGTCAGCTCCGGGTACTTCGCCTTCCAGTCCTGCACCGAGGAATTCTGGGCCAGCGCGGGGCCGGCGGCGAGCGCGAGGGCGACGGCGCCCACGAGGGTACGGCGGTTCAGCATGGTTCGGGTCCTTCCTGGAACGGGAAACAGTCTCAGGCGCTCAGCGCCTCGGCGTGGCGAACGGGAGCCCGCACCGGCAGCGGCGGCGCCTCGGGCTCGCCCCGGTCCATCACCTCGCCGGCCTCGAGCCCGTAGAGGGTGCGGGCGACGTCCTCGGTGAGGTCGAAGCCGCGGCCGTCGAACACCACCCGGCCGGCCGAGAGGCCGATCAGCCGGTCGCAATAGGCGCGGGCGAGGTCGAGGGAGTGCAGGTTGCACAGGACCGTGATGCCGTAGCGCTTGTTGGCGTCGGCGAGCGCATCCATCACCAGGCGGGTGTTGCGCGGATCGAGCGAGGCCACAGGCTCGTCGGCCAGGATGATCTCCGGCTCCTGCACCAGGGCGCGGGCGATGGCGACGCGCTGCTGCTGGCCGCCCGAGAGCTGGTCGGCCCGGTTGGCGGCGAACGCCCCCATGTCGAAGCTCTCCAGCGCCGCGAGCGCCAGCGCCCTGTCCTCCTCGCTCCACAGCTTGAGGAGCGAGCGGTGCGCCGGGACCTGGTTGAGCCGGCCCATCAGCACGTTCGTCATCACGTCGAGGCGGCCGACGAGGTTGAACTGCTGGAAGATCATCGCGCAGCGGGCGCGCCAGGCGCGCAAGGCCCGGCCGCGCAAGCGCGTCACGTCGGTGCCGTCGAACAGGATGCGACCGCCGGTCGGATCGGCGAGGCGGTTGAGCATCCGCAGCAGGGTCGACTTGCCGGCGCCCGAGCGCCCGATCACGCCGACGAAGCTGCCGCGCTCGATGGAGAGGCTGACGCCGTCCACGGCACGGCGCGTCCCGTATTGGCGCGTGAGGTTCTCGACAACCAGCATCCGTTCGCCCGATTTCGCTGTCCGGGCGAACGTAAACGCCGGTTAAGCGACAGCCAGATGACAGTGCGTCATCGATTAGCCGGCGTACTTATCAAGGAAGGCGGCAATCGGAAGGTTGCGGAAGTCCGCAAGCGCCGCGCGCAGGCGGTCGTGGTCCCAGTCCCACCAGGCGAGCTGCATCAGGCGCTCGGCCGTGGTCTCGTCGAAGCGGCGCCGCACCGGGCGGGCCGGGTTGCCGACCACGATGGTGTAGGGCGCGACGTCCCGGGTGACGATGGCGCCCGCGCCGACCACCGCGCCGGTGCCGATGCTGCGCCCGGGCAGCACCACGACCCCGTGGCCGATCCAGACGTCGTGGCCGATCGTCACCGGGCTCGCCCGGCGGCGGTCGAAGAAGGCCGGCTCATTCGCCTCCTCCGGCCAGTACGAGGCGGCGCGGTAGGTGAAGTGGCTCTGCGAGGCCCGCTCCATCGGGTGGTTGCCCGGGTTGATCCGCACCATCGCGGCGATCGAGCAGAACTTGCCGATTTGCGTGTAGATCACCTCGCCGTCGTTGCCGATGTAGGAGTAGTCGTCGAGCACCGTCTCGGCGAGGCTGGTGCGGGGACCCACCTCGGTGTAGCGGCCGAGGCGGCAGTCCCGCACCCGGGCGGTCGGGTCGATGGCGGGTTCGAGCCCGAGCTGTCCGGCCATATCAACCTCCGAGGGCGAGGCGCTGCACGACCCGGAACGGGCCCGCGCCGTCCTGGCGCAGCACCGACAGGGCGTCGAGGGTGAGGGGTTCGCCCGCGCCGTAAATCCCCGCCAGGCGCTCGCGCCAGGGCGCGCGGTCGGCCTCGGGCAAGGCGTCGGTCAGGGTCATGTGGAAGCGGAATTCCTCGAAGACGTGCGGGTAGCCCCAGGCCGCCAGCAGCGCCCGGCCGCGGAGGCTCAGGCGCTCGGGGTGCCGGCGGGCGGTCTCGGCCTCGGTCAGGGGGGCCCGGAACGGCTCGAAGGCGGCGACGCATTCGGCGGCGAACAGGCCGAGTTCGGGGGGGGCGGCCCGCGGAATGAGGGCCGTGAAGGCGCCCAGCGTCGCGACGTGCAGCGGGCCGACCGGGACCCGGGGGTGATCCGCCGCCAGGGCGGCGGCGGCCGCGAGCAGGTCGGCCTCGGTCACGCCCGGGGCGAGCCGCATCGGCGCCTTCAGGGTGGCGTGGAAGCCGTAGCGGCGCGGGGAACCGGTCACGCCGGCGAGGTCGTCCATCCCGTCGGGACGGGGGATCTCGGCGCCGGTGTGGTTGTCGTAGCCGAGCACGGCGTTGCCGAAGCGGGCGAGGTCCGAGCCGGGCGTCGGCGTGAAGTACAGGGCGTAGCGGGGGGTGCCGGTCACGCGGTTCTCCGTGTTCCGCGTGATTCAGCACGCGGGCGTGACTGAACGGTGACGGTGTGGCGCGAGGGGCGCCGCTCCTTGCCGCGCCGGATGCTCGTCCGGGCCCGGGACGGGCCTTACACCCGGTACTTGCCGTGCCGCTTCACCAGCACGGTCGTGCCCACCGGCACCCGGTTGTAGAGATCGACCACGTCCTCGTTGAGCATGCGCACGCAGCCCGAGGACATCTGCTCGCCGATGCTCCAGGGCTCGTTGGTGCCGTGGATGCGGAACAGGATGTCGCGACCGCCCTGGTAGAGGTAGAGGGCGCGGGCGCCCAGCGGGTTGTCGACGCCGCCCTTGCGCGAGCGCGGCAGGTCGGGGTTGAGGCTGACCATCTTGGCGGTCGGGCCCCAATCGGGCCAGACGCCCTTGCGGCCGACCGTGGCGGTGCCCTTCCACGAGAAGCCGAGCTTGCCGACGCCGACGCCGTAGCGCAGCGCCTGGCCCCCGTCCTGCACGAGGTAGAGGACGCGCTCGTCGATATCGACCACGACGGTGCCGGGCTTCTCCAGGCCCGTATAGGCGACGGTCTGGCGCCGGTATTTCGGGTCCATCCGGCTGCGGTCGACCAGCGGCACGTCGTAGGGCTGGTCGGGCATGCTGCCGATGTACCAGGCCGCGTCCGGATCCACCGCCGCGACCTGTGCGGGCCCGCGGGCGTTGCAGGCCGCGAGCGGCAGCCCGGCGAGGAGGGCGAGGACGAGACGGCGCGGGGGCATGCGGGCGTGACCTGTCGGCAGGGAATGTGTCCCATGCCTAGCCGCTCCCGGGCGTGCAGGTTGTGTCCTCCCGGACTCAACACCCGGGAAACCGGGTGGCGGGACTCGGGCGGCGAGCCTCGAGGTCGCCGCCATCCGGGGTATCGCCGCGACCGGCCGGCGGATCCCGGCCGCCGGCTCCATCGCGACTCGACGCGTCCTCGGAACGAAATCCCTTATCCCAGCGCCACCTCGATCAGGAACGGCCCGCGCCGGGCGAGCGCCCCCTTCAGCGTGTCGACGAACTCCGCCAGGGTCTCGACCCGGCGCCCCTCGACGCCGTAGCCCTTCGACAGGCTCACCCAGTCGATCGGCGGATCGTCGAGGGTCAGCATGTCGATCGCCTTGCGGCCCGGATTGGCCCCGACATTGGTCAGTTCGTGGCGCAGGATCGCGTAGGAGCGGTTGGCCCAGATCAGCGTCACCACGTCGAGGCGCTCGCGCGCCTGGGTCCACAGGGCCTGGGCGGTGTAGAGG
This sequence comes from Methylobacterium sp. Gmos1, assembly GCF_053764715.1. Classification (NCBI taxonomy): domain Bacteria; kingdom Pseudomonadati; phylum Pseudomonadota; class Alphaproteobacteria; order Hyphomicrobiales; family Methylobacteriaceae; genus Methylobacterium; species Methylobacterium sp. Gmos1. The sequence goes on along the minus strand of NZ_JBSNCC010000004.1, from coordinate 572,593 downwards.
GCGCTGCCGTCGGCCTGGAGCGAGATCACCTTGCGGTCCGGGCAGGCCACGGCGGCGCCGGTCGCCATCGGGATGCCCAGCCCGATCGAGCCGCCGGTGAGCTGGAGCCAGGTATGGGGCGCCGCCGCGTGGGTGGCGGGAAAGAAGTTGCGCCCCGTCGTCACCGACTCGTCGCAGACGATCGCGCCCTCGGGGATCAGCGCGCCGAGCACCCGGGCGATCGCGTCCTGGTCGAGGGCGCCCGCCGTCGGCAGGTCGGGGCGGGAGAGCGGCGGCAGCGGCGCCTCGGCCGGCGCGCCGACCGCCTCGGCGAGGCGCTCCAGAGCGTCGATCTGGTCCTGCTCGGGGGTGGCGAGGGCAAAGACGTCGCAGGTGGGGCCGGCGAGTGCGCTCGGCTTGCCCGGATAGGCGAAGAACGCCACCGGCAGGGTCGCGCCGACGAGGATCACGTGCTTGTAGGGCGCCAGCACCTCGCGGGCCGGATCGACCGGGTAGGGCAGGCGCTCGATCGGCACCGTGCCGGCGCCGCGATCGATGCGGGCGTTCGACGTCATGGCGAGGAGCTTCGCGCCGGTCTTCTCGGCGATGCGGGCGGCGATGCGCCGTCCCTCGCTCCGCACCGCCCGGTCGCCGAGATGGAGCAGCACCGGCTCGCCGCTGCGCAAAGCCGCGACCGCGTGGGCGATCGCCTCGTCGCTCGCCCGCGGGCGCTCAGGCGTCGGGGGCAGAGGCGCGATGCCGGAGCCCTCCTCCCAGGCGGTGTCGGCGGGCAGGATCAGGGTGGCGACGCCGCCGGGCGCGGTGCGCGCCGCCACGATCGCGTCGGCCCCGTCCGCCGCCACCGCCTTGGCGCTCATCCCGGTGCGGACCCAGGCCGAGACCGGGCCGGCCAGCCCCTCGATGTCGGAGGTGAGCGGTGCGTCGAAGGCGCGGTGATAGGTGGCGTGCTCGCCCACGATGTTGACGAGGGGCGAGCGGGCGCGCCGCGCATTGTGCAGGTTGGCGATGCCGTTGCCGAGGCCGGGTCCGAGATGCAGGAGCGTCGAGGCCGGCTTGTCGGCCATGCGGGCGTATCCGTCGGCCGCGCCCGTGGCGCCGCCCTCGAACAGGCACAGGACCGCCCGCATCCCCTCGACCCGGTCGAGGGCGGCGACGAAGTGCATCTCCGAGGTGCCCGGATTGGTGAAGCACACCTCCACGCCCCCCGCCACCAGGGTGCGCACCAGGCTCTCGGCCCCGTTCATCGCCATCGGCGTCTCCTCTCGCGCGGGCATCTTGTCGGCCCGGTTCGGGTTTGCGGTCTGGTGATAGGGGATTTCCGGCTCGGCCGTGAGGGCCTGGGAGGCATGGGTGGGCGGCAGCCCACCGATCGGGCTCCGTGGTGACTGACCGCGCGGGCGCTGATATCGTAGGGGCAGGACGTGGATCGAGCGTCGGTGCGATTGTGCCCAACCATGCCTGTGCGAGCCGGCCGTTGAATGGACGATCTGAACGACGACCTCGCCGTACCCTTTCCGCTTGAATTCGTGATCCTGGCGACGCCGCGCTCGCTTCAATCCTCGAATACGGCCAGGGAGGCCTGGAAGTCGAAGGTCGGCGACGCTGCCCGCAGCCGCATCGCCCGGAGTCGCGAGTTCACGTTTCTCGACAGACGGCCCTTGTCGGTGACGATCTTCTACTTCCCACCGGCACCCATGCAGGGGGACGTCGACAACATCGTGAAACCCATCCTCGACGGCCTGCGAAACATCGCCTACCCGGACGATCAGGTCATCGAAAGGGTGGTCGTTCAGAAATTCGAGCCGGGCGTGTTCGCGGAGTTCGGATCTCTCACGCACGCGTTGCAGGAGGCCGTCGCTGCCGATCCTCCGGTCTTGTATGTCATAGTCAATGACGGCGCCAGTTGGAGGCGAGTGCCATGACTGTCCGATCCTCGTCCGAAGATGCCCTCGCGTTCCAGGCACAACGCCTGCTGCACAGCCTCCGGCAGGATGCGGAACGACGCGGCTGGACGTTCTACGCGCCGCCGCCGAAGGACGTGATCCCCGACTTCGCGGAGGATTACAAGCCCGACGCCATTGTGATCACGCCCGAAGGCGGGGCGATGATCGCGATCACGGATCGAGGCAGTCTCGCCCGAAACACGCGATTGGCCGAGATCGCCCGGAGGGTGTCCGAACGGCCCGGCTGGTCGTTCCGCCTCTTCTACGCCAACACGTCCACTCAGGCCGAACCGTCGCCGCCGCGGTCGACGGTCGAGGAGGTCCAGTCCGGCATCACCGAGGTCCGCGTCCTGGACGAGACGGGACATGGCCGCGCCGCGCTGGTGATGGGATGGGCGACCTTGGAGGCCATCGCCCGCCTGGTCATGGATAGGCGCGGCATCGAGCCGACGGGGCCCGTCTCGCCGATCCAGGCCGTGCAGGTCCTGGTCCAGGAAGGGTATCTCGACGACGACGACGCCCGTCGACTGAGGGCGCTGGCCCGCACCCGGAACGAGATCGTCCACGGTGGATTGGGGACGCCGATCTCGCGCGAGGACGTCACGGGTTTGATCAGGGACCTGGAAGCGATGGCAGGTACCCTCCGGCAAGCCGCGTAAGCCGGGCGAGCGGGCATGGAGCGCAGCGGAGACGTACCGCACCGAGCGGGGTCGCAACCTCCGCATCCCTAGCACGTTCGTTGCACCGTGCGGCGGGCGCTTCCAGCGCCCGGGGGAGATTCCGATGAAGCTGTTCCAGTGCCAGTCCTGCGGCAACATCCTGTATTTCGAGAACAGGACCTGCCAGCGCTGCGGCCACCGCCTCGCCTACCTGCCGGAGACGCGTACGCTCTCGGCGCTGGAGCCCGCCGGAGGGGAGGACTGGACGCCGCTCGCCGCCCGCGACCGGCCGAGCCGGTTCTGCGCCAACGCGGTGCACGATGCCTGCAACTGGCTGGTGCCGCCGGGCTCAGGCGACGCGTTCTGCCTCGCCTGCCGCCACAACGGCACGATTCCCGATGTCTCGAACCAGCGCTACCTCTACGAGTGGCGCGAGATGGAGTTCGCCAAGCACCGCCTGTTCTACAGCCTGCTGCGCTGGAACCTGCCGCTGAGGACCCGGGCCGAGGATCCCGAGCACGGGCTGATCTTCCACTTCCTGGCCGACCCGCCGGAGAACCAGGGCCCGAAGGTGATGACCGGCCACGACAACGGCGTCATCACCATCGCCCTCGTCGAGGCCAACGACGCCGAGCGCGAGAAGCGCCGGCGCGAGATGGGCGAGCCCTACCGCACGCTGCTCGGGCACTTCCGCCACGAGGTCGGGCACCATTACTGGGACCTCCTGGTGCGCGACGCCGGCCGTCTCGACGCCTGCCGGGCGGTGTTCGGCGACGATTCGCAGGACTACAACGCGGCGCTCCAGCGCCACTACGAGCAGGGCACCCCGGCGAACTGGCAGGAGAACTACGTCTCGGCCTACGCCACCACCCATCCGTGGGAGGATTTCGCCGAGACCTGGGCGCATTACCTGCACATCGTCGACACGCTCGAGATGGCGAGCGCCTTCGGCATGCAGGTCCATCCGCTCCTCGACGCCGGCGGCGAGCTCGCCGCGCGGATCGACTTCGACCCCTACGAGGCGCAGAGCATCGAGCAGATCGTGGCCGCCTGGCTGCCCTTCGTCTTCGCGCTGAACAGCGTCAACCGGGCGATGGGCCAGGGCGACCTCTACCCCTTCGTGCTGGCGCCGCCGGTGATCGGCAAGCTCGGCTTCATCCACGGCCTCGTCCATGGGACGATCTGACGGGCGCGACCTGACGTAGGGCGCGCTTCCCCCGTCCCGGCCGTAGCGTCCACGGCCGGGGCGGTCCATGATGGGGCAACGCGCCCGACGAACCGGGCCGCCCGCCTGCCGTCCCGGCAGGCTCGAACGCCCGCACGAGCGGGCGACAGGAGGGACGCCGAATGAAGCTCGCCAGCCTCAAGCACGGCCGCGACGGCCGCCTCGTCGTGGTCTCGCGCGACCTGACCCGCGCCACCGACGCCTTCATCGTGGTGCCGACCCTGCAGCAGGCCCTCGACGACTGGGCGCGCTTCGCCCCGGCGCTCGACGCCCTGGCCGAGCAGCTCGAGCACGGCTCGGTGCCCTCGTTCCGCTTCCACGAGCACGATTGCGCCGCCCCCCTGCCGCGGGCCTATGCCCGCCGGCACGCCGCCGCCTGGCCGGGCTACCCGGCGCTCCTGCGCCAGGCCGCGGGCGCCGAGGCCCCGGCCGGCGAGGCGGGGGGCTTGCGCCACGCCGCCTCCGACGGCTTCCTCGGGCCGCGCGACCCGCTGACCCCCGACGATCCGGCCGCCTCCCTCGACCTCTCGGCCGGCCTCGCGGTGATCACCGGCGACCTTCCCCGCGGCGCCGACGCGGCGGCGGCCGGAGAGGCCATCCGGCTGGTGACGCTGGTGGCGGAGGTGATCCGCCACGACCGCCTGCGGCCGGACGGGCTCGACCTCGACGGGGCGGAGGCGCCGGCGCTCGCCGCCAGCCTCGCGCCGGTGGTGGTGACCCCCGACGAACTCGGGAACGCCTGGCGCGACGGCAGCCTGCACCGGCCGCTGCTCGTCAGTCGCAACGGCAAGGCCCTCGGCTGCCCCGAGGCCGGCGCCGATCTCGGCCGCAGCCTCGTCGCCCTGGTGGCGGAGGCGGCGCGCCATCGCGGCCTCGGCGCCGGCACTCTGGTTAGCGCCGGCCCGGTCTCGAACCGCGGCATCGACGGCGGCCCCGGCCGCCCCGCCGCCGAGGGCGGGGCCGGCTACGCCTGCCTCGCCGAGGCCCGCGCCGCCGAGGCCCTGAGCGGCGGCTGGGTTCGCACGCCGTACCTCGCCGCCGGCGACCGCCTGCGGGTCGAGATGAAGGATGCCGCCGGGCACTCGATCTTCGGGGCGATCGAGCACGACGTCGCCTGACGCAAGGGACGACCGACGCGGCGCGGGAGCACGTCCCCGGCCCGGCGGATGTCGGTCGGTCGAAGAAGATACAGAAAAATCAAAGCTCCGGAGCCCCATCCGACGGCAGCGTCATCGGATGGGGCTCCCGACAGCCGCGACGAGGAGCGGCGCGATCGACCAGTGGAAGATGCCTCGTTCGGGCGTTGACGGGCGAATGTGTTAGGACTTTTTTTCGGAATCGGCGCGCAGAACCGGATTGTATTGGCTCCGCGTGTCCAGGGAAACAACTATCGGTAGTGGTTGTTTCGGGCACAACCTGGATTATAGTCCGCCCCGACGATGCGTCTTTGCCCGGACCTCGCCCTGTGCCTCGCCCGCTTCCGGCGCTGCCGGAGCGGCACGGTCGGCATGCTGTTCGGCGTGCTGCTGCCGATCCTGGCGGTGGGGGCGGTCGGCGTCGCCGAACTCGCCGAGGTGATGCAGGCCAAGGCGAAGCTCCAGCGCAACGTCGACGCCGCGGCGATCCAGGGTGCGGGCGAGTTCGGCGTCGACCAGTCGGCGGCCACGACCGAGCGCACCCGCCTCTACGCCGACGCCATGGCCGAGGCCCTGCGCCTGCGCTGGACGGTCGCCTCGACCGCCACGGTCGAGGCCGCGTCGCGCACCGTGACGGTGCGCCAGACCGCCAACCGCGCCTCGTTCTTCGGCAGCCTGCTGCCGCCGGGCGGCTGGACCATCGCGGCGACCGCGACGGCGGTCCGCACCGCGCGAAAACCCCTCTGCGTGCTCGGCCTGCGCGGCGGCGGCCTGCTCGATCTCGGCCAGGACAGCATCGCGCTCCAGTCCAGCTCCGCGATCACCGCGAACGACTGCCTCGTCCAGAGCAACGCCAACCTGACCGCCGGCCCGGGCACCACCCTGTCGGCCGGCGAGGCGCGCGCCGTCGGCAGCGCTAACGGCCCGATCCGGCCGGCCGCGGTGACCGACGCGCCGTCGATGGCCGATCCGTTCGCGGCGATGCGGCTCGACGCGCCGTCGCTCCTGTGCGACTCGCTCGCGCTCAGCCTCGGCTCCGGGACGTTCTACCTCAATCCCGGCGTGCATTGCGGCGCCATCGCGCTCCTGGGCACGGCGAGCCTCGTCCTCGCTCCGGGCGAGCACTTCTTCGTCGGGCCCGGCCTCAGCGTCGGCGGGCAGTCGACGGTCACCGGCACCGACGTCGTGCTGGTCCTCAAGAACCTGCTCGCGGCGCAGGTCACCGGCGAGGCCGTGCTGAACCTCGAGGGCCGCAAGAGCGGGCCCTTCGCGGGCTTCGTGCTGATCGCGGACCGCAGCTACGTCGGCGACGTCGAGATCTCCACCACGAACGCGCGCAAGCTCGTCGGCACGATCTACCTGCCGAATGCCAGCCTCACGGTGAACGGCACCAACAACAAGGTCGCCGACCAGTCGCCCTGGACGGTGGTGGTGGCGCGCACGATCCGCACGCTGGGCAGCGCCAGCCTCGTCATCAACGCCGGCTACACCACCTCCGGCGTGCCGGTGCCGGCCGGGGTCGGCCCGGCGAGGGACCAGCCGGTCCGCCTAGCGCAGTGACGCTCCCCGCCGCTGTGCCGGTGCGGAACCTCCGGTGCGCGGCACGGATTTCTTCCTGTGCCGCACTGTTCATGGACGACCGACGATGCCGGAGACCGAGATCCTCCCCGAACTCGTGCCCGAGGTGCCGGAGACGGTCGTCCGTCCGGCGATCCACCTCGACCACTGCGTCATCCACGTCTCGGACTGGGAGCGCTCCACCGCCTTCTACCGCGACGTCCTCGGCGCCGAGGTGATCCCGGTCGGGCGCGGCTGCGCCTACCGCTTTGGCGGCGTGCAGCTGAACTGCCACGGCCCGGGCCAGATCGGCGAGCCGCGGGCGAAGGCGCCGGTGATGCCCGGCAACAGCGACCTGTGCTTTCGCTGGCACGGCCCGATCGAGGAGGCGATCGTCCATCTTGAGCGCCACGGCGTCCCGGTCGAACTCGGCCCGGTACCGCGCCACGGCGCGGTCGGCGAGGGCATCAGCGTCTATTTCCGCGATCCGGACGGATCGTTGATGGAGTTCATCACCTACCCGACGGCGTAGGGCCCGTCTCCGTCGGCCCGGCCGGGAGCGGGGCCCGCGCGCATCCGGCGTCGGCACCGCGTCTCCAGCGTCATCCCGAGGTTAGCTGGCAGGCTCACGCTGCGAAGGTGCTGCCTTCCGCAGTAGCAATTGTTCACTTTGTGACATTACGATCGTCTCTCGGGATGGACGCCGGCCACCGCGTCAGAGCATTTTCCGACGAAGTGGATACCGGGTCGTCGCAGAAAATGCGGCAAAATCAAAGACCTGGAGAGCATTACGATTGCACCGCGATCGTGAAGTGCTCCAGGCGCCGAGGTGATTCGTGATGTTCGTGGCGGTGTTCCTGTTGACCATCATCGGCGTCATCGCCCTCGTGTCCGCGTTCGCCCCAATCGCCAGAATGATGCCCCTGATCGGCTCGGGCCGGATGAGACAGGGCTGGATGGGTCTGAGCGCGCTGATCGTGGCCTTCGTCGTCGGCTACGCGTCGTTCCTCTGGCTCTGCGCCGCGACGGAGGTGGACGGGATACACCTGGTCGTATCGATGATCCTGGCGGCCGGAGGCGTGTTCGTGCTGGTCGTGGCGCATCTCAGCTACGCGACGGCGTTCGACATCAGGCGGCTGGCCGCGCTGGAACGCGACGTCATCCTGGATCCGCTGACCGGCATCTTCAACCGGCGCTACCTCGATGCCCGGCTGGTCGAGGAGGTCGCGCGGTCGCAGCGCAGCGGCTCGTCCCTGTCGGCCGTGATGATCGACATCGACCACTTCAAGTCGATCAACGACCGCTTCGGGCATCAGATCGGCGACGTGGTGATCAGGAAGACGGCCGAACTCGTCGTCCGCACGTGCCGGACCGACGATACGGTCGTCCGCTACGGCGGCGAGGAGCTCATGATTCTGGCACCGGGAATCGCGGCCCGCGAGGCGGAGGTGCTCGCCGAGAGCATCCGCACGGCCATCGCGCGTCTCCCGTCCCTGGTCGACGGCCACGCCGTTCCGGTGACGGTCAGCGCCGGGGTCGCGACCTGGAATCCAGGCGAGGTCGCCGCGTCGCTCGTGCAGCGGGCCGACAACGCGCTCTATCGAGCCAAGAGGCAGGGCCGCAACCGCGTCTGCCTCGCACCGCACCGTCCAGGCGACGCGCCGGCCGTGGACGTGGTCCGCGACCGCACGCCGTTGGCGAGCGCCCCGGCGGGGTGAGCGGACCGGGTGCCCGGGTGCAGGACGAGGGCGCCGGGCCATCCGCGAGAAGCCGCGAGGGCGGGTTCTGTCACAACCCCGACACCAGATGCCCGCCATCGACCGGCACCGTTGCCCCGGTCATCCAGCCCGAGGCATCGCCGGCGAGCAGCAGGAAGGCGCCGTCGAGGTCCTCGGGGCGGCCGAGACGACGCATCGGGATGCGCTTGAGCATCGCCTGGCCGGGCGGCGTCTCGAAGAACTCGCGGTTGATGTCGGTGCCGATGTAGCCCGGAGCCAGCGCGTTGACGCGAATGCCGTAGCGGGCCCATTCGAGGCCGAGCGCCTGGGTCATCTGCACCACGCCGGCCTTCGAGACCGTGTACGGGCCGACCCCGCCGGCGACCCGCAGGCCGAGGATCGACGCGACGTTGACGATCACCCCGCCGCGGCCGGCCTCGCGCCAGGCTCTCGCCGCGGTCGTCGACATCGCCCAGACCCCGCGCAGGTTGGTGTCGATCACCCGGTCGAAGGTCGCGAGGTCGACGTCGATCGCCGCCCCGCCCTCGGCGATGCCGGCATTGTTGACCACCACGTCCGGCAGGGCGTGCAGGCTCGCGAAGGCGGCGGCGATCGAGTCCGGATCGGCGACGTCCAGGGCGACGGCGCGGGCCTGCGGAGCGCCGGCCTCTCCCAGCTCGCGCACCAGGGTGTCGAGCTTCTCCCGGCGCCGCGCCGCCACCGTGACGGCGGCGCCGCACCGGGCGCAGAGCCGGGCGAAATGCTCGCCGAGCCCGCCGGAGGCGCCGGTGACGAGGACGTGGCGGCCCCTCAGGCCGGCGGCGAGATCCATGGCGTTTCCCCGGTCGGTCGCGGGCGCGCCTCTTTTCCGGGCACGCCTCGTCGGTGGCGTGTCGTTCAGCCGGTCCGCATCTGGGCGAGCTGCTGGTTCGTCATTTCGAGGCGGTGGGCGAGCTCGCGCATCACCGCGATGGCGATCTGCGGGAACTGGCTCAGCAGTTCGAGGAACACCCGCCGGTCGATGCGCAAAGCCGTCGTCGGTACCACCGCGGTCACGGTGGCGGAGCGCGGCTGGTCGGCCAGGATGCCCATCTCGCCGACGAGGGCGTTGGCGCCGAGCAGCGCCAGGCGGATCGGCCCCTGCGGCCCGTCGAGCGTGACGGCAGCCTCGCCCTCCAGGATCAGGTAGGCGGCGTCGGCCGCGTCGCCCCGGTCGAAGAAGCGCTGTCCGTCGGCGAAATGCACCCGCTCGCTGGTGAAGGCGAGCAGCTTCAGGCGGGCCGGATCCACCTCGCGGAACATCGGCACTTGGCGCAGCGACTGCACCTCGGTCTCAAGCGTCATGCCTTCACATCCTGCTCGACGCGCGCCGGCTCCGGCCCCGTCTCGTCCTCGGCGCGTGCGGAGACTGCCGCAGCCGGCGCCGCAACGCCAGCCCCCGCCGGCGCGTCTGCGGGGGATGCCGCCGCACCAGGCGTCTCCGGCCCCTGGATCTGCGTGCCGGCGGCCCGCAGCACCAGGGCGAACCGGTCGGCGACGCGGTCGTTCGGCAGCACCACCACGAGGCTGTTCTCGCGGCCGTACCGCTCCAGCAGCAAACCGAGCACCGTGCGGGCGCGGTTCTCGCCCATCGGCGACAGAGCGCCGTCGAGGACGAGGAGGTCGGGCCGGCGCACCAGGGCGCGCACCAAGCTCACCACCGCCCTCTGCACGCTCGACAGGAAGCGCCCCTCGGGGCCGACCTGGTGGTCGAGCCCGACCCGGGTGATGGCGGGGGCGAGCTGCATCTCCTGCACGAGGGCGGTGCCGGTCGCCGTGACCGTCTCGACGGCGTCGGCGACCGACTGGTTGATGCGGCCGAACAGCAGGTTGTCGCGCAAAGGAGCCGCGGCGCAGACCTGGTCGGGATCGTAGAAGTCGACGCCCCCCATCCCGGCCTCATCGAGGGCGGCACGTAGCTCGCCCCGCGCCTCGACCAGCCGATCGCGAAAAGCGTCGTCGATCAGGCCGAGGCGGTGGCGGGGCTCGATATAGGCGAGCGGCAGGGCGATGAGCCGGGTCGCGTCGGCCGAGCCGTAGCGGCCGAGCCCGATCCAGCGCCGCCGGATCCGGTTGAGCGCGCCGCCGCCGTGGCGCTCGGCGGAGGCCTCGGTGGCGGTGCGGCGGGCGAGGATCGCCTCGAATTCCGGCAGCTCGTCGGCGGAGAGGAACGAGAACTGCTCGAACAGCGGGTGCCCGCTCGGCAGGCCGCGGAAGATCTCCAGCATCGTGGCGGCGATCCGCTCGCCCATGGTGACGAGGTCGTCGGCGAGCCCGGTGCGGTCGAGGACGAGGCGCACCACCGCGTGCTCGGCGAGCGCCCGGCCGGTCAGCGCCGTGGTGGTCGGCACGCCGAACAGCAGGTTCTCGGCCACCGTAGCCTGGCGGTTGTAGCGGGCAGGGTCGAACGGCTCGACGAGGTGGGCGTGGCCCTCCGCCGCCAGGCGCTCGCGAAAGGCGATCCGGGCCTCGATCAGCCGGGCGGCGAGGTCCGGATGGCGGTCCGGGTCGACCTGCCCGAGGAGGCCGAAGCGGTAGACCTCCTCGCCCATGCCGATGCGGGTGAGCCAGTCAAGGATCAGGGCGTCGAGGGCGGCGGCATCCGCGACGCCGGCCTGGGCGTAGTCGATCCAGTCGGCCGGGAACGGCTCGATCGGGTTGCCGGTGCGGCGGGCCTCGGCGAGCACCTTGGCGTCGGTGGCACCGGTCCCGGGCGGGCGGCGGTTGAGGCCGTAGACGATGTTGTCGCGCAAGGAGCCCGGGAACAGGATCGGGTCGACCCCCGCATAGGCGATGCGCCGCGTGAGCGCCGCGCCGGACCATTCCGCGAGGTCGTGGTCGTTGAGCGTGATCCGTCCCGAGGTCGGCACCGTGCGCCGGGCGAGCACCCGGGCGAAGGTCGAGGCGGCGGGACCGCCGTCGCTGACGATGCCGACGAGCGCCGGCAGGGGCAAGGAGAGGGAGACGTTGGCGAGCACCGGCCCGTGCGGCTCCTGGACGCCGACGCCCTCGGCGGCGAGCCGCCCGCACAGCGAGTCGTCGCGGCCGGGCGCGTCGACCCCCAGCAGCCGCTCGGGCAGGAATTGCTGGAGCACCTGCTCGTACTTCACCTGCACGTCGAGGCGCTGCTGATCCCAGTCGATCAGTTCCTTCAGCGGCGGCGGCAGGTCGCGATAGGCGGCGATCACCGCCACCAGCTGGCCGATGCTGAGCTGCCCTTTCAGGGCGAAGTAGCCGCCGATGCAGTAGAACAGGAACGGCGTCATCTGCGCGAGCAGGTTGTTCAGGAACTTGACCATGAACTTGCGCCGGTAGATGCGCAGGCGCAGGTCGAACAGCCCGCCGAGCCGGTGGCCGATCTCGGCCCGCTCCCAGGCCTCGGCCCCGTTGGAATGCACCGCCGCGATGCCGTCCACCACCTCGCCGACCCGGCCGGCGAGGCGGCGCGAGGCGAGCTGGCGCTGGCGCCCGAGGCGCAGAAGCTCGCGCCGCAGGCGGGGAATCACCACGAACTGCACGCCAACGACGCCGGCGGCCAACAGCCCGAGCCAGACGTTCTGGAGCAGGATGAACGCCATCGCGGTGGCGGCCTGGGTGCCGAGGAAGGCCGGCAGGATGTAGGCGTCGCCGATGAAGCCGCCGATCGGCTCGACCTCGTCGCGGATGATGGTGGCGACCTCGGACGCCTTGGTGTGGCGCAGCGCATCGGGCGAGAAGCGCATGATCAGCGAGAACAGCTGGAAGCGCAGGCGCCGCAGCATGCGCTCGCCGAGCGCCCCCTTGGCCACGTTGATCCAGTACTTGAAGGCGCCGTTGATCAGCACAAGCAGCAGGAACATCGACGAGAGGCCGAACAGCAGCTCGAACCGGTCGACGTCGAAGCCGGAGAACAGCGCGATGTCGTGGCCGAACCAGTCCGGCATCTGGAGGCGCAGGACCAGGAACTTGGCGGTCTCGTTGCCCTTCTCGAAGGCGTGGCCCTGGATCGCCTCGTTGACGATGCGCCGCGGCAGGTCGAGGGAGGCGAAGTAGAGCGGCAGCGAGGACAGAACGACGGCGCAGATCAGGATCTGGTCGCGCTTCGAGTGGCGCCAGATGTAGCGGAACAGGCTGCGGTCGAGGCCGCCCGAGGCGTCGGCGGCCTCCGGATCGTTGCCGCCCGGGGCGGCGGCCAAGCCTGCCTGGGCCAAGCCTGCCTGGGGCGATTCTGCCTGGGGCGATGCTGCCTGGACCGAGGCCGCCTGACCCCGCGGCCGGTCCCGCCCCTCCCCCCGCGCGTCGGCGCGGTCCGCGCGCTCGTCGGCCGGGCCCCCGCCCGCCGCCGGAGCGATGCCGCCGCCCGTCCGCTCCGCCGCTTCCGCCCCGCCGCTCATGCCGGTCCGCCGTCCCGGATCCCGCCCGGATCCTGTCTGCCTGTGTAGAGGGCCGGAGCGGGACTGGAAACCGTCGCTGCGTCAGTGCCCGCCGGGCGAATCCGGCCTAATCCCGCCGGGGATATTCCTTGCGGGTGGTCAGGCCGCCGATCGGCTCGTCGCCGAACTGGCGGTTGGGCTGGGGCGAGTCGCCCGGCTCCTCGGTGGTGGTCGGGCGCGGGCTGCCCTCCTCGGCCGGCATCGGCGGCGGAGCGGCGCGGTTCGGAGCCGGCGCGGTCTCGGGGTGGGCGGCGGCCTCGGGGCTCACCATGGTCTTGTTGGTCATCGGCTGCTCCGGGAGCGTGCGAATGCGGCGGGCGGCCGCAGGCCGCTCCACCGCGCAGTCCGGGGCGAACGCCGGCATGCCCGCCCGGTTCCGCCCCGCGACGCCGCTCGCGGGCAGGTCTCGCCGCGGAGGCGCGGTGTTAGCGCAAGTCACCGGCGCAAACCGAGAACTGGCGCCCCCGCGCAGGCCTTGCCTGTACTGCCCCGATTCGGGACCATCTCTGCACCGGCCCGCATGCGTGGCAGGAACCATCATTTCCGCTGAAGGTTGTCCGGACTGAGAACACGGCCAAGGAGGCAATCATGGCTACCGGAAATTCGACCTCGAAGCGCGGCTTCGCGTCCATGGATCTGGAGCGGCAGCGCGAGATCGCCAGCAAGGGCGGCCGCAGCGTGCCGGCCGAGAAGCGGTCCTTCTCGCAGGATCGCGAGCTGGCCTCGTCGGCCGGCCGCAAGGGCGGGCAGGCCTCGGGCAGCGGCCGCACCACCGACGAGTGATCGGATCCAGGCCGGCGGCGGGAACGCCCGGCCGGACCGTGCCGCGGGCGTGAGGCTTCGCGGACAGGTTGAGACCCACTCTCATGCGCCGGAGGGAGACCATCTCGCCTCCGGCGCATCAGCATGGGCCGTCACGACGGTCGCGAGGCACGACGAAGCACCCCGGGCGCGGCGGCGCCCGGGGTGCTTCGCGTTTGGTGCGGGGGATCGCGTCAGGCCGCGAGCGGCCGCGCCGTGACGACGAGGTTGCGCCGCGCCAGATGCAGGCAGACCACGTCGTCGACGGGCCGCACAGCCATGACGCCGGCGAGCAGGCTGGCGAGGCGGTCGGCATCCGGCTCGACGTGATGGCCGTCGCGATGGATCCGCTCCGGGGCCGGCGGCTGAGGCGAGGGCACCTCGTATTCGCGCAGGTCGATCATGGTTGGCGTCCGTTGGCTTTTCTTCGATAAAATCCCGTGCGGCGCGTTTCAGAGCGTCGCGACCGGGATGTGGGGGAGACTGGCCGGCACGGCGTCGCCGGCATCCGCCAGGCAGCGGCTCGGCAACAGGCGGCGGGCCTCGTGGCCGGCGAGCCCGCTGATCGCGCCCTCGCAGCCCTCGGGCATCCGCCGCACCGCCTGGCCCGTGGGGACCGGATCGCGCTGCGCCACCGGGGCACCGGCGCGCTCGCGCACCGTCACGTGAGGGATCGCGGTGTCGCGGGCGACCAGCGTCGTGTTGCGGGTCGAGTCGGCCTGGTAGACCACGTCGCCGGCGGCGTTGCGCAGGGTGACCTTGGCGGCGCCGAGCCCGGTGATCTCGACCGCCACCGGAACCTGCGCTTTCGCGGCCGGCCGGACCGGCGCGAGGCGGTCGCCCTTGATCGCGGCCTGCTCGACGGCCGGGCGGGCGACCGCACCGACGGAATGCTCGATCAGCGGCTGCCCGACCAGGGCGAGGAACGCGGCCGGAACCGTAATGCCGAGGAAGAAGTGCGGGCGGAGCATACGCGTGGCCCTCGCGGCGAAGCTTGAGAATGCTTCCTTAACGCGGACCCTCGCCAAGTAGTTCCCACGACGGTGCCGGCGCGGGACAGTTCATGGTGCGAATGCGAGGGAACCCGTCAACCCCTCGTTAACCGACGGGCGAGGCGCCAGCGTGGCTATAGGGCGCGGCAATTCCGCCACAGGCAACGAAAAAGAGCTGGTGCGTGCGGCTGCGCGGAACCAATCGGTGAGGATTCCCGTTGATGTTGCAACCCGGCCACCTGGTCCTCCCCGCATTCCCCTTGTGCATTGGCCGGAAACTCTTCCAACGGGCCGGATCCTGATCCGGCCCGTTCTTTCGTATTGGGGCCGGATCCTCGACAACCGCGAAGTCTAGCGAAGGTTCGCGCACCGCGGACGGTGGCGCCCCGCCACGATGGTCGGCGCATCGAGAGCCGGGTGATCGGGGCCGCGTCCGCACCGGATGGATCGTTCAGGCGCCGACGCCGGGGGCGTAGCCGAACGAGGCGGCGGGCGCGGCGGCGGTCTCGACCCAGACGCTCTTGACCTGGGTGTATTCGTGCAGGGCCTCGATCCCGCTGGAGCGCCCGTAGCCGCTGCGCCCGGAACCGCCGAACGGCGAGGCGACGTGGATGGTCTTGTAGGCGTTGATCCAGAACGTGCCGGCCCGCACGAGCGCCGCGACCCGGTGGGCGCGGCCGACGTCGCGGGTCCAGACCGCGCCGGCGAGGCCGAACTCGGAATCGTTGGCGATCGCGACCGCCTCGGCTTCCGTGTCGAACGGGATCACCGTCACCACCGGCCCGAAGATCTCGGTGCGGGCGCAGTCCATCGTGTTGTCGGCCTGCGCCAGGATGGTCGGGCGCACGTAGTAGCCGCCCTCCTGCGCGGTGCCGTCGCTGCCGGCGGCGAGGGTTGCGCCTTGCGCGAGGCCGCCGCGGATCATCGCCATGACGTGCCGGTACTGGGCGGCGTTGTTGATCGGCCCGATCTCGGTCTGCGGGTCGAGGGGATCGCCGACGCGGATGCGGTTCGCGCCGTCCGCCAGCATCGCGACGAAGCGGTCGTAGACCGGACGCTCGACGAGGAGCCGCGAGCCGGCGACGCAGGACTGGCCGGCCCCGGCGAAGATCGCGGCCTGCGCGCCGAGGCACGCCCGCTCCAGGTCGGCATCGGCGAACACGATGTTGGCCGACTTGCCGCCGAGCTCGAGCACGCAGGGCTTGAGGTGGCGGGCGGCGCTTTCCGCGATCTTCGCGCCGGTCGCCGGCGAGCCGACGAAGACCACCTTCGCCACCGCCTTTTCGGCCAGAGCCGCCTGCCCGGTGGTGTGGCCGTAGCCGGCGAGCACGTTGACGACGCCCGGAGGGAGTCCGGCCCGCTCTGCGAGCGCCGCCACGGCGAGCGAGGTCAGGGGGGTGAGCTCGGAGGGCTTGAGCAGCACCGCGTTGCCGGCGGCGAGCGCCGGGGCGAGCTGCCAGCCGCAGGTGAAGACCGGGGCGTTCCAGGGCGTGATCTGCAACACGACGCCGACCGGCTCGCGGCGGGTGTAGTTGAGGTGACTGGTCGGGACCGGGATCACCTCGCCGTGCAGCTTGTCGGCCCAGCCGGCGTAGTACTCGAACATCTCCGCGACCTTGGTCGCCTCGACGCGGCAATCGCGGATCGGCTTGCCGGCATTCAGCGCCTCGAGGCGGGCGAGCGGCTCGATCTCGGCCCGGATCGTGCGGGCGATCTCCTGCATCACCCGGCCGCGGGCCGCCCCCGTCAGCGCGGCCCAGCGCGCCTGGCCGGCTTGCGCCGCCCGGGCGGCCTGCGCCACCACGTCCGGCCCGGCATCCGGGTACTCGGCGAGGGCGAGCCCGGTCGAGGGATCGACGAGGTGCACCGGCTCGCCGGTGCCGGGGACGAGGCGGCCATCGACCCAGGAACCTATGGTGGTCGTCCCAGGGAAGAACGGGCGCAGGAGGGCGGCGAGCGCCTGCGGGCGGGTCTCGGTCATGCGGGTCTCCCGGTCAGTCGAGCTGGAGCTTGACGATGGCGTTGAAGTCGGCGTCGTCCGGGATCCCGGCGCTCTCGCGCCACAGCCGGGCGGCCTCGCCCGCGAGCGGCAGGTCGAGGCGAAGCGCGCCGATCAGGCCTTCGGCGAGGCGCACGTCCTTGCGCATCAGCTTCATGGTGAAGCCGGAATCGAAGGCGCCGTTGAGCACCCAGGTGGGGAAGTTCACCTGCGTCACGCCGCTGCGGCCCGACCCCGCGTTGATCCCGGCGAGCAGGCGCTCGGGATCAACGCCGGCCTCCCTCGCCATCCGCACCGCTTCCGCCGCGGTGATGAGGTGGGCGGCGCAGAGCAAGTTGTTGGCGAGCTTGGTGACGTGGCCGGCCCCGACATCGCCGACATGGACCCGCGTCGCGCTCATGGCGGCGAGCACCGGCTCGGCCCGCTCGACGGCGCGGTCGCTGCCGCCGATCACCATCGTGAGCGTCGCGGCGTGCGCACCCTTCGGCCCACCGCTGACCGGCGCGTCGATCAGGTCGATGCCGGCCGGCTCCAGGGCGTTCGCGATGCGCCGGGTGACGGCCGGATCCGAGGTCGAGGTGTCGATGACGAGCAGGCCGGCTTGCGCCCCGTGCCGCGGCCCGTCGGGCCCGAGCAGCACCGCCTCCACCACCTCGGGCGTCGGCAGCGACAGCACCACCGCGTCGCAGGCCTGCCACAGCGCGGAGGCCCCCGCGACGATCGCGATACCGTCCGCCGCTGACGCCTCGCGCGCGGCGGGGGCGGGGTCGTAGCCCATCACGGCAAAGCCTCGCCGCCGCAGCGAGAGGGCCATGCCCCGGCCCATGTTGCCGAGCCCGATGACGCCGATCGTCCGCATGTCCGAAGTTCCCCGGAGGCGACGCCGGGATCCGTGCCGCGGCGTCTTCTGGGAACGGGAGAGTGGGGCAGACCGGCGTTGAGCGGAATGGCGCTGGCCGGTATTTTACGTTGCCTTGCCGGCAACGCAGCCGGCGCCGCGCGGGAGGGGGGAACCGATGCACAGCCTCGACGAGCGTTGCCTGCGCTACCTGGCGGAGGCGGTCGGCTGCGGCTCGGTCCGCGCGGCGGCCGACAAGCTCGACGTCAACGCCTCGGCGGTGAGCCGCCAGATCGCCCAGATGGAGGGGCAGCTCGCCACGCCACTGATCGAGCGCCATCACCGCGGCGTGCGGGCGACTCCGGCCGGCTCGCTCCTCCTTGACTACTACCGGCGCCAGGCCTCCGACCGGGAGGACGTCCTGGCCAAGCTCGCCGCGCTGAAGGGCCTGCGCCGCGGCCACATCGACGTGGTACTCGGCGAGGGCTTCATCGGCGACCTGATGTCGGGCCTGCTCCAGGGCTTCTGGGCCCGCCACCCCGACCTGACCATGACCCTCGACCTCGCGGCGACCAACGACGCGGTGCGCCGCGTCGTCGAGGACGAGGCGCATCTCGGCCTCGTCTACAACCCGCCGCCCGAGCCGCGCCTGCGCACCCACCTGGCGATGCCCCACCCGATCCGGGTGCTGGTGCGGCACGACCACCCGCTCGCCGGCCATTCCGGCCCGGTCCGCCTCGCCGACCTCGCCGGTCACCGCCTCGGCACGATGCACCCGGCCTACGGCATCCGGCAGATCATCGCGGCCGCCGAGCGGGCGGAGGGGGCGCGGCTCGAACCGGCGCTCATCACCGGCTCGATCGGCGTGCTCAAGCAGTTCGTCGCGTCGGGCGCCGGCGTGACGCTGCTGCCGGCCTTCTGCGCCGCGCAGGAGGTGGCCGAGGGAACCCTGGCCGCCCTGCCGCTGGCCGATCCCGGCCTCACCGCCGTCGAGGCCCGGATCGTCACGCGGCTGGGCCGCCAGCTCCCGCCCGCGGCGGCCGGGCTCCTCCAACACCTCGCCCGCGGGATGGCGGGGGAAGCGAAGGGCTGAAGGCCCGCAACCGCTGCCGGGGGCGCCTTTGACGCAAGCCCCCGCCCCGCCGGGATGCGTGCAGCGCATCATTTCTCGCTGCGTTGCGAAGAATGCGCGTTTCGGCACAAAGATTGAGCGGAATCCGACTAATGGTGCCGGGCGAATCTCCCTAGGCTCAAGACTGTTCAAGTCTCAATGCGGGGAGAGTTCGCATGAAGAAAATATATCTCGGCATCGTACTGCCGCTCTCGATCATCTTTTCCGGTCCGGCCATGGCCGAGTCGTTCAAGCTGACCAGCTCGGACATCGCCCCCGGCAAGTTCATGGGCCAGGCCCAGGAATTCGAGGGCTTCGGCTGCAAGGGCGGCAACCGCTCGCCGCAGCTGTCCTGGAGCGGCGCGCCGGAGAAGACGGAGGCCTTCGCCGTCCTCGTGCACGATCCCGATGCCCCGACCGGGAGCGGCTGGTGGCATTGGCAGCTCGTGAACATCCCCAAGACCGTCACCAGCCTCGCGGCCGGCGCCGGCGACGCGAGCAAGAACCTCCTGCCGCCCGGCAGCGTCAGCATCCGGAACGATTACGGCGTCGCCGGCTTCGGCGGGGCCTGCCCGCCCAAGGGGCACGGCGTCCACCGCTACCAGTTCACCGTGCACGCGCTATCGAAGAAGCTCGACCTGCCCGACGGCGCGTCCGGCGCCCTGACCGGCTACATGGTGCGGGCGAACTCGCTCGGGTCGAGCACGATCGAGGCGCTCTACAAGCGCGACTGACCGGAGCCGGAGCGGCGCCTGCCGCTCCGGCGCCTTGAGGGCGCCGGCCGCTCTCCCGCGACGCCCCGCCCCCCCCGCGAGGACCGGGCCGTCGATCGATCAGAACAATGCAGAACCGGGAGGGAGCGATGACCGAACGCCGCCATCGGCTCGAATAGAGCGCGAGAAACTCAAGCCAATAAAGACTAGCGACACGGGCTACTGGCAGCCGGACCGATCACGGTCCGGCTGCTTGAACGCCGTGTTGCGTGATTTTTTGTCTTGAGTTTTATAATTTTGGAGTTGGAAAAATGGAAAACATATTTCCATTGAAAGCGAAAATTCTCGCACTGCACGGACAGGGGAGCAGCAGCGCCGTCACGGAGCTGCAATTGCACAATCTCGGCCTGGCAGGCTCTGACTTCGCGATCACCTACCTCGACGGGCCCCGGCTTGCCGAAGGCCCGGGACCGGGCGTCGCGGCGCTCGCGGAATGGGTCGCCGGGCCGTGGCATTCCTGGCTGCCGCCGGCGGGGAGCGGCGACTGCGACGGCCGCGCTCTGCGCCGCGCGCTGTGCGAGGCGGTCCGCACCGTGCTGGAGGCGATCGAGGCGCACGGTCCCTTCGACGGCATCTACGGCTTCAGCCAGGGCGGCCTCGTCGCGAGCCTGGTCAACGGCCTGCCCTTCGACGACGCCCTGGCCGCCGCGCTGGCCGAGCATGCCGGCCGGGATTACGCGCACCTGTTCCGCGAGCACCGGCTCTTCGACGGGGTGGTGATCGCCTGCGCGGGCGCACCCGCCACCGTCGCCGAGCTGCGCGCGCGGGCCGGCCTGGGGGCGGGCCCCTCCGGGTTCGCGTCCTCGCAGGTCGTCCATCTCATCGGGCGCAGCGACGAGTACAAGCCGTGGTCGGAGGCGCTCGCCCTGGCCTCCAACCCGGACACGACGACCGTCCTCTACCTGGCCGGCGGGCACGAGATCGCCCGGCTCCGCCCCGAGGATGCCGAGACGGCCGATATCGTCCGGTGCTGCCTCCGGGGAGAGGACGCGACGCGGCGGGCGCGCCCGGTACCGGGCCGCGACGGCTGGCAGGCCTCGAGCGCGCGGAGCCTCCGGTCGATGGCGGAGGACGTGCAGATCGCCGCGGTCCGCAGCGACACGCACGGGCTGCCCGACACGATCCTCGGCCTCCTCGCGGCACAGCCGGCCGAGGCGCCGCTCCTGCGGCACGCGCGCGAGACCGCCGCCGCCCCGTACACGACCTACGGCCAGCTCCTCGCGTTCTGCCGGCCCGGCGGAGACGGCGACCTGCGGCGCCTCGGCGTGCGGGCCGGCGAGGTCGTGGCCTATCTCGCCCCTCCGGGCGGCAACGCCACCGCGGCCGCCGCCTTCCTGTCGATCGCCGCGCAGACCTGTGCCGTCCCGTTCCCGGCGGGACTGAGCGAGGCCGACGCCCTCCAGGCCCTCGAGCAGTACGGCGTGCGCCACATCGTGCAGTTCGACGGCGTCGCGGCCCCGGGGGCGCGTGCGGCCTTCGCCCGCTACGCGCGCGACGGCCGGGCGAGCCTGCACCGCGCCGCCGCCGCGGGCCCGCTGCCGGGATTGTTCCACTACCCCGAGTCGCGGGAGGATGACGGCGGCCGGCCGGCCCTGGCGGCCGCGCCGGACGCGGTCTGCGTGCTGCTGCGCACCTCGGGCAGCACCTCGGTGCCCAAGCTCGTCCCCCTGCGCCAGCGGGACGTGGTGCTCAACGCCGCCATCCTGGCCGACGGCCTCGGCATCACGGCCTCGGACGTGACCTACAGCGTCATGCCGCTCGACCATATCGGGGGCTTGAGCGCGTCGATCCTGTGCAGCGTCGCGGTCGGCGCGTCGATCACCTGCGACGGCCCGTACACCCCGCGCGGCATGGTCGAGGCACTGTCGCGCTCCGAGCCGCGGCCGACCTGGTACTCGGCCGTCCCGACCATCCACAACGCGACCGTCCGCTACCTCGCCGACAACCGCGACGAGTTCCTCGACGCGGCCGGCCGGTGGCGCGGCCACGGCCTGCGCTTCGTCCGCTCGGGCGCGGCCGCCCTCAAGGAGGCCGACCGGACGGTCCTCGAGGCCACCCTCGGCTGCGAGGTGGTCGCCACCTACAGCATGTCGGAGCAGATGCCGATCGCCCAGCCGCCGCGGACCGGCGGGGCCTGGCACCAGAAGCCCGAGGCCGTCGGCGTCCCGGTCGTCGCCTCGATGGCCGTGGTCGATCCGGTCACCCTGCGCCCGCTCCCGTTCGGCGCCACCGGCGAGGTCGCCATCTCGGGGCCGACGGTGTTCTCGGGCTACGCCGACAACCCCGCCGCCAACCGGCAGACGCGGTTCCTGATGCGCACGCACGAGGGCAACGGCTTCGAGACCTGGCTCCTGACCGGCGATCTCGGCGAGCTCGACCGCGCCGGGACGCTGTCGCTGCGGGGGCGGATCAAGGAGCTCATCAAGCGCGGCGGCGAGCAGGTCTCGCCGTTCGAGGTCGAGGCGGCGCTGACGCAGCACCCCTGGGTCGCCACCGCCCTGTGCTTCCCGGTGCCCTCGGAACTCTACGGCGAGGAGGTCGGCTGCGCCGTCGTCCTGGCCTCGCCCGCGGCCGGCAAGGTCACGCAGGCCGAGCTGGTCCGGGAGCTGCGCGATCTCCTGCGGGGCCAGTCCCTCGCGGCCTTCAAGGTGCCGACGCATTGGGCGCTGGTGGAGGACGAGCAGCTGCCGAAGACCGCGAGCCGGAAGTACATCCGCAACGGGCTCGCCGAGGTGCTGGGCCTGCCGGCGGCCCGGGCGGCGGGCGCGGCACCGGCGGCGCGGGACCCCGTCTCGCCTCCCGCCCCGGCCATCGACTGGTCGACGCTCGCGGGGCTGCGCTTCCTGCTCGCCTGCTACGTCATGTTCATGCATATCGGCTCGGACCAGTCCTGGGGCGCCTTCGCCAACCTTCGGCAGTTCCCCTGGCACGTCCACGCGTTCTTCGTCGTGGCCGGATTCTCCCTGGCCGCGTTCATGCCGCCCCCCATCGAGAGCAAGACCGCGTTCTTCCGCGCGCGCATCCTGGCGATGTACCCGCTCTACGCGCTCGCCGTCCTGCTGGCCCTCGTCAACGTGCTCCCGAACTGCCAGCCCGGCATGTTCTCGAGCGTCTTCCACTGGAACGCCCTGCCGGGCGACGCGGCCCGGACCTTCTGCGAGGGGACGCCGCTCCTGCAGGGCTCCGTGCTGAACTCGTGGGGCGCCAACCTCGTCTCGACGCTGGCGATCTACCTGACCGGGTTATCGGCGACGCCGCTGTGGGGCGCATCGTGGTTCCTCGGATTCTATCTGTGGTTCATCTCGATGTACTTCCAGTGCCTGACCGTCTTCCCCTTCCTGTACAACGCGCTGTACCGCAGGCGGGGCAGGACCGGGCAGCTGATGCTGCTGACCGGCCTCGTGGCACTGGCCAACGTCGTCGTGCTCTTGGGCTTCTGGTACGGCTACGCGGCCGACGCCGTCGGCTACCCGTTCGTCGACCAGGCAAGCGGGCAGAGGATCGCCCCGAGCGCGGCGCAGATGCAGGCGGCCGACCGCGATAACGCCGTCATGCTCGGCTTCTACCTGTTCGCCCCGTTCTGGATGATCTACTTCGTCGGCGGCGTGTGCGTGGCGTTCATCTGCGACGCGGTGCGGCCCGCCGCCCAGGCCCGCGCCCATCTCTGGGGCTGGGTCGCCGATGCGATCACCGTCGCCATCGTCCTGTTCAGCGTCGCCCACGTGGCGCAGGGCTACATCCCGCACGGGCCGAGCATGGGATCGAGCATGGCCCGGGCGTCCCTCGACACGTTCTTCCTGCGTCCGGCCGCGGCCGACAGCTTCATGGATCCGGGCATCGTCAACCGGATCTGGGATGAGGTGAATTCGCGCCTCTGGGCGCCGGTCACCCTCGTCTGGCTCCTCGCGCTCAGCACCGGCCGCGGCCTCACCGCCCGGATCCTGCGCTCGAACCCGATCGCCCTGACCCTGGCCCCGACCGCGTATGCCTGCTTCCTGTTCCATCAGATGGTCGGGCAGTGGTACTACGCGCTCACGCGCCACGGCGACTGGTGGAACTGGTGGAGCTACCGCAAGGACTTCTACTGGTTCAGCCCGCAGCCGCTGCCGGTCGAGTGGTACGAGTACTTCTACGTCGTCGGCCTGGTGGTGATCTTCGGCAAGGCGGTGCAGCCGCTCGACGGGGTCGTGCGGCGCGGCCTCGGCGGCGCCGTCCGGCTGCTGAAGGGACAGAACCCGGCGGCCCGGCCGGAGCGGGACACCCTGGCGACGATCCTCGAGATCGTGGGCCGGACCTCGGGCCTGGAGGCGAGGCCGGACTGGAGCCTCGAGGAATGCGGCCTCGCCTCGCTCGGCATCGTGCAGTTCACCGCGACGCTGGAGACCGAGTTCGCGACCGCGAAGCGGAAGCTCGCGCTGTCGGTCTCCGACATCGTGGCCGCGGCGAGCATCCGCGAGGTCGCGGCGATCGTCGACGCCGCGCGGCGCAAGCCGGTCGAGGTGGCCGCTCCGGTGCTGCAGGCGGCGTGACGCTCCGGCTACGGGATCTCCGGCGGCGCGCCCGACCGGCGAACGCCCGCTGACCCTGGGTGAAGGCCCTCTCGCCGGACGGCGAGAGGGCCGATATGCTTGGCGACACTGCCCCCGTAAGCGATCCATGGGAGAAGGGCGTGACGGCCTGTCGTGACGTGCAGGAGTTGATTGCCGCGATGAGGCAGGCGATCAACGCCGATCAGCCGCGTCCATTCTCGGTCTACTCGTCGTTCAAGGAGCAATGCATCCTGAATGCGCCGATCGCCAAGCCGCTGTTGATCTGCGTCCTGGTCGGGGTCAAGGAACTCGGCAGCAAGGGTGAGATCGTCTGTCCGGTGCAGAGCTTCATTTTCCTGCCCAACATCGCCACCATCGACATGCGCAACATCCCGGGGGAGGAGTACCTGGCGCTGCTGATCGAGTTCGAGCATTCCGACTTCGACCAGTTCCGGACCCGGGGACGCAAGGAGCCCCGCCTCGTCCAGGGGGCGATCGACCGCGACCTCGCGCGCACCCTGACCCAGTTCATCGAATGGTCGAGCTACGCCCGGCCGGAACTCTGGCATTTCCGCCGGCAGGAACTCCTCGGCGCGCTCTACCTCGCCGGCCACGAGGACGTGGACTGCATCGCCGGGCGGGACAGCCTGTCGCACCAGATCCACCGGATCGTGTCCGCGAACGTCGCGGACGACTGGACCGTCGAGCAGATCGCCTCGAAGCTGGCGGTCAGCCAGGCGACGCTGCGCCGCCGCATCAAGGCGGAGGATACGAGCATCAAGGCCGTCGTCGAGCGCGCCCGCCTCGGTCACGGCCTCCATCTGGTGCAGACGACGATGGAGCCGGTCGGGCGGATCGCGGAGCGGTGCGGCTACCTCTCGCAGTCGCGGTTCACGGACAAGTTCAAGCGCCTGTTCGGGGTCACGCCGTCGGAGCTGCGCCGGACGCGGATGCCCTGAGAGCCTCCGCCGGCGCGGCCGCGAACGCCTCGCGGAAATCCGGCAGGGCCAGCCGGTACAGGAGGTCGCGCAGGAGATCGGCCTGCTCGGGCCCGAACGCGGCGTCGAAGCGGGCTTGCGCAGCGCGCCACAGCGGCGTCGCCTCGGCGAGCTTGGCGGTGCCGGACGGCGTCAGGGAGATGCGCCGCGCCCGGCGGTCGCGCGGGTCCGGCACCACGCTGACGTAGCCGTCGCGGGTCAGGGGCTTCAGGGTGTGGGCGAGGCCCGAGAGGTCCATCACCATCGCGTCGGCGAGTTCCCCCATGGTCGGGCTGCCGAGGCGGCGGATCGTGCCGAGCAGGCCGAACTGCGTCGTGCGCAGGCCGCTCGGCGCCAGGGCGTCGTCGTAGAGCTGCCCGACGCTGCGCGTCGCCCGGCGCAGGGCCGCATTGCTGCAACGGGTCGGTGGGATCGTCACGCACGCCTCCGGTCCCCATTATGCGTCCTTCGCCGCCCCGTCGCAATGCGGGCCCGGCCGATGGTCGCGGGGCGACAGGGTGGAGACGGGGCACCCGCCTCCGCTATATGGGCGGCAGGGATTGGGCAAAGGCGCGGGAGCGCGCGGCCCCGATGCGGATGGGAGAGGAATGGCGGATCCCGGAGACGGCCCGGACCTCGTCGCGGAGAACGCGCGGCTGCGCGCCGCCCTGGCAGAGGCGGAGCAGGCGCGGGCCGAGGCCGAGGCGGCCCTGGCCCGGGCCGGACGGCTGCGGGAGGAGGGTGGCGTCCTGGCGGATCCGCGCCTGCGCACCGCGCTCGACATCGAGACCGTCGGGGCGATCGT
Organism: Methylobacterium sp. Gmos1; assembly: GCF_053764715.1. Classification (NCBI taxonomy): domain Bacteria; kingdom Pseudomonadati; phylum Pseudomonadota; class Alphaproteobacteria; order Hyphomicrobiales; family Methylobacteriaceae; genus Methylobacterium; species Methylobacterium sp. Gmos1. The sequence goes on along the minus strand of NZ_JBSNCC010000004.1, from coordinate 547,079 downwards.
CTTCGACATGGCCGGCCGGGTGCTGGAGGCCAACGACACCTTCCTGGCGATGAGCGGCTACAGCCGCGAGGATCTGGCCCGGGGCCGGCTCACCGGCGCCACCCTGGTGCCGCCGGAATGGCAGGCGATGTCCCGGCGCGTCATCGCCGAGCTCCAGGCGCGGGGCCGCTCGGATTCGACCGAGCGGGAATACCTGCGCAAGGACGGCTCGCGGTTCTGGGGCCTGTGCGCGGCCACCCGCCTCGAGGATGGCACCGGCTTCGAGTTCATCATCGACATCACCGGCCGGCGCGAGGCCGAGGAGGCGCTGCGGCGCAGCGAGACGCGCTACCGCACGCTGTTCGAGGCGATCGATGCCGGCTTCTGCGTCATCGCCCTGCGCTTTGCCGCGGAGGGACGGGCCGAGGATTACCGCTTCCTGGAGGTGAACCCGGCCTTCGCGCGCCATACCGGCCTCGACGACGCGGTCGGGCGCTGGATGCGCGACTTGTCCCCCACCCACGAGCAGCACTGGTTCGACCTCTACGGCCGGGTGGCGCTGACCGGCGAGCCGGCGCGCTTCGTCCAGCCGGCGAAAGCGCTCGGCGATCGCTGGTACGAGGTCTACGCCTTCCGGGTCGATCCGCCGGAGGCGCGCCACGTCGCGATCCTGTTCAACGACATCACCGCCCGGCGCCGGCTCGAGGAGGCCCTGCGCGGCCTCAACGAGACCCTGGAGCGCCGGGTCGCGGCCCGCACCGCCGAGCGCGACCGGATCTGGCAGGTGAGCCGCGACATGCTGGGCGTGGCCGATGCCGACGGCGTCTGGCTCAGCGTCAACCCGGCCTGGACGGCGATCCTCGGCTGGCAGCCCGAGGAGGTGGTGGGCCGCACCTCCGCCTGGCTCGAGCACCCGGAGGACCAGGACCGGACCCGGTCCGAGATCCGCCACCTCGGCACCGGCGCGCCGACGACCTCGTTCGAGAACCGCTTCCGCACCCGGGACGGCGGCTACCGCACCCTGTCGTGGCGGGCGGTGCCGTTCGAGGGCAACCTGTACTGCGTCGCCCGCGACGTCACCGAGCAGCGCGAGCGCGCGCAGCGCCTCGTCCAGGCCGAGGAGGCGCTGCGCCAGTCGCAGAAGATGGAGGTGGTGGGCCAGCTGACGGGTGGTGTCGCGCACGACTTCAACAACCTCCTGACCATCATCCGCTCGTCGGTGGACTTCCTGCGCCGTCCCGAGCTGCCGGAGGCGCGCAAGCGCCGCTACCTCGACGCGGTCTCCGACACGGTCGACCGGGCCGCCAAGCTCACCGGGCAGCTCCTCGCCTTCGCCCGCCGCCAGGCGCTGGCGCCGGAGGTGTTCGACGTCGTCGCCCGGCTCCAGGGCGTGGCCGACATGCTCGACACCGTCACCGGGGCGCGCATCCGTGTGGTGACGGAAAGCCCCGACGAGCCGTGCTTCGTGCGCGCGGACCTGAGCCAGTTCGAGACGGCGCTCATCAACATGGCGGTCAACGCCCGCGACGCCATGGAGGGGGAAGGGACGCTGACCCTTCGCGTGACGTGCGGGGCGGACAAGCCCGAGATCCGCGGCCACGCCGCGGCACGAGGCCCGTTCGCGGCGATCTCGCTCACCGATACCGGCGCCGGCATGACGCCGGCGGTGATCGAGAAGATCTTCGAGCCGTTCTTCACCACCAAGGAGGTCGGCAAGGGCACGGGCTTGGGGTTGAGCCAGGTCTTCGGCTTCGCCAAGCAGTCGGGCGGCGACGTCGACGTGACGAGCCGGCCGGGAGAAGGTTCCACCTTCATCCTCTACCTGCCCGAGGTGGCGGCACCCGCCGAGACCGGCCGGCCGGCGCCGGCGGACGAGGGCCTGGCGCCGGCCCGGGCCGGCCAGCGGGTGCTCCTCGTCGAGGACAATGTCGGGGTCGGCCGCTTCGCCGCGCAGATCCTCAACGACCTCGGCTACGTCGCCACCTGGGTCACCAACGCCGAGGCCGCCCTCGACGTGCTGGCGCAGGACAGCGCCTACGACGCGGTGTTCTCCGACGTGGTGATGCCCGGCATGGGCGGTATCGAGCTCGGCAAGACCTTGCGCCGCCGCCATCCCGGCCTGCCGGTGATCCTCACCTCCGGCTACAGCCACGTCCTGGCGCAGGAGGGCTCCCACGGTTTCCCGCTGCTGCACAAGCCGTACTCGGCCGAGCAGCTCTCGCACATGCTGGCGAGCGCGATCGGGCAGCGCCGCCGCAGCACGGCGCCGGCGGGTTAGGGACTGCGCCCGGCGAAGCTCCGGCGGTAGGCCGCCGGGCTGGTGCCGAGGCGGCTGCGGAAATGGTGGCGCAGGCCGGCCGGGTTGCGAAAGCCGCTCGCCTCGGCGATCTCGGCGAGGGACACGGGTCCCGGCCGCTCCAGCATCTCCCGGGCGAGGCGCAGCCGCTCGGCGATGATCCACTCCCCCGGCGGCAGGCCGGTCGCGGCGATGAACCGGCGCTGGAAGGTGCGCAGGCTCATGCCGGCGAGGCGGGCCAGGGCGGCGAGCGGCCGGTCCTCGTGCAGGCCCGCCCGCATCGCCTCGATCACCGGCCCGAGCCGGGCCGCCTCGCGGGCGCGCAGCACCGGCGCCTCGATGAACTGGGCCTGCCCGCCCTCCCGGTGCGGCGGCACGACGAGGCGGCGCGCCACGGCATTGGCGAGGTCCGGCCCGAAATCGCCGCGCACGACGTGCAGGCACAGGTCGATGCCGGCGGCGCTGCCGGCGGCGGTGAGGATCCGGCCCTCGTCGACGTAGAGCACGCGGGGATCGAGGGCGACGGCGGGGTGGCGCGCGGCGATCGCCCCGGCGTAGCGCCAGTGGGTGGTGGCCCGGCGCCCGTCGAGGAGCCCGGTCGCGGCCAGCACCGCGACCCCTGAGCACAGCGACATCAGCCGGGCACCGCGGGCGTGGGCGTCGGTGAGCGCCCGCACGAGGCCCGGCGGGACGGGTGCATCGATCGCCCGCCAGCCCGGCACCACGATCAGGTCGGCTTGCCCCAGCACCTCGAGCCCGCCCTCGACCGCGAGGCTGAGACCGCCGCCGGCGCGCAACGGCCCGGGCTCCGCCGCGCAGACCGCGTAGCGGTACCAGCCGGGCCCGGCTTCCGGCCGGGGCAGCCCGAACACCTCGTAGGCGACGCCGAACTCGAAGGTGCACAGCCCGTCATAGGCCAGCACCGCGACGCGCGGGCCGGACGGGCTGCTCGGGAAGGCGGCGCTCGATGGGGCGGGGCTCGGCAAGGCGGGACGGTTTGGCACGATCTCGACGCAGAACGGCAGGCGGCCCGGGCGCGGGCCTGCGGCGGAGAGGGCAGGATAGGGCGGTCGAGAGGAAAGCGAAGCCGTCATATCGAACCCGGTCACCGCCGTTCCCCCTGCCCCCGCCGCCGAGGTCGCGGCGCATTACGCCCGCCGCCTGAGCCTGGAGACCGACTGCGCCGACGTGCACGCCGCCTTCGCCAGCCCCGAGCCCGGCTTCGTGCTCCTCGACGTGCGCGGGCCGTCCCTGTTCGCGAAGGGCCACCTCCCCGGCGCCCTCAACCTGCCGCGGGGCAAGATGACGCCCCGGCGCATGGCCGAGTGGCCCGCCGGCACGCTGTTCGTGGTCTACTGCGCCGGTCCCCATTGCAACGGCGCCGACAAGGCCGCCCTGCACCTAGCCGAACTCGGATTGCCCGTGAAGGTGATGATCGGTGGGGTGACCGGTTGGGTGGATGAGCGGTTCGGCCTCTCGCAATCCGCCGACTGAGCGGGCTGGATCAAGCAACGGCAGGAGGCGTCGCCTGTCCCCTGTCGTGCTGCCGAGAGACGCTTCTGTCTGATTCCGCCCGCAATGGTTCCACCTCAATCGGGAGGTAGATACTCAGTGAGGCAACTGGTCGGCTTGGAAATCGCGTCCGGCATAAAGGACTCGCGGAATCTCCACCTGCCCTTGTGGCAGGCGGTAGACGATCAGGATCCTGCGCTCGATCGCCAGGTTCGCACTCCGACCGCAATGTCATTGCGCGGCGTTCCCTTCTCGGGAAAATCTTTGAGGCCGTTGCAGGCCGTCTCGATACGACCGAGATACGTGCTCGCTCGCGCCGAGCCGCTCTGCCGTTCAATGTAGTCGTAGATATCGAACAGGTCAGCACGAGCGAGGCGGTGGAAGACGATCTCACGCGTCACGGCCGGCGGTCTTCAGGCGCTCTGCGTGATACGCACGCAGTTCCTCGAACACCTGGTCGGCAGGAATGGGGGGGCTCGGATCGTTCAGAGCCTCTTGCACCTTCTGGCGGAGCACGGTGTCGAGCGCTGCTTCTTCCCGGTCGAGAGCGCGCAAACCTGCCCTCACGACTTCGCTGACCGATGCGTAGGCACCCGATCGGACCCGCGCCTCGACCTTTTCCTGCATCTCGGCCAGAGTGACGGTGACCGGCTTGCTGCGTCTCATCAAGGCACCTCGCTAGGCACCTCACCGTATCATGCTGTGTGACGATGTCATACAGATCTACCTTTCGGGGCGGTCCGGGACACCTCACGCTTCCGGCCCGCCCCACGCCTCACCCCACCACGAACGCCCGCAGCACCGCCTCTCCCGCGTCGCGGGTGCTCGCCGTGCCCTTGAGGTCGCGGGTGCGCGAGGCCGGATCCCGCAGAGCCGCCTCGATCGCCGCCACAATGGCGCTTGCCGCCTCCACCTCTCCCAGATGCTCCAGCATCATCGCGGCGGTCCAGATCTGGCCGACCGGGTTGGCGATGCCCTGGCCCGCGATGTCCGGCGCCGAGCCGTGGACCGGCTCGAACAGCGAGGGGAAGCGCCCCTCCGGGTTGATGTTGGCCGACGGCGCGATGCCGATCGTGCCGGTGCAGGCGGGCCCGAGATCCGACAGGATGTCGCCGAAGAGGTTGGACCCCACCACCACGTCGAACCGGTCGGGGTTGAGCACGAAGTGCGCCGTCAGGATGTCGATGTGGTACTTGTCGCGCCGCACCTCCGGATAGCGCTCGCCCATCGCCTCGACGCGCTGATCCCAGTACGGCATCGTGATGGCGATGCCGTTCGACTTGGTGGCCGAGGTCAGGTGCTTCTTCGGACGCGATTGCGCGAGGTCGAAGGCGAATTTCAGGATCCGGTCGACGCCGTGGCGGCTCATCACCGTCTCCTGGATCACGATCTCCCGCTCGGTGCCCGGATACATCGTGCCGCCGACGGACGAGTACTCGCCCTCGGTGTTCTCGCGCACGACGTAGAAGTCGATGTCGCCGGGCTCGCGGCCGGCGAGCGGGCAGGGCACGCCCGGCATCAGCCGGACCGGGCGCAGGTTGACGTACTGGTCGAACTCGCGCCGGAACTGGAGCAGCGAGCCCCAGAGCGAGACGTGGTCCGGCACCGTCGCCGGCCAGCCGACGGCGCCGAAGAAGATCGCGTCGGTGGGAGTCAGCAGCTCCTTCCAGCTCGCCGGCAGCATCGTGCCGTGCGCGGCGTAGTAGTCGCACGAGCCGAAGGCGTGGTGCTCCAGGTCGAGACGGAAGCCGAACTTGTCCGCGGCGGCCTCCAGGATGCGGACGCCCTCCGGCACAACCTCCTTGCCGATGCCGTCGCCGGGGATCACCGCGATGCGGTAGTGGCGGTTCTTGGTCGTCATAGCGAGAAGCCTTCTCACGCCAGCGCGGCGCGCACGTCGGCGACGTCGAGGACGTCGTTCAGCGTCCGCTCGAAGCGGGCGAGCAGGGTGTCGATGTCCTCGTCCGTGCAGCAGAGCGGCGGAGCGAAGCCGACGATGTCGTCGGCGAAGGCCCGGAAGATCACGCCGTTCCTGTAGCCGAACCGGGCGAGATGGCCGGAGATGCCGAGGTCCGGTGACGGCTTGGTGCGCTTGGCCTTATTCGTGACGATCTCGACGCCGGCGAGCAGGCCGCGCACCCGCACGTCGCCGACGAGGGGGTGATCGGCGAGGCGGCGGAGGCCCGCGGTGAAGCGTTCGCCGGCGCGCCGGCCGTTCTCCAGGATGCCGCCCTCGGTGTAGAGCCGCAGCACTTCCAGGCCGACCGCGGCGCTGACCGGGTGGGCCGAGTAGGTGAAGCCGTGGCCGATCGGCTTGTTCGCCGGGGCGTGGTCGGCGATGGCGCGGTAGATCCGGTCGGACATCAGCACCGCGCCCATCGGGCTGTAGCCCGAGGTCAGGCCCTTGGCGGTGGTCATCAGGTCCGGCACCACGCCGTCATGCTCGCAGCCGAAGAGCGGGCCGGTGCGGCCGAAGCCGGTGATGACCTCGTCGGCGACGAACAGGATGTCGAGCTCGCGCGCCGTCTCGCGCATCGCCTTCAACCAGCCGTCCGGCGGCACGATCACCCCGCCCGAGCCCTGGATCGGCTCGGCGAAGAACGCCGCGACGTTGTCCTGGCCCAGTTCCTCGACCTTGGCCTTCAGCGCCGCGACCGATGCGGCGATCACCGCCTCGTCCGAGTCGCCGGCCGGGTTGCGGTAGGGATAGGGCGAGGGGATGTGGTGCTGGAGCTGCGTCGGCGCGTCGAAGCCGTCGTGGAAGGCGGGAATCGCGGTCAGCCCGGCGCCGATGGTCGAGGAGCCGTGATAGCCCCGCTCCAGGGCGATCATGTGCTTCTTCGCCGGCCGGCCGGTGACGTTGTGGTAATAGCGGATGAACCGCACCGCCGAATCGACCGCGTCCGAGCCGCCCAGCGTGAAATAGACGTGGTTGAGGTCGCCCGGCGCCAGCTCGGCGAGGCGGGCGGCGAGGCGGATCGCCGGCTCGCTCGAGAAGTGGAAGTAGCCGGTGGCGTAGGGCAGCCGCCGCATCTGCTCGGCCGCCGCCTCGACGATCGACTCGTGGCCGTACCCGACATTGACGCACCACAGGCCCGAGAACCCGTCGAGCAGGGTGTGGCCTTCCGCATCGGTGAGGTACGCGCCTTGCGCCGATTGCAGCACCGTGGCGCCGCGCGCCTCGTGACCCTTCCACGAGATCACCGGGTGGATGAGGTGGTCGCGGTCGAGCTCGATCAGGGAATTGGGGCGCATGGGTCTCGGGGCTCCGGGCGGCTGGGCCCCGACCATGCGCGGAGGACGGCGGGATATTTTGCCGATCTGGCCCCGCAGGCCCGCGCGGGGTGCGGGTTTGACGGGGCGGGGCGGCAGAAATGACGGGCGGGCGGGGATCGCGCCCGGCGCCGCGTCCGATCTCTCATCGACGGGCCGGCCTGTGCTCCTCATTCGGTGTGATGGTGGGCGAGCGGCCCGCCGACCGATGAGAGCCCGTCGACCTGCGAGGGCGGTGCCGCGGAACGTCCTTCTTTCCCACCCACGCCCTCATCCTGAGGTGCCGCGTAGCGGTCTCGAAGGAGGGCTGAAGCCGTCCGCCGAGGGCCGGAAGCTGGCGCGCGACGCGACGATCGCCCCGTACACCGCCATCTTCGCGGCGTTCACGGCCGGCGCCGCCATGTTGGGCGCCGTCGTGACGCTCGTGAAGATCCCCGGGCCGTGATCGTCGGCATCTGATCCCGGACCGACCTTGCTCCGGATCGGGACGCTCACCGGATCGTCGGTGACCGGAATCGTCGCCCGGAGTCGCCCCCTCCGGAGCGACGGCGGTTTCCTGCCGCGCCGGGCGTCTCCCGCCGCAGGTTCTGCCGCCGCGAGCCCCGCTTCGACCGGGGAGCGCCCGCCCGCCCGGGCTATGCTCCGCCAAAGCCCCGCCCGAGACCGCCCCCGAGACCACCCATGTCCGACGCCGCCGCCCTGCTCTCCGACCTCGTCGCGTTCCCGTCCGTCTGCCGCACGCCCAACGGCGCGATCGTGAACTGGGTGCGCGACCGTCTCGCCCGCCACGGCGTCGAGGCGACGGTGCTGCCGGGGCCGGAGGGCGACCGCGCCAACCTGTTCGCGACGATCGGGCCGCGCGACGTGCCCGGCATCGTCCTGTCGGGCCACCTCGACGTGGTGCCGGCCGGCGAGGGCTGGAGCGGCGATCCCTTCGCCTTGCGCTCGATCGGGGACCGCCTGGTCGGGCGGGGCGCGGTCGACATGAAGGGCTTCGTCGCCTGCCTGCTGGCGTTGGTGCCCGAGATGGTGCGGCCACGGCTCGCCCGGCCGATCCACCTCGCCCTGTCCTACGACGAGGAGGTCGGCTGCGTCGGCGTCCGCCACATGATCGCGCGGCTGCCCGAGCTCTGCGCACCCCCCACCGCCTGCCTCGTCGGCGAGCCGTCCGAGATGCGCCCGGTCCTGCGCCACAAGGGCAAGGTCGCCGGGCGCCTCACCGTGCGCGGCCGGGCCGGCCATTCCTCGCGCCCCGACCTCGCCGACAACGCCGTGCATCTCGCCGCCGACATCGTCGGGCTGGTGCGCGGCCTGCACGAGGGCCTTGCCCGCCGGGGTCCGTTCCACCCGCTGTTCGAGCCGGCCGCCTCGACGCTCCAGGTCGGTGTCATCGCCGGCGGCACCGGGGTCAACGTCGTGCCCGACACCTGCCGGGTGGAGTGGGAGGCCCGCGCCGTGCCGGGCACCGACCCGATGACGATCCACGACGCGCTCCAGGCCGACATCGGTGACCTCGTGGCGCCGCTGCAGGCGGCCGGGCGCATGGTCGCGGTCGAGAGCGAGGTGCTGTCGCTCTACCCCGCCCTCGACCTGCCCGACGACGCGCCCCTGCGGAGCCTCGCCGAGGCCTGGTCCGGCCGGGCGGCGCTCGGGGCGGTGAGCTACGGCACCGAGGCCGGGCTGTTCCAGGCCGCCGGCATCCCGTCGATCATCTGCGGCCCCGGCCGCATCGCCGAGGCGCACCGCCCCGACGAGTCGATCGGCCGCGCCGATCTGGAGGAATGCTGCGCGATGCTGCGCCGCGTCATCGCGCATCACAGTTGACGACAGTCGAACCGGATCAGATCGCGCGCGTTATCGGGTCCAGGATCTAGCGAATTCGGGATCCGACAGGAGAGCAGCATGCGTTCGATTCTCGCAGGACTCGCCGCCGGCCTTCTCGTCGCCGGCGCGGCGTCGGCCCAGACCGCCGCCCCCTCCACCGCCCCCGGCACGATGGGCACGGCGCCTGCCACCACCGGCACCGTCGCGCCGACGCAGAACAACACCGGCGGCCGCACCGGCGGCGTTGTGGCGCCCGGACCGACCGGCGCCTCGACCATCACCGGCAACTCGGCCGCCGGCGGCAATGCCGGCCAGCCGGAGCGGGCGGTGCCGCAGGGCAGCAGCAACAGCGGCGGCGGCCGGTAAAGGACGGCGGACCGAAGCGGGGACGGGGCGCGCCGCGCATCCGCCCCGCCTCGGCAACCCGGCGTGCGGCGACAGCGATCGCCATGGCGCTCCACGTCCCTCCCGCACGATCGGGGATGCCCGGCGCCATATCGCGATTCTATCGCGGGTACCCGTCGATGATATTGGATTACGACCTCCCGGCGCGGTAACACCGCGCCCAAGAGCTGGCCGGCCGCCGTCAGGGCGGCCGGCCGCCACGGGAGGTTGAAGCATGAACGCCCACCAGCACTTCATCGGCGGCACCTGGACCGGCAGCGAGGCGAGCCTGCCGGTACTCAACCCGTCGCACGGCCAGGAGATGGCCCGCATCGCCCGTGGCGGCGCGGCCGAGATCGACGCCGCCGTCAAGGCCGGCCAGGCCGCCATGGACGGCGAGTGGGGCCGGCTCGACGCCGCCTCCCGCGGCCGGCTGCTGCTGAAGCTCGCCGAGCTGATCCGCCGCGACGCCGAGATCCTGGCCAAGATGGAGAGCGAGGACGTCGGCAAGCCGATGACGCTCGCCCGCAACGACGCCCAGGTCTGCGCCCGCTACTTCGAGTATTACGGCGGCGCCGCCGACAAGGTGCACGGCGACACGATCCCGTTCCAGAACGGCTTCACCGTCATGACCGTCTACGAGCCGCACGGCGTCGTCGGCGTGATCGTGCCGTGGAACTACCCCCTCCAGATGACCGGCCGCTCGGTGGCGCCTGCGCTCGCCATGGGCAACGCGGTCGTGCTGAAACCCGCCGAGGACACCTCGCTCTCGGCGCTGCACCTCGCCAAGCTCGCGGCCGAGGCCGGCTTCCCGGCCGGCAGCCTCAACGTGGTGACGGGCTTGGGCGAGGAGGCGGGCGCGGCGCTCGCCTCCCACAAGGGCATCCACCACATCAGCTTCACCGGCTCGCGCGAGGTCGGAACCCTGATCCAGACGGCGGCGGCCAAGAACACGATCCCGGTGACGCTCGAGCTCGGCGGCAAGTCGCCCCAGGTGGTCTTCGCCGACGCGGATCTCTCGGAGGCCGGCAACGTCATCGTCAAGGCGATCACCCAGAATGCCGGCCAGACCTGCTCGGCCGGCTCCCGCGTGGTGATCGAGGACGCGATCTACGACAGCTTCACCGCCGATCTCGCGAAGCGCTTCAAGGACCTGCGCGTCGGTTCGGGCGAGCAGGACCTCGACCTCGGCCCCGTGGTCAACGCCAAGCAGTGCGAGCGGGTGCAGAGCTACATCGACCTCGCCCGCCGCGACGGCCTGACCATCCTGGCCGAGGGGGAACTCGGCACCAACGTCCCGGGCGAGGGCTACTACGTCCGTCCGACCCTGATCGGCGACGTGCCGCCCGACCACCGCCTCGCCCAGGAAGAGATCTTCGGGCCCGTCCTGGTGGCGATCCGGGTGCGCGACGAGGCCGAGGCCTTGAGGGTCGCCAACGGCACCGAGTACGGGCTGGCCGCCGGCATCTGGACCCAGGATCTCGGCAAGGCCCTGCGCCTGTCGAAGGGCATCAAGTCGGGCCAGGTCTTCGTCAACAATTACGGCGCGGGCGGCGGCGTCGAACTGCCCTTCGGCGGCGTGAAGGGCTCAGGGCACGGCCGCGAGAAGGGCTTCGAGGCGCTCTACGGCTTCGGCTCGATGAAGATGATCGCGATCAAGCACGGGGTCTGACGATCATGGCGACGGGGAGCGGGGCAGTGGGAAATGGGGTCCTGCCGCTCAAGGGCCTGACCGTGGTGGCGCTGGAGCAGGCGGTGGCAGCCCCCTACTGCTCCTCGCGCCTCGCCGACGCGGGCGCCCGCGTCATCAAGATCGAGCGGCCGGAGGGCGACTTCGCCCGCGGCTACGACGCCGCGGTCAACGGCCTGGCGAGCTACTTCGTCTGGCTCAACCGCGGCAAGGAGAGCCTGGTCGCCGACATCAAGGAGCCGGGCGATGCCCGGCTCCTCCACGCGGTGCTGGCCAAGGCCGACGTGTTCATCCAGAATCTGGCCCCCGGCGCCGCGGCGCGGGCCGGGTTCGGCTCGGAGAGCTTGCGGGCGCGCTATCCGCGGCTCATCACGGTCGACGTCACCGGCTACGGCTCGGGCCATTCCTACTCCGACATGAAGGCCTACGACCTCCTGGTCCAGGCCGAGAGCGGCCTGGCCGAGATCACCGGGCACCCGGCCGGTCCCGGCCGGGTCGGGGTGTCGGTCTGCGACATCGCCTGCGGCATGGCGGCCCACGCCGCGGTGCTGGAGGCGCTGATCGCCCGGGGCATCACCGGCGAGGGGGCGAAGCTCGAGGTCAGCCTGTTCGACGGCATGGCCGACTGGATGAACGTGCCGCTGCTCTACTTCGAGGGCACCGGCCGGGCGCCGCAGCGGGTCGGCTTGGCGCATCCGTCGATCTGCCCGTACGGCGCCTTCCCGACCCGGGACGGGGCGATGGTGCTGCTCTCGATCCAGAACGAGCGCGAATGGCGCAAGTTCTGCGCCGAGTTCCTGCGCCAGCCCGACCTGCCCGCGCGCGCGGGCTTCGAGAGCAACAACGCCCGGGTGGCCAACCGGCCCGAGGTCGACGCCGTGGTGGCGAAGGTCTTTTCGGAGTTGAGCCGCGACGAGGCGGCGGACCGGTTGCGCACAGCCGGCACGGCCTTCGGCTTCGTCAACGGGCTCGCCGACCTCGTCTCGCACCCGGCGCTCCGGCGGGTCACCGTCGAGACCCAGGCCGGCCCGGCCTCGATCGTGGCGCCGCCGGCACTGCGCAACGGCCAGGCGCCGGCGCTGGGCCGGGTGCCGGGGATCGGCGAGCACACCGAGGCGATCCGGCGGGAATTTGCGGCGTAGACCTTCCGCAACACCGGTAAAGTCCAGCACACTCCCCTCTCCCATGTGGGAGAGGGGTCGGGGGTGAGGGTGGCTCGGGTTCAGGATCGAACTCAACCGTCGAGCTGCCGGCACGACGGTAAGTGCTTCATACGGAAGCGCGCCACCCCGCGCGATCTTCGATCGCCCCTACCCCTCTCCCACACGGGAGAGGGGATCCCGCGCCTTATAAAATTACAGCTGCGGTGATCAGATCATTGTCTCGGGAGGACAACCATGGCCACCATCCGCGAAGACGACCTGGTCGCCTCCATTGCCGACGCCCTGCAATTCATCTCGTACTACCACCCGGCGGACTACATCCAGAACCTCGCCGATGCCTGGCGGCGCGAGGAGAGCCCGGCGGCCCGGGACGCGATGGCGCAGATCCTGGTCAATTCCCGCATGGCCGCCTTCGGCCGGCGGCCGATCTGCCAGGATACCGGCACCGCGCAGGTCTTCATGAAGGTCGGGCTCAACGCCCGCATCGTGTCGAACCGCTCGCTCCAGGAGATCGTCGACGAGGGAGTGCGCCGGGCCTGGCGCGAGGAGCGCAATCCGTTGCGCGCCTCCGTCGTCTCCGAGCCTTTGTTCGGGCGCCGCAACACCGGCGACAACGCGCCCGCCATGCTCCACGTCGAGATGGTAGCGGGCGACACGGTCGAGGTCCACGTCGCGGCCAAGGGCGGCGGCTCGGAGAACAAGGCGAAGTTCGCCGCCCTCAACCCGAGCGATTCCGTCGCCGACTGGGTGGTGCGCACGGTCGAGACGCTGGGCGCCGGCTGGTGCCCGCCCGGCATGCTCGGCATCGGCGTCGGCGGCTCGCCCGAGAAGGCGATGACGCTCGCCAAGCTCTCGCTCCTCGACCCCATCGACCTGCCGCAGATCCGCGCCCGCGGCCCGTCCTCGAAGGAGGAGGAGCTGCGCCTGGAGATCTTCGAGCGGGTCAACGCGCTCGGCATCGGGGCGCAGGGGCTCGGCGGCCTCACCACCGTGCTCGACGTGAAGCTGAAGACCTTTCCGGTCCACGCCGCCTCGCTCCCCGTCGGCCTGATCCCGCAATGCGCCGCCGACCGGCACGCCCACTTCACCCTCGACGGCAGCGGTCCGGCGGTCTTCACCCCGCCCTCCCTCGACCTCTGGCCGCAGGACATCAGCGTCGCCACCGCCGCCGGGCGGCGGGTCGACCTCGACCGGCTGACCCGCGAGGAGGTGGCGACCTGGCGCGCCGGCGAGACCCTGCTGCTGTCGGGCCGCCTGCTCACCGGGCGCGACGCGGCGCATCTGCGCCTGACCCAGATGCTGGAGGCGGGCGAGCCGCTGCCCGTCGATCTGCGCGACCGGGCGATCTACTATGTCGGGCCGGTCGATGCGGTCGGCGACGAGGCGGTGGGGCCGGCCGGCCCGACCACCGCGACGCGCATGGACAAGTTCCTGGAGCCGATCCTGTCGCGGACCGGGCTCCTGGTGATGGTCGGCAAGGCCGAGCGGGGTCCGGCCGCCGTCGAGACCATCGCCCGCCACGGGGCCGCCTACCTGATCGCGGTCGGGGGCGCGGCCTATCTCGTGTCGAAGGCGATCAAGTCGGCGCGGGTGCTCGCCTTCGGCGATCTCGGCATGGAGGCGATCCACGAGTTCATCGTCGAGGACATGCCGGTGACGGTCGCGGTCGACGCCGCCGGCACCTCCGTCCACCGCGACGGTCCCGCGAGGTGGCGCCGGCCCGCGCGGGAGATGGCGGTGGTGTGAGAGCCGGACGGGTCGTCGGACGAGCGGGCGCCCCCTCCCCCGCTGCGGGCCACGGCCTGCGCGGGGACGCCGGCAGGCACAAAGCACCATGCGCGCCTGCAGATCGGCCCGGCCCCGCCTCTGCTCGGGGCGTCGGCGAGACGGCACGAACCGGCGCCCTGCGGCCGCTCGATACTGTCATGTCGACGCTGTCACGCCGCACAGGCGGCACCGGCAAAGACGAGGCCCCGGCACCCGCCTCGCGGCGGGCCCGGGGCCTTCGGATCCGTGCTGTGGTCGCGCGCGGCGTCAGGCGCTCGCGCGGGCCTCGCGGCGGCGGGCGCTCTGCTGGAAGAACAGCGCCTGGCTGATCACCGCCGAGACGTTGGCGGGCTGGAAGGGCTTGGCGATCAGGAAGGCCGGCTCGGGCCGCTCGCCGGTGAGGAAGCGCTCCGGGTAGGCGGTGATGAAGATCACCGGCACCTCGAACGACTTCAGGAGGTCGTTGACCGCGTCGAGGCCCGACGAGCCGTCGGCGAGCTGGATGTCGGCGAGGATCAGGCCCGGGCGCTTGGTCGAGGCGAGCTTGACCGCCTCGGTGCGGGTGCGGGCGACGCCGGTGACGTTGTGGCCCAGACCCTCGACCAGGGCCTCGAGGTCCATGGCGATCAGCGGCTCATCCTCGATGATCAGGATCTCGGTCGCCATGTCGGCGGCGAGCTCGCGGCCGGCCTCGTCGACGAGGTCGCGGACCTCCGAGACGTCGACGCCCAGGATGGTGGCGGCGTCCTCCTCGGAGAATCCCTCGAGGCAGGAGAGCAGGAAGGCCTGGCGCGGCAGCGGGGTGATCTGGCCGAGCCGCACCTCGGCCGGCAGGTCGTGCTGCGCCTGCTCGGTCTGGCCGTTGACGGAGAGCGAGTTCCAGATCCGGGTGAAGACGCGGAACAGGTCGGCCTTGACGTTGGTGCTGCGCCCGAGGGTCTCGGGCTCGTTCACGAGCGTTTCGAGCGTCGCGGCCACGTAGGCATCGCCGGCCACCTGGCTGCCCGTGAGGGCGCGCGCGTAGCGGCGCAGGTAGGGCAGGTGCTGCACCACGAGTTGTGCTGTCGACATTCAGGTCCCCTTGGTGTTGTCGTTCGCGCGTCGGCCCTCACGCCTCAACGCCGTGAGGGAGCATTCGTTCCGGATGGCTGCGGAACTGACTGCGCCGGCGCGCGTTGTCGCCGCAAGCGCGCGACCCGGCATACCGGGCGCCATGGCATCGCCCTGTCCGCATGTCCAGGACGGGCGAAGGGGAATGGTATGATCGAAGGCAAGGGCCCGCGGGCGCCCCTGGAAGAGGATGTTCCCGCCGCCGGGCCCGAGCAGCCCGCCCTCGACCGGAGCGTCCAGGGACGCATCGGCTCGCACCTGCGCGCCATGTACGACGAGCTGATGCAGCAGCCTATTCCCGACCGCTTCGTCGACCTCATCGCCGAACTGGAGCGCAGCGCGACCCGGGAGACGCCGGAGGCGGAATCCTGACCCGGCCCCTCTCACGATGACGCCGTCCCCGCGGGAGGGACGGCGCATGACTTGACGGCGGTGGAGCGTCGTCGGCCGGCGACGTCAGAGTGTCGGCGACCGGCCCCGCATCAGGCCGACCACGGCCGAGATGGCGAACAGCACGACGGCGACGAAGAAGATGAGCTTGGCGGCCTCGACCGCGGTGCCGGCGATGCCGCCGAACCCGAACAGCGCGGCGACCAGGGCCACGACGAGGAAAGTGACAGCCCAACCCAGCATGGCGAGACCCTCTTGTCTGATTCTCGGCCCCTCGGCCGATCGTGAGCAGACAACGTCAAGCATGACCTTGAGTTCCGCTTTGTCGCAGGTGGCGCGAACGGGTCGGGCACCCCACATCATGGTGACGGCCGGGGGAGCGGCCGGGCGGAACTCCGGTTTCGCGCCACACGTTCTCACCGGCGTCTGGATGGAGGCTTGATGATGATCCGTTCCAATGCCCTGCGTGCCGGCCTCGCGCTGCTCGCCCTGCTGGCGGGTCTTCTCACGGCCTCGCCGATGGTCGTGACCGGTATCGTGACGGCGCTCGGCCTCGCGGGGGCCCTGGCGCTCGCCGGGGCGCGGGCGCAGGCGGCGCCGGCTCTCGTCCCGGTGCGGGTGCGCGACCGTCGGCGGCGCTGAAGCCGCCCTCCCCTGCCGGTCCCGTTGCGGGACCGGACCGGCGAGGACGCGAGCCGTTCGCTCCTCGCACATTCCGCTCCGCCTTTCCGGCGGAGCGCTCCATGCTCATCGGTGATGTCGAGGTGACCGGCCGTCAGCGCTGGCGCTGCAATTCGCGCTCGCGATGCCGCAGGCGCAGCAGCAGGTCGACCTGATCGAGGGGGATGGGCTGGCCGTCCACCGTGCGCTCGTAGAGCGAGCGCAACGTCCGCCCGAGCCGATGCTGCGCCTCGATGCAGATCGCCGGCAGGGCCGGATCCTGGACGGTCTCCCGGGACGCACTCACTTCCTGCTTCATCGGACCACCGGCCCCGTACCGTTGCGCGGGTCCGAGGGAAGGCTGGCCCGCGCCGAGAGGAGGCAGTCTCGGCGGATATGGTAAAGAAAAAGTTAACTTTTCTCTTTGTTCACCATGCCGGCGGCGCGTAGGGGCGGTCGCCGAATCGCCCGGCCGAGCTTAACCGCATGGCAATGTCTGTCGAGGGGCGTCACGCCGAGGCCGCCTGGAGCAGCCGGGCCGCGGCGGCGCGGGCCTCCTCGGTCACCGTGGCGCCGGCGAGCATCCGGGCGATCTCCTCCTGGCGTGGCACCGCCGCGAGCGGCTTGACCCGGGTCGCGACCCGGTCCGAGCCCTTCACCGCCTCCTTGGCGATCAGGAAATGCGTCGAGGCGCGGGCGGCGACCTGGGGCGCGTGGGTGACCGCCACGGTCTGGACCCGGGCCGAGAGCCGGGCGAGGCGGGCGCCGATCGCGTCGGCCACCGCGCCGCCGACGCCGGTATCGATCTCGTCGAAGATCAGCGTCGGGGCCGAGCCCTTGTCGGCCAGCACCACCTTGAGGGCGAGCATGAACCGCGACAGCTCGCCGCCGGACGCCACCTTCATCATCGGGCCGGGCCGGGTGCCCGGGTTGGTCTGGGCCCAGAACTCGACCCGGTCGAGGCCGGCGGGGTCGCGGGCCTCGGGGTCGGTGGCGATCTCGGTGATGAAGCGGGCGCGCTCCAGCTTCAGCGGCGGCAATTCGGCCTGCACCGCCTTGTCGAGGGCGGAAGCGGCCTTGCGCCGGCCCTTGCTCAGGGCCTCGGCCTTCTCGAGATAGGCCGCGTCGGCCGCCGCGAGGTCGGCCTCGAGCCTGCCGAGCGCTTCCTCGCCGGCATCGATCACCGCGACGTCGCCCTCGTAGCGCTCGCGCAAAGCCGCGAGGTCGTCGACCGCGACGTTGTACTTCCGCGCCGCCGCGCGCAGGCCGAACAGCCGCTCCTCGACCCGCTCCAGCTCGCGCGGATCGAACTCCGCCGCCTGGAGCGCGTCCTCCAGGCTGGTACGGGCCTCGTCGAGGGCGACGAGCGCGTTGTCGAGGGCGTTGATGCTGGGCTCGACCAGGCTCGGGGCCTGCGCGGCGCGGCGCTCCAGCTTGCGCAGGGCCGCCGAGAGGTGCGCGGTCGGCGAGCCCTGGCCGGCGACGGCGTCGAGGGCCTCGTTGAGCTCGCGGGCGACCTTCTCGCCCTGCTGCATCGCGGTGCGGCGCTCGGCGAGCTCGGTCTCCTCGCCAGGCTTGGGGTGGAGGGCGGCCAGCTCCTCGACGGCGTGGCGCAGGAAGTCGACCTCCTTGCGGGCGGCCTCGACCCGGGCGCGGTGCTCGGTGAGGGCGAGGCGGGCCTGGCGCACCCGGCGCGCGCTCTCGGCCACCGCCGCCTGCCGGGCGTTCAGGCCGCCGAAGGCGTCGAGGATCGCCCGGTGGGTGGTCGAATCCGACAGGGCCCGGTCGTCGTGCTGGCCGTGGATCTCGACCAGCGCCGCCCCGATGGCGCGCAGGACCTGCACGCCGACCGGCTGGTCGTTGACGAAGGCGCGGGTGCGCCCGTCCGCGACCTGGACCCGGCGCAGGATCAAGTCGCCCTCGGTGTCGATCTCGGACGCCGCCGCGAGCGCCCGGGCCGGATGGTCGGCCGGCACATCGAACACCGCGGTCACCTGGCCCTGCGCCTCGCCCTGGCGCACCAGGCGCCCGTCGCCGCGCCCGCCGAGCGCCAGCGTGAAGGCATCGAGGAGGATCGACTTGCCGGCGCCGGTCTCCCCGGTCAGGACGCTCAGGCCTTCGCGAAAGTTCAGCTCGAGCTTATCGATCAGGACGATGTCGCGGATCGCGAGCTGAACCAGCATGCCACCCTTGCCGGGACGTGAAGGAGGAGATCGGGCGGGTATCTACAGCCGAACGGGCCGCGGCGCGAGTGCGCGCCACGGCCGCATGTCTCGGGTTCGAATCGCGAGGCTCTTACTGCGCCTCGGCGGTGCGCGTGTCCATCCCGATCACGCCGCGGAACGCCTTGCTGATCCACGACGCCTTCTCCTCGCGCGGCTGCAGGCCGCCGTTCTGGAGCAGGTTGTAGGCGTCCTTGTACCAGGGCGAGTCGGGGAAGTTGTGGCCGAGCACCGCCGCGGCGGTCTGCGCCTCGCCGGTGATGCCGAGCGCCATGTAGGCCTCGGCCAGGCGCTCCAGGGCCTCCTCGACGTGGCGGGTGGTCTGGTACTTGCTCACGACGTCGCGAAAGCGGTTGATCGCCGCCGGGAAGTTGCGCCGCTCGAGGTAGTAGCGGCCGATCTCCATCTCCTTGCCGGCGAGCTGGTCGCGGGTGATCTGGATCTTGGCCTTGGCGTCGACGGAGTATTCCGAGGTCGGGTACTTCTGCACCAGCTCGGTGAGCGCCACGAGGGCCTTCTCGGAGCGGTCCTGGTCGCGGGTCACGTCCGGGATCTGCTTGTAGTGCGACATCGCCAGCAGGTACTGGGCGTAGGCCGCGTCCTTCGAGCCCGGGTGGCGCTGGAGGTAGCGCTTCGAGGCGGTGATCGCGTCCTCGTAGCGGCCGCCCTCGTAGTTCGAGTAGGCGGTCATCAGCACCGCCTTCCGCGACCAGTCGGAATAGGCGTACTGCTTGTCGAGGTCCTCGAACTTCTTCGTGGCGCCCTCGTAGTCGCGGTCCTCGAGCTTGCCGAGGCCCTGGCTGTAGAGCTTGTCGGCCGGGATGTCGGCCACGACCTCAGTCTTGTACTTCTCGGATGCGAACGGGTTGATCGAGTCGATCGCGTCGCAGCCGGCGAGCCCCAGGCCGCACGCCGCCAGCAGCGCGGTCCGCAGGACGGTCACCTTCGCGTCGCGAAGCGGGTGGGCGAACGGCATTCGGGTTCTTCCCCAAGCAGGCGGCCTTGCATGGCCGCTGATCCACGAGCCCCTTAGCCCAGGCCGGCGCGGCGCGCCAAGCCCGTGACGGCCACAGCACGGAGCTGGCGGCCATCGGTCAGGAACCTCTTAACCCTGCGGGGCGAATGGGGCACCAAGACGGCGCGGAGGCGGCGCGAGGCGGTGCAGGTTCCGGTGGTCGCCGTCGCGCGGCGACGAAATCGTCCCGATGTGGCCCGGCGGCAACGCGGGCCGGACGACGTCTCGTTCAGAGTTCCGGGGCGTAGACGGCGGCGCCGAGGCCGACGCCGAACTCGGCGAAGACCGGCTCGCGCCGGGCGCCCGCGCCCTCGACGATGGCGTAGTTGGCCCGGTCGGCGAAGAGCTCGCCCAGGACCGCCACGTTGAGGCCGTGGCCGCCGCAGAACGACTGGTAGGCGCCGAGGATCGGCAGGCCGGCGAGCGCCAGGTCGCCGACCGCGTCGAGGATCTTGTGGCGGACGAACTCGTCCGGGTAGCGCAGGCCCTCCGGGTTGACCACGCCGCCGTCGCCGACCGCGACGGTGTTCTCCAGCGAGGCGCCGAGGGCAAAGCCCGCCTTCCAGTAGCGCTCGACGTCGCGCATCATCCCGAAGGTGCGGGCGCGGGCGATCTCGCGGCGGTAGGCGGCGGGGGTGAGGGTCAGGGCCTTGCGGCTGCGGCCGATCACCGGGCTCTCGAAGTCGATCTCGACGTCGAGGTGGAAGCCGCGCTCGAACGGGCGCAGCTCGGAATAGGCGCGGCCCTTCTCGGTCCGGACGGTCTTGAGCACCTTGATGAAGCGGCGGGGGGTGCCGCAGGAGGTGGTGCCGACCGCCTCGATCGCCGCCACGAAGGGGGCGGCGCTGCCGTCGAGGATCGGCATCTCGGGCCCGTCGATCTCGACGAGGCAGTTGTCGATGCCGAGCCCGTAGAGGGCGGACATCAGGTGCTCGATGGTGGCGACGGCGCCGGTCTCGCGGCTGCCGATGACGGTGCAGAGCTCGGTGGCGCTGACCTGGGCGTACTGGGCCTGGATCAGGCGGTCGCGGCCATTCGCGAGGCCGGTGCGCAGGAAGGCGATACCGTGATGCGCCTCCGCGGGATGGAGAGTGATCGCGACGGGGTTGCCGGAGTGGACGCCGATGCCGGAGAGGCTCGCGGCGGAGCGTAGGGTCGTCTGCTGACTTGTTCTCATTACCTCAGCCCTCGGCCGCGACTCACCAGCGTGTCCCGTTTCCAGGCCCACGTTTCGAGGCGATCCGTCCGTTGCTTGAAGCCCCTGTGGGTGTCCGTGCCGGCGGTCCCGCGCGGCCTTCGCCCTTGTGCGTAGGACACCTATAGTCGCGCTCGAAAGCACGGCCAAATCACGGATTCTTACGCTCTGTAACAGTCCCGAGGTTCCGCTACGGACACGAAAAGCCGTTATCCCTCAAAAGCTTGAACAACGCGTAAACCCCGAGGCCGGGCGGCCTCGGGGTGTGTCATTTGGGCGGCACCGGCGCCCCGCGTGGCAGGATCGTGGCGCCCGGCGACGGCCCCCGGGCCGTCGCGCCTTGCGGCGCAGGCCCGGGGGCCGGCCCCAGCGTCAGTTGGCCTGGCGGCGCAGGAAGGCCGGGATCTCGAGCTGGTCGTCGTCCATCATGCGGGCGCCGGCCGGCACCGCGCGGCCCTGCGGGTCGAGGTTGCCCTGCGCCGGGCGGTAGCCCTGGGGCTGGGCCGGGTAGCCCTGCGGCGCGTAGGCCTGCGGCGGGGCCTGGCGCGGCGCGGGGGCATGGGCCGGGGCGGCGTGGTGCTGCATCGGAGCCTGCTGGCGCACCGGCGCCTGGGGCATCGGCCGCTGCTGGACCGGCTGCGGCGCAGGCGCGGGAGCGGCCTGGACCGGCTGGCCGGCTTCGTCCTCGCGCCGGCCGCCGAAGCCGACGGTGGCGAGGCGGCGCAGCAGCGAGGTGCGCTTGGCGTCCGGCGTCGGCGTCTGGTGCAGCGGCTCCTCGCCGCGGCTCGCCCGGATCTGGTTCTGGCCCGGCAGCGGCAGGTCCTGGATCCGCGGCATCGCCGGCGCGCGCACCACCGTCGGGGACGGCGGGATGAACGGGCCGGAGGCCATCGGCATCTGCGGCTCGGGCGCCGGGACCGGGGCGGGCTCGTAGACCGGGGCGCTGCGCGGCTGGGCCGGGGTGATCTGCACCTCGTCGCGCATCAGGCTGGCGAGCTGCTGGGCGCTCGGCATCTCCATCCGGACCGGCTCAGGCTGCGGCGCCGGGGCGTGCGCCACCGGCTCCGGCGCCGGGGCCCGCGCTACCGGGGCCTCGGCGGGACGAAAGGAGGCGGTGGAGGGGGGCGCCGACGGGGTGGCGGCCCGGGCCCGGGCCTCGGCGCGCAGGCGCTCGGCGACCTCGGCGATGCGCTGCTCGGTCTGGGCGATCTCCGGCGAGCCGATCGCGTTGGCGTTGATCAGCGCCGGCTCGATGCCGGTGGCGACCACCGAGACCCGGATGATGCCGTCGAGGCTCTCGTCGAAGGTGGCGCCCAGGATGATGTTGGCGTCGGAATCGACCTCCTCGCGGATGCGGGTGGCGGCCTCGTCGAGCTCGTAGAGGGTCAGGTCGTTGCCGCCGGTGATCGAGATCAGCAGGCCGCGGGCGCCCTTCATCGAGACGTCGTCGAGGAGCGGGTTGGCGATCGCGGCCTCCGCGGCGCGGTTGGCGCGCTTCTCGCCCGACGCCTCGCCGGTGCCCATCATCGCCTTGCCCATGCCGCGCATGATCGCCCGCACGTCGGCGAAGTCGAGGTTGATGAGACCCTCCTTCACCATCAGGTCGGTGATGCAGGCGACACCCGAGTAGAGCACCTGGTCGGCCATCGCGAAGGCGTCGGCGAAGGTGGTCTTCTCGTTGGCGACCCGGAACAGGTTCTGGTTCGGGATCACGATCAGGGTGTCGACGGCCTGCTGCAGCTCGTTGATGCCCGACTCGGCGGTGCGCATGCGGCGCACGCCCTCGAACTGGAACGGCTTGGTGACCACGCCGACCGTCAGGATGCCCATGTCGCGGGCGGTGCGGGCGATGACCGGGGCCGCGCCGGTGCCGGTGCCGCCGCCCATGCCGGCGGTGATGAAGCACATGTGGGCGCCCGAGAGCTGGTCGCGGATCTCGTCGATCACCTCCTCGGCGGCGGCGCGGCCGACGTCGGGCTGCGAGCCGGCGCCGAGCCCCTGCGTCACCCCGATGCCCATCTGGATCACGCGCTCCGCCTTCGAGGAGGTCAGCGCCTGGGCGTCGGTGTTGGCGACCACGAACTCGCAGCCGAGGAGACCCGACTCGATCATGTTGTTGACGGCGTTGCCGCCGGCGCCGCCGACGCCGAACACGGTGATGCGGGGCTTCAGTTCGCGGATGTCCGGAGCTTGCAGGGAGATGGCCATGATGCGCGAGCCTCTGATGATACGTTACGTTTCTGGTGGCGCCTGATCGGCGCCGTTTGCCGTCCCACCTCGCCGGCGCGGCCCGTTTCCGGGGCCCGCGCCGGGAGGCGATCCCGTTAGAAGCTCTCCCGGATCCAGCGTCCGACCTTGGAGAGGTAGGTGTCGGAACCGAGGCCCGCATGGCCGGACTGGCCGCGGGGCTCGAAGTGCTCGACGTGCGAGACCTGGGGGTAGACCAGGAGGCCGACCGCGGCCGAGAAGGCCGGGCCCTTGGCGGCCTCGGGCAGCCCCTTGATGCCGAGGGGCCGGCCGATCCGGACTTGGCCCTGCAGGATGCGGCGGGCGACCTCCGGCAGGCCGACGAGCTGGCTCGCGCCCCCCGTCAGCACCACCCGGCGCCCGGCCTGAGCGGCAAAGCCCGCGTTGCGCAGGCGGTCGCGCACCAGCTCCAGCACCTCCTCGACCCGCGGGCGGATGATCCGCACGAGGTGCGATTTGGGGATGTGGTGGGGCAGGTCGCGCTCGTCCTCGTCGACGCCGTGGACCGCGATCATGTCGCGCTCGTCGGACGCCGTCGCCATCGCGGCGCCGTAGAGGGTCTTCAACCGCTCGGCCGCCGCGACCCGGGTCGAGAGCCCGCGGGCGATGTCCATGGTGACGTGGTGGCCGCCGACCGCGAGCGCGTCGCAATGGACGAGGTGGCCGCCGGAGAACACCCCGACGCTCGTCGTGCCGCCGCCCATGTCGACGACCGCGACCCCCATCTCGGCCTCGTCGTCGACGAGCGCCGACAGGCCCGAGGCGTAGGGCGTGGCGATCACCGCCTCGACCCGCAGGTGGGTGTTCTCGACCGCCAGCATCAGGTTGCGGGCGGCCGCGATCTCGGCGGTGACGACGTGCAGGTCGACGCCGAGGCGCTCGCCGAGCATGCCGGACGGATCGACCACCGCGCTCTGCTGGTCGAGGGAGTAGCCGGTCGGCAGGGCGTGCAGCACGGCGCGGCCCGGGCTGATGCTGTGGGTGCTCGCCGCCTCCAGCACCCGCTGCACGTCCGAGCCGGTGACGGCGCCGGTGCGCACCGGGACCTTGGCGTCGAAATGCTGCGAGCCGAGGCGGCCGCCCGACAGGCTGACGATGACCGACTGCACCTCGACCCGGGCCATGCGCTCGGCGGCGTGGACCGCCTGGCGGATCGCGGTCTCGGCCGCCTCGAGATCGACCACGGCGCCGCCCTTGAGGCCGAGCGAGCGCTGATGGCCGATGCCGATGATGCGGGCGAGGTGGGTGCGGCCGCGCAGCGTCGCCAGGGTCTCGACCGGCTGCAGCTCGGCGACGAGGCAGACGATCTTGCTGGTGCCGATGTCGAGCACCGACAGGGTCGCGCTGCGGCGCGCCGAGAGCGGCTTTAAGCGCGGCGTGAGACCGTGCTGGAGGAGACTCATGACGCGATGCTCACGGACAAGGAAACGGTGATGGCGGGGCGGGGGTAACCGGCGGGCAAAGATCCCGGGAGACCCGCGGGCGTCACGTCTCGCGCGCGGGTCATGTCTCGGTTCCCTTCGGTTTCTTCTGCTTCTTCTGGGCCTCCAGGCGCGCCGCCGCGCCCTCCTCGGTCAGCCGCACCACCACCCGGTCGGGCAGCCGCAGGTCGACCGCGATGATGTCCTTCTCGAGCAGGCTCGACTCGGCCTCGAGCTTGACGAGGCGGGCGACCGCGTCGCGGGCGCCGGCCTCGGGCAGGCGCACGTCGATGCCGTCGAGCTTGAGGGTCCAGCGCCGGCCGGAGACCAGGGTCCCGGCCCGAATCCGCTCGCGCAGCGGCCCCGCCGCCTCGAGCAGCGCGAGGTATTCCTTGGTGCGCAGGTTGGCCTCGTCGCCCACCACCAGCGGCAGGTTGGCGAAGCGGCCGTCGCGCATCTGGTCGATCACCGTGCCGTCGGCGGCGATCACGGCGATCTCGCCGTTGCGCTGCCACAGGGCGCTCGGCTCGCGCTCGGTGAGCGTGACCAGGAGCTCGCGCGGGTAGATCTTGCGCACCGAGACCGCGCCGATCAGCGGCACCGTGGACAGGCGGTCGCGCACGTCGACGACGCTGAGGAAGGGCAGCGAGTTGCGCTGGTCGATGCCGGCGGCCTTCAGGATCTCGGCCGAGCGCAGCTGGACGAGCCCGGTGATCGTGACCTTGTCGAGGCCGAAGCCTAAGCCGCGGGCGGCCATGTCGAAGGGGGTGCCGTAGCGGGCCGAGACCTCGGCGTAGCCGCCGCCGGACACGAAGCCGGCAACGGCCACGAGGCCGAAGAACCCGAAGGCCAGGCCCATCCCGAGATGGCGCGGCATCCGCCGCTCGATCGGCACCGCCACCGAGGCGCGGCGCGGGCGCAGGAAGCGCGGCAGGACGCGGGCGAGACGCGACTCGCCGAGACGCGGTTCGCCAAGGCGCAGGTCGCCGAGCCGCGCATCGCGCGAGGGACCGCCCCAGGCCGGCGCCGTCCCCGGCGGGGGAGCGGGCATGCCGGCCTCCTCGCCGGCATAGCCGGCGTCGGTCAGCGGCTCAGGGAAGCGTCCACCACCATCCATGGGGCGAGTTCACCGAAAACGATACCCGGCACGGGCTGCGATCTCCGGCGCGGAGGCGGTCTCGGATCGTCCGGGATTCGCTGTGCCGCCCCGCCTCCGGCCCGCCGGCCGGGGCCGATGGGTCGTCGCGAGGGGTCGGCACGGCTCACGCCCGGCATCCAAGTGCTTGATGCGCCGTTAACGCCAACTCTCGAACTCGCTGGTAAATATCCGGTAAAATTTTCGGGTCCCGCACAGGGATCGCGCAGCCCCGGCGGCCCCCGTCGCCGGGGCGCCACGCCGCGGCGACGGCCCGGCCCGGGATCGTCCCGCGGATCGCGACGGGGCCGGAAAGAGCCGCATCTTCAGGCATTTGCGGGCGGGTCCGCGGGCCCATGCCCCTAGCCGGGATCGGTCCCGGCGGGCGCCGGGAGGCCCCGCGCGGGCGCGGGGCCGGGAGGGTGCGAATGGTTACCGACGGCGGTCCCTGGCGGGGCGCGCCCGGGTGATTCGCGAATCAGCGCGCGGCGACGCCGATGCGCTTGATCTCCCAGTGCAGCTCGATGCCGGAGGTCTCGCGCACCCTCTTGCGCACCTCCTCGCCCAGGCCCTCGATGTCGGCGGCCGAGGCGCCGCCGCGGTTGATGAGGAAGTTGCAGTGCATCTCCGAGACCTGGGCGCCGCCGCGGGTCAGC
The DNA here is from genome assembly GCF_053764715.1 of Methylobacterium sp. Gmos1. Taxonomy (NCBI): domain Bacteria; kingdom Pseudomonadati; phylum Pseudomonadota; class Alphaproteobacteria; order Hyphomicrobiales; family Methylobacteriaceae; genus Methylobacterium; species Methylobacterium sp. Gmos1. The sequence goes on along the minus strand of NZ_JBSNCC010000004.1, from coordinate 521,140 downwards.
CCGCGGCAGCCGGCGGCGTCGACGAGCTGCCAGGCCTTGCCCCCGTCCGGGTTCTTGAAGGTCGAGCCGCCGGTGCGCTCGCGGATCGGCTGCGCCGCCTCGCGGGCCGCCGTCACCCGGTCCATCTCGGCCTCGATCGCGGCGCGGTCGCCGGGCCTCCCGCGATAGGTCGCCTGGGTGAAGATCAGGTCGGCGGGCGCCGAGCAGTGGCGGTAGGCGAAGCCCATCTCGGCGTGGGACAGGACGTGCAGGGTGCCGGCGCGGTCGACGGCGCGGGCCTCGACCAGGACGTCGGTGGTCTCGCCGCCATGCGCGCCGGCATTCATCCGCAGCGCGCCGCCGACCGAGCCCGGGATGCCGCGGTAGAAGGCGAGGCCGTCGAGCCCGGCCTCGGCCGCGGCGCGGGCGAGCTTCATATCGGGCACAGCCGTGCCGGCCCGGATCGTCTCGCCCTCGATCGTGACCGACCCGAAGGCCTTGCCGCCGAGGCGGATGACGAGCCCCGGCACGCCGCCGTCGCGCACGATCAGGTTCGAGCCGAGGCCGATCACCGTCACGGGCACCTCCGCCGGCAGGGCCGAGAGCGCGGCGGCGAGGTCGTCCTCGTCGGCGGGCGTGAACAGCACGTCGGCCGGGCCCCCGACCCGGAACCAGGTCAGGTCGGCGAGCGGATGGTCGGGCAGGAGGCGGCCGCGCAAGCGCGCGGGTTCCAGGGCGGCGAGGATGGCGGCGGAGGTCGTCATGGATCCGTTCGGGATGATGCAGGGTGCCCCTCCCCGCTCGCGGCGGGGCTGTCCGAGGCCAGGAAAAGGTGCGGGTTCTCCCCTCTCCCCGCGGGCGGGGAGAGGGCTGCGTCCCCGTTCAGGGGATGCAGCGAGCCCGGAGGGCGGGGGTGAGGGGGTGTCTCCGAAATAGCCTCACTCGTCGAGCCCCCCTCACCCTCGCTTCGGCTTCGCCTTCGCTTGCCGTGTCCCCTGAACGGCGACACGGCCCTCTCCCCGCCCGCGGGGAGAGGGGAAACCCGCGCCTCTTCTTTCCCCGGACAGCCCTGCCGCCTGCCGGGAGAGGAGGGGCGGCGTTCCGTGATGGAAGCCAGGATGGTCTCGACGACGCCGGTCATGTTGCGGGCGAGCCGCCGTTCCAGAAGCGGAGCACGCGCCAGCCCTGCGAGGAGAGCCAAGCGTCGCGGGCGCGATCGTAGCCGCTCTCCGCATGCTGGCTGCCGTCAAGTTCCACGATCAGCTTCGCCTCCCGGCAGGCGAAATCGGCGAAGTAGCGCCCGATCGGCAGTTGACGCACGAACTTGGCGTCCGACAGGCGACGGTCACGCAAGCGCGACCAGAGCGCCCGCTCGGCATCGGTCTGGGTCCGCCTCAGTGTGCGGGCCCGCGCCGTACCAGGATCGTCGGGGCCGCGCATCGGAATGTCAGCGCCTCACGCCGCCTTCTCGCCGCCGGCCGACGCGAGCTCGCCCGGGAGCGCGTAGGCCCACTGGGTGATGTTGCCGGCGCCCAGGCACACCACGTAGTCGCCCGGCCCCGCGAGCCCGCCGACGATGCCGGCCAGGTCCTCGGTGCGCTCGAGCGCGATGGCGTTGCGGTGGCCGCGGGAGGTGAGGCCCGCCACCAGGGTGTCGCGGTCGATGCCCTCGATCGGCGCCTCGCCGGCGGCGTAGACCGGGGCGACGATCACCGTGTCGGCGTCGTTGAAGCAGGTGCAGAAATCGTCGAACAGCGAGGCGAGCCGCGAGTAGCGGTGCGGCTGCACCACCGCGATCACGCGGCCGTCGGTCGAGGCGCGGGCGGCCTTCAGCACCGCCCGGATCTCGACCGGGTGATGGCCGTAATCGTCGAAGATCTGGACGCCGTTCCACTCGCCCGTGCGGGTGAAGCGCCGCTTGACGCCGCCGAAATTCGCCAGCGCCTTGCGGATCGCCTCCGGCGACACGCCGAGCTCGTGGGCGACCGCGAGCGCCGCGGTGGCGTTCAGCGCGTTGTGCTTGCCCGGCATCGGCAGGACGAGGTCCTCCATCTCCATCCGGAAGCCGGGGCGGCGGTCGCGGATCATCACCCGGAACCGGCTCTGGCCGCCCTTCAGGTCGACGTCGATCAGGCGGACGTCGGCCTGCGGGTTCTCGCCGTAGGTGACGATGCGCCGGTCCTCGATGCGCCCGACGAGGTCCTGCACCGTCGGGTGGTCGATGCACATCACCGCGAAGCCGTAGAACGGGATGTTGTCGATGAAGGCGCGGAAGGCGTCCTTGATCGCGTCGAACGAGCCGAAATGGTCGAGGTGCTCGGGGTCGATGTTAGTGACGATGGCGATGTCGGCGGGCAGCTTGAGGAAGGTGCCGTCGGATTCGTCGGCCTCGACCACCATCCAGTCGCCCTCGCCCATGCGGGCGTTGGTGCCGTAGGCGTTGATGATGCCGCCGTTGATGACCGTCGGATCGAGGCTGCCGGCGTCGAGCAGGGTGGCGACGAGCGAGGTCGTGGTGGTCTTGCCGTGGGTGCCGGCGACCGCGACGCAGGACTTGAAGCGCATCAGCTCGGCCAGCATCTCGGCCCGGCGCACCACCGGCAGGCGGCGCTCGCGGGCGGAGACCAGCTCCGGGTTGTCGCGGCGGATCGCGGTCGAGACCACCACGAGGGCGGCGTCGGCGAGGTTCTCGGCCCGATGGCCCACGAAGGTGCGGATGCCCTTCTCGGAGAGCCGGCGCACGTTGGCGTTGTCGGACGCGTCCGAGCCCTGCACCGTGTAGCCGAGATTGTGCATCACCTCGGCGATGCCGGACATGCCGATGCCGCCGATGCCGATGAAGTGGATGGGTCCGAGCTTGTCCGGCAGCTTCATGGAGTCGGGGTCCTTCACGTCTTCTTGTTCGGTCAATGGCCGCTGCGGGCCGACATCGTCTCTGGGCGGCCGCTACCGAGCCGACATGGCTTGCTGGCGGCCCTAACGGACCGCACGGGCGGTCTCGACCACCAGCGCGGCGAGGCGCTCGGCGGCGTCGGGCAGGCCGGCCCCCTTGGCGGCGGCGGCCGCCTTGGCGAGCCGGTCGGGATCGCCGAGCAGCGCGCCGAGATCGACGGCCAGCCGCTCAGGGGTGAAGTCCGTTTGTGGTCTGGGAAAGGCGGCGCCGATCCCTCCCAGCACCGCGGCGTTCGCCGCCTGGTCCTGGTCGAGGGAGCCGGGCAGCGGCACCAGGATCGCCGGCCGGCCGATCACCGCGAGCTCGGCCACCGTCGAGGCGCCGGAGCGGGCGACGACGAGGTGGGACGAGGCCATCTTGGCCGGCAGGTCCTTGAAGAACGGCGCCACCGTGAAGGCGGCAAGGCCCGCGCCCTCGTAGAGCGCCTGCACCCGGGCCATGTCCTCGGCCCTCGCCTGCTGGATCACGGTCAGGCGGGCGCGCAGGGGCGCCGGCAGGCGCACGACGGCGTCGGGCACCACGTCGCTCATCACCCGCGCGCCCTGGCTGCCGCCGAAGGCGAGGAGTTGGAGCGGGGCATCCGGGCCGACGCCCGGATAGGGCATCTCGGCCGCGGCCAGCACCGCCGGGCGGACCGGGTTGCCGGTGTGCACGCGCCGCGCCGTCGCCTTCTGCGGCACGCCGCGCACCTCGGGGAAGCCGGTGGCGATCACGCTGGCGCCGCGGGCGAGAAAGCCGTTGGCGCGGCCCATCACGGCATTCTGCTCGTGCAGCAGGGTCGGCACCCGCAGCATCTGGGCGGCGAGCAGCGGCGGCACGGTGGGATAGCCGCCGAAGCCCACGACCACCGCCGGGTTGAGGCGGCGCACCTCGCGAAGCGCCGCCGCAAAGCCGCGCCCGAGGGTCGCGAAGGCGGTGACGCGGCGCAAGGGAGAGCGCCCGCTCGACGGGGTGGCGGAGGGCACCGCCACGATCTCGGCGGCCGGGAACTCGCCCGAGAGCGCCGCGACCCGGCTGTCGGTGGCGAGCACGACCCGGATGCCGCGCTCGCGCAGGCGCAAAGCCAGGGCCTCCGCCGGAAAAAGGTGGCCGCCGGTTCCGCCGGCGGCGAGCAGGACGAGGGGCTGGGCGACGGTCATCGGGCGGCCGGTTTGCGGGGGCTGTGCATGCGGTCTTCCGGTCAGGGATCGGCGTCGAGGGCCCCCCGTGTGTCACGGCAGGCCCCCGCGGTCACCCCTCGAGTGGTTTTCAGCGCGCCGCGCCCTCGTCGCGGTTGAGGAGCGTGGTGCGCGGCCGGCGCCGGGTCAGGGCGACGAGGAAGCCCATCCCGAGGGCGAGCGAGATCAGCGACGAGCCGCCGTAGGAGATGAACGGCAGGGTCATGCCCTTGGCCGGCATCATCCGGGTGTTCACAGCCATGTTGATGCAGGCCTGGAGGCCGAAGAGCGCGGTGAGCCCGGTGATGGCGAGCCGGCAGAAGATGTCGTCGCTGCGCCGCGCCAGCATCAGGCCGCGCATCACGATGAAGGCGAACAGCAGCACGATGCCGATGCAGACGATGACGCCGAACTCCTCGCCCGCCACCGAGAAGATGAAGTCGGTATGCGCGTCGGGCAGGTGGCGCTTGGCGACGCCCTCGCCCGGGCCGGTGCCGAGCCAGCCGCCGGAATTGAACGATTCCTGCGACCAGAAGGTCTGGAAGTTGTCGCCCGAATCCTTGTCCATGAAGCGCTGGATGCGGGCGCGCACGTGGGGCAGGAACTCGTAGGCGGCCGCGACCCCGATGAGGCCGGCCCCGCCGAGGCCGCCGACCCAGAACCAGTGCAGCCCGGCCACGAACACCATGCAGCACCACACCATGGTGACCAGCATGGTCTGGCCGAAATCCGGCTGGAGGATCAGGGGCACGATGGTCATCGGCAGGAGCAGCACGGCGAGCGTGCCGCCCGGCATGTCGCGCCGGCGCGCGCCCTCCGCGAAGGCCCAGGCGGCCAGGATCACGAAGGCGGGCTTGACGAACTCGGAGGGCTGGACGCCGATCGGCCCGAACTGGATCCAGCGATGCGCGCCCTTGATCTCCGGCCCGTACTTGGTGGCCGCGATGCACAGGACGATGCCGAGGCCGTAGGTGACGAGCGCCATGCGCCGGATGTGGCGCAGCGACAGGAACGACACCGCCAGGATGAGGGCGATGGTCGGCAGCAGGTACATTACCTGCCGGTTGAGGAAGTGGAAGGTCGGCAGGCCGAGGCGCTCGGCCACCGGCGGACCGCCGGCCATCAGGAAGACAAGGCCGGCCGTCATCAGCACGCCGAGGCCGGCGAGCAGTGCCCGGTCGACGGTCCACCACCAGTCGCCGAGATGCGAGCGTTCCGCACGGGACATCATGGCTTGCAGGGCCCCTCGTTCACCATGCGCGACCATCGGACGGAATGGTAAACCGAGTGTTGCAGCGGCACCGCAGGCGACGCGGGAACCCGTGATGCCGCCGCGGACCGGCCCCGGCTGGCCCTAACGGATCAGCCCTGGAACATGCCGTGCGGCGCCAGCTCGAAGTGACGGGCGTAGTCGTCCTCCAGGGTCTCCCACGGCATCAGCATCACGCCGTGCAGCGGCGCCGCGCCGGCCGTGAGCGCTCCGAAGCGCCGCAGGATCAGGGCGAGCTCGTAGGCCGTGATGTCGGGCTTCGGGGTGAACTTGTAGAAGTGGGTCTCGTTGTCGACCGGATCGGCGCCCATGCTCTTCAGCAGCGAATCGAACATGACGGAGGTCCCCCGTACCGGCGCGGCTCCCCTCGCGCCCGACGGGAGGTTAGGCCGGGCGGCGGCCTGCGGCAAATAAACTTGATGGGAGGGGCCGTGGGACGTCGCGAGCATCCCTTCCGGCTCCGATCGCTCAATCCTTGTGCGCCCCGCACCAGCCCGGCAGGTACACCGCCGCCTTGGAGCGGGCGAGCGACAGGGCCTCCTCCAGCGCGTCGGAGAAATCGTGCTTCACGTTCTTGCGCTTGATGTGCCGGCGCAGGAAATCGGCCCACAGGAACTCGCTGAACGGGGTCGTGTCCTTGGCAAAGCCCCCGGCCCGGCGCAGCTCGCCGGCGAGGCTGCGGAAGGGATCGTCGGCGAGGTCCTCGATGCTCTTCGGGAGGTCGTCGATGTCCCGGCGCACGCCGTCGGCATCGTAGGGGTGGACCCAGGCGCGGTGGTCGGCCACGACCCAGAACGCGTCCTTCTCGAGGTGGTGCAGGTCGGCCACCACGATGGTGAACACGCTCTCCACTCCCTCTTCCTGCAGCGCGCGGGCGAGGTGGTGGTGGTCGAGGACGTAGCGGCGCTTCTTCGGCCCGAGCAGGACCGGGATCATGTGCGAGGCGAGGAAGGCCTCGCGGTCCTTCTCGTCCTGGGTCTCGCGCCAGCGCCGGCGCTTGGCCTCCACCTCCCGGTAGCCGACCGTCATCTGCGTCGGGCGCAGCTCGGAGATCGGCGTGCTGTGGAGGATCGGGTCGCGGACGGAGGAGCGGCTCATCGGGCGGATCATCGGGGTTGCACGCGCGGGACGGCCGCGCCGGATTCAGAGAGTTTGGGCGGACCGTCCCTTGGGTCAAGCGGCCGGGCCGAGGCCTCATGATCTAACGGACCCGCCGACGCGCCGGCCACGCCTCATCCAGACGGATTAATCCGCATCGCCGAAGGCCTTGCCGCGACCGCGGCAAGCCGTTGACGCATCGATCGATTTACCGCTCGAACGACCGTGACGGCAGGGCTTGGCGGTCGGCCGCCGCCGCGGGCGGATGCGCGGCTGCACATCCTTGACTTGGCTTCGGTTTGCTCGCCAAGAGACGGTCACCGGAGCGCCGCCCGCGAAGCGCAGCGCCCCGGCCCGGTTCCTGCTTCGATACTCCCGTCCGTCACGGAATTGACGCGGGGACAGGGCAGGACGCTCGGTGGACCCAGGATTGAGGCACAGGCAGGGGGCCGTCGGCTGGCTCGGGACCGCTCGGACGCCGCCCCGTCGCGGGGCGTAGCGTGGAAGCGCCCGAGGATCCGGCCGTAAACCCCCGGCGAATGGTCGGCGCGCGATGGATACCAACAACCCCCTGACCAAGGAGCCTCTGACCTCCCGGGCGGCGGCGCGGCGGCGCGGCGGCCTCGGCTGGGTCGTCACGCTCCTCGTCCTCGCGGGCGCCGGCGCGGCGATCTGGTTCGTGCCCGCCCTCGCGCCGGTCCGCGAGCGCCTGGAAGAGCTCCTGGTGCAGCGCCAGGGGGTCGAGGGCCAGGCGCCGGAGGCCGGCGAGACCGCGGCGGCGCCGGTGTTCCGGCCGAGCAAGCAGCAGCGCGCGAGCTTCGGCATCGAGACCGTGCAGGCCCGCGACTTCCGGCCCGAGGGCTTCGCGGAAGGGCGCATCACCGTCAACGAGGACGACAACGTCCCGGTCTACACGCCCTATGCCGGCCGGGTGACCAAGGTGATGGTCCGGGCCGGCGACCGGGTGAAGGCGAACCAGGTGCTGTTCACCCTGGAGGCCGCCGACATGGTCTCGGCCCTCAACGACTTCCAGGCGGCGACGAACGCGCTCGCCAAGAACCAGGCGCTGCTCAAGCTCAACCAGACCGTGGCGGCCCGGCTCCAGGAGCTGTTCCAGGCCAAGGCGGTGGCGCTGAAGGACTGGCAGCAGGCCCAGAACGACGTGATCGCGGCCCAGAGCGACCAGCGCTCGGCGGAAGCGGCACTCCAGGCGGTGCGCAACCGCCTGCGCATCCTCGGCAAGTCGGACGCCGAGATCGACGCCTTCGCGCGCAACGGCGCGATGAGCCCCGAGACCGAGATCCGCGCGCCGATCGCCGGCACCATCGTGCAGCGCAAGGTGGGCCTTGGCCAGTACCTCGCCTCGGGGAGCGACCCGGCCTTCATCATCGGCGACCTCTCGACCGTGTGGCTCGTCGCCAACGTGCGCGAGAGCGAGGTACCGCGGATCAAGCTCGGCCAGGAGCTCGAGGCCAGCGTGATCGGCTTCCCCGACCGGGTGTTCAAGGCGAAGATCAGCTACATGGCGGCCTCCCTCGACCCTGCGACGCGCCGCCTGCCGGTGCGGGCCGAGATCGACAACGCCGAGGGCCTGCTGCGCCCCGAGATGTTCGCGACCTTCACGATCCTCACCGGCCGCGACGAGAGCGCCCCGGCGATCCCGGCCTCCGCCATCGTCTACGAGGGCGCCCGCGCCCGGGTCTGGGTCGAGCGGCCGGACGGCACCATCGCGTCGCGAGGGGTCACCCTCGGGCTCTCGGGCGGCGGCCTCGTGCAGGTGGTGGACGGTCTGAAGGTGGGCGAGCGGGTGGTGACCCGCGGCAGCCTGTTCATCGACCGCGCCGCCTCCGGCGACAAGGCTTCGTGACCCCTGGCCTTCCCGGGCCCGTGAATTCAAACCCCGCGAGAGGGGCACCATGAACCGCCTGATCGATTTCGCCCTGCGCCAGCGGGTGCTGGTGCTGCTCCTCTTCATCGCGACGCTCGGGATCGGCTACGCCAGCTTCCAGCAGCTCAACATCGAGGCCTACCCGGACCCGGTGCCGCCGCTCGTCGACGTCATCACCCAGAACCCGGGCCAGTCGGCCGAGGAGATCGAGCGCTACATCACCATCCCGCTGGAGGTGCAGCTCGCCGGCATCCCGAACGCCACGGTGACGCGCACGATCTCGGTCTTCGGCCTCTCGGACGTGAAGATCCAGTTCACCTACGACTTCACCTACCAGGAGGCGCTCCAGCGCGTCCTCAACCGGCTGTCGCAGCTCGCACCGCTGCCCAACAACGCCCAGCCGCAGATCTCGCCGACGAGCCCGATCGGCGAGATCATGCGCTACCAGGTGGCGGGCCCGCCGGGCTTCTCCTCGACCGACCTGAAGACCCTCCAGGACTGGGTGCTCCAGCGCCGCTTCAAGGCGATCCCCGGGGTCGTCGACGTCTCGGCCTTCGGCGGCAAGACCAAGGAGTTCGAGGTCGCGGTCGACCTGCGCAAGCTCCAGGCCCAGGGGCTGACCCTGGTCCAGCTCGTCACGGCGCTCAACAACTCGAGCACCAATGTCGGCGGCCAGACCCTCAACGTCGGCGAGCAATCGGCGGTGGTGCGCGGCATCGGGCTGATCCGCGACATGGACGACATCCGCAACACCATGATCACGCAGGTCAACGGCGTGCCGGTGCTGGTGCGCGACGTCGCCGAGGTGTCGGTCAGCAACGCGCCGCGCCTCGGCATGGTCGGGCACGAGAACAACGGCGACATCGTCGAGGGCATCGTGCTCCTGAGCCGCGGCGGCAAGAGCCTGCCGACGATCCAGCGCGTCGAGGCCGAGATCCAGAAGATCAACTCCTCGGGCATCCTGCCGCCCGGCGTGCAGGTGGTGCCGCTCTACGACCGCAGCGCGCTCATCCACACCACCACCCACACGGTGATGCACAACCTCGTCTTCGGCGTGGTGCTGGTGTTCCTGATGCAGTGGCTCTTCCTCGGCAGCCTGAAGAGCGCGATCATCGTCGCCGCCACCATCCCGTTCGCGCTGGGATTCGCCATCACCATCATGGTGGCGCGGGGCGAATCGGCCAACCTCCTGTCCCTCGGCGCGATCGATTTCGGCCTCATCGTCGACGCGACGGTGATCATGGTGGAGAACATCTTCCGCCACCTCGCCGAGCACAAAGGGCCGACGCATCGCGGCAGCGGGGTCAAGCTCGGGCTGATCGCGTCGGCCGCGCGCGAGGTGAACCGGGCGATCTTCTTCTCCGCCTCGATCATCATCGTGGGCTTCCTGCCGCTCTTCACGCTCACCGGCGTCGAGGGCCACATCTTCGGCCCGATGGCGAAGACCTACGCCTACGCGCTGGTCGGCGGATTGATCGCCACCTACACGGTGTCGCCGGCGCTCTCGGCCCTGATCCTGCCGAACCACGTCGAGGAGCGCGACACCATCGTGGTGAAGATCCTGCGGGCGCTGTTCCGGCCGCTCCAGAGCTTCACCCTCAGCAACCGGATCCTGACCGTCCTGATGACGGTGGCGATGCTCGGCTGCACGGGCGTCGCGATGCGCACCCTCGGTCTCGAGTTCCTCCCCACCCTGGAGGAGGGCAACCTCTACATCCGCGGCACGATGCCGGCCTCGATCTCGCTCGAGGCGGGCAACCCCTACGTCGAGCGGATGCGCAAGCTGATCGGCTCCTACCCGGAGGTGACCACGGTCGTCTCGCACCAGGGCAGGCCCGACGACGGCACCGACGCCACGGGCTTCTTCAACGTCGAGATCTTCGCGCCCCTGAAGCCCGCCGACCAGTGGCGCCCGGGGCTGACCAAGGAGAAGCTGATCGACGAGATCTCGGGCCGCTTGCGCGAGGAGCTGCCCGGCATCGAGTTCAACTTCTCGCAATACATCCAGGACAACGTCCAGGAGGCGGCCTCGGGGGTGAAGGGCGAGAACTCGGTCAAGATCTACGGCACCGACCTCGCCGAGATCACCCGCGCCGCCAACGACGTGAAGGCGGCGCTCGCCACGGTGCCGGGGGTGACGGATCTGGCGGTGTTCACCTCGCTCGGCCAGCCGACGGTGCGCATCGACATCGACCGGGCGCGGGCCGCCCGCTACGGCCTGGCTCCCGGCGACATCGCCACCACGATCTCGGCGGCGATCGGCGGCCAGGCCGCCGGCGACCTCTACGAGTACGGCAGCGACCGCCACTTCCCGATGCGGGTGCGGCTGGCGCCCGAATACCGCCGCTCGCTGGAGACGATCCGCAACATCACGGTCGGGGTGACGAACCCGAACGGCGGGGTGATGCAGGTGCCGCTCTCGGAGATCGCCCAGGTCCAGCTCGTCTCGGGCGCGGCCTTCATCTACCGCGAGAACCAGGAGCGCTACATCCCGGTCAAGTTCAGCGTGCGCGGGCGCGACCTCGGCGGCGCGGTGATCGAGGCGCAACGCCGCGTCGCCGAGCAGGTCGAGCTGCCGGCCGGCTACCACCTCGAATGGGTCGGCGAGTTCACCAACCTGCAAGGGGCGATCGCGCGGCTGAAGCTCGTGGTGCCCTTGACGATCGGGCTGATCGCGCTTCTGCTCTACGTCAACTTCGCCTCGCTCACCGACACGCTGCTCACCTTGAGCGTGATCCCGATGGCGCTGATCGGCGGCATCTTCGCGCTGGTGCTCACCGGCACCCCGTTCTCGGTCTCGGCGGCGATCGGCTTCATCGCCCTGTTCGGCATCTCGACCATGGAGGGCGTGATCCTGCTCTCCTACTGCAACCAGCTGATGGACGAGGGCTGGGCCCGGGCGGAAGCGATCCACCACGCTGCCGACGTGCGGATGCGCCCGGTGATGATGACCTGCGTCGCGGCCTGCGTCGGCCTCCTGCCGGCGGCGGTCTCGACCGGCATCGGCTCGCAGGTGCAGAAACCCCTCGCCCTGGTGGTGGTGGGCGGCATCCTGCTCGCGCCGATCCTGATCCTGGTGGTGCTGCCGGTGCTGATCGCGGCGTTCTCGCGCCACCGTCCGCGGGTGCCTGTCGCCCCCGTGCGACAGCCCGAGCCGGCGGAGTGAGCTAGATGCTGTCCCGACCCGACACGCTCACCCCCGCCAGCATGCCCCCTTCCATGCGCGCCCTCCTGCGCCTCTCGACCGCGATCACGGCCCCGCGCGCCGCCGCCGCTCCCGCGGCGCAGGACGCGCTGCCGGGCGATCCGACCCTGGACGAGGCGGATCCGGACGAGGCGGGCACGGGGGATCAGGCGGGGCCCCGCCCCGCCGCGCGCACCGCGGCGCGCATCCTGGCGGCGGCGCTCGCGGCTGCCTCGGCCTCGGCCTGCATGGTCGGGCCCGATTTCCAGGGCGCGACCCCGCCGCCGGTCTCGCGCTACACCAAGGAAGCCTTGCGCAACCCGGACACCAGCGCCGAGGACCGCCGCAACGGCGCGCTCAGCCAGACCTTCGCGACCGGGCGCGACGTGCCGGGCGAGTGGTGGACGCTGTTTCGCTCCAAGGCCCTCAACACCCTGGTGGCGGAGGCGCTCGCCCGCAACCCGAACCTCGAAGCGGCGCAGGCCTCCTTGCGGGCGGCGCGGGCCACCACCGAGGCGCAGCGCGGCGCGCTCTTCCCGCAGGTCGGCTTCAACTCCCAGGCCTCCTACAACAAGGCCCCGGGCGGCGACCTGCAATCGCCGCTCAACAACAACGACCTGCTCTACAGCCTCGTCACGCCGCAGGTGACGGTGAGCTTCACCCCCGACGTGTTCGGCGGCACCCGGCGCGCCCTCGAATCGCAGGCGGCACAGGCCGAGGGGCAGCTCTGGCAGCTCGAGGCGGCCTACCTCACGCTCAGCGCCAACGTCGTCGCGGCGGCGATCCAGGAAGCCTCCCTGCGGGCCCAGATCGCCGCGACCGAGAAGGTGATCCAGGCCCAGACCGACCTCCTGAACCTGATCACCAAGCAGCAGAATGCCGGCCAGGTCGCGGGCGCCGACGTGGTGCAGCAGACCGCCCTGCTGGCCCAGTCGCAGCAATTGCTGCCGCCGCTCCAGCGCGCGCTGGCGCAGCAGCGCAACCTGCTCACCGCGCTCGCCGGCCGCTTCCCGAGCGAGGAGGTGAGCCAGACCTTCACGCTCGCCTCGCTGCACCTGCCCCGCTCCCTGCCGGTGAGCCTGCCCTCGCGACTGATCGAGCAGCGCCCCGACGTCAAGGCGGCGGAAGCCGCGGTGCACGCCGCGAGCGCCCAGGTCGGCGTCGCGGTGGCCAACCGCCTGCCGCAATTCACCATCTCGGGCGCGGTCGGCGCCAGCGCCACCAACTTCGCCGCGCTCCTCAACCCGGCCGCCAGCCTCTGGACCATCGCCGGCGCGGTCGCCCAGCCGCTCTTCGACGGCGGCACCCTCTTCCGGCGCCAGCAGGCGGCGGAGGAGAACCTGGTCCAGGCGCAAGCCCAGTACCGCGCCACCGTCATCACCGCCTACCAGAACGTCGCGGATGCGCTCCGCGCCCTCCAGGCCGACGGCCGCGCGGTGGCGGCGGCCAACGCCGCCGTCAAGGCGAGCCAGCAGAGCGTGGAGCTGGTGCGCAAGCAGTTCGGCCTCGGGGCGGTCAGCAGCGCTTCGCTGCTCATCACCCAGTCGGCCTACCTCCAGGCGGTGGTGACCCAGGCCCAGGCCCAGGCCAACCAGTACGCCGACACCGCGGCCCTGTTCCAGGCGCTCGGCGGCGGCTGGTGGAACCGGCGCGACGTGAAGCCGATGCGGGACCCGAAGGATCCAGCGCCGTTCCTATAGGGAAACGGCATTCCTTGAGGCTTCGCCGTAGCGGCGTGCGACAGGCCTTTGCGCGCCACCGGTCGCCCCTTGCCGATGACGAGGCCGACCTCGGCCCCGGGGCACGACGGCGCGAGTGTCTGCATCCCGCACGGGAGAGGACCGGCCCCGGCCGGGAGCGCAACCGCCGCTTCTTCGGGCTACGTACTCTTCCCCTTCATCACCAATCGCGCGGCACAAGCAGCGCCAATCAACCCGATAGGGATGATGTACATCAGACTTTTGAAATCATAGCCCTCGCGCCTCGGTGGAGGAGGATCCGCCAGCTTGACTGTCTGAGATTCGAGCCGCTTGAAAAAATCGCTCGTCTCGGATGTGGTGGCTTTCGGCGGTTCTGCATCCAGCGCCAGCACTGCCCAGCTGATGGCACGGGCGGACGGCCTCGAACGGGTGATTTGGCCGGAGAGACGCATCCCCTGAGAGATGCCGGGTTCGGTCTTCCGCAATCCACGGTGGAACTCCATGGACACTCCACCGCAGACCCTGTGCGTCAGCGTGGATCGCCCGCCCTTGACGTCACGGGTGAACTGCTCCCAGCGTGACAGACCGGGCAGCGTCGTCGGCACCTCGACTTCGAAATGCTCGAATTCGTGGACCAACTTGTGAAGGCGATCTCTTCCACGTGGTTGCTCTGCATATTCTTTGGCGTATGCAAGTCCGATTGCAAAATGCCTGAACACATTACCAAGTTCTCGCCAGATCGGCTCAGACATCTCGATTTCTGCCATTCGTGCAGTCCATGAGCACGCAAAGGCTCGCGCATCGGCATTCACCTGTCCGGTTCCCTGATTGGAACCAACAACCTCGTCCTCGGCGCTTAGAACCACATCGGATCGGTCAAGGAAAATCGTATTGTTGGATTTTTGGTAAGAAAATTCTCCAGGATGGAACCAGAATCTCGTCGAAGTGCTCCCGGACTGATCTTTCCCCTGCTTGGCACGCTTCCAAACTTCATCGAATGTCCCGGGCAATCCAGGCTTGATCGGCAGGTTGACCCGGCTCAAGCCGACCATTTTCATGCGATAATCGGCGTCGACAAGTACCTTGGCCGCGCGTGATTGGCGCGGCATCCCCTCGACCCTCACATTTTGCCCGCCCGAACAGATTTCGACATATTTGTTTTTAGCGCCAGCCTCCTTCGATTTGACATTTCCGGCGCGGGCAAGAATTTCTTCGACCGGATCAATCGAGATCAGGCGACCTGATCGGCCCGTTGAATAAGAATATTTATTAAGCTGGGCTGCGACGTTCGGCTGCGACGACTGGGACGAATATTTGTCCGGAAACAAGGCGATCTGCAGTCCGAGAATGAAATCCGTCAAGTATAGTTCCGGCTGCCCGGGTTCCAAAACGCCCCAGACGATGATGTCATCGTCGGTTTCGAGGTAGCCGTCCATCCGGGTCAGTCCCGGGATGCGAGCGTCCGGGGAAGGCCTGCTTTCCAGCAGCCGAAGGATGGAGACGGCTCTTTCGGGATTCGGCTCGCTGGATCCGGCTCGCGGGGGCGCGCAGGCCGTTTGCGTCGGCGGGCTTATCGCCTCGAACGGCATGACCATGCGATTTTCAGGAAACGAATCTTTACCCAAGGCCCGTGCCGCAACCGGTCCGAGCACAGCCCCAGCCGCTGCTCCGGAGACCATCCTCAGCATCGTTCGCCGTGATATGATCGGATCGGATATCTTCATGGCAATATGCCCTCACATCAATTTATTCAATTCGCAGATTGCAATTTCAGGATTTTTTCTTTGATATCGAAGGGAGCAGCCTGCACTTTCTGAGGATCCGGATTGATGATGACGCCACCGGCCTTGCTCGATTGTCCGGATGCCGAGCCGGGTTTCGCACTCGCCGCCGGCAGCATCGACGAGCGCGCCGGCACATTGGCTCCCGGGTCGGAGGGATGGTTCACCGGCACGGGTGATGAGTTCCGCCCCGGACCTCCCAGACCTGAGATGCCGCTGGGGCGGCGCTGCGCATCCCGCAGGATATCAGGATATCTGGACGCTGGATTGGAGGGATCCCCGGAGTGGGTGCGTGACTTTCCGGGATCGATCTTCATCGGGCGAACAGGATAGACAATGGCAGCCTGCGCCGCGATGGCGATCCCGAATTTGAGAATCTCGTTGAGATAGGGGTCGATGACGGGGCTGCGCCTGCTGCCCGGCGGCATCTGCCGATCCTGCTCGGCGTTTCGCCCCTGTTGCGGCAGGTTCCGCCGCTGCGAGAAGACCGGGATCTTCGCGCCGGTCCGTTTCGAGAGATCGGCCAGTTCGTTCTTGCACTCCATTTGAAGGAGGGTGAAACGCGTCTCGGACGGTTTCCTGCCGCGCCTGGAGTCCTCGGTGAAGTCCTTAATCTTCTTGGCACATCGTTCCTCGTCGGTCAGGCGCTGGGTGACGCAGCACCAGTCGATGCCCGTCGGATCCGTCCCGCGACTGCCGATCTCACCCTCACGGCTCGTACAAGCAGGTCCTTCGAGGCGAACAGGATAGACCGGACCACAAGCTTGGAACCAAGCCTCTTCAGCTTGAGCTGCACAGCTAGACAGGCTAAAAAATACGATCGCATACTTGATATTCATCGATTATATCAATCTATTACCACAAAAAATACGCACGCCGATCCGGCTGGACGGTCAGCATCGAGCGCCGCCGTTCCGCATGGTAAAATATATCTTCGCGCAACAGATCTTGTCAATCGACTACGCCAGCAACTTGCTGATGGCTTCAGTCAATTAGAAATATTTGCAAAATCATACATAAATTCATGCCCTTATTTTGCAGAACCAAAACAGATAGGATTGCAATATGTTTATCATAAAACCTCCTCAAAATCATAATATGCAATTATATTAATAAACAACTCCCTTACGCCTGACTTGCAGGCAATCACGGTGCCGATTTCGGACATTGCATTGTCTCGTATGCCATCGCGACTGGCTGGCGAAAGTGCAGTGTCGCCCACCCCTGCGAGAGGAAGTGCCCTGGTAGCAGCACCGGAGCAAAGTCTCGCCAGGATCGAACTCGGTATGGCTACACACTTCCTGCGCACCTCGACCTCAAAGCGGCGCAGGACTGCTCGACCAACGTCTTCGACCGAACCGGCGCGCTCCTATGACCTTTGCGATTGCGCAGGGAGCGGACAAGTTCGTCGGTGACGTCCGGCCGATCGCGGCACGGAGCCAAATCTGCCATGGTCCGTTTCCAGCAAGGCTGTCGTGGGCTTGAGGGGATTGACCGTGAGCGTCGGATTGTTGGCCCTGCTGGACGACGTCGCTTTCATGGTCAGGAGCGCGGCGGCCTCCCTCGACGACGTCGCCGCGCAGGCGGCGCGGGCCGGGACGAAGGCCGCCGGCGTCGTCATCGACGATGCGGCGGTGACGCCGCGCTACGTCGTGGGCTTTTCGGCCGAGCGCGAGTTGCCGATCGTGGGCAAGATCGCGCTCGGCTCGCTGCGCAACAAGCTCCTGTTCCTGCTCCCCGGCGCGCTCGCGCTGAGCGCCTTCGCACCGTGGGCGATCACCCCGCTCCTGATGCTGGGCGGCGCCTATCTCTGCTACGAGGGCGCCGAGAAGGTCTACGAAGCGGTGTTTCCGCATCGCGCGCACGGCGACGAGGAGGAGGCCCGGGCCGGCGCGGGCCACGATCCGGCGCTGGAGGAGCGCCGGGTGGCCGGCGCCATCAAGACCGACTTCATCCTGTCGGCCGAGATCATGGCCATCACCCTCGCGGCCCTGCCGGAGGGCAGCATCTGGATGAAGGCGGCGGTCCTCGCCATCGTCGGCATCGGCATCACCGCGGCGGTCTACGGCGCCGTCGCGCTCATCGTGAAGGCCGACGATGCCGGGCTGGCGCTCGCCGGGAGCAAGTCGGGGCCGCCGTTCGGAAACCTCGTCCGGGGGATCGGCCGGGGTGTGGTCAGGGGCATGCCGGTCCTGCTCAAGCTCCTCGCCGTCGTCGGCACCGCCGCCATGGTCTGGGTCGGCGGGGGCATCCTGGTGCACGGGCTGGAGGAGTACGGCGTGACGGCGCCGGCGCATGCGGCGCATGACGCGGCGGCGTGGGCGGGGGCGCTCCTTCCATCGGTCCGGGGCGTCGTCGAGTGGCTGGTGACGGCGGCGGCGTCGGGCCTCGTCGGCCTCGTCGTCGGCGGGGCGTTGATCCCGCTGGCGAAGGCCGCCTCGCGGCTGCGCCGCGGCGCCGCGCCCGCCGCCGAGACGCAGGCCTGAGCGCGCCTTCCGACGTTCCGCGCCCACCGGCCCCCATCGCCCCGGCCCGCGAAATGCGGCAGGATCGGCCGGACGAGACCGCAGGACGGGGCCCGGAATGGGAGCAGGCACGACACGGGTGATCCGCCTTCGGGTCGTCCTCGCCGCCGCCGCGGCGGGGCTCGCCCTCGGCGCCGGCACCTGGCTCTGGTCGGCCCTCGCCCATCTGCCCCCCCTCGACCTCGCCGCGGCGAATGCCCGCTCCGCCATCGTCCTCGACCGGGCCGGCACGCTTCTGCGCCCCTTCGCCACCCAGGATGGCCGCTGGCGGCTGCCGCTCGACCCCGAGGCGGTCGATCCCCGCTTCCTCGCCATGCTGACCGCCTACGAGGACCGGCGCTTCCGGGCGCATCCGGGGGTCGACCCAATGGCGCTCCTGCGCGCCGCCGGGCAGTGGCTCGCGGCCGGGCGGATCGTGTCGGGGGCCTCGACCCTGTCGATGCAGGTGGCGCGCCTCGTCGAGCCGCGGGGCGAGCGCTCGCTCAAGGCCAAGCTCCGCCAGATCGCCCGGGCGATCGAGCTGGAGCGGCGCCTCGGCAAGGACGGGGTCTTGCGGCTCTACCTCGCGCTCGCGCCCTATGGCGGGCCGGTCGAGGGCCTGCGGGCGGCAAGCCTCGCCTATCTCGGGCGCGAGCCGGCGCGCCTCACGCTCGCCGAGGCCGCCCTGCTGGTCGCCCTGCCGCAGGCGCCGGAGGGGCGGCGGCCCGACCGCTTTCCCGAGGCCGCGCGCCGGGCCCGCGACCGGGTGCTCGATATCGCCGCCGCCCGCGGCGTGGTGCCCGCAGTCGACGCCGCCGCCGCCAAGGCCGAGCCGGTGCCGCATTCCCGAAAACCCTTCCCGATGCTGGCGCCCCACGCCGCCGAGGCCGCCCTGGCGCAGGAGCCGGGCCGAATGGTGCACCGGCTCGCGATCGACGCGCGGCTGCAAGGGCGGCTCGAAGCGCTCGTCGCCGAGCGGGCGGCCGCCCTCGGCCCCGGCCTGTCGGCGGCGCTCCTCGTCCTCGACAACGCCACCGGCGAGGTCCGGGCGCAGGTCGGCAGCGCCGGCTACCTCGATGCCGCGCGCGCCGGCGCCATCGACATGACGGGGGCTTCGCGCTCGCCGGGCTCGGCCCTCAAGCCCTTCGTCTATGCCATGGCGTTCGAGGCCGGGCTCGCGCATCCCGAGACCCTGATCGAGGATCGCCCGTCGCGCTTCGGCGCTTCTTATGCGCCCGAGAACTTCGACCTCACCTTCCAGGGCACGGTGACGGCGCGGCGCGCGCTCCAGCTCTCGCTCAACGTGCCGGCGGTGGAGCTGATGGAGGCGGTGGGCCCCGCCCGCTTCGTCGCCCGCCTGCGGGCGGCGGGCGCCGCCATCGCGCTGCCGCGGGATGCGGCCCCGGGGCTTCCGGTGGCGCTCGGGGGCTTGGGGATCACGCTCTCCGACCTCGCGCGGCTCTATGCGGGGCTTGCCCGCGGCGGCGAGGTGCCGGTGCTCAGGCGCCGCCTCGACGCGCCGGCGACCGATGCGGCCCTGCCGCGCATCGCCGAGCCGGTGGCGGCCTGGTACGTCGCCGACGTCTTGCGCGGCACGCCCCCGCCGGAGAGCGCGCTCCCGAACCGCCTCGCCTACAAGACCGGCACGTCCTACGGCTACCGCGACGCCTGGGCGGTCGGGTTCGACCGCCGCACCACCGTGGCGGTGTGGCTCGGGCGGCCGGACGGGGCCGGGGTGCCGGGCCTCGTCGGGCGGATTGCCGCCGCGCCGCTGCTGTTCGACGCGGTCGCCCGTCTCGGGCTGGACCCCGAGCCCGTGCCCCGCCCCCGCGACGCCCTGGTGGCGACGACCTCCGCCCTGACGCCCCCCTTGCGCCATTTGCGCCGGGAGGCCGGCCCCACCGACCGGCTGCGCATCGCCTACCCGCCGGACGGGGCGCGGATCGACCTCGGGGCGCTGGAGGGCGCACCCGCCGGCCTCGCCCTCAAAGCGCTCGGCGGCACCCTGCCGCTGACCTGGCTCGTCGGCGGCCTGCCGGTGACCGAATCGGACCGGCGCCAGGCCGAGTGGCAGCCCGACGGCGCCGGCTTCGTGCGCATCTCGGTGCTCGACGCCGCGGGGGCGAGCGACAGCGTGATGGTGCGGATCGAGTAGCCCCGCACACGTTTTCGCGAGGATGGCGCTGGGTCAGCGGCGGATCGTTTCGCCGTCCGCCCCGTTCCCTCCCGGTGGAAGCGTGGCGAGACGGCGAGCGCCGCGCGCGTGGGAGTGGCGTCGCATGGCGGATGCGCGGGACGATCGCAGGCGGCCTTTTTCGATGAATCCGGCCCGGGTCCAGGCCGCCGAGACCCCCGGCGACGGTCTCGCGGCGCCGCTCGTCATCGCGGCGGTGATCGTGGCGGCGCTGTATTTCGGCCGCGACATCCTGATCCCGATCGCCATCGCGGTGCTGCTCAGCTTCGTGATCGGGCCGCTGGTGGCGCTGCTGCGCAAGCTCCGGCTCGGGCGGATCCCGTCCGTCGGCGTCGCGGTGCTGCTGCTGCTCGCCGTGGTGGCGGGGTTGGGCGGCCTCATCGGCATGCAGGTCGCCGACCTCTCGACCGGCCTGCCGCGCTACCAGCGCACCATCGCCGAGAAGGCCGAGAACCTGAAGGCGGGCCCTCTCGGCGACATCGCCGGCTACATGCGCAGCATCAACCACCAGATCCAGCAGGCCGGGGCGCAAGATCAAAGGCCAGAAGCGCAGAAGCCGGAGGAGAAGAAGCCCGAGGGCAGGCGCGCCCCGCCCCCCGGGGTGCAGAACCCCGACAAGCCGGTGCTCGTCGAGATGCGCGACCGCGAGCCCGGCCCGGTCGAGCTCGCCGAGAAGGTGCTGGCCCCGGTCATCTCGCCGCTCGCCACCCTCGGCATCGTCTTCGTGGTGCTGATCTTCATCCTGGTCCAGCGCGAGGACCTGCGCGACCGGATGATCCGCCTCGTCGGCTCCAGCGACCTGCACCGCACCACCGTGGCGATGGACGACGCGGCGCGGCGCCTGAGCCGGTTCTTCCTGGTCCAGCTCGCGCTCAACGCCAGCTTCGGCCTCGCCATCGGCATCGGGCTGTGGCTGATCGGCGTGCCGAACCCGATCCTGTGGGGCATCTTCTCGGCGCTGATGCGCTTCGTGCCCTATATCGGCGCCTTCCTGTCGGCGCTGCTGCCGCTGGCGCTGGCGGCAGCCGTCGATCCGGGCTGGAACATGGTGCTGGCGACCGCCGCCCTGTTCCTGGTGCTGGAGCCGCTGGTCGGCCAGTTCATCGAGCCCCTGGTCTACGGCCACTCGACCGGGCTGTCGCCCTTCGCGGTGCTGGTCTCGGCGCTGTTCTGGACCTGGCTGTGGGGGCCGGTCGGGCTCCTGCTCTCGACGCCGCTCACCGTCTGCCTCGTCGTGCTCGGCCGCCACGTCGACAAGCTCGAATTCCTCGACGTCCTGTTCGGCGACCGCCCGGCCCTGACCCCGGTCGAGAACTTCTACCAGCGCATGCTGGCCGACGATCCCGACGAGGCGCAGGAACTGGCGGAAGCCATCCTCGCCCAGTGCTCCCTCTCCTCCTACTACGACGAGGTGGCCCTCAAGGGCCTCCAGCTCGCCGCGACGGATGCCCGCCGCGGCGTGCTGACCGAGAGCCAGCTCGATCGCATCCGCGTCGGCATCGGGCAGCTGATCGAGGACCTCTCCGACCGGGACGACGTGGCGCCGGAGGTCAAGACCACCCTGGCCGGCCGCCTCCTGTCGGGCCGCCAGGACGAGGACGCCCCTTGCGAGGCCGCCCCCGCGGTGCCGGACGCCCCGGCCCCGGACGCCCTGCCGGACGAGTGGCGGCGCGAGGGCGCGGTGCTCTGCGTCGCCGGCCGCGGGCCCCTCGACGAGGCCGCCTCGATGATGCTGGCCCAGCTCCTCGAAAAACACGGCTTCGGCACCCGGGTGGTGCCGTTCGAGGCGGTGTCGCGCGCCGAGATCGCCTCGCTCGACGCTGCTGCTGCGCGGATGATCTGCATCTCCTACCTCGAGATCAGCGGCACGCCGGCCCATCTGCGCTACCTGATCCAGCGGGTGCGGCGGCGCGCCCCGGCGGCGCAGGTGCTCGTCGGCCTGTGGCCCTCCGATGACGCGGTGCTCAGCGATCCCGGCGCCCGCGAATCGCTCGGCGCCGACCACTACGCGGTCAGCTTGCGCGAGGGCGTCGAGGCCTGCCTGGAGGCCTTGCGCGACGTGCCGCCCGCCGCCCCCTCCCCTGCCCCGGCCCGGGAGCACGCGCCCGAGCCCGAGCACGAGGAGGCGTGACCCCCGAAAATCCCCGGGCGACGGCCCCGGGGCTTGACGCCGGGGCCGCGCCGCCCTTTCGATCCGGCACGGGCGGGCCGCGGGCTCGCGGGCTGAGCGGGAATCGGGGACAGCATGAGCGTGGTGGATTTCGCGCGGTTCGTGGACGAGCTCGCCACCCAGTCGGGCCAGGCCATCCTGCCCTTCTTCCGCGCCGCCTTCGCCACCGAGGACAAGGCCAAGGGCCACGCCGCCTTCGATCCGGTCACCGAGGCCGACCGGGCCGGCGAGGCGGTGATGCGCCAGCTCATCAAGCGCAGCTTCCCCGACCACGGCATCCTGGGCGAGGAGTTCGGCACCGAGAACCCGGATGCCGAGTACGTCTGGGTGCTCGATCCGATCGACGGCACCCGCGGCTTCATCGCCGGCCTGCCGATCTGGGGCACCCTGATCGGGCTCACCCGCGGCGGCGTGCCCTGCTACGGCCTGATGAACCAGCCGTTCACCGGCGAGCGCTTCTTCGGCGACGGCGAGGCCGCCCACTACCAGGGCCCGCACGGGAGCCGCCGCCTGCGCACCCGCCGGAAGGGCGACCTGTCCGAGGCGATCCTGCACACTACCGATCCGCGCCTGTTCGGCGACGCCACCTCCGACCGGCAGGCCTACGAGCGGGTGGAGAAGGCGGCCCGCCTCGCCCGCTACGGCGCCGATTGCTACGCCTACGCGATGCTGGCCGCCGGCCACATCGACCTCGTGGTCGAGGCGTCGCTCAAGCCCTACGACATCGTGGCGATGATCCCGGTGATCGAGGGCGCCGGCGGCGTCGTCACGACCTGGGAGGGGACGTCCGCCGCCCAAGGAGGGCGGATCGTGGCCGCCGGCGACAAGCGGCTGCACGAGGCGGCCCTCGAACTCCTGAACGCCTGACCGCGCGGCCTTGCCGGCAGGGTCGGCGCTTCGCGTCGTGGCGGGTCGTCCGCGGCGCCGGCGGCCGCGTCCGGCGCGACTCCCGGACCGGACTGGACCGGCGGGCGCCGGCCGGGCTCGGTCCGGGACCTGCAACGAGGGCGACGCGACGCCTGTCCTGGCGGGCCCGGCTGACTAGCCCGCGAAGACTTGTCGACCGCCTCGACATGCGGGGAATTGGAGAAAAATTCTACGGCTTCCGCCGGAGCGCGGAGCTTACCCCTGGTCATCGACGTCGCGGTCTGCTAGGTAAGGCCGAATAGAACTTGCGAATACCTGATACGCGATTCTGATTCGATGAAGACGCTGATCTCGTCCGACGATCTCAGGTCCCGAAAGAAGTTTCAGACCTACCTCGAGATCGTCCGCGAACACTTCGTTCCGAGCGAGTGCCGGACGGTCGGCGACGGTGCCTTCCGCGCCCATATCGAGGCGGCCCAGGTCGGCGACCTGGTGATCACGCGCTCGACCTTCAACGGCCAGGCCATCGATACGACGCCGCAGACGATCCGTCGCCACGACAAGCACGACACGCTCGCCGTCGTCATCCGGCTGTCCGGGACGGCCCGCAGCAGCCAGTACGACCGGGCGGTCCTCCAGCAGCCGGGCGAGATCATGATCCTCGACAGCAACAGGCCCGCCCGCCTCGAATATCCCGATCCGACGAGCTCGCTGCTGATCGAGCTGCCGCGCGAGCGGCTCGAGGGCGCGCTCGGGTCGGCCCCCCTGTTCGCGGGCCTGTCCATCGGCGCCGGCCTGCCCGGCGCGTCCCTGGCGCGCACGTTCCTCACCGATCTCGTCCGGATGAGCGACCAGCTCAGCCCGGACATGGCCGAGCGCATGGCCCGCATCGGCACCGACCTCATCGTCGCCAGCATCGCCGAGCGGCTGGCGCAGGAGACGCCCCGTCCCCTCCAGGGCACCGTGATCGTGCAGCGGGCGAAAGCCTACGTCGACGCCAATCTCGGCGATCCGACCCTCGACCCGTCCCAGCTGGCGGCGGCGATGGGCGTGTCCCTGCGCCACCTGCAGCAGCTGTTTCACGAGCGCGGGCACGCGGTGGCGGACTGGCTGTGGCAGCGCCGGCTCGACGTCGCCGCCCGGCGGCTCGCCGATCCCGGGCACGCGCACCTGTCGATCGGGATGCTCGCCTATGACTGCGGCTTCATCAGCCAGGCGCATTTCGCCCGCCGCTTCAGGGACCGCTTCGACCTCACCCCGAGCGAGTACAGGCGCTCCGCCCTCCGACCGCCGCGTGAGGCGCGGCGGCCTCACCGGCACTTGTAGCTGCGCGGGACATCGGGCAGCCGCGCCGCGCCGGCCGGATGCGTCGTCGTCCATCCCGTGTGGGGCCGCGCGAGCGAGGCTTCGAACGCATCGACGAAGGTCGGGTCGAGGCGGTCGGGCGTCATGCCCCGCAGGATGCCGAGCGCCCCGGCGCGCGTCATCGCCGGGCGGTAGGGGCGCGCCTCGGTCAAGGCCGCGTAGATGTCGCACACGGACATCAGGCGAACGAGATCCTTGACCGCCTCCTTGGCGAGATGGTCGGGATAGCCGGACCCGTCGATCATCTCGTGGTGGTGCCGCGTCGCCTGCAGCACGACCGGATCGCGCAGCCCGGATTCGCGCAGGATGTCGTGGCCGACCGCGGCGTGCGTGCGCATCAACGCCATCTCGTCGTCGGTGAGCGCGCCCGGCTTGTTCAGGATCTCGGCCGGGATGCGGGCCTTGCCGATATCGTGCAGCAGGCCGGCCCGGACCAGGGCGACGCAGTCGCAGGCCGGCAGCCCGAGATGATGGCCGAGATTGGCCGCGAGGCCGGCGACGTGCATCGAATGCTGGACGGTGTCCTGGCTCGGATGGGCGTGGATCAGGCAGAGCCACTGGTGCACGCCCCCGTCCTGCAACACCCGCATGACCGGGTAGACCATGTCGTCCACCGCATCGAGGCCGATGCGCCCGTCGGCGGCCTCGTCGAACAGACGCGACAGGGTGGCCCTCGTCCGCTCGAAGATGCGGCCGGCCAGTAGATCGTCCATCGTTTTACTCCATGCGGATTCCGTCGCGATCGATGATCGCCGACGATTCCAATGCGAGACGGATCTGCTGCGGATCGAGCAGCAGTTCATGGTACGAATACTTGTGATCTCGACGGCAGCGACCCGTTAGCGACGAGTCGATGCTCCGGGACGAATAACCGAATCGTCGTCGGCACGCGCAGAGACGCGGCCCGCCACCGACGGCCGGGACGATCCGGCGCCGAGGCAGAAACCCCACGATCGCCTATCGAATGACGAAAATACGAGGGGCAGGACGCAACGATGACCGACGACCGTGGAGAACGACTTGCCTCGGCCGAGTCCTCCCACCCTTGAACTGCCAATCGAGCCGGCCTTTATCTTATCCGCCGGCCGCCGCCCGCATCAGGGCCCGTGTCCGGTTGCTTCGGTACGCCCGGCTTCTCGTACGCGCTGGCCTTGTCGTAGGCCGGCGCCACCATCGGATACGCATCCGGAAGGCCGAAGCGGGCCCGGTACTCCTCCGGCGTGAGGCCATGGGTGGCGAGATGCCACTTCAAGGACTTGTACGGCTTGCCGTCGATGAAGCTGACGATCCGGCTGCGCTGCACCGAGGCGGCGATCTGGATCTCGGTGAGCCGCACCGTCCCGCTCGGGCCCGTCCACGGCTGCGTCAGGGCAGAAAAGCCGGCATGGATGCGCGCGATGAGATCCCCGATCTCGGAATACGGCACACGATGTCGAGATACGTAGGCCGCCGTCACCGCCGATGTCAGCCTCAACATAGTCGACTTATTCATCGATACGCACCCGATAATCACCTGTGCGGTGAGGAACCAAGACGACTGGTGATCGCGTCGATAATTCTGATTTATCTGAAAATCGGCTGCAGGTCCCGGCAAGACATTGATGAAGCCCCTTCGCGATCGCCATCCAATCTGTGGAGACCGTATCGCAAGGGCGAAGCCGGCGCTTGCCTGAGCGCGCGCCGTGTTTTGACCGAACGCGCAATCGGACGGGATGTGCTGTCGCCGGCCCGGAGAATCCCGGCCATGACCTGGGATGATCGGCGCAATGTCGAGAACACCACAGTGTTCGATATTCAACTGCGCACATAACCGTAATAATACAAATTTTACTCGAAAATCCGCGAAAAACAAGGATTATGATTCGAGACATTGGTATAAAGCCGCACATTATCCCGCAAGAGCCCGAATACCGGGCGCGTGGGCGCACGCAGACGGGCAGCCTCCGGGATGGGCGGCGGGTGATCGGCTCCCGCTCGGCAGGACCGCCGCGACCTGGTCGCGAGTAGGCCTGCCGACGAGCGGTGCGTAGAAGCGAAAGGCTGCGGCAGCGCCGGACGAGCGGACCGGCTCGCTTCACGATGCCAGGCCCCTCCGGGGTGCCGGGCGGAGCGATCCCCCGGACCCACTCGGCCGGGAAGAGGGAGGAGACGCGACGGGGAACCCGCCCCGGGGACGTCGGTCCCGGACAGGGCGCGCCGTCAGGCGGTCGCGCGGCTCGCGGATTCCGGGACCGGCGCCGCCGTCCCGGGCACGAAGGCGTCGAACGCCGCCCAGAACTGCTCGCGGATCGCGTCGCGCTCCATCAGGATCTCGTGGCGGGCGCCGCGCAGCGTGATGGTGTGGCCGGCCGCGAGCCGCGCCGCGAAGCGCTCCACCGCCGGGGTGCTGCAGACCGGATCGGCGCCGGCGGCCACCACCAGCACCGGCACGCGGATGCCCAAGGGGTAGCGCGGGTCCTCGAAGCGGCGCATCGCCCGGAAGGCGGCGGCGAGCCAGCCGATGGTGGGATCGCCGATGGCGCCGGCCCCGACCGCGAGCGCCGCCGCGGCGTTGCGGGCGTAGCGGACCGGATCGGCGGTGAGCCGGTTGTTCGGGAACGGCTTGGTGGCGATCGAGACCGCCGAGCCGCCCGGCACGTAGCGCCGGCCGTGGCCCAGCGCGCGCAGGAACGCGGCGAGCCGCATCGCCGCCTTGGGCCGGCGGATCATGCAGATCGCCACCATCGGGGCGAGCACGACGAGGCGGCTGAACGGCAGCCAGCCCTCGCGCGCGGCGGTGAGGCAGATCGCGCCGCCCATCGAGTGGGCGAGGCCGAAGAAGGGCCGCGGCATCCGCGCCTCCATCACCTGCGTCTCCACCGCCGCGAGGTCGAGCTTGTACTCCGAGAAATCGTCGACGTGGCCCTTGTGCGGGTCCTCGACGGTGCGGTCCGAGCCGCCCTGCCCGCGCCAGTCGAAGGCGACGACGTGGAAGCCGCGGTCGCGCAGCTCGGTCACGGTCTCGAAGTACTTCTCGATGAACTCGGCCCGTCCCTGCACCAGGCAGACCGTGCCGTGCACCACCCGCGCCGTCGGCGCCCAGGTGGCGACGCGCAGGGACAGGCCGTCGGCGGTCCGGACCGTCAGGAGCGTGGCCCCCGGCGGGATCGGGTTGTCGGGCGTGGCGAGCAGCGGCACGGTCACGAGAGGGCCCCCGAAACGGTCATCCGCCGCATCCTGGCACGGCGCACCCTAATGAAGTGGGGCGGGAATCGCGTCCGTCCGGCCCTCCGAAAAAATTTCGCGGCAGCCCCTGGTGGCGGCCTTGACCAGTCGAGGCCAAGCTCCAATATGCGAGGAGCGCCGGCCGATACGGCGGCGCGCAAGACCGGGACCGGCCCCCGTGGCGGTTCCACAAGACTACATATTGCTTCAGATGGAGAATATGTCATGCGTCAGTTCGATCTCGCTCCCCTGTACCGCTCGACCGTCGGCTTCGACCGCCTGTTTTCCGCTCTCGACCAGTTCGTGACCTCGGATGCGGCGCCGACCTATCCGCCCTACAACATCGAGCGCACGGCCGAGAATGCCTACCGGATCACCCTCGCGGTGGCCGGCTTCACCGATCAGGACCTCTCGATCGAGACCCGCGAGAACGCCCTCACGGTGAAGGGCGAGCGCAAGGCCGAGGCCAAGCAGGCCGAGTTCCTGCACCAGGGCATCGCGGCCCGCGGCTTCGAGCGGCGCTTCCAGCTCGCCGACCACGTCCAGGTGACCGGTGCGGTGCTGGAGAACGGCCTGCTCCACGTCGATCTCGTCCGCGAGATCCCGGAGGCCAAGAAGCCCCGCCAGATCCAGATCGCCTCGGGCACCCGCCCGCAGTCGATCGAGGGCAGCGTCCAGAAGGCCGCGTAACCACCAAGCCTTCACCCTGTCAGGGGAACGCCCCGGCCGCGAGGCCGGGGCGCTTCTTCGCTTGCGTTCAGGGCAGGATGTGGGTGCCGTGGGTGAGCGCGGCGCCGGCCCGCAGGGCCACCGCCACGAAGACGGTCTCGGCGAGTTCCTGCTCGGTCGCGCCGGCCTTCTTCGCCGCCTCGCGATGCACCTCGAGGCAGTAGGGGCACTGCGTCGTGAGGGCGACGGCGAGCGCCATCAGTTCCTTGTACTTGCGCGGGATCGCGCCGTCCGCCAGCGCCGCCTTGTCGAGGGCCTCGAAGGCTGCCATCGCCTCGGGGGCGAGGCCCTTCAGGCCGGCGAGCTTCTGCAGGTTGCCAACGTCGTACATCGCGTTGGACATCGTGTGGTTGGACATGGGCGTGATCCTCCCGGGTTGGCCGGTGTCGTGACCGGCCGCCCGTCGGTCGGGGCGGCTCGGCACCCCGACTGTTAGAGGATCGCGGGCGGCAGGCCCAATGCGGCTTTGGGCCAGCCCGATATGCGTCAGAGGTCGCCGAAGGCGAGCTGGGCCGCCGCCGGGCTCTTCTGCGGCTTGCCGGCCTTGGCCGCGCCCGTCTTGGCGGCACCGGTCTTGGCGCCGGCCCTGGCCCCGCTCCTCGCCGCCGCCTTGCGCGGCCGCTTCGGCTCGGTGCCCTGGATGCGCGCCTTGCCCTTGTCGCGGGCCACCGCCTCCGGGGCGGTCTGGTCGCCCGAGAGCCACTTGCCGCGCTTGATCACCTCGTTCACCCGGCCCTGGTTGACGCCGAGCTTGAAGGCGATCTCCTGCTGGGTCATCTCCGTCGAGCCGTGCAGCTCGAGAATCTCGCGGGCGAGTTCCGGCGTCATCTTCTTGCCGACGATGCGGCGCCCGGGCTTGACCACCCGGTTGGCGCGGTCGCGCTCGCGCAGGCGCTCGAGAATCGCCAGCGCCATCTGCATGCCGTTCTCGCGCAGGGCTTCCTCGAATTCCTTCAGCGTCGCCATCAGGACCGAACTCCGCTGTCACGTTCCGGCAGGGAAACGGCGCCGGTCGGGGCTGGTTGCCACCGTGCACAGATCATCCACGGTTTGTGCGCGTCCTGTTCCGGGTTGGCAACCGCCCAAGGGGGGCCATCCACCGCTGTTGGAATTCCCGCTCCCGCCCGCGTGGACAAGCCCGGCGGCGTCGCGCATGGGTTGCCGCATCGCACGAGGAGGCTCACATGGTTCTGGAGATCGCGCAGATCGAGGTGAAGGCCGGGCACGAAGCGGCCTTCGAGGCCGGCGTCGGCAAAGCCGCGGAGCTGTTTCGCCGCGCCCAAGGCTGCCGCGGCATGGAGTTGCAGCGCTCGGTCGAGATCCCGACCCGCTACCGGCTGATGGTGCAGTGGGAGACCCTGGAGAACCACACCGTCGATTTTCGCGAATCGGCCGACTTCCAGGCCTGGCGCGCCCTGGTCTCGGAGCATTTCGCCGCCCCGCCGCAGGTCGAGCACACGGTGCTGGCCGTCCAGGGTTTCTAGCACCGGGGCTTCTCGAAACCGGGCCAGTCGCCGGCCGTTGCCCTCCGGACCGAGACCGGAGAGAGCCATGACCGACGACCGCACACCGGAGCCGAAGCCCGGCGAGGGGCTCGCCAACGACAGCCTCGGGGCGAGCCGCCGTCCTGCCGGCACGGCCCCGGCGGGAGCGGGCGGGCCGAAGCCCGCCGCCGGCACGCCCCAGGGCGGCCGGCCCGCCGACGAGCAGGTGCCGCGGGACTGATCGCCGGACGTCGCGCCGCAGCGTGACACGGGGCGCCCGACCCGCTACTCGCGAGGTCAAGGTTCCTCGATCTCACGGCACCCGACCATGGCCCGACGTCCCCTGCGCATCGGCACCCGCGGCAGCCCGATGGCGCTCGCCCAGACCGGGATGGTGCGCGACCGCATCGCGGCCGCGCATCCCGACCTCGCCGAGCCCGGCGCGATGGAACTCGTCGTCGTCACCACGGTGGCCGACAAGGTGCTCGACCGGCCGCTCTCCGAGATCGGCGGCAAGGGCCTGTTCACCAAGGAGCTGGAGCAGGCGCTCCTCGCCGACGAGGTCGACGTCGCCGTCCACTCGATGAAGGACGTCGAGACCTGGCTGCCGGACGGCCTCGTCATCGCCTGCATCCTGGAGCGGGACGATCCCCGCGACGCCTTCCTGTCGCCGCACGCGAAGCGGCTGGCCGACCTCGCGCCGGGGAGCCGGGTCGGCACCTCGTCCTTGCGCCGCGGCGCCCAGGTGCTGATGCGCCGGCCCGACCTCAAGATCGTGCCCCTGCGCGGCAACGCCAACACCCGGATGAAGCGGCTCCAGGAGGGCGCCTGCGACGCGACCCTGCTCGCCATCGCCGGACTCGAACGCCTCGGGCTCGCCGACCGCGCCCAGGAGATCCTGCCGGTGAGCGAGATGCTGCCGGCGGTGGCGCAAGGCGCGCTCGGCATCGAGTGCCGGGCCGGCGACGCCGAGGTGATCGCGCGCCTCCAGGCCGTCGCCTGTCCCACCACCACCATCGCGGTCGGGGCCGAGCGGGCGCTGCTGGAAGAGCTCGACGGCTCCTGCCGCACCCCGATCGCGGCGCTCGCGCAGATCGACGGCGACCGGCTCGCCCTCGACGGGCTGCTGTTCCTGCCCGACGGCAGCGCCCACTGGGCCACCCACCGCACCGGCCTCGTCGCGGACGCCGTGGCGATCGGGCGCGAGGCGGGCGCCGAGCTGAAGGCGAAGGCGGGCGAGACCTACCGGGCGAGGCTGCAATAGCGCTCCACGTCGATCGAGATACGTGACAAGGTACGTATCTTGACGGGGAGCAATCATGGCACAACCGGAATTCAAGGGCGCCATCACGACCACGGGCCGGTCGGAGGCGATCCGGCTCGACAAGGCCCTGTTCAAGGCGCATCCGGAGTTCCGGCAGCGTGCCCGCGTGCGCGCTCACGTGATCGGC
Organism: Methylobacterium sp. Gmos1; assembly: GCF_053764715.1. Classification (NCBI taxonomy): domain Bacteria; kingdom Pseudomonadati; phylum Pseudomonadota; class Alphaproteobacteria; order Hyphomicrobiales; family Methylobacteriaceae; genus Methylobacterium; species Methylobacterium sp. Gmos1. Next base: position 490,162 of record NZ_JBSNCC010000004.1, on the reverse strand, counting down.
CCGGGCAGCCTGCTGGTCACGCTCGACCCCGACCAGGAGGAAGCAGAGGCGAGCGCCGACGTTGTGGAGCGCGACCCGGTCGTGGCGGCCTACCTCGCCTTCCTGGAACAGGACATGCGCGCGCATCCGGAGGCCTTGCGGGCTTTCACCGACGACGAGATAACCAGGCTCCAAGCTCTCACGCAGGACGTCGTCGCGACGGACGATGACACGATTCCCGACGACGTCGGGCTGTGAAAACGCCGACTCGGCGCGACGAGCGTCACGGCTGGCGCATCTATCGCACGCAGGCCTTCGATGCGGCACTCGGACCGCTCGAGACCGAAGTCAGGCGTCTCGCGGCCGAGCAGCCCGACGAGTGGGTCAGCCATCCGAAGGCCAAGCTCCTGCGTCGGATCAACGACCTCATCTTTGACGAGATCCCGCGCGACCCGGCAGCCAACCTCCATGCGCTCGGCAACACCCTCGGCCCGGCGCATCGCCACTGGCGCAGAGCCAAGTTCATGCAGCGGTTCCGGCTGTTCTTCCGCTTCGACAGCGCCAGCCGGATCATCATCTACGGCTGGATCAACGACGAGACGACGTTGCGCAAGGCCGGGCCGCGCACCGATCCCTACGCGGTCTTCCTCCGGCGGCTGAACGCGGGCGACCCGCCGAGCGCCTGGGCGAACTCCTCGACGATTCTGGGCCCTGTGGTGATCCGGTCGGGTGAGAACTCTTCGTACGGATTTCACCCGATCCAGTCAGATGAAGATCGAGCGGAAATCGCATCACACCAGCACCGGCACCGCCTGCTGCGCGCCCACCCCGAAGACCCGCTTGTAGCGCTCGACCTCCTCCTCCGGCCCCAGCGCCTTGGTGGGGTTGTCGGAGAGCTTCACGGTCGCGTGGCCGTTGGCCGAGATCACCTTGCAGACGATCGAGATCGGGTCGAGGCGGCCGTCCGGCGCCAGGCCGCGGAAATCGTTGGTGAGCAGCGTGCCCCAGCCGTAGCCGATGCGCAGGCGGCCGTGGAAGTGGCCGTGGATCCGCTCGATCACGTCGACGTCGAGCCCGTCGGAGAAGATCGCCAGCTTCTCGCGCGGGTTGCGGCCGTGCCGGGTCCACCAGCGGATGGCCTCCTCGCCGCCCTCGATCGGGTCCTTCGAGTCGATACGGATGCCGGTCCAGTCGGCCATCCAGGCGGGTCCGCGCTCCAGGAAGCCGGTGGTGCCGTAGGTGTCGGGCAGGATCACCAGGAGGTTGCCGGCATAGTCGCGCTGCCAGTCGGCGAGCACCAGGTAGGGCGCGCGGGCGAGATCCTCCTCGGTCTCGGCCAGCGCCGAGTAGACCATCGGCAGTTCGTGCGCGTTGGTGCCCACCGCCTCGATGTCGTGGCGCAGGGCGATCAGGCAGTTCGAGGTGCCGAGGAAGCTGTTGCCCAAGCCCTCGATCATCGCCTCGACGCACCAGTCCTGCCACAGGAAGCCGTGGCGGCGGCGCGTGCCGAAATCGGCGATCGAGAGGCCCGGCAGGGTCTTCAGCCGTTCGATCTTCTCCCAGATCCGCGTCATCGCGCGGGCGTAGAGCACCTGGAGCTCGAACTTGCCCATGCCCTTCAGCACGCCGCGCGAGCGCAGCTCGTTGAGGATGGCGAGCGCGGGCACCTCCCACATCGTGGTCTCGATCCACGGTCCGTGGAAGGTGAGCACGTACTGCCCGTCCTGCTTCTCCAGCAGGTAGTCGGGGAAGCGGAAGTTCTCGAGCCAGTCCATGAAGTCCGGCGAGAACATCTGGCGCCGGCCGTAGAAGGTGTTGCCGCGCAGCCAGGTCGATTCGCCTCGCGTCAGCCGCAGCGACCGGCAATGGTCGAGCTGCTCGCGCAGCTCGCCGGGATCGATCAGGTCGGCGAGCCGGATCCGGCTGGTGCGGTTCTGGATGCCGAAGGTGACCGAGACGTTCCGGTGCCGCCGGAAGATCGTCTGGGCCATCAGCAGCTTGTAGAAATCCGTGTCGAGCACGGAGCGGATGATCGGGTCGATCTTCCAGGTGTGGTTGTAGACCCTGGTCGCGAGATCGAGCATCGCCCGTGCCTGCCTGCTTCAGGACCGCCTCCTGCGGGCGGCCGGACCGTCGCCCCTCGGGCGGGGCGACGGAAGCTGCGCAGCCGGCACGGTTCGGGCCGCCGAGTCAAGCGCCGGCCCGCTTTTGTGCGCAATCCTCTACCGGGCGCCGAGGTCGACGGCCTTCTTCTCGGTCTTCGGCGACTCGCCGGTCACCGCCGCCTTCACGTAGCCGTAGAGGTGCAGCATCGTCGAGTTCGGGCTGTCCCAGTACTCGCCCTTCTCGGGGTGGACGCGGATCAGCGCGATCGACGGATCGTCCTTGCCGCCCGGGAACCAGGTCTTCATGCCCTCGCTCCACTTGGCGTCGATCTGCGCCTTGTCGCGCACGATCTCGGCCTTGCCCGAGACCGAGACGTAGTTCTGGCTCGAGGGATCGGAATACGACAGGTTGACCTGGTTGTCGCGGCTGATCTCGCCCGCCACCGGCGCGTCGTGCTTGACGAAGAACCACAGGTCGCCGGCCTCGTCCGCGTCCTGGTTCCACATCGGGCGGCTGCGCAGCTGCCCGTCGGAATCGGCCGTGGTCATCATCGCGACCTTCACGTCCTTGATCATCGCGAAGAGCTTCTTTGCGCCCTCGTGGTCGCGGTGGCTGCCCTGATGCATCTCGATCTCCCGTAACGGCATGACGAGCGGGCAGGCCCGCTCGAAGCTGCACGACAACGGACGATCCCGGCTTTGGTTTCGGTTCCCCGCCATCGAAACTCGGCCGTGAAATCGCGCGCCCCCGGCTCGCCGGGACCGGGCGGGGCGCCTATCTGTCCGGCCATGACGGCGCGGACGCGCCACGAGGCGGGAGACCCTTTGCGATGAAGATCAGCGCGCGCAACCAGCTCGACGGCAAGGTCGTCGAGGTGAAGAAGGGCGCCACCACCGCCCATGTCCGGGTCGAGCTCGCCGGCGGGCAGGTCGTCACCGCGGCGATCACCAACGAATCCGCCGACGAGCTGGCACTCGCTCCCGGCAAGGCCGTGAAGGCGGTGATCAAGTCCAGCGACGTGATGATCGCGACGGACTGATTGTCGAAGACGATGCGGCCCGACCGGCGCTCCCTGCTCCTCGGCTCGGCGGCCCTCGCGCTGTCCTGCGCCGCACGCGCCGCGGACCCCGTGCGGGACGATGCCGGCCGGGTCCTCGACGGCCTGCGCGGGCCCGTCGCCCGGGTGTTTCCCGCCGGGCCTCCGGCGGCGATCCTGCTCTACACCCTGGCGCCCGACCTGCTGCTCGGCTGGCCGCGGGCGATCCGGCCTAGCGAGAAACCCTACCTGCTGCCGAAGGCCGCCGACCTGCCGGAGGTCGGGCGGCTCACCGGGCGCGGCAACACCGCCAACCTCGAAGCGGTGCTGGCGGCCAGGCCCGACCTGATCCTCGACGTCGGCTCGACCGCCGAGACCTACCGCTCGCTGGCCGACCGGGTGCAGGGCCAGACCGGCATCCCCTACGCCCTCCTCGACGGGCGGCTCTCCGCCGCGCCCGCCACCTATCGCAGCCTCGGCCGGCTGATCGGGCGCGACGCCGAGCCCCTGGCGGCCCTCGCCGAACGGACCCTCGCGACGGTGCGCGAGCGCGTCGCCGCGGTGCCGGAGAACCAGCGCCCCCGGGTCTACCTCGCCCGCGGGCCGCGCGGCCTCGAGACCGCGCGCCAGGGCTCGATCAACGTCGAGGCGCTGGCCCTCATGGGCGCCGTCAACGTCGCCGGCCCCGGCGGCAGCCTGGCGCAGGTCTCGCCCGAGGACGTGGTGGCCTGGGCGCCCGAGGTGATCGTCGCCCTCGATCCCGCCTTCGCGGCGGCGGCGCGGCAGGATCCCCTCTGGCAGGCGACGCCGGCCCTGCGGGCGAACCGCCTGCACGTGAGCCCGTCGCTTCCCTTCGGCTGGGTCGATTTCCCGCCCTCGGTCAACCGGCTGCTCGGCCTGTGGTGGCTCGGCACGATCCTCTACCCGGCGCAGTTCCCGGAGGACATCCGGGGGATCGCCCGCGACCTCTCGGGGAGGCTCTACCACGTGGTGCCGGACGAGGCGGCCCTCGACCGCCTGCTGGCGGGAGCCTCGTGAGCGGCATCGCGCAGGCCGTCGCGCTCGCGGGGGCCCGGGCGGTGCGGCTCGGCGGGCCGTGGCTCGCGCTCCTCGCCCTGGGGCTCGCCGCCGCCCTCGCCTTCGGGGTCGGACGCTACCCGGTCTCGCTCCTCGACGTCGCCCGGGTGCTCCTCGCGCGCCTCACCGGCCACGCGCCGGACGTAGGCCCGGCGGTCGAGGCGGTGGTGTGGCAGATCCGCGGACCGCGCATCGCCGCCGCGATCCTGATCGGGGGCGCGCTGTCGGTCGCCGGCACCGCCTTCCAGGGGCTGTTTCGCAACCCCCTGGTCTCGCCCGACATCCTCGGCGCCTCGTCCGGGGCGGCGCTCGGCGCGGTTCTGGGCATCTGGCTCTCCCTCGGGGTCTTGGCGATCGAGGGGCTGGCCTTCGCGGGCGGGCTCACGGCGGTGGCCTGCGTCTACGCCCTCGGCGCCGCCCTGTCGGGGCGCGATCCGGTGCTGGTGCTGGTGCTCGCAGGCGTCGTCATCGGCTCGCTCCTCGGGGCGGGCGTCGGGCTCGTCAAGTACCTCGCCGACCCCTACAACCAGCTGCCCGCGATGACCTTCTGGCTGCTCGGCAGCCTGTCGGGCACGCACCCCTCCGACCTCCTGCCGCTCGCAGGCCCGGTGATCCTCGGCACCGGGCTCCTGCTGCTGTTGCGCTGGCGCCTCGACGTGCTGTCGCTGCCGGACGAGGAGGCGCGCTCGCTCGGCCTCGCCACCGGTCCCTTGCGCGTCGCGGTGGTGGCGGCCGCGACCCTCGTCACCGCGGCGAGCGTCGCCACGGCCGGCATCGTCGGCTGGGTCGGGCTGGTGGTGCCCCACCTCGCCCGCTTCCTCGTCGGCCCCGGCTTCGGCCGGCTGATCCCGACCGCGGCCATGCTCGGCGCCGGCACGCTGCTGACCATCGACACGCTGGCGCGCACCGTCGCGCCGGTCGAGATGCCGCTCGGCATCCTCACCGCCTTCGTCGGCACGCCGGTCTTCCTGTGGCTGCTCGCCCGGGCGGAGCGGGACTGGTCGTGACGCTGCTGTCCGCCGACGCCCTCGCCTTCGGCTATCCCGGCCGGGAGATCGGGCGCGGCCTCTCGCTGCGGCTCGCCGCCGGCGAGGCCCTGGCGCTGCTCGGGCCGAACGGCGGCGGCAAGACGACCCTGCTCAAGACCCTGCTCGGCCTGCTGCCGGCGCTCGGCGGCACGATCCGGGTCGAGGGCCGGCCGCTCGGCGATCTCACCGCCCGGGAGCGGGCGCGGGCGATGGCCTACGTGCCCCAGGCGGCTGCCGGCGCCTTCGCGTTCACGGCGCGCGCCGTGGTGCTGATGGGGCGCACCAGCCGCACCGGCCTCCTCTCGGCCCCGTCCCGCGCCGACCACGCGGCGGCCGACGCAGCGCTCGCCCGGATGGGCATCGCCCACCTCGCCGAGCGGCCGGTGACGCGGCTCTCGGGCGGCGAGCGCCAGCTGGTGCTGGTCGCCCGGGCGCTGGCGCAGGAGCCCCGCATCGTGGTCCTCGACGAGCCGACGGCGAGCCTCGATTTCGGCAACCAGGGCCGGGTGATGGCCGAGATCCTGCGCCTGCGCGCCGACGGGCTCGGCCTGCTCTTCACCACCCACGACCCCAACCAGGCCGCCCGCTGCGCCGACCGGGCGCTGCTCCTGCGCGGCGGCGCGGCCCTCGCCGAAGGCCCGGTGGGGGAGGCGCTGGACGCCGCCGCCTTGAGCCGGCTCTACGGCGCGCCGGTCGAGGAGGTGCGGGATACGCAGAGCGGGGCGCGGGCCTTCCTGCCGGGCCGGTGAGCGCCGGTTCGATCCGCGCAAGGGCGGGTCGGTGGTGTCGCGCGGATATCTCCTATCAGGCGGGGCCGCATCTCACCGGAAATCCCGGCTCCCCACCCGCAACGGCCGCGCCGCCCCCCGCGCATCTCCTCCCCCGCGCCGCGCCTCGTCCCCCCGCCCGCCATCGACCGCGAGCGGCTCGACTGCATCCTCCGCCACCCGGCCGAGGAGATCCGAGCGGTCGATCAGGTGCTCGGCGACGAGGTGGATCACCTCGCCCTCGCGCTGCACCCGGCCGCGGGCGGCCATCAGGCCGGCCTGGAGGATCAGGCTGCGCTGGCGGGCAAACAGCGAGGGCCAGATGACGAGGTTGGCGACCTCGGTCTCGTCCTCCAGGGTGATGAACATCACGCCCTTGGCCGAGCCCGGCTTCTGGCGCACCAGCACCAGCCCGGCCACCGTCACCCGGGCGCCGTCGCGCAGGCGGCGCAAGGCGGCGCAGGTCGAGACGCCGTCGCGCGACAGCCCAGCCCGCAGGAAGGCGAGCGGGTGGCGGCCGAGGCTGAGGCCCGAGGCGCGGTAATCCGCCACCACGGCGGCCCCCTCCCCGAGGGGGGCGAGTTGCACCGCGGGCTCGGCGAGTTCGGGGGCGGGCATCGCCTCGCGCCGGTCGGCCGCCGCGAAGAGCGGCAAGGGCGCGGGCGCGAGGCCGCGGATCGCCCACAGCGCCTCGCGCCGCTCCACCCCGAGGCACGCGAAGGCATCGGCGGCAGCCAGGCTGCGCAGGCCTTTGAGCGAGAGCCCGGCCCGGCGCCACAGATCCTCGACCGAGCGGAACAGGTCGGCCTCCCGCACCGTGGCGATGCGGGCGCCGTCCTGGTTGCCCAGGCCCCGCACCAGCCTCAACCCCAACCGCACCGCGAGGCGCCCGTCGCCGATCGGCTCCAGGGTGCAGTCCCAGCGCGAGGCGTTGACGCTGATCGGCCGCACCTCGACGCCGTGGCTCCTCGCGTCGCGCACGATCTGGGCCGGGGCGTAGAAGCCCATCGGCTGGGCGTTGAGGAGGGCGCAGCAGAAAACCTCGGGATGGCGACACTTCAGCCAGGACGAGGCGTAGGCGATGAGGGCGAAGGAGGCGGCGTGGCTCTCCGGGAAGCCGTAGGAGCCGAAGCCCTCGAGCTGGCGGTAGGTGCGGGCGGCGAAATCCGGGTCGTAGCCGTTGGCGATCATCCCGCCGACCAGCTTGTCCTCGTAGAGGTTGATCGTGCCGTCGCCCTTGAAGGTGCCCATGGCCCGGCGCAGGCCGTCGGCCTCCTCGGGGGTGAAGCCGGCGGCGACGATCGCGACCTGCATCGCCTGTTCCTGGAACAGCGGCACGCCGAGGGTGCGCCCGAGCACGCTCTTCAGGGCCTCGGTCGGGTAGGTCACCGGATCGAGCCCGCGGCGCCGGCGGAGATACGGGTGGACCATGTCGCCCTGGATCGGGCCCGGCCGCACGATCGCGACCTCGATGGTGAGGTCGTAGAGATTGCGCGGCTGCATCCGCGGCAGCATCGCCATCTGCGCCCGGCTCTCGATCTGGAACACCCCGATCGTGTCGGCCTTTCGGATCATCTCGTAGGTGGGTTCGTCGCCGGGCTCGATGTCGGCGATTTCCCGCGGCGGGTTCGTCTCCGGCCGGTGCTCGGCCAAGAGCGTGAAGGCCCGGCGCAGGCAGCCGAGCATGCCCAGCCCGAGGACGTCGACCTTCATGAAGCGCAAGACCTCGATGTCGTCCTTGTCCCACTCGATGATCTGGCGGTTCTCCATCCGGGCAGGCACCACCGGGCAGAGGTCGTCGAGCCGGTCGAGCGTCAGGACGAAGCCGCCGGGATGCTGGCCGAAATGGCGCGGCGTGCCGATCAGCGCCCGGGCGATCTCGAGCGTCAGCCGCAAGGCGCGCGCGGAGAGGTCGAGGCCGAGCGCCGTCGCCTCGCGCTCGCCGACGCCCTCGCGCGACCAGCCCCAGACCAGGCGGGCGAGCGCGCCGGTGATATCCTCCGGCACGCCCAGCACCTTGCCGACCTCCCGCACCGCGCCGCGGGCGCCGTAGCGGATCACCGTCGCGGTCAGCGCCGCGCGCTCGCGGCCGTAGGTGGCGTAGATCCACTGGATCACCTCCTCCCGGCGCTCGTGCTCGAAATCGACGTCGATGTCGGGCGGCTCGTCGCGGTTCTCGTTGATGAAGCGGGCAAACAGCAGCCCCTGCTCGACCGGATCGATGGCGGTGATGCCGAGGCACCAGCAGATCGCCGAGTTCGCCGCCGAGCCGCGGCCCTGGCACAGGATGCCCTGGCCGCGGGCGTAACGGACGATCGCCTCGACGGTGAGGAAGTACGGCGCGTACTTTTTCTTGGCGACGAGGGCGAGTTCGTCCCCCAGCTGCTTGCGCACCGCCTCCGGCACGCCGGCCGGGTAGCGCCTCGCCGCCCCCTCCCAGGTCATCGCCGCGAGGCGCACCTGCGCCGGCCGGCCGTCCTCCCCGGCCTCGTCCGGGTAGGTGTAGGTGAGCTCGTCGAGCGAGAAGCGGCAGGATTCGGCGATCGCCGCCGCGCGGGCCAGCGCCTCCGGGTGGCGGGCGAACAGGCGCGCGGTCTCGTCGGGCTCGTGCAGGTGGCGCCCGGCATGGCGCTCGCGGGCAAAGCCCGCCGCCGCGATGGTGGTCTTCAGGCGGATGCAGGTGACGACGTCCTGCATCATCCGGCGCTCGGGCACGTGGTAGAGCACGTCGCCCAGCGCGACCGTCGGCACCCGCGCGGCGCGGGCGAGGGCCGCGAGACGATCGAGCCGCAGGTGGTCGTTGACGCCGAAGCGGCGCGACAGGCCGCAGGAGAGGTTTTTTCCGAAGATCGCCTTCAGGATGCGCAGGCGCTCGGTCAGCACATCATCCGGCCGGTCGGCCGGCAGCACCGCGACGAGCCCCCGGCTCCACGCGGCGACGTCCGCGGTTGTCAGCTGGCAACCGCCGCTTGGCGCCCGCTCCCGCGAGCGGCCGATCGTGAGGAGCCGGCACAGCCGGCCATAGGCCGCCCGGTCGGTGGGATAGACGAGCAGGCTCCAGCCTTCCACCAGATCGAGCCGGCAGCCGACGATCAGGCGGCAGCCGGTGGTGCGCGCCGCGGCGTGGGCTCGCACCATCCCGGCGAGCGAGTTGCGGTCGGTGATCGCGAGCGCCCGGATGCCGAGGAGGGCGGCCGCCGCAAAGAGTTCTTCCGGCGAGGAGGCGCCGCGCAGGAACGAGTAGTGGGTGGTGACCTGGAGCTCGACGCTCATCACGCCTCCCCCAAGCCGTGCAGCCACCAGCGCGCGCCGTCCGGCGTCAGGGCATCGCGAAACAGCCAGTAGCGGGCGCCGGTCTCGTCCTCGATCCGGTAGTAGTCGCGGGTCGCCGCGACCTCGTCGTCGGCGAGCCACCACTCGCCGAAGATGCGCTCCGGCCCGTCGGCGCGGGCCACCCGGCGGCGGGTGCCGCGCCAGGTGAACACGGTGGGCGGGGCGTCGGGCAGCGCCGCCAGCACCGCCACCGGCTCGGGCACGGGCAGCAGGCGGCCGGGCCGCGGCAGGTCGGCGGGCCAGGTGGCGCCGGCGGCCGGGCTCAACGGCGCGACCCGGCGCACCGCCCGCTCGGGCCACTCGCTCTCGACCGGAGCCCTGCGGAACACCCGGCCCGGCCCGAGCCGCAGCACCAGCCGGTCGACGAGTTCGGCCATCGTATCGGGGTCCGGCTCGTCGCCGGCGGCGGCGAGCTGACGCGCCTCCAGGCGCTCGACGCGGGGAGCGGTGAGCCGCGCCTCGTCGAGGCCGTGGCCGGGATCCACGTGGGGCAGGCGCTCGGCGAGGAGACGGGCGAGGTGGCGGGGATCGCGGCTCGGCCGGGCGGTGCCGACGCTGACCGACTGGTCGAGCCCGTCGACGCGGCGAAACACCAGGTCGAGCCGGCGCGCGCCGAGCCCGTGCCGGGCGAGGTCGTCGGCCAGCATCGCGGCAAGCCGCCCGGCCACCCGGGCCAGCGTCTCGGGCGCCCCGATCGGCTCCGGGAAGGCGAGCCGCACCGCGTGCTCCGCCGGCGGCACGAGATAGGCGAGCGGTTCGGGACGGGAGCCGAGTGCCTGGTCGAGGCGCTGGCCGGGCGCCTCGCCGAAGCGCAGGCGCAGCGGGCCGCGGGGCTGCTCCAGCAGATGCGCGACCCGGGTGAGGCCGAGCTGGGCGAGCCCCGAGACGGTGTCGGGGTCGAGGCGCAGGGCCCGGAGCGGCAGGGCGGGGAGCGCGGTCTCCTGCCCGCCGGGTGGCAGCACGGTCTCGGGGCCCAGGCAGCGGGCAGCGGCCCAGGCGGCGCCCGGTGTGTCGGCGAGCGCCACCCGCACCCGATAGCCGGCCCGGGCGAGGCGGCGGCGCAAGGAGGCGACCAGGGCCGCCTCGCCGCCATAGAGGTGGGCGGCGCCCGCGACGTCGATCCAGATCCCGTCCGGCGGGTCGGGAGCGACGAGGGGGGCGTAACGCAGGCACCAGGCCGCGAGGCGGGCAAGCGCCGCCGCGTCGCCCTCCGGGTCGGCCTCGATCACCGCGAGGTGAGGCACCATCGCCTGCGCTTGCGCCAGCGCGAGGCCGGGGCGCAGGCCGAGATGGCGGGCGGCGCGGTCGACGGCCGCGAGCACCCGGCGCGGGCCGTCCTGCATGGCGGCGACCAGGGGCTCATCCGGCGGCTTCCCGCCGTTCCGGCGTCGCCACAGGTCGGTCGGCCAGGTCGGCAGGAACACGCAGACGACCCTTCGCATCGGGAGCCTCGAGGAGCCAGGTGCGGGGCTCGGCGCCCCGGGCGCGAACGAGCGCCACGGTCCAGCGGGCCCGCGACAGGCCCGGCACGGGAAGAGCGGGGGACGGTGCCGCGACGACGCTCCAGCGCGTCGCGGCGGCGTTCGGCTCCGGGATGGCGGCGCCCCAGCGGCGGATCACCAGGGCGAGGCCGCCGCTGCCCTCGGCGGCGAGCTGGAGCCGGCGCGACGGGGTGAGGCCGAGCCGGGCGACCTCGCCGACCACCGCCGCGAGGCCGCGATGGCGCAACCCCTCCTCCATGGTGGGCAGCACCTCGGCCTCGCGCCGGGTCTCGGCGTAGAGCACCCGGTCGGGATGGAGGCCGACCGCGGCGAGGCCGGGAGCAAAGAGGTCGCGGCTCGCCAGGCACCACAGGACCGGGCCGGGCAACCGCGCAAGGATCGCGGCGGCAAACAGGGCCGCGAGCGCCCCCTCCCCGTCCACGGGGCCCGCCGCCAGCACCTCGTGCACCGCGCCGAGGCGCAGGCCCCCGCCCGGTAAATGCCCGTCCAGGGCCGCGACACCGAACGGCAGGACGGGCCGGCCCGCCCCTTCGGGCGCCAGCCCGCCGATCCGCTCGCGCAACGCCGCGAGTTGCCGCTCTCGCTCGGCCTGCCGCATCTCATGCCCATCACCGACCGAACCACCAACTCGTTCTTGTTTTGTTCGGTTTCAACGGAGTGTCAATCGGGGCTGTGGACGGCAGGACCGTCGGACCTTCCGGAAACCGGGCTCCTGTTGACGGCAGCGGGGACAGATGCACCGGCGCCGCCCGGAAAGCCCTGCGGGACAAGGGGATCGGGCGAAGGTGCGATTCGGGCGTCCGGCGGGCACAGCCGTTGGACAAGGCCGCGAAAGCCGCCAGGAGCGCCGCTGAGCTGGATTCGCGGCCGGCAGGTGCCGTACAACTGTCCTGGGGCGCGACGGGCCTCCTCGGGCCTCCTGGAGGAGAATCCGGCGATCCCGGCGCGTCGGCCGTCCGGGGTGCCGAATCCGGTGCAATCCGGGTGTGTCGCGGGGCCTCGCGCGGCACGCCGAGTCGCCTACGTCGGGCCGTCCGCGATTCACACAGCTTTCCAAGGTGTTAATCGGGGGCCCACGCCGAGTAACCTACGGGGCCACGCCGAGTCGCCTTCGCCGGGCCGGGGATTCCGCGCAGACCTGCCTACGCGGCCGCGCCGAGTTGCCTACGCGACCGCGCAGACCTGCCTACGCGAACGGGTCTCAACCCCTTGCAGGAATTAATGAAATCGCGACCCCATATAATATCCATATAGCTCTACGGATTCAGACTCAGAATCTGGATTCTGAATCTTTCATAAAAAGGCTTTTGGGGATCGGAAGTTAGGGGTTCTCAGGGTCCGATCGGCGCGATCCGGCCCGGTCGGGACTGGCTGGTGGGGAGCGTGGCGGTCCGGGTTCGGGCGGCACGACACGGTCCTCCCCTCCCCCGCTCTCCTCCGAGTCTCGAGGCCGACTCCTTGAGTCGGAGACTCGCGGCCCTCGAGTCCTCGCCCGACAAAGCCCAGCACAGCCGCAACCGTTTCGCCGTGGAAGAGTCGAGCCGAGGCTTGTGCGACCGGGGCCGACTCGCCTGTACGCGGGCTGATGATTCGCCGTCCCGATCCGGGACTCATTCTCGACTCGCGGAGAGGCGAGCGTGCTCGGAAATACTTGGTAGAGCCTCGCGGTGACTCGTGGGCGGAAAGGTTACCGGTGGGCTGCCAGGCCGCGGGGGAGCGTAGGCAATTCGGCGTGGAGCCGGCCACGTCCCGTAGGCGGATCTGCGCGGTGCGGGTTGCGGAAAAACCACGGAATCTCAACGGCAAGGCGTCTGATTCCGGGCGCCGTGCGGGGATGCGGGCACGTAGGCGATTCAGCGTGGTTGCGGGCGGTTCGGGCGGCGGCAGGGCGTAGGCAACTCGGCGCAGAGCGGTGGCCGCGGCCGGGTGCCGTGGTGCGGCCGGACATGATTCTCGAAGCGAGATCGTATGTCTATATCGGTGTATTTACCAATATTTATCGCCGACATGTCGAAATATCTCGTACTTACGAAGTAGTTTACGACGTAATCCTCGATCGGAGACGACGTGGATCTTGTGCGAAATGGTCGTTTCGCGCTCTCGGCCCCAATAGACCCGCCTTTGTCATCCCGGGGCCGCGCAGCGGAACCCGGGATCCATCACCGCTGACGGTCCCGGATGAAGCGGGACGCGTCCCGCCCCGTTCGGCACCGCCTGCGGTGATGGATCCCGGGTTCTCGGCAAGCCTCGCCCCGGGATGACCAGGAGGGTGACAAGTGTCATCGGAACCGATGAACCAGCCGTCGGTGGATGCGACGAGCGGAAGCCAGAGGAACAATCAACGAAAAGAAAATAATCCTATGAACGGTCGCGCGAAAGTCGGCGCACCGGCTCAGTCTGCACGCGCCGCATCACCCACCGCCGAGCCCACCCCCTCCCCTCGTAGGGAAGTCGGCGGAATCAAGCCTTTGCCCGGGCTCGCCTATTTGCCAGCGTCGCCTTGGGCGGCACCAGCAGGTCCTTCGGATCGGATGGCAGCAGCTGCATCCCGCCGTCGTCGAGGGTCAGGCGCAGGCGCGGAAACACCTCGGTGAGGTGGGCGACGTCCTTGCGGAATTCCTGGCGGAACGAGCGGATCGAGCCGTTCTCGCTGCCGAACTGCTTGTAGAGGTTGTCCCAGGTCAGGCGCAGGGGCCGCTCCAGGCGCGACAGCCGGTAGCCGACCCAGAACAAGAGGTCGAGCTTGCGTGCGGACCCCGCAAAGGCGCGGGCGGCGCGGATGTCGACCGGGAGCGCGTGCTGGATCAGGTTGTCGTAGAACTCGCGGTGGAAGGTGATGGTGGAGGACCAGAGCAGGCCCTGGTCCGGGTGGTTGTGCAGCGGCAGCCACACGTCCATCTGGCGGAACGGAGGCACGTTGAGGGTCGAGGCGCGGGTGCCGTCCCACAGGCCGATCTGCATCGAGCAGGCGGCGAGCCGGTTGAGCTGCTCCTTGAACTGCTTGAGCGTGCCGCGCTCGCCGCCGGTGACCGGAAAGCCCATGTCGCGGATGAAGCCCGACATGCTCTGCGCCACCTCGACCTTGGGGCTGCGCTGGCGCACCGCCTCCGTGCAGAGGTGCAGCAGGAGGAGCCGCGCCTTCGGGCCGTAGGGCAGCCCCTGCATCTCCATCTCGCCCGTCGAGGGGTTGATGAGCCGGCCGGCATTGATCGCGAGCGTGTTGCGGCCGTACTCGCGCGAGACGTTGGTGACGCCCTTCGGCTCCCGGTACGGCAGGCCGCACAAAGCCAGCACCGAGTGGATGTGCTGGATGTTCTCCGGGGCCGCCGGCTCGTTCTCGATCACCTCGCGCACCATGTCGCGGCGGCGCGCGTTGCGGGGCAGCCGGGCGCGCTCGGCCGCGGCCTCGGCCTTCAGCACCACCAGCATGTCGCGAGCCTCGGCTTCCGCGTCGCGCTTGGCCTGGCTGGCGCGCACGAAGGCGAGCGTCGCCTTGTAGGCGACGCTGCCGCGCGCCTTCTCGACGATCTCGATCAGGTCGGCGTCGCGCACGCCCTCGACCGGCTCGAGGGCGGATTGCGGCGGGGTCGTCGTCTCCACCAAGAGGGCTCCGCACGGGGACGCACGATCGAGGGCGTGCGTCGTGACTGTTGTCTGTCGATGAGTCCTAACGCGCGAAACCCGAATCGGCCGAGTCGAGTCCGGCCGATTCCCGAAGCAGAGCGACAGATTCCTGTGAATCCCTGTGCCTAACCGGCGAGTCTTCGTCCCACCGGCGCGACGGTGGGACGAACCTTAATCGGTCTCGTCGCGGGTCTTCGACTCGGTGAAGCTGGCGTAGAGCTGTGGAAGACTCTGGATAAGATAGGCGGCGAAGTCCGGCTCGAGGCTGTCGTCGACGGTGAGCTGGATGCCTTGCCGGCCGCGCTCGACCCGCACCACCGGCCGGCCGCCGAGATTGGTCCACACCGCCGGCGTTGGGGCCGGCCGCGGCGGCGGCGCGGTCAGGCCTGAGAGCAGCCGGGCGAAGCGGTCGTCGGAGGACAGATCCGAAAAATCCGGGGTGGAGAGGATGCGGGCGGCCGCCTCCCCTGCCCCGTCCCGGTCCAGCGCCTCGACGAGCGCGGTCCAGCGCGGCCGCCCGGCCTTCGGCGCTGGTCCGACCGCCGCCACGACCTGCGGAGGCACCGCCCGGCCGATGCCGATCAGCCGCGAGAGCTGGGTCTTTTCGACGGCCAGCGCCGCCATGATGGTGGCGCGGTCGAAGCCGCGATCCTCCAGCGCGATCGCGAACAAAGCCCGCTCGATGTAGCTGAGATCGGCCCGGGCCGAGTTCTCCTGGCCTTGCGCGACGACGAGGTCCTCGTCCGTGAGCGCCTTGACCACCGCCCGCACCGGCCGGCCGAGCTGGAGCGCCGCTCGCAACCGGCGATGGCCGTAGGCGACCTGGTAGCGCCCGTCCGCCCCCGGGTGCGGCCGCACCAGGATCGGCACCTGCTGGCCGCGCTCGCGGATGAGTTCGACGAAGGCGGCGTGCTCGGCCGGATCGCCGTCGAGGCGGTCCTGCACGAAGGAGCCGTCGATCAGCGCCGGATCGAGCTCGACCACCCGGTCGCCGGAGGCGACCATGGCGCGGGCCTCGGCCGCCGCGCTGGCGATGCGCCCGAGGCTGCGGCCCATCGCGCCGACGGCGCCGGAGCGCACCAGCGGGCGCGGCGCCTCGGGGGGCGTGTCCACCGGCTCGGGCGAGTTGCCAGCTGGCAACTCTCCTTGCGGCTCGTGAGAACGGGCGCCGAGTGCAGCGCGGAGGGCATCCTTGCGCTTCATGCCGGCACGCGTCCCCAGGCGCGGTGCATCAGGGTCTCGATCTCGCCGTTGACCCCGTCGAGCGCCTCGATCGCCCGGTCGTAGGTGGCGCGGGTGAAGCTCTCGCGGCCGACCTCGTAGAGGGTCTGCTTCGACAGGCCGGCATCCGAGATCGCGGTCGATTTCAGCATCAGGTGGGTCAGCACCCGCTCGCGGAACAGCGAGCGCATGAAGCCGACCATCTGGGTCTGCGGCGCGTCGGACGGCTCGTAGCGGGTCACGACGTAGCGCAGGAAGTCGTAGTCGAGGTCGGCGCCCGCCTCCTGCACCACCCCGAGCAGGTCGGAGGCCATCAGCAGGAACTGGCACATCGACATCACGTCGAGCATCTGCGGGTGCACCGTCACCAGCATCGCGGTGGCGGCGCAGAGCGCGCCGAGCGTCAGGAAGCCGAGCTGCGGCGGGCAGTCGAGGATCATCACGTCGTAATCGTCGGCGACGCTTCCGAGGGCCGTGGCGATGCGGCCGAAGAACGGCTCGGCGTTGCGGTCGGCCAGCACCCGCGGGGTGTCGTGCTCGAACTCCATCAGTTCGAGGTTGCCCGGCACGAGGTCGAGCCCCGGGAAGTAGGTCTTGCGCACCACCTCCGCGAGGGGGCGCTGCTCGTCGTCGTGGCGGATCGCGGCGTAGAGGGTCTGGTTGGGGCCGACGTCGAATTCCGGCTGGTAGCCGTGGAGCGCGGTCAGCGATGCTTGCGGGTCGAGATCGACGGCGAGCACCCGGTAGCCGCGGAGCGCCAGGTACTGGGCGAGGTGGGCCGCCGTGGTGGTCTTGCCCGAGCCTCCCTTGAAGTTCACCACCGCCAGCACCTGGCAATGTTCGTCGCCGGCGCGGTGCGGCACGTAGCGCTTCGCCTTCGGGCCGTCGTCGAGGAGCTGGCGCAGCTCGTTGATCTGCCCGAGCGTGTAGGAGCGCCGGCCGCCGGGGCCGGTCTCCGGCTGGGGTCCTTTGCTCGCGAGCGACAGCTGGCGCAGGTAGCCGTCGGCGACGCCGATCAGCTTGGCGGCCTCGCCCGAGGAGAACGAGCGCAGGAGCTTGTGCGAGGCTGGCGGGAAGAGCGTGCGACGCAGCGCGTTCAGCTCGCTCGACAGGGCGCCGCCGTCATCGGCGATGATCCGGGTGATCGAGGGACGGGCGGAGGCTGCGGCTCGCGCCTGCTCCTGCGGCTGATCGGGCATTTACGGTCCTCGGGCGCATCGCGAACATATTCCGTAAGACGATGCCAGCGTGGCCGTAGGGGCGCAAACGGTTTTTGGTTAAGGCTCGTTAACCATCGGATCGCGGTTGCCACCTGGCAACTCGGGTCAGGCCAGGCATTGCCAGGTGGCAACCGCGACGCAGGCGATGATCCACCCGTGTGTGCGCCACGCTCACGCGAGGGTGCGATCTTCTCGATGTTCAGGCGCGGCCGCGCGCCTTAAGCATCCGGCCACCGGCTGCGACGGAGAACGAAGCGATGGCGATCCTGGCGACGGAAGCGGATCTCGAACGGGTCTACGGCGAATTCGGGGCTGTCGGCGAGGCCTCAACCGTGAAGGTCACCGACCACATCACCCCGCATTACCGCCGCTTCATCGACGCGGCGCCGTTCGCCGCGCTCGCCACGAGCGGTCCGGAAGGGCTCGACTGCTCGCCCCGCGGCGACCGCCCGGGCTTCGTGCGGGTCGCCGATCCGCGCACGCTGCTCCTGCCCGACCGCCGCGGCAACAACCGCATCGACAGCCTGCGCAACGTCATCCGCGACCCGCGGGTCGGGCTGATGTTCCTGATCCCCGGCATCGGCAACGCGCTCCGGGTCAACGGCCGGGCGGTGATCGAGGACGACGCGGAGCTGTGCGCGTCCTTCGCCGTCGAGGGCAAGGCGCCCCGCACCGTGATGGTGATCCGGGTGGGCGAGGTCTACTTCCAGTGCGCCCGGGCGCTGATCCGCTCCGGCCTGTGGCGGGCCGAGGCGCAGGTCGATCCAAGGAGCCTGCCGACGCCGGGCCAGATCCTGGCCGAGTTGAGCGAGGGCCGGGTCGGCGGCGAGGCCTACGACGGTGCCTGGGCCGAGCGGGCAAAGCAGACGATGTGGTGAGGGGGAGGGCGCCGGTTGCCGCAGGGCCCGTCGACGCGGTGGCCAGGGCGGGGGCGGGACGGATACACCGGTCCCATGCAGAAGACCTTCACCGCCCACCGCGAGGACCGCCCGGGCCCCGCGTGGCTCGCGCGCTTCCGGGACGGGCGCGACGAGGCGGCGCGCTGGTACCTCGGCGACGGCGCGCCCGACCGGCCGAACGCCGCCGAGTGCCGCGCCGCCCTCGCGCACCACATGCCCGAGCTCGTCCCGCATTACGACGAGGTGTGCGGGATGGTCGGCGACGACGAACTCGCCCACCGCATCCTCAGCCATTACCGCCCAGCCCCGCACCGGCAGGGATGCAGCCAGGCGGTGTGGCTCGGCGAGGACGGCCCGGCGCTGATCCGCAACTACGACTACCCTCTGACCGCGATCACCGGTCGCATCGAGCTGACCGCCTGGGCGGGGCGGCGGGTGATCGGGATGGTGCAGCGGCCCTGGGGCGGCTGCCTCGACGGGATGAACGAGGACGGGCTGGTGGCGAGCTGCACCCTCGGCGGCATCGCCCGGCGCGGCGAGGGCTTCGCCATCATCCAGATGCTGCGCTACGTACTGGAGACCTGCGGCTCGGTGCCCGAGGGCGTGGCGGCGCTCTGCCGCCTGCCGGCGGTGCAGCTCCACAACGTCACGCTGCTCGACCGGACCGGCGACCACGCCACGGTCTTCCTCGGTCCCCGGCGCGAGGCCGCGGTGACGCGCCAGCGCACCTGCACCAACCACCAGGAGCGGATCCTCCCCGCCTCCCGCTCGCGCCTGCGCCAGCAGGTGCTGGAGGAGGCCCTGGAGGATCCGGCCACGAGCCTCGCGACCCTGGCGGCGCGCTTCTTCGAGGCGCCGCTCTACTCGCGCAAGCTCAGCTTCACCACCGCCTACACCGCCCTGTACCGGCCGGCCGAGGGCCGGGTCGACTACCTCTGGCCCGGCCGATGCTGGAGTCAGGGCTTCGAGCGGTTCGAGGAGGGGGCCTACACCCACGATTACGGCGAGCTGGAAACCTGATCCCGGCGCGGGAGCACGCTTGGCTCCCCCGTGCGGGCCACCTGCGGCAGCACCTGCTCCGGGGGACCGGAGGCGACGATCCGGCCGCCCTCCAG
Organism: Methylobacterium sp. Gmos1; assembly: GCF_053764715.1. Taxonomy (NCBI): domain Bacteria; kingdom Pseudomonadati; phylum Pseudomonadota; class Alphaproteobacteria; order Hyphomicrobiales; family Methylobacteriaceae; genus Methylobacterium; species Methylobacterium sp. Gmos1. The sequence continues at coordinate 471,255 of NZ_JBSNCC010000004.1, read as the reverse complement.
CACGTGCACGGTGTCGGCCCCGGCGAGGCTGGTCAGGCGGTGGGCGATCAGGATCAGGGTGCGGGTGCCGGAAAGCCCCTGCACCGCCCGCATCACCACGCCCTCGGTCTCGTCGTCGAGGGCGGAGGTCGCCTCGTCGAACACGATCACGTCGGGGTCGTGATACAGCGCTCGGGCGATGCCGATGCGCTGGCGCTGGCCGCCGGAGAGCCGGGCGCCGCGCTCGCCGACCCGCGTCGCGTAGCCCTCCGGCAGCGCGGCGACGAAGTCGTGCGCGCCGGCGAGCCGCGCCGCCCGCTCCACCGCCGCGGGGTCGGCGACGTCGAGGCCGAAGGCGACGTTCTCCGCGATGGTGCCGTCGATCAGAAAAATGTCCTGCGGCACGTAGCCGATGCGGTTCTGCCAGGCCGGCAGCGTCGCCGCATCGAGGGTCGTGCCGTCGACCGCGATGCGGCCGGCGGTGGGCGCGAGGAAGCCGAGGATCAGGCCGACCAGGGTCGACTTGCCCGAGCCGGTGCGGCCGACGAGCCCGATCGTGGTGTGGGCCGGGATCGTCAGGTCGATGTCGGAGAGCGCCGGGCGGCCGGGCTCGTAGTCGAACCGGACGCCCTGGAGGTGGATCGTGTCGCGAAACGGCAGGCGCTCGGGCGTGCGGGGGAGGGGCGCCCGTTCGCCGTCGAGCCCCTCGACCACGAGCCGCACCGCCGGCAGGGTGAAGCGCAGGAGGGCGAGCGCGTTGAACACGTTCTGGAACGCCGGCAGCATCCGGTAGCCCGCGAAGGCGAACAGGCCCAGCAGCGGCAGGATGCCGGCGGTGTCGAGCCCCTGCGAGAGCGCGAACAGCACCACCACGATGACGCCGCCGAAGGCGAGCGCCTCGATGACGAAGCGCGGCAGCTGCCCGGTGAGCAGGCTCTCGGCGCTCGCCTGCGCGTAGGCGCGGGCCGGCGCCTCGAAGCGGCGCGCGAAGCGTTCCGCCCGGCCGTAGAGCTTCAGTTCGGTCAGGCCGCCGAGGGTCTCGTGCACCACCCGGAAGCGGCCCTCGTTGCCGGCGACGGCCCGGGCGCCGATGCGCGCGAGCCGCGCCCGCACCACCAGGAAGATGCCGACATAGAGCCCGCCGAAGCCCGCACCGAGGATCAGCGCGAGGCGCGGCGAGACGACGAGCAGGAAGATGATCACCGCGGTGGCCGAGGTCGCCCGCGAGGCGATGACGGTGGCCGGCGTCAGGACGCCGACGACGAGCCGGTCGGTCTCGCTCAGGATCGTCTTGGCGAGCGCGGCGCTGTTCGCCGTGGTGAAGAACAGCCGCTCGCGGTCGACGGTGCGAAACAGCAGCCGGCGGGCGAAGCCGTAGCCGACGCTGTGGCTGAAGCGCAGCTGGGCGTAGGTGAGCCCGGCATTCACGCAGGACGTGGTGAGGATGGCCAGAAGCGCGCTCAGGCCGACGACGATCAGGAAGCTGCGGTCGTCGGTGAGGCCGATCCCGTCGCGGATCGCCCCGAGCGCCGGGATCCGCGCTGCGGCGCCCGGATCGCCGACCAGCGTCAGGAACGGCACCACCGAGGCGACGCCGACGACCTCGAGCAGGGCCGCGAGCGCCAGCCCGGCTCCGATCAGCCCGGCGCGGCGGCGCTCGCGCGGGGTCATGGCGCGAAGGAGGTCGATCAGGGCGCGCATCGTGGACTCATGAGGGATTCGGAAAAGGGGAGGAGGCTTACCGGGTGCCGATGTCCCGCATCAGGCCGGGCAGCGCCCGGGCGAGCAGGCCCGCGCCGCGCAGGGTCTCGCCGGCCTCCGACCCCGAGCGCCGCGCCAGCGCCTGGACGAGGCGCAAAGGCACCTGCGCGCCGAAGGCCGTCGCCACCAGGGCGAGCGCGGTCGCCCGGCCGTGATGCTTGGCGGCGTAGCGGATCTGGCTCTCGAGGAAGCAGGCGAGACGGTGGGCCTTCGCCGCCCGGGTGGTGCCCTGGCCCTCGTGCCGCACCGCGATGCCGGCCAGGTGCCGCACCGCGAAGCCGGCATCCCAGGCCCGGGCGCAGAGATCGACGTCCTCGTAGTAGACGAAGAAGCGCTCGTCGAAGCCGCCAAGGGCCTCGAAGAGCGGGCGGCGAATCATCAGGAAGGCGCCCATCACCTGGTCGACCGCCCGGTCCTCGGCGTGGTCCCACTCGGTCATGAAGTGCGAGGGCACCAGCCGCGCCCGGTCGAGGAGCAGGGCCTGGCCGATCAGCGAGACCGCGCTCGGCCGCCGGGCGCAGGAGCGCTGCACGGTCCCGGCCTCGTCGAGGAGCTGCGCGCCGACGATGCCGGTGCCGGGATCCGCCGTGAGCGCGGCGTAGGCGCCCGACAGGCTCGCGGCCGTGACCCGCGCGTCGGGGTTGAGGAACAGGATCGCGGGCGCGCCCCCCCGCGCCGCGCCCGCGTTGCAGGCCCGGCCGAAGCCCTGGTTGTCGGGATTCGCGATCACCGCCGGGCCGTGGCGCAGGCGCGGCAGATCCTCCAGCGAGCCGTCGCGGGACGCGTTGTCGACCACCACGACGCGCAGGGCCAGGGCGTCGCCGAGGTGTTCCTCCGCCGCCGCCAGGCTGGCGAGGCAGGCCCGCAGCAGGGCGCCGCCGTTCCAGTTGACGATCACCACGTCGAGGGCGGGGTGCGGATCGGGCGTCGTCGGATCGGGTATCATGGCAATCCTCGCGGCGGCCCGAGCCGGCCGCGCAGGCCGTCCATCACCGCGCCGGCGAGCTGCGCCAGCACGCCCGGGCGGAAGCCGGCATCGGCCCAGTACAGCAGGGCCTGGAGCGGCAGGTAGGCGGCCTGCCGCCGGCGCCAGCGCCGGGGCACGTGCGGCAGCCGCCACGCATAGACGCTGTTGCGCAGGTAGGCCGCCATCCGGAAGGGCGGCTGGCGCGGCATCTCGATTCCGAGGACCTTCGAGCGGATCACCCCGGCGCCGACCCGGTGGGGGAGGGCGGTGGCGGTCTCCATCCAGCAGCTATAGCCCCGCGCCCAGGCGCGAAAGCACCATTCGAGGTCGACGCCGTCGATGAAGAAGTCGCTGCGGAACGGGCCGATCCGCGCGTAGGCGGCGAGGTCGACGAGCGAGCCGGAGGTGGCCAGGAACTCCACCGGCACCAGCGAGCCGTTCTGCGCGAGACCGGGGCGGCGCGGATAGGCCGGCGCCTTGCGGCCGGGCGCCGCCTCCGGTCGCGGCCCGACCACGGCGGGCGGCGGGCTCGTGCCGCGCAAACGCGCCAGCGCGGCCTCCAGACCCGAGACCTGCTCGGGCGAGAACGCCGCGTCCTGGTCGAGCAGCAGCACCTGGGCCGCGCCCGCCTCGATGGCCGCCCGGGCGATCGCGTCGAGGGCGCCGCCGACGCCGATGTTGCGCCCCGCCGACAGCACCTGGGCGCCGTGCGCGGCGAGGGCGGCGGCCGCATCCGCGGGGAGGCCGCCATTGTCGAACACGATGGTCCGGCGCGGCTCCGCCTCGACCCGGGTGCAGAGAGCCGCGACCTGCGCCGCGTCCGGCCGGAAGACCGTGATGCCGATGGCGACGGACCGGGAATCGGGGAGGGGAGAGGTCGGCAGGGTCGTCTCGGCGGAGGGCTGGCGCGGCGTCGGGAACGGAGGACCCCGCCGTAGGGCCGTCGGGGCCGGCGGGTCAATATGCCGGGCCGGCAGCGAAATTGCGGCGGTGTCGAGCCTGGGGGACCGTGTGAAGGGTGATCGGATCCTGGTTGCCCGGCTCCGGGGATGCCGCGGCCCCGAGGTGCACGGCACGCGATGGCGGGCTGAGGCCGAGCTTGCGAGGAGAGCGTTTATCCTTGCGCGCCCCCTTTCCCGGATCTCCTTCCGCTGTCGCTTCAGTCGTCCGGGAAAGGGGGAGTGGCCGGCGAATGACCGTCCGGTTGCCAGAGATCATCCCAGGTCAAGGACCGTGCCCAGGATGATCCCGTGAGTGCCGAGGCCTTGCGAGGGCTCGACACGCTCAGCGCGCCGCCGGCCGCTGCATCGACGCCAGGCACGCGTCGGCGTCGAAATCCTTAAATCCGACGCTGGCCTCGCCCTCGATCAAGGCCGCACGCAGCGCATCGCGTATCTCCAGCAGGCGTAGGCCGGCCTCCACCACCTCGGTGGCCGAAGCGTACCGGCCGCCCGCCACCTGTTCATCGATGAACGCGACGAGATCGTCGTCGAGCGGGATCGTCCTGCTCCGGCGCATGGGCCACCTCCATGCCCCATCCTCCACGACTGTCGGTCCGTCGCCGGCACCGATTGCGCCCGCCCCCGCTTGCCCCGACAATGCCCGCCCCCGCATCCCAGCGGGCAAGAACAAGGCATGCGCGTCGTGATCGACCAGGTTTCCCAGCGCCAGCAGGACATCCTCGCCCTCGCCCGCCTGCACGGGCGGGTCAGCGTCGAGGAACTGGCGGCGCGGTTCGAGGTGACGCCGCAGACGATCCGCAAGGACCTGAACGAGCTGTGCGACAGCCGGCTCCTGTCGCGCATCCACGGCGGCGCCGTGGTCGCCTCGGGCGTCGAGAACGTGTCCTACGAGGCGCGCCGCCTCGTCGCCCACGGCGAGAAGCGGGCGATCGGCGAGGCGGCAGCAAGGCTCATCCCCAACAGCGCGTCCCTGTTCATCAATATCGGCACCACCACCGAGGAGGTCGCCCGGGCGCTCGGCGACCACGAGGACCTGCTCGTCATCACCAACAACCTCAACGTGGCGACCCTGCTCTACCGCCACCCGAAGATGAGCCTGATCGTCGCCGGCGGGCCGGTGCGGCGGGCGGACGGGGCGGTGATCGGCTCGGCGGCGGTCGACTTCATCAACCAGTTCAAGGTCGATTACGCGGTGATCGGCGTCTCGGCGATCGACGAGGACGGCACGCTCCTCGATTTCGACTACCGCGAGGTGCGGGTCGCCCGCGCGATCATCGAGAATGCCCGCCGGGTGATCCTGGTCGCGGACAAGCTGAAGCTGGAGCGCTCGGCCCCGATCCGGGTCGGCCACCTGCGCGAGCTCGACTACTTCGTCACCGACGCGCTGCCCTCCGGCGCCTTGCGCGAGATGTGCGCGGCCCACCGCGTCGCCCTGGTCGAGGCGGGAGTCGAGGCGCAGGACACCCCCGACGCCGCGGAGTGACGCCAAACCGAAAGTCTCGGGCTTTCGTTCGCGCCTATCCGCTTTCGGTTTCGCTTGCGTCAGGCCGCCTCCGCGGCTAGATTCGCTTCAGGAAGCAAACGAAAGAGCCGAAAGGCTCCGACAGGGAGGTGGCCTTGGCCCCCAGGCGCCAGCAGCCCGGCGACGAGCGCGGGGTGTTCGACCTCGCGGTGGTCGGCGGTGGCATCAACGGCTGCGGCATCGCCCGCGACGCGGTCGGCCGCGGCGCCTCGGTGGTGCTGTTCGAGCAGAACGACCTCGCCAGCGGCACCTCCTCGACCTCGACCAAGCTGATCCACGGCGGCCTGCGCTACCTCGAGCATTACGAGTTCCGCCTCGTGCGCGAGGCGCTGATGGAGCGCGAGGTCCTGTGGGGCATGGCGCCCCACATCGTCTGGCCCCTGCGCTTCGTGCTGCCGCACCATGCGGGCCTCAGGCCCGGCTGGCTCCTGCGCCTCGGCCTGCTGCTCTATGACAACCTCGGCGGCCGCAAGCGCCTGCCCGGCACCCGCACCCTCGACCTCACCCGCGACCCCGCCGGCGAGCCGCTGAAACCCGGCTTTCGCCGCGCTTTCGAATATTCGGATTGCTGGGTCGAGGATTCGCGCCTCGTGGTGCTGAACGCCCGCGACGCCGCCGAGCGTGGCGCGGTGATCCGCCCGCGCACCCGGGTCGTGACGGCCGCCCGCAGCGAGGGCTTGTGGGAGCTGACGGTCGAGGACCGCCAGACCGGCGCCCGCGACACGGTGCGGGCCCGCACCCTCGTCAACGCCGCCGGTCCCTGGGTGGCGAACGTGCTCACCGGCGTCGCGCGGGCGAACTCGTCGGAGGGCGTGCGCCTCGTCCAGGGCAGCCACATCGTGGTGCGGCGGCTCTTCAAGCACGATCGCGCCTACATCTTCCAGAACGCCGACCAGCGCATCATCTTCGCGATCCCCTACGAGCGCGACTTCACGCTGATCGGCACCACCGACCGCGACTACAAGGGCGACCCCGCCGACGTGAAGGCGAGCGAGGAGGAGATCACCTATCTCTGCGCCGCCGCCAGCGAATATTTCCGCGATCCGGTCACCCGCGACGAGGTGGTGTGGACCTATTCGGGCGTGCGCCCGCTCTACGACGACGGCGCCTCGAAGGCGCAGGAAGCCACCCGCGACTACGTGCTGACCCTCGACGCGCCGGAAGGCCAGCCGGCGATGCTCTCGGTCTTCGGCGGCAAGATCACCACCTACCGGCGGCTCGCCGAATCGGCGCTGGAGCGCCTGAAGGACCACCTGCCGGCGGCCCGCAAGCCGTCCTGGACCTCCGGCGCCGTTCTGCCGGGCGGCAACTTCCCGAAGGAGAGCTACGACGACGTCGTGGCGGGGCTGTCGCGCCAGTACCCGGGCGTGCCGGAGGCGCTGGTCGCCCGGCTGGTGCGGGCCTACGGCACCGACGCGCGCGAGATCCTGAGCGGCGCCCGCTCCATGGCCGATCTCGGCCGGCTCTTCGGCGCCGACCTCACCGAGCGCGAGGTGCGCCACCTGATGCGGCGCGAATGGGCGGCCACCGCCGACGACGTGCTCTGGCGCCGCTCGAAGCTCGGCCTTAGGGTCACCCCCGCCGAGGCCGCCGCCCTCGACGAGTACATGCGCCGCGCCGCCGCCGCCTCCGACGCGGCCTGACCAAGAAGAGACGGGAGGGCGCCATGACCCTGATCCTGGAGAACGTCACCAAGCGGGTCGGCCCCGAGACCCATATCCGCGACGTCAGCCTGGCGCTGCCGAAGGGCTCGCTCAACGTGCTGCTCGGCCAGACGCTCGCCGGCAAGACCACCCTGATGCGCCTGATGGCCGGGCTCGAGGCGCCGAGCGAAGGAAAGATTATCGCTGACGGCAAGGACGTGACCGGCCTGCCGGTGCAGGCCCGCAACGTCGCGATGGTCTACCAGCAGTTCATCAACTACCCCTCGCTCTCGGTCTACGAGAACATCGCCTCGCCGATGCGGGTCGCCGGCGTGGCGAAGGGGGAGATCGAGGCGCGGGTGCAGGAGGCGGCGGGATTGCTGCGGCTCACCCCCTACCTCAAGCGCAAGCCGCTCGAACTCTCGGGCGGCCAGCAGCAGCGCACCGCCATCGCCCGGGCGCTCTGCAAGCGCGCCGACCTCGTGCTGATGGACGAGCCGCTGGCGAACCTCGACTACAAGCTGCGCGAGGAACTGCGGGAAGAGCTGCCGCGCATCTTCGCCGCGACGGGGGCGATCTTCGTCTACGCCACCACCGAGCCGGCCGAGGCGCTGATGCTCGGCGGGCGCACCGCCACCCTGCACCAGGGCCGCGTCACCCAGGTCGGGCCGACGCCGGACGTCTACCGCCGGCCCCAGGATCTCATCACCGCAAAGGTCTTCTCCGACCCGCCGCTCAACACCCTGCGGGTGATGAAGGCCGGCGGCCGGGTCACCCTGCCGACCGGCGGGCAAGTGCGCGCCACCGGCACGCTCGCGACCGTGCCCGACGGCGCCTACACGATCGGTTTTCGCGCCCACCACCTTGCCCTCGATCCGCTGCCGGGCGAGGCGATCGTGCTGCCGGCCACCGTCTCTGTCGCCGAGATCACCGGCTCGGAGAGCTACGTTCACGTCGATGCCGGCGAGAGCCGCCTGATCGCGCTCGTGACCGGCGTGCGCCGGCTCGAGCCCGGCACGGCCGTCACGGCCTATCTCGACCCCCACCACGCCCTGGTGTTCGACGAAAGCGGCCGCACCGCCGCCCTCGACCTGCCGGCGGCAGCCTGAAGAGGAGAGGGGACATGGCCCGCATCACCCTCGACCACCTCGCCCACGCCTACGGCCCGAACCCGCAAGGCCCGCAGGACTATGCGCTGAAGGAGATCGACCACGTCTGGCGCCAGGGCGGCGCCTACGCGCTGCTCGGACCGTCGGGCTGCGGCAAGTCCACGCTGCTCAACATCATCTCGGGGCTGGTGGTCCCGACCCGCGGCCGCATCCTGTTCGACGACCGCGACGTCACGACCGTGCCGACCGAGGGGCGCAACATCGCCCAGGTGTTCCAGTTCCCGGTCGTCTACGACACCATGACGGTGCGGGAGAACCTGGCCTTCCCGCTGAAGAACCGGCGCGTGGCGCCGGCCACCATCCGGTCGCGGGTGGAGGAGATCGCCGGGCTCCTCGACCTCACCCGGGTGCTGGACCGCCGCGCCAACAACCTAACGGCGGACATGAAGCAGAAGATCTCGCTCGGCCGGGGCCTCGTGCGCCCGGACGTGGCGGCGATCCTGTTCGACGAGCCGCTCACCGTCATCGACCCGCACCTGAAATGGCAGCTGCGCTCGACCCTCAAGGAGCTGCACCGCAAGCTCGACCTGACGATGATCTACGTCACCCACGACCAGACCGAGGCGCTGACCTTCGCCGATACGGTGGTGGTGATGCATGACGGCGCCGTGGTGCAGACCGGCACGCCGGACGAATTGTTCGAGCGCCCGGCCCACACCTTCGTCGGCCACTTCATCGGCTCGCCGGGCATGAACCTGCTTCCCGCCGACGTGCAGGGCGCGACCGCGACGATCGAGGGTCACGCCATCCCGCTCGCCCGGCACTACCCGGCCCTGCCGAAGGGGAAGCGCATCGAGCTCGGCGTGCGACCCGAATACGTGCATCTGGCGCCGAAGGGCCTCGGGCTCCCGGTGCAGGTCAAGCGCATCGACGATATCGGCCGCCAGCGCCTCGCCCGGGTCGAACTGGGTGGCCGGCCCCTCGTCGCCACGGTGGCGGAGGGCCAGAGCCTCGACGGTGCGGAGGCGGCGCTGACCCTCGATCCGCGCCAGATCCACATCTACGCCGACGGCGCCCTGGTGCCGGGAGAGGCCGCATGACCAAGACCGTCAACCAGAAGGCCTGGCTCCTCGTCCTGCCGGTCTTCGCCGTCGTCGCCTTCTCGGCGGTGCTGCCGCTGATGACGGTGGTCAACTACTCGTTCCAGGACACGTTCGGCAACAACCAGTTCTTCTGGAACGGCCTCGGCTGGTTCCAGGAACTGCTCGACCCGTCGACCCAGTTCGGCGAGCGCTTCTTCGATTCGCTGTGGCGCAACCTGCTGTTCTCAGGCGTCATCCTGGCGATCGAGGTGCCGCTCGGCATCGCGGTGGCGCTCTCGATGCCGCGCGAAGGCCGCTCGGTCGCGTTCTGCCTCGTGCTGATGGCGCTGCCGCTCCTCATCCCGTGGAACGTCGTCGGCACGATCTGGCAGGTCTTTGCCCGCAGCGACATCGGGTTGCTGGGCGCCACCCTCAACCGCCTCGGCATCGACTACAACTACGCCGGCTCCGCGCTCGCCGCCTGGGTCACGATCGTGACCATGGATGTCTGGCACTGGACGAGCCTCGTGGCGCTCCTGTGCTACGCGGGTCTCAAGTCGATCCCCGACGCCTATTACCAGGCCGCCCGCATCGACGGGGCGAGCCAGTGGGCGATCTTCCGCACCATCCAGCTGCCGAAGATGCGCCGCGTCCTGCTGATCGCCGTGCTGCTGCGCTTCATGGACTCGTTCATGATCTACACCGAGCCCTTCGTGCTCACCGGCGGCGGGCCCGGCAACGCCACGACCTTCCTGTCGATCGACCTCGTCAAGCTGGCGCTCGGACAGTTCGATCTCGGCCGGGCGGCGGCGATGTCGCTGGTCTACAACCTCATCATCCTGAGCGTCTGCTGGGTGTTCTACACCGTGATGACCAACGTCGACGCCGGCAACCGCACGGTGCTGGCCGACGACCCGGCGGACGCGAGCGCCGCCGGCAGCCTGCCCCAAGCCACCACCATCCCGCTCGACCGGAGGGCCGCCTGATGCGCCCGCGCCACGTCGTGATGACGCTCTACCTCCTCTTCCTGATGGTGCCGATCTACTGGCTCGTGAACATGAGCCTGAAGACCAACCAGGAAATCAACACCAGCATGACGCTCTGGCCGCATGCGATCACGTTCGACAACTACATCCGGATCTTCACCGATCCGAGCTGGTACGGCGGCTACCTGAACTCGCTGTCCTACGTGGCGATCAACACGGTGCTGTCGATCGGGCTCGCCCTGCCCGCGGCCTACGCCTTCTCGCGCTACAGCTTCATCGGCGACAAGCACCTGTTCTTCTGGCTGCTCTCGAACCGGATGGCGCCGCCGGCGGTGTTCGCGCTGCCGTTCTTCAACCTGTACTCGTCGGTCGGCCTGTTCGACACGCCCTGGGCGGTGGCGCTCGCCCACTGCCTGTTCAACGTGCCGCTGGCGGTGTGGATTCTCGAGGGCTTCATGTCCGGCGTGCCGCGCGAGATCGACGAGACCGCGGCGATCGACGGGTACTCGTTCCCGCGCTTCTTTACGAAGATCTTCATGCCCTTGATCGCGTCGGGCATCGGCGTCGCCGCCTTCTTCTGCTTCATGTTCTCCTGGGTCGAGCTCTTGCTCGCCCGCACGCTGACCTCGGTCGACGCCAAGCCCATCGCCGCCACCATGACCCGCACGGTCTCGGCCGCCGGCATGGATTGGGGCCTGCTCGCCGCGGCCGGCGTGCTCACCATCGTGCCGGGCGCGCTCGTGATCTGGTTCGTGCGCAACTACATCGCCAAGGGCTTCGCCCTCGGCCGCGTCTGACCGGGAGACATCCGATGCCTGATTTCGCCTGGATGGCCTGGACCTGGCAGACCGCGACCTTCTTCGCGGTCATCGCTGGCCTGCTCGCCCTGATGACCGCGCTCGCCGTGTGGCGCCCGGAGACCGAGCAGGTCGGGATCCTGCGGATCCCCACCACCCGCGGCGACCGGCTGTTCCTGACGCTGGTCGGCACCGCCTTCATCAATCTCGCCTGGCTCGGCCTCGTCGGCCCGAGCCTGGAATGGGCGCTCGCGCTCTCGCTCGTTTACGGGGCGGTGATGTTCCGCTTCGCATGAAAGCCCGTCGCTACGTCCGGCATGAGCCGGCACCAGGCGGGCCGATCACCACCAGAGGGAGGACAACCAGCATGAAACGCCATCGTCTGCTCACGGCCGCGAGCGCGCTCGCGCTCAGCCTCGCCGCCGGCCACGCCTTTGCCGGCATGGAAGAGGCCAAGCGCTGGGTCGACACCGAGTTCCAGCCCTCGACCCTGTCGAAGGAGGAGCAGCTCAAGGAGATGCAGTGGTTCGTCGACGCGGCGAAGCCCTTCGCCGGCATGGAGATCAACTTCGTCTCCGAGACGCTGACCACGCACGAATACGAGGCCCGCACGCTCGCGAAGGCCTTCGCCGAGATCACCGGGATCAAGGTGCGCCACGACCTCCTGCAGGAGGGCGACGTGGTGGAGAAGATCCAGACCCAGATGCAGTCGGGCAAGAACATCTACGACGGCTGGATCAACGATTCCGACCTCGTCGGCACCCATTTCCGCTACGGCCAGACCGTGGCCTTGTCCGACTTCATGAAGGGCGAGGGCAAGGACGTCACCTCGCCGACCCTCGACCTCGAGGACTTCATCGGCCGCTCGTTCGGCACCGGCCCGGACGACAAGCTCTATCAGCTGCCCGACCAGCAGTTCGCCAACCTGTACTGGTTCCGCTACGACTGGTTCACCCGCGCCGACCTCAAGGAGAAGTTCAAGGCCAAGTACGGCTACGATCTCGGCGTGCCGGTCAACTGGTCGGCCTACGAGGACATCGCCGACTTCTTCACCAACGACGTGAAGGAGATCGACGGCGTCAAGGTCTATGGCCACATGGACTACGGCAAGAAGGACCCCTCGCTCGGCTGGCGCTTCACCGATGCGTGGCTGTCGATGGCCGGCAACGGCGACAAGGGCATCCCGAACGGCAAGCCGGTCGACGAGTGGGGCATCCGCATCGAGGGCTGCCGCCCGGTCGGCTCCTCGATCGAGCGCGGCGGCGACACCAACGGCCCGGCCGCGGTCTACTCGGTGACGAAGTACGTCGAGTGGCTGAAGAAGTACGCCCCGCCGCAGGCCGCCGGCATGACCTTCTCGGAGTCGGGCCCCGTGCCGTCGCAGGGCAACGTCGCCCAGCAGATCTTCTGGTACACCGCCTTCACCGCCGACATGGTCAAGCCCGGCCTCCCGGTGATGAACCAGGACGGCACGCCGAAGTGGCGCATGGCGCCCTCGCCGAAGGGCCCGTACTGGAAGGAGGGCATGAAGCTCGGCTATCAGGATGCCGGCTCGCTCACCCTCCTGAAGTCGACCCCCCTCGACCGTCGCAAGGCGGCCTGGCTCTACCAGCAGTTCATCGTCTCGAAGTCGGTCAGCCTGAAGAAGAGCCACGTCGGCCTCACCTTCATCCGCGAGAGCGACATCTGGGACAAGTCCTTCACCGAGCGGGCGCCGAAGCTCGGCGGCCTGATCGAGTTCTACCGCTCGCCGGCCCGCACGCAGTGGACCCCGACCGGCGTGAACGTGCCGGACTACCCCAAGCTCGCCCAGCTGTGGTGGCAGAACATCGGCGACGCCTCCTCGGGCGCCAAGACCCCGCAGGCGGCGATGGACGCGCTCGCCAACGCCCAGGACGACGTGATGGCGCGCCTGGAGCGCTCCAAGGTCCAGGGCGAGTGCGGCCCGAAGCTCAACCCAAAGACCTCGGCCGAGCACTGGTACGAGCAGGCCAAGAAGGACGGCACGCTGGCCCCCCAGCGCAAGCTCGCCGACGAGAAGCCGAAGGGTGAGACGATCGACTACGATACGCTCATCAAGAGCTGGCCGGCTTCGCCCCCGAAGCGCGGCTGACCTTGCGGAGCCGGGGCTCTCAAGCCCCGGCTCTCCTTTTCGCGGATGGCCGGATTCCGCTATCCTGGCGGCCAATGCCGCCACGGAGGTTGTCATGGCCTATTACTCGCTGGAAGACGCCATCGCCCGCCTGCCCGAACTCCTCGCCAAGGCGACGGAGGGCGAGGAGGTGATCATCACCCGCCTCGACGAGGATCTCGTCAAGCTCGTGCCGACCGAGCCGCGGCCGATGACCAAGGAAGAGGCCGACTGGCTGCGCGATACCATCGTGACACCGCGCGAGCCGATCGACGCGGTCGCCCTCGTCCGACAGATGCGGGATGAAGGCGCGTGAACCGCATTTATTGCGACGCCAACATCGTCATCGCGATCTTCGTGCGGGAAGCCTTATCGTCGCGGATTCAGACCTGGGTCACCGATCCGAGCGTCGGCGTCGTCATATCGGACCTCACGGTTCTCGAGTTTACGTCTGCGATTTCGCGGCTGGTCCGTGAGCGCAAGCTGGATGCGGCCGAAGCCCGGTCGATCTTCTCGCGCTTCGAGTTCTGGCGGGCGGCCCTCGGCCGCCCGATGACCATCACGCGGAACATGTTCGTCCACGCCCGCACCATCGTCGAGGACGCCTCCCTCGGCGTGCGCGGTCCCGACGCCCTGCATCTCGCGCTGCTCCAGGTCACCGGCCTGCCCTTCGCCACCTTCGACGCGCGGCTCCGCCGGGCGGCCGATACGCTCGGCCTGTCCACCCTGGAGCCGCCACCCCTCTAGACACGCCGCAACCGCGTGAAAGAGCCGCCGATGTCCTCCCTCATCCTCGCCATCGACCAGGGCACCACCTCCTCGCGCGCCCTGCTGTTCCGCCCCGACACCTCGATCGCGGGCCTCGCCCAGGCCGAGTTCCCGCAGCATTTCCCGGCCTCGGGCTGGGTCGAGCACGAGCCGGAGGATCTCTGGCGCACCACCCTCGACACCTGCCGGGCGGCGATGAAGCAGGCCGGGGTGACGGCACGGGACGTGGCGGCGATCGGCATCACCAACCAGCGCGAGACGACGCTGGTCTGGGACAGGCGCACCGGCGAGGCGGTGCACCGCGCCATCGTCTGGCAGGACCGGCGCTCGGCCGGGATCTGCGCCCGCCTCAAGGAGGAGGGCCACGAGCCGAGGGTCACGGCGAAGACCGGCCTGATCCTCGATCCCTACTTCTCCGGCACCAAGATCGCCTGGATCCTCGACAACGTGCCGGGCGCCCGCGCTCGCGCCGAGGCCGGCGAGCTCGCCTTCGGCACCGTCGATTCCTACCTCCTGTGGCGCCTCACCGGCGGCCGGCTCCACGTCACCGACGCCACCAACGCCTCGCGCACCCTGCTCTTCGACATCCATCGCGGTGTCTGGGACGAGGAGATGATGGGGCTTCTCGGCGTGCCGGCCTCGATGCTGCCGGAGGTGCGCGATTCGTCCGGCGATTTCGGGAAGACCGACCCGGAGCTGTTCGGCGCGGCGATCCCGATCCGGGGCGTGGCCGGCGACCAGCAAGCGGCGACCGTCGGCCAGGCCTGCTTCCGGCCCGGCATGGTCAAGTCGACCTACGGCACCGGGTGCTTCGCCCTCCTCAACACCGGGTCGCAGCCGGTGGTCTCGAAGAACAAGCTCCTCACCACCATCGCCTATCAGCTGAACGGGAAGCGCACCTACGCCCTCGAAGGCTCGATCTTCGTCGCCGGGGCGGCGGTGCAGTGGCTGCGCGACGGGCTCGGCGTGATCGAATCGGCGGCCGAGACCGGAGCGCTCGCCGAGCGGGCCGACCCGGGCCAGGACGTCTACCTGGTGCCGGCCTTCGTCGGCCTCGGCGCGCCGTACTGGGAGCCCGACGCCCGCGGCGCCCTGTTCGGGCTGACCCGCGGCACCGGCCCGGCCGAACTCGCCCGCGCGGCGCTCGAGAGCGTCTGCTACCAGACCGCCGACCTGCTGGCCGCCATGCGGGCCGACTGGCCGGACGGGGACGGCAGCGCAACGGTGCTCAGGGTCGACGGCGGCATGGTCGCCTCGGACTGGACGATGCAGCGCCTCGCCGATCTCCTCGCCGCACCCGTCGACCGGCCCGAGGTGAAGGAGACGACGGCGCTCGGCGCGGCCTATCTCGCCGGCCTTTCCTGCGGCCTCTACCCCGAGCCCGAGCACTTCGCCGACCACTGGCGCCTGGAGCGCCGCTTCGCCCCGGCGATGGAGCCGACCTTGCGCGAGCGCCGGCTTGCCGGCTGGCGCAAGGCGGTGAGCTGTCTGGTGGGGAAGTAGAGACCTGATTTACCGGCGCTGACTGGAAGACCAGATGGCGCGGGATCCCCTCTCCAGGCGATGCCGGGCTTGCCCGGTATCGCTGCAAGGTGTGGGAGAGGGGTAGGGGTGAGGGTGACACGCTTCGGAATCGAGCACTGAGCGTCGAGCTGCCAGCACCACGCCCACCGATTCATGTGGAAGCGTATCACCCTCACCCCCGGCCCCTCTGCCATATGGGAGAGGGGAGGGAGCTTTGTCTTGTTATCGACAATGCCGCGCCGACGTTTTTACTTCTCCAGCCTGGCGATCAGGCTCGACGTGTCCCAGCGCCCGCCGCCCATGCTCTGCACCTCGGCGTAGAACTGGTCGACGAGGGCCGTCACCGGGAGCTTGGCCTTGTTGCGGCGGGCTTCCGCCAGCACGATCGACAGGTCCTTGCGCATCCAGTCGACGGCGAAGCCGAACTCGAACTTGCCCTCGTTCATGGTCTTGCCGCGGTTCTCCATCTGCCAGGAGCCGGCAGCGCCCTTGGAGATCACGTCGAGCACCGCCTCGATGTCGAGCCCGGCCTGCTTGCCGAAATGCACCGCCTCCGACAGGCCCTGGACGAGGCCGGCGATGCAGATCTGGTTCATCATCTTGGCGAGCTGGCCGGCCCCGACCGGCCCGAGCAGCCGGCAGGCGCGGGCATACGACCCGATCACCGGCTCGACCCGCGCGAAGGTGTCGGAATCACCGCCGCACATCACCGTCAGCACGCCGTTCTCGGCGCCGGCCTGGCCGCCGGAGACCGGTGCGTCGATGAAGCCGAAACCGGCCTTCTCGGCGGCGGCCGAGAGCTCGCGCGCGACTTCCGCCGAGGCGGTGGTGTGGTCGACGAAGACCGTGCCCTTGCCCATCGCGGCAAAAGCGCCGTCCGGGCCGGTCGTGACCGAGCGCAGGTCGTCGTCGTTGCCGACGCAGGCGAAGACGATCTCCTGGCCTTCCGCCGCCTCGCGCGGCGTCGCCGCGGCCTTGCCGCCGTGAGCCTTTACCCAGTCGTCGGCCTTGGCCTTGGTGCGGTTGTAGACCGTGACGTCGTGGCCCTTGGCGGCGAGGTGGCGGGCCATCGGGCCACCCATCACGCCGAGACCCAGAAACGCGACCTTTGCCATGCGCTCACTCCTCCCACGCCGTTGTCCCGCGGCGATCGGCCCCCGGTGTAGTGAGCCGCGCCCGCGCCCGTCAAACCGGTTCGCCTCCTCTCCACGAACGAGATCGTTCGTGGAGAGGAGCGTCACTTCGTGTCGAACGGGATGTACTTCGCCCGGATGCGGTCGTAGCGGCCGTCCGCCTTGAGCGCCGCGAGTGCCCGCTCGAACGCCTCGCGCAAGGCGGGATCGCCCTTGCGCAGGCCGATCCCGACGCCCTCGCCGAGGAGCGGCTCCCCCGCCGGCACATCGCCGGCGAACCGGCAGCACGCCTCGCCCTCGGGCCGGCTCAGGAAGGTCGCGAGGTCGAGCTTGTCGCCGAGCACGAGATCGACCCGGCCGGCGCGCAGGTCGAGAGTCGCGTCGGCGAGGCTGTCGAAGGTGCGGATCTCGGCGCCCGGCACCCGCTGCTCCAGGAAGGCAACCTGCGGCCCGTGCGCCGCGACGCCGATCGTGCGGCCCCTCAGGGTCGCCGGGCTCGGGTTCGGCAGCGAGGTGTCGCGCCGCGTCACGTAGGCGAAGGGGATCCGGAGATAGGGCTTGGTGAAGGCGATGCGAGCGGCCCGCTTCGGGGTGATCGCCATCGCCGCCATGATGGCATCGTACTCGCCGGCCTCCAGGCCCTTGATGATGCCGTCCCACTGGTGGAGCAGAACCGTGCAGGTGAGCCTGGCCTCGGCGCACAGGGCCTGGGCCAGATCGACCTCGAATCCCGCCGGCTTGCCGTCCTCGACGTAGTTGAACGGCGGGCGGCCGCCCTCGGTGGCGATGCGCACGGGGGAGGGGAGGGCGGTGGGGGCTTGCTGAGCGGTGGGGGCCTGCGGAGTGACAGGGGCTTCCTCGGCGCGGGCCGGCGCGGCGGCCAGCAGCGACAGGAGCAGGAGGCGGGAGAGCAGGCGGCTCATCCGGCGGCGGTCCCTCGTGGCGGGGTGGTCGATGAACGGGGCCGGACCCTGCCACGGCCACGCCTGCCGGCGCAACTCGCGCGTCGGATCCGCGCCCGCGGCGGTGACGCCTCGTCAGGGTTAACCGGCCTTTAAGCGCGGGGCGCTCTGATCCGTCCATGCGCCTGAGCTTCCGCCCGCCCCACCCGTCCCGCGACTCCGCCGACGCGGTCGAGATCCTGCCGCCGCTCCCCGTCGGGCCGGCGGTCGAGGGAGCGGCCGAGGGAGCCGGGCGCGATGCCGGACGGGCCGGGCGCGACGCCGTCGACCGGGTCGAGGCGGAGCTGGTCCGGGCCGCCCGCGCCGTCGGGGTCGCGGCCCGGGACAGCTGCGCCGAGACCGAGGCGGCGGCCGCGGACGCCGCCGCCCTCGCCCGCGGCCTCGATGCCCTGGGAGCCTGGGCCGAGGAGGCGGAAGCGCGCGGCCGCGCCCTCGGCACCGAGGCCGGGACCCTCGCGGCGGAGGCCGACGGCCTTGCCGGCGTGCTGGTCCAGGCCGGCCGCCACCTGGAGCGCACCGACGCGCAGAGCCGCGTGCTCGAAGCCGAGATGGGGAGCGCCGCGCAAGAAGCCGCCCGCGTCGTCGAGGCGGTGGCGACCCTGGTGCGGCAGGCCAACCGCCTCGCCATCAACGCCACCGTCGAGGCGACCCGCGCCGGCGCCGGCGGCGGGCCGCTCTGGCAGGCGGCGGAGGAATTCAAGCTTCTCTCGGCCGACGCCGCCCGGGCGGTGGCGGAGGTGCGCGCCTTGAGCCGCCGCCTCTCCGGCCCCGGGGCGGTGGCGATGGGCAGCGTCGCGACCTCGCTCGCCTGCCTGCGCCCGGCCTTCGCCGCCACCGGCTCGGCGGCGGAGGCGCAGGCCGCCGCCGCCCGGCGCCTCGCCGACGACGCCCGCGACCTTTCCGCGGTCACCGACGACCTCGGCCGGGAGGCCGCCCTGGCGACGGCGTCGGCGGCCGAAGCGGCACGGCGGATGGAGGCGGCGCGCTCCGTCGGGGCCGGCGTCGCCGGCCTCGCCGGGGGGCTTGCCGGGCGCACGGTCGCGTCCCTGCGCCAGGCGGAGATCGGCGACCGCCGCGTCCACGACCGCTATCCGGTCGACCTCGCGGCGCGGGTCGGCAACTGGGGCCTCGGGCGGGTGCACGACCTGAGCCGGGGCGGCCTGCTCCTGACCCCGCCGGAGGGCTGCGGCGCGGCACTCGGCGCCCGGCTCTCCCTCGACCTGCGCGGCATCGGCCGGTTGCAGGTGCGGGTGGTCGGGGCGAGCCCGCGCGGCCTGCACTGCGCGGTCGGTGACGCCGGATCGGAGGCGCGGCTGCGCGACGCGCTCGTGGCGATCGAGGAGGAGAACCGGCCGCTGATCGCGGCGGCGCTCGGCGGGGCGGCGTCGGTCGGCGCGGCCCTGGAGCAGGCGCTGGCCGCCGGCCGCCTCGCGCACCACGCCCTGTTCGACACCACCTACCGCCCCGTCGCCGGCATCGAGCCGCCGCACTACCTCACCGCCGCCGTGCCGGCGCTCGAGGACATCCTGCCGCCGATCCTCGAGCCGCTGCTGCTTGCCGATGCGCGCACGGCCTTCTGCATCGCGGTCGACCGCAACGGCTACGCCCCGGTCCACAACCGCGCCCAGGCGCAAAGCCCGCGGACCGGAGACCCGGCCTGGAACGCGCTGCATGCCCGCCAGCGCCGGCTCTACGACGACCGCATCGGGCTTTCCGCCGCCCGCTCGACCCGGGCCTTCCTGGTCCAGGCCTGCCCGCAGGACGAGGCCGGCCGCCAGCCCCTGCGCGAGGTGTCGAGCCCGATCCGGGTGCACGGCCGGCACTGGGGGGCGCTGCGGATGGGATTCCGGATCTGAGCGAGGGGGCCTCAGCCCCCCGTCGTACTCATGTGCCGCGGCACCGCGGGCTTGGCCGCGCGGGCGATGACGAAGTCGTGGCCCTTCGGCTTGCGGGTGATCGCCTCCCGGATCGCCTCGGCCACCACCGCGTCGTCGGGGGAGGCGCGCAACGCCGCCCGCAGGTCGGCGGCGTCTTCTTGACCCAAGCACATGTAGAGCTGGCCGGTGCAGGTCAGGCGCACCCGGTTGCAGCTCTCGCAGAAATTGTGGGTGAGCGGGGTGATGAAGCCGAGGCGCCCACCGGTCTCCTCCACCCGCACGTAGCGGGCGGGACCGCCGGTGCGGTCGGGCAGCGGGGTGAGGGTGAGGCGCTCCGACAGGCGCTCGCGCACCACCGAGAGCGGCAGGAACTGGTCGACGCGGTCCGGCTCGATGTCGCCGAGCGGCATCACCTCGATCAGCGTCATCTCCATGCCGAGCCCGTGGGCCCAGGCGAGCATCGCCGGAATCTCGTCCTCGTTGACGCCTTTCAGCGCCACGGCGTTGATCTTGACCTTGAGGCCGGCCTCGCGCGCCGCCGCGATGCCGTCGAGCACCGTATCGAGGTCGCCGCGCCGGGTGATCGCCCGGAACTTTTGCGGGTCGAGGGTGTCGAGCGAGACGTTGATCCGGCGCATGCCGAGATCCGCCAGCTCGGCGGCGTGCTGGCGCAGGCGCGTGCCGTTGGTGGTGAGCGTCATCTCCTCCAGCGCGCCGGAGGCGAGGTGGCGCGAGAGGTTGCGAAACAGCCGCATGATGTCCCGGCGCACCAGCGGCTCGCCGCCGGTGATCCGCAGCTTGCGCACCCCGCGCTCGACGAAGACCGAGCACACCCGGTCCAGCTCCTCCAGGGTGAGCAGGTCGCGCTTGGGCAGGAAGGTCATGTCCTCGGACATGCAGTAGACGCAGCGCAGGTCGCAGCGATCGGTCACCGAGACGCGCAGGTAGGTGATCGCGCGCTGGAACGGGTCGATCAGCGGCGCCGGCCGCGCCGGCACGGACGCCGCCGGCATCGGATCGTCGGTACGGGGACCCCACATGCGATCACTATCCTCGAGACTTGAGGCTCTGGCGGCCGGCAGCCAGCCTGCATATGAGCGCTCGCGGGACGACCGGCAAGTTGTGCTTGAGGCGCAGGGAGACGCAACCCATGACCGAGGCTCATAGGACCCCCGAGGCTCATAGGACCGACGACGCGGACTGGCCGACCGAGATCCGGCTGTCGCGCGACAAGCGCACGCTCCACGTCGCCTTCGCGAGCGGGGCGGCCTACGCCCTGCCGGCGGAATACCTGCGGGTCGAGAGCCCCTCGGCCGAGGTCCAGGGCCACGCGCCCTCCGAGCGCAAGTGGATCCCGGGCAAGCGCGAGGTCGAGATCCTGGCGGTGGCCCCGGTCGGCAACTACGCCGTCAAGCTCACCTTCGACGACATGCACGATACCGGGATCTACGCCTTCGACTTCCTGCGCCGCCTCGGCGAGGAGCAGGCGGCGCGGTTCTCCCGCTACGAGGAGGAGCTGGCGGCCCGGGGCCTGAGCCGGGAGCCGGCGCGGCGGCGGTGATCAGCCCACCGCGTGGGCCGGTCGCGACGCCGCCGACAGGCTGAGCGCCGCGACCGCGACGGCCAGCGGCGCGAACGACACCCACAGCACCACGTCCCAGCCGTAGCGGGCGAGCAGCCCGCCGGAGGAGAACGAGCCGACCGCCATCGTGCCGAACACCACGAAGTCGTTGAGCGACTGCACCCGGGTCCGCTCCTCCGGCCGGTGGCAGTCGAGCACCATCGCGGAGGCGCCGACGAAGCCGAAGTTCCAGCCGAGCCCGAGCAGGACCAGGAAGGCCCAGAAATGGCCGAGGTCCAGCCCCGACAGCCCGACGAAGGCCGCGACCGCCGTGAGCGACAGCCCCGCCGCCACGACGCTGGCTGCGCCGAACCGCGCGATCAGCCGCCCGGTGAAGAAGCTCGGCGCGTACATGGCGATCACGTGCCATTGCAGGCCGAGATTGGCGTCGTCCTGGGTGAAGCCGCACAGGTGCATCGCCAGCGGCGCGGCGGTCATCAGGAAGTTCATCAGGAGGTAGGACACCACCCCGCACAGCACCGCGGTGACGAAGCGCGGCTGGCGCGCGATCTCGCCCAGGGGGCGCCCGCCGGAGAGCTCGGCCGTCGTCGGCCCCGGCAGCCGCACGCCCATCAGCACCACGGCCGAGACCGCCGCCACCGCGGCCTGGGCGAGAAAGGTGGCGGCGAAGGCGTGGGCCGGCCACAGCGACATGGTGTGGCTGACGAGCTGCGGCCCGATCACGCCGGCAAACACCCCGCCGGCCATCACGGCGGAGAGCGCTCGCGGCCGGCGCGCGGCTGCGACGCAATCGGCGGCGGCGAAGCGGAACGACAGCACCACCGCGGCGTAGGCGCCGCCGAAGAAGGTCGCGACGCAGAACAGCCAGAACGAGGACAGGACGACCGCGAGCGCCGCGATGAGTCCGACGAGCACCCCGCTCCCGGTGCCGGCGAGGAACGCCGTGCGGCGGCCGTAGGCCCGGGCGATGCGCCCGGCCGGCAGGGTGCAGGCGGCCATGCCGACGACGAAGATCGAGATCGGCAGGGTGGCGAGGGCGGGGCTCGGCGCGAGCTGGCTGCCGATCACCGCGCCGGTGGCGTAGACCACGACCGAGTTGGCGCCGGCGAGCGCCTGGGCGAGCGCCAGGCGCAGCACGTTGCCGGTGCCGGTCCCGGCGCGGACGGAACTCTCAGGAGGGGCGGCGGGGTTGGACATCGCTCGTCTCGTCGGGGGCGTCAGAGGGTGAGGTCGGCCCGCCAGCGCGCATCGCGCGGCGAGGGGCGGCGGTGGAGGCGCCGGTCGAGGAGCGCGCGGGCCTTGGCCGCCTCGCCGGCGCGCATCAGGGCGACGAGGAGCGTGTCCTCGATCACCTCGCGCTGGGCGCCGCTGCCGCCGAGGCGCACGACGTCGGCGGCGACCGGTTCGAGGATCCGGGCGCAGGACGCGAAATCCTCCTCCGCGAAGGCGAGGGCCGCCCGGCAGATCGCCGGCACCACCGGGCCCGCCGCCAGCGTCCCCGCCTCGACGAGGCCGGCGAGCGCGTCGATGCGCCTGTGCGCCGCCGCCCGGTCGCCGGTCGCGGCGGCGAGCAGGCCCATATGCGCGTCGGCGAAGCCGAAGCCCGCCTTGACGTAGTACGGCCGCGCATAGGCCCGGACCTCGTCCCACAGGCCGGCCGGGACGGCGTGCCCGTAGGCGGCGAGCCGCCAGAGCAGCGAGACCGTGTCGGTGATGACGTTGAGCGATAGGCCCGCGGTCACCCCGGGCTGGACGTGGGCGCCGTAGATCGCCAGCGCGCCCTCCGCGTCGCCGCGCTCCAGCGCCGCGAGCGCGGCGTGCCAGGCGATGTGGCCGTGCAGGATGCCGGAGCGGTCGTAATCCGGCAGCCACCCGGCGATCAGCGCCTCGGCCTCAACCCCGGCCCCGTCCTCGAACAGGGCGTGCGACAGGGCGTGGGCGCCGTTGGCGTTCTCGCGCCGCAGGGCGAAGCCGTGCTCGGCGAGGGCGCGCCCGCGGGCGACCGCGCCGTTCTCGGTGTGGGCCCAGCCGCGATAGGTCGTGAACCACCAGTCGTCCGCGTCGTAGGCGTGGGCGTGGCGCTCGCAGAGATCGACCCGTGCCTGATCGTGGTCGGCCCGGCCGGAGAAGGCCAGGAGCCCGAAGGCGCCGAGCGGCAGCGACAGGATCAGGGCGTCCCGCGGCCAGGATTCGGCGTGGGCGAGGGCGCGGGCCAGCGCCGGCTCCGACTGCCCGTCGATCGCGAGCGACAATACCGCGACGTGGCTGCGCTCGCGCTCGGTCCCGCCGCGTGCCAGGCACTCGGCGGCCTTCGCGATGAAGGCCCGCGCCGCTCCCGATTCGGCCCGCATCGCGTGCAGGCGGGCCCGGGCGGCATGCGCCAGGGCAAAGCCCGGATCCTCGGCGATCGCCGCATCGAGCGCGTCCGCGGCGCCCGGCCAGGCGGCGAGCAGCAGGTCGGTGCCGGCGCGGTAATGCGCGGCGGCGTCCTCGGAGCGGGTCGACAGGGGCAGGCCGCGGCGATCGGGGTGGGCCATCATGTTCTTCTCTGGCAGCGGCCTGCGGCAGCAGAATTCTTCTCCTGCATAGCCGGGAAACGACTGTCCGTATCTCGACGGGGTGACAATTCGTGTAGACTGGCTGCCAAACTGGAGCCCGGCATGCAGTGGGAGACGATCGAGACACCGCGCGATGCGGCGCCCCCGCGACCC
The DNA here is from genome assembly GCF_053764715.1 of Methylobacterium sp. Gmos1. Lineage (NCBI taxonomy): Bacteria > Pseudomonadati > Pseudomonadota > Alphaproteobacteria > Hyphomicrobiales > Methylobacteriaceae > Methylobacterium > Methylobacterium sp. Gmos1. Next base: position 447,759 of record NZ_JBSNCC010000004.1, on the reverse strand, counting down.
CTGACGGTGCGCGCGCAAGCGATCCCGCCGCGCCACTCCTTCCCCGAGCACGCCCATGACTGGCACCAGGTCGTCTATGCCATCTCGGGGGTGCTGACGGTGGCGGTGGCCGGCCGCTCCTTCGTGATCTCGCCGGAGCAGGCGGTGTGGCTGCCGACCGGGCACCGGCACCGGGTCGGCTCCCTGCTCGGGGCGGAGTTCCGCAGCCTGTGGATCGCCGACGCGGCCGGGCGCGGCCTGCCCGGGGAGCCGACGGTGCTCGGCGTCCCGGCCCTGCTCCAGGCCCTCATCGTCGAGGCCGCCGCCCTCGACGGGCAGGCCGACGCGGACGGCTATGCCGGCCGCGTCGCCGGCCTGATCCTCGACCAGCTTCGCCGCGCCGCGCCGCTCCCCGGGGCGCTGCCCTGGCCGCGCGGCGGCCCGCTGACGGAGTTGTGCGAGGCGCTCTACGCCGAGCCGGCCGATGCGCGGGGCCCGGAGGAATGGGGCCGGGCGCTCGGCCTGTCGGGCCGCACGCTCGCCCGCCGCTTCGAGGCCGAGCTCGGCATGAGCCTGCGCTCCTGGCGCCGGCGCCTGCGCCTGTTCAAGGCGGTCGAGCTGATGGGCGGCGGGCTCGACGTGACCCGCACCGCCCTGGCGCTCGGCTACGGCTCGACCTCGGCCTTCGTCTACGCGTTCCGGTCCGACATGGGGTGCGCGCCGCAGGCCTACATGCGCGGGCGGTCGGCGGGGCTGTCCGGGGAGAAGAAAAGGCACGGTCTTCCCCCTCCCCCCAACGGAACTCGGGCGTGCCCGAGTTCCGCATCCACTTGCCCAAGTCGGGCATGCCCGACTTGAGTCGGGGGAGGGTGCCCGGCTGCGAGTGCGAAGCACTCGTGCGCCGGGCGGGAGAGGGGCAGCGCGACGCTTGAGGATGTGGCGCCCTTCATCGAGCGCGCGACTCTCTGGAAGCGGCGTCCCCTCTCCCGACCCCCTTCGGGGGCCACCCTCCCCCGCAGAGGGGGAGGGACAAAGCCTTGAGTCTCTTCTTTTGCCCGGACAGCCCTGCCGCACGCGGGGAGAGGTGAAAATCCGCCCATAAGATCGCGCATATCGGGCGAACCGCCATGAAAAAGGCCGGCACAAGGCCGGCCTCTTCCAACATCCAGGCGATACCGCGCTTCGTCAGCGCTGCACGATCACCTTCGTGCCGACCTTCACGTGGGTATACAGGTCCATCACGTCGTCGTTGGTCATCCGGATGCAGCCGGAGGAGACGGCGGTGCCGATGGTCTCGGGCTCGTTCGAGCCGTGGATGCGGTAGAGCGAGCCGCCGAGATACATCGCGCGGGCGCCGAGCGGGTTCTCCGGGCCGCCCTTCATGTAGCGCGGCAGGTCGGGCCGGCGGCGGATCATCTGCGCCGGCGGGCGCCAATCGGGCCACTCGCGCTTCATCGAGACGGTCTGCACGCCGCCCCAGGTGAAGCCCGGGCGGCCGACGCCGACGCCGTAGCGCAGGGCCTGGCCGTTGCCGAGCACGTAGTACAGGCGGCGCTCGCTGGTCGAGACCACGATGGTGCCGGCGCCGTAGGGACCCGAATAGGCCACCGTCTCGCGCGGGATCGGGCTGAGCTTGGGCACCGAGGCGTCGAGCGGGTCGGCCGCGGCGCCGGCGGGGGACCGCACCGTCACGGTGAGCGGCTGGTCGAGGGGCTGGCGGGTGAGCGGGTCGATCTCGTAGGCGGCGGCGGGCGCCGCCCAGGCGGTGACGGCGCAGACCAGCCCGGCCAGGGCGGGAACGAAGCGGCGCATGGAAGCCTCTTGGCAAAGGAAAGCTTGGACGGGAAGCGCGGGTAGGTCGGTGCGAACGCGACCGGCACCGTACGGCTGAACCAATGGCCAAGCCGTAAACGCCCACGTCTCAAAGCCAAGCTTAAATCCGGCGCGCTTTCGCGGTTGCGAAGTCGGCGTTGTGCCCGCGCCACACCGTGGCGGCGCGGGCACGTTTCCGCACCGTTACTGCAGGGCCGCGAGTGTGCGGCGCGCCCGCTCGGTGATGGCGGCGAAATTGCCGGCGCGGATCTCGGCTTCCGGCGCCAGCCACGAGCCGCCCACCGCCGCGACGTTCGGCAGGGCGAGCCAGGCCTTGGCGTCGGCCTCACTGACGCCGCCGGTGGGGCAGAAGCGGGCTTGTGGGAACGGCCCGCCGAGCGCCTTCAAGGCCGCCATGCCGCCCGCCGGCACCGCGGGGAAGAACTTCGCCACGGTGAATCCGGCGGCGAGCACCTGCATCAGGTCGGAGGGCGTGGCGATGCCGGGCATGAACACCATGTCGCTGGCCGCGGCCGCCCGCAGAAGCTCCGGCGTCGCCCCCGGGCTGAGGGCGAAGCGGGCGCCGAGCGCGTGGGCGGTCTCGAGGTCGGCGGGCGTCAGCACCGTGCCGAGGCCGACCACCGCCTCGGGCACCTCGGCCATGATGGCCTTCGCGGCGTCGCGGGCCACCGGCGTGCGCAGGGTGATCTCCAGGGTGGTGATGCCGCCGGCCACGAGCGCGCGGGCGAGCGGCACCGCGTGGGCGAGCTCCGGCACGGTGATGACGGGAATCACCGGGGAGGCGGCGAGCAGCGCGTCGAGGCGCCGGGCGCGGGTCTCGGTCGTCATGAGCGGTCCTGTTTCGTTGCGGAGGCAGGGGCGGGCGGCAGGTCGGGCATCGCCACCCGGGGGATCACGGCGCCGCGGTGCCCGATCACGGTGCCGGCGAGGCGGTGGCCGCGGGACGCGGCCTCGGCAGGCGGGCATCCGGCGAGGCGGGCCGCCATGTAGGCCGCCGCGAAGCTGTCGCCCGCCGCGGTGGTGTCGACGACGGCCTCGACGGGCGGGGCCGTCACCGTGACGTCCTCGGTCCCGGCGAGCACCCGCACGCTCGGCGGCGAGCCGCCGCCCTTCAGCACGATCTCGCAGCGGCCGTGATGGCGCAGCACCTCCTCCTCGCCCTCGGCCCCGTAGAGCCATTCGAGGTCTTCCGCGGAGGCGAAGATCAGGTCGGCCGCCGCCATCGCCTCGCGGAAGGATCCTTGCGCCTTCGCCTTGTCGGGCCAGCCGCGGGGCCGGTAGTTGGTGTCGAAGGCGACCCGCCCGCCCCGCGCCTGGACCGCCCGGCAGGTCTCGGCGAGCGCCGCCCGCCCGGCCTCGCCGTAGAGCGACAGGCTGATGCCGGAGGCGTAGACGAGGTCGTAGCCCGCGAGCGCGGCCCGGGTCTCCGCGGCGCCGGGGCCTGAGAACAGGTCGCGGGCGGCGGCGCTGTCGCGCCAGTAGTGGAAGCTGCGCTCGCCGGCGGCGTCGGTGCGGATGATGTAGAGCCCCGGCATCCGCCCGGGCAGGCGCCGCACCCGGTCCGTGCCGATCCCCTCGGCGGCCCAGGCCGCCAGCATCTCCTCGCTCCACGGATCGTCGCCGAGCGCCGTCACGTAATCGACCGCGACGCCGAGCCGGGCGAGGTAGAGCGCGGTGTTCAGCGTATCGCCGCCGTAGCCGCGCGAGAGGCTGCCGTCGGGCCGCTCCGACAGCTCCATCATGCACTCGCCGATGCAGGCGACCCTCGTTGCCATCGTGTTCGTCCCTCTCCCCGCCGGGCCGGCGGATCGACGCTTCGTCTCAACGCTAAGACATTGTAGAGCCGGCTTTTCCCCTCGCCACAAGGGCGCCGGGAGGGGCCGTGTCAACGGCCGGCATCCCCCCGCCTCCGCCGGCGCCCGGGGGAATTTCTCCGTGTTAAGTCTTGAACATTCCGCCGGTGACGCTAGAAGCGTTGACCCAGCGTCTCCCATCCGCGACGGATCTCGCCCGCCGCGGACGCAACATCCGGCGCTCCCAATCCGGCATAGCCGGAACCGGGAGCGTGGTTAACGGTTCGACACCACAAGGCAGCCGCCGATCACGCCAGACATCCGGGATCGCCAGACCCCCATCGTCTTCCGGAGTTCGCCCGTCATGCCCGTCTATCGCCTGCTCTCCGCCTCCCGCGACCGAAGCGAGGCCTTTCCCCTCCACGACCTGCCGATCGAGGCGCCGACCGTGCGCCACGCCGCCGCCCGCGTCCTCGGCCGGGCCGACGAGGTCCTGTGCGACCGCACCGGCGAGGCCTGGCTCGTCGCCGAGGACGGCGCCCGGGTCTGGAGCGTGAGCCTCGAGGCGGAGGAGGCCGAGAGGTCCGCCCTCGCCTGATTCCGGCCGGACGTCCCCGACGCCTTGCTGGCGCCGCAAGCGCCGCGCATCGGGACGGCCCCCGAGGCCCGTTCCGAGACCCCCGCTTCGATGAGAGCCCTGCTTCCGGGCGCCGTGATCGGCGTCGTTCTGGCCGCCACCCCGGCCGCCGCCGACTGGCGCTACTGCCTCGCCCGTGGGCCCGCCCGTACCGTCTACCTGTCGGCCCCGTTCTCGACCGTCGCGGCGATGCCCACCCTCGACGCCGCCTTCGGGCGCATGCTCGACCGGACCAAGCGCCCCCACGATCCGGTCCAGTGCCCCCGGGCCGACGACGCCGCGGCCCTGCGGGCGATGCGGCTGACCGCGCTCCGCTACAACCGCGAGGACGGCGAGACCGTGGTCGAGCTCGACTGGACGCCCGACCGCGACGCCGCCGCCCGGCAATAGGCGCGCCTTCCGAGCGCATGGCCGACCCGCGCCGGCCGCGCTTCACCCTAAATCGTTAGCATCCTATCTATGAGGACGATCAAGGATCGGTCCCACGACGGCGATGCGACGCGACCTGCTGCAATCCCTCACCCTGACCCTGCTCCAGGCCGGGCGCGTCTGGCGCCGGGCCGCCGACGAGGTCGTGACGGCCTACGGGCTGACCGAGGCAACGGCTCTGCCGCTGCTGCTGATCGGGCGGCTCGGCGGCGATCTGCGCCAGACCACGCTCGCCGATGCGCTCGGCGTCGAGGGGCCGAGCCTGGTGCGCCTCCTCGACCAGCTCTGCGAGGCCGGCCTCGTCACCCGCCGGGAGGACCCGACCGACCGCCGCGCCAAGGTGCTGCACCTGACGGAGGAAGGCCGGGCCCGCGCCGCCGCCATCGAGGCGCGGTTCGACACCTTGCGCGAGGCGGTCTTCACCCATGTCGGCGACGACGACCTGAAGGCCGCGCTACACGTCTTGCGCGCGCTCCAGGCCGAGGGCCCGAAGGGCGCAGGCAGGGGTGGGGCGAGCCTCGCCTGCGGGCCCGGCGACGCGCCGATGCCCCGCCCGGCCACCGGAGGACGCGCCTGATGCTGCCCGGCTGGCGCCAATGGCTGTTCGCGCTGAAGGTCAGCGGGGCGGCGCTGCTCGCCCTCGGCATCGCCCTGTGGGTCGACCTGCCGCGGCCGTACTGGGCGATGGCGACCGTCTACATCACCATGCAGCCGCTCTCCGGCGCCACCCGCTCGAAGGCGCTCTACCGGGTGGTCGGCACGCTGATCGGCGTCTCGGCGGCGGTCGTGATGGTGCCGCCGCTCGTCAACGCCCCGGAGGTGCTGACGCTCGCGCTCGCGCTCTGGACCGCCGGCTGCCTCTACCTCTCGCTCCTCGACCGATCGCCGCGGGCCTACCTGTTCATGCTCGCCGGCTACACCGCGGCGCTGATCGGCTTCCCGGCGGTGACGGCACCCGAGACGATCTTCGACACCGCGGTGTCGCGGGCGGAAGAGATCACGCTGGGCATCCTGTGCGCCTCGCTGGTGGCGAGCCTCGTCCTCCCCGAGGCGGTCGGCCCGGTGCTGGCGGCCCGGGTCGGCGCCTGGCTCGGCGAGGCCGGGCGCTGGACCGGCGACGTCCTGTCGGGCACCGGCGAGGCGCCGGCGACCCGGGCGCGGCGCCTGCGCCTCGCGGCGGAAGCGGCGGAGATCGACGCGCTCTCGACCCACCTCGCCTACGACACCTCGGCCCAGCGCCGGGCGGTGCCGCTGGTGCAGTTGCTGCGCGGCCGGATGCTGATGCTGCTGCCGGTGCTCTCCTCGCTGGCCGACCGGATCGCGGCGTTGAACGGCCTGTCGGGCCTCACGCCGGACCTGCGCCGGCTCCTCGCCGACGTCGAGGCGTGGTCGGAAGCCGGCGCTCCCGCGGCGGAGGCCGACGCGCTCATGGCCCGCATTGAGGCCGCCGACCGGCCCCTGTCCTCCCGCGCCTCCTGGCCCGCCCTGGTGCGGGCGAGCCTGATCGACCGCCTGCGCGAACTGGTGGCGATCGGGCGGGACTGCCGGGTGTTGCAGGACGGGATCGCCCGCGGCGACGGCCGTCTGCGCGAGCCGCTGGCCTTTGCGAGCGAGTTCGGCGGCCGCGCCCCGCGCCACCGCGACCACGGCATGGCGCTGCGTTCCGCGCTGGGCGCCTTCCTCGGCACCGTCGCCTGCGTGGTGGTGTGGATCGCCACCGCCTGGCCCGACGGCGCCACCGCGGCGATGATGGGCGCGGTGTTGTGCTGCATGTTCGCGACCCAGGACGATCCGGTCCCGGCGATCCTGAGCTTCGCCACCTGGACCGGCATCGCGGCCGCGGCGATCGGCGTGCTGCTGTTTGCCGTGATGCCGCTGGTGCACGACTTCGTCAGCCTGGCGCTCGTCTTGGCCCCGGCCCTGATCCTGTGCGGCCTGCTGATGACGTATCCGAAGCTGCTGCCGGTCGGCCTGGCGCTCGGCGTCAACGGCAACGCCCTCCTGGCGATCCAGGACCGCTACACCTCGGAATTCGGCGGATACGTCAATTCGAGCATCGCCCTCGTCGGCGGCATCTGGCTCGCCGCCCTCGTGACGCGGCTGGTGCGCTCGGTCGGCGCCGAGCACGGCGCCCGCCGGCTCGTCGCGGCGAGCCGGGCCGACCTCGCCCGGGCGGCGCGCCGGCGCGGGCGCGGCGACCGGACCGCCTTCGCCCACCTGATGCTCGACCGCCTCGGCCTGCTGGTGCCGCGGCTCGCCGCCAGCGGGCCCGGCAGCGACCTGTCGCGGATCGACACCCTGGCGGCCTTGCGGATCGGCATGAACCTCGTCTCGCTGCGGCGCGCCCGCCACGGCCTGCCGGCCGGGGCGGTCGCGCCCCTCGATGACGCCCTCGACGCGGTGGCGATCCACTACGAGGGCCCGCGCGGCCCGGCCTCGGGCGACCTGCTCCACCGCATCGACGCGGCGCTCGTCGGAATCGAGGCCTCCGAGGGCGCCGGCCGGCGCGACGCGCTGCTCGGCCTCGTCGGCCTGCGCCGCGCCCTGTTTCCCGAGGCGCCGCCGCCCGGCGCCGCCCTGCCCGCCCGGGAGGCCGCCTGATGACCGACATCGACCTCTACGGCGTCTTCGTGCCGGCGCTCCTGGTCTGGGCGCTCGTCGCCTTCGTCCTCAACCTCGTGGTGCGCCGGCTGATCGGCGCGCTCGGGCTCTACCGGCTGGTCTGGCACCGGCCGCTCTTCGACCTCTGCCTCTACCTCGTGTGCCTCGGCGGCGTCGTGTCGCTCGCCGGCCGCCTGACCTGAAGACCGGACCATGACCCGCGCGCTCGCCTTCCTCGGCCGCTTCGCCGTCACCGCCGCCATGCTGGCGCTCGCCATCGTCGTCGGGATGGCGCTCTGGGACTACTACCTCGAGGCCCCCTGGACCCGCGACGGCCGGGTGCGGGCCGAGGTCGTCGGCGTCGCCCCCGACGTCTCGGGGCTGGTGCGCGACGTCGAGGTGCGTGACAACCAGCGCGTCAGGCGCGGCGACGTGCTGTTTCGCATCGATCCCGACCGCTTCGGCCTCGCTTTGCGCCAGGCCGACGCCGTGGTCGCCGGCCGCAAGGCGACCCTGGTCCAGGCCGAGGCGGATCTCGCCCGCTACCGCCAGCTCAGCGACAACGTCGTGTCGCAGCAGAAGCTGGAGGCCACGCTCGCCGCCGAGCAGAGCGCGCGCGCCGCCTACGACCAGGCCGTGGCCGACCGCGACCTCGCCAAGCTCAACCTCGACCGCTCCGAGGTGCGCGCCTCGGTCAACGGCCGCATCAGCAACCTCGAACTGCGCCCCGGTGCCTATGTGGGGGTCGGCAAGGCCGTGATGGCGCTCGTCGACAGCGACACCCTGCACGTCCAGGGCTATTTCGAGGAGACGAAGCTCGACCGCATCCATCCGGGCGACCCGGTCAGCGTGCGGCTGATGGGCGAGGACCGCGACGTCACCGGCAAGGTCGAGAGCGTCGCCGCCGGCATCGAGGACCGGGAGCGCAGCGCCGGCTCGTCGCTCTTGGCCAACGTCAACCCGACCTTCGCCTGGGTGCGCCTCGCCCAGCGCGTGCCGGTGCGGATCGCGCTCGATTCCACCGTAGACCGCGACCGCCTGACGGTCGGGCGCACCGCCACCGTGGTGGTGCACCCGCGCGGCGAGCGGCCGGAGGTCCGCCCCTTCGAGGGTCTCCGCGATCTGAGCCTCGGCAGTTTCCGCCTGCGCGACGGCTGGGAGGCGCTGAAGGCCAACCTGGCGGTGCGCAAGGGCTGACGCGCCAGGGCCTGGTACTCGCCACCCCTATCGCCCCGGCCGGCGGCGGATTAAGCAGCGCCGCCAAGGCCACAGCAGCCAAGACGTAGTGCGTGGGCACGGCCGGGAGGAGACCCCATGGCAGACCAGAGAAGGGCAGACCCGCAGCAGGACGCCCTCGGCGTCGGCACCGATGCCCTCGGCATCGGCACGATCGCGACGATCACCTGGCGGCTGATGCCGCTCCTCGGCCTGATGTACCTGATCGCCTACATCGACCGGCAGAACGTCTCCTACGCCAAGCTCCAGATGGTGGGCGACCTGGGGCTCAGCGAGGCGGCCTACGGCTTCGGTGCCTCGCTGTTCTTCCTCGCCTACTTCCTGTTCGAGGTGCCCTCGAACGTCATCCTGGAGCGGGTCGGCGCCCGGGTGTGGTTCACCCGCATCATGGCGACCTGGGGGATCATCACGATCCTGCTCGGCTTCTCGACCGGGCCGGTGATGTTCTACGTCCTGCGCTTCCTCCTCGGCGCGGCGGAGGCCGGGTTCTTCCCCGGCGTGCTCTACGCGCTGACCCTGTGGTTCCCGCAGGCCTTCCGCGGCCGGATGGTCGGCTGGTTCATGATCGCGAGCGCGGTCGCCAACGCCGTCGGCGCGGCGATCGGCGGCGCGCTCCTCGACCTCGACGGGGCGCTCGGCTACCGCGGCTGGCAATGGGTGTTCATCGCCACCGGCGTGCCGGCGGTGCTGCTCGCCTTCGTGGTGTTCGTCATCCTGCCCGACCGGCCGGACAAGGCGCCCTGGCTCGACGCCTCCCAGAAGAAGTGGCTCGCCGACACCCTGGCGCGCGAGGCGGACACCACGCCCCACACCGACCATTCCAACCCGTTCCGGGTGCTCGCCGACACCCGCGTGGTGCTGCTCGCGCTCCTCTACGTCGCCTTCCCGCTCGCGGCCTACGGCCTGAGCTACTGGCTGCCGACCGTGGTGAAGGGCTTCGGCGTCTCGAACACCGTGAACGGCTTCATCAACATCATCCCGTGGATCTGCGTCGCGCTGGCGCTGTGGTGGGTGCCCCGGCACGCGGCCCGCACCGGCGAGACCACCTGGCACATCGCCGGCCCGGCCCTCGTCGGGGCGCTGGGGCTGGTCCTCAGCGTGGTGCTGCCCGGAGACGCGGTGAAGTTCGCCTGCCTGTGCGTGGCCGCCGCCGGCATCTTCTCGGGCCAGCCGGTGTTCTGGTCGCTGCCCCCGACCTTCCTGCGCGGCGCCACGGCCGCGGCCGGCATCGCGATGATCAACTCGGTCGGCAACCTCGGCGGCTTCATCGCCCAGAACGTCGTGCCGTGGATCGGCGACGTCAGCGGCAGCAAGCTCGTGCCGATGCTCTTCCTCGCCGCCTGCCTCGTCGTCGGCACCGTGATGGTGTTCGTGGTCCAGGGAATCCTCAAGCGCTCGGCCGCGGCCGAGACCGGGGGCGTCGCGCCAGGTCGGCGCTGATCGGGAAATTATCCCTTTTCGGGCCGGTTTCGGTCATGAAAGGGATAACGCCTTTCTTATCAATGGCCTGGCGGAGAAAAACGGCGTAGGATCGAGCCATAGGCAGCCCGATCCGAAACCCGATGGCCGATTTCACCGACTGGACGCACGAGCAGGTCCGCCAGTTCGTCGATGCCGAGCAGGTCTTGTCCGCCTACCAGGCGGCCCGGACCGAACTCGCCCGGCGCTACGCCGGATCGATGGCCTGGAAGACGGTGCGCGGGCACCAGTACCTCTACCGCAAGCGAGGGACCGCCTGGTCCTCCCTCGGGCCCCGCGGCGCCGAGACCGAGGCCGCCCACGCGGCCTTCCACGACGGCCGGTCACGGCTGAAGCAGCGCCTTTCCGGCCTCGCCCAACGTCTCGACGCGATGGCCCCGGTGAACCGTGCCCTCTCGCTCGGGCGGATGCCGGTCGTCGCGGCGCGCGCCCTGCGGGTGCTCGCGGCAGCGCACCTTCTCGGTGCCGGCATCCGGGTCGTCGGCACCCACGCCCTCTTCGCCTACGAGCGCATGGCCGGCCTGCGCATCGCCAGCGGCCACCTCGCCACCGGTGACATCGACCTGCTGTTCGACGCCCGCGCCCGCCTCAGCCTCGTCGCCGAGGCCCTGCCGGGGGGCGATCTGGGGCGGGACGGGCTGATCGGCCTGCTGCGCAGCGTCGACAGGTCGTTCGAGCCGACGGGGCCGCAGAGCTTCCGGGCGGTGAACCGGGACGGCTTCATGGTCGACCTGATCCAGCCGCTGCCGCCGGACCGCATGGCGCGCAACGCCCGCAGCCGGATCGGAACCTCGCCCGAGGATCTCAGCGCCGTCGAGATCGAAGGGCTGGCCTGGCTCGTCAATTGCCCGAAAGTGGCCGCAGTGACGATCGACGCCCGCGGCTATCCGGTCGGCCTCGTGGTGCCCGACCCGCGGGCCTTCGCCCTCCACAAGGCCTGGCTCGCCACCCGGGACGACCGCGACCCGCTGAAGCGCGGGCGCGACGCGGGCCAGGCGCGCCTCGTCGCCGGGCTCGTCGCCGCGCGCCTGCCGCACCTGTCCTTCGACGATCCGGCCCTCGGCGCGATCCCGCGCGCCCTGCGCGACCGGGCGGGCGAGATCCTGCCCGAACCGGGGGAGGCGCCCCGGTCCATCGAGCCGGACTGGTGAAGGCTCACACCACCAGCGCCAGACACGCCAGCCCCGCCGCCAGTCCCCACAGCAGCAAGCAGGCGCGCCGGTACAGCGCGAGCGCCCGCCGGATGTCGGCGGCGCTCGCCTCCGCCCGGCCCGATCCCATCCACGCATCCTCGACCCGGGTGGTGCCGTAGACCCGGGGACCCGCGAGGCGTAAGCCCAGCGCGCCGGCCATCGCGGCCTCGGGCCAGCCGGCATTGGGCGAGCGGTGGCGGCCGGCATCGCGCCGCAAAGCCGCGAGCGCGGCCCGGGCGCTGGCCCCCGGGGTGAGGGCGGCGGCGGCGAGGAGGAGCCCGGCGGTGAGGCGCGAGGCCGGCAGGTTGACGAGGTCGTCGAGGCGGGCGGCGGCCCAGCCGAAGGCCTCGTGGCGGGGCGTGCGGTGGCCGATCATGCTGTCGGCGGTGTTGATCGCCTTGTAGAGCGCCCCCCCGGGCAGGCCGCCGGCGCCGAGCCAGAAGGCCGGCGCCACGATCCCGTCGGAGAAGTTCTCGGCCAGGCTCTCGATCGCGGCGCGGCAGAGCGCGGCCTCGTCGAGGGTCTCGGGGTTGCGCCCGACGATCATCGCCACCGCCCGGCGACCGCCGGGAAGCCCATCGCGGTCGAGCTCCCGCGCCACCCGGGCGACGTGGTCGTGCAGGCTGCGCTGCGCCGGCAGGCTCGCGGCGAGGAGCGCGCAGACGATCGCGCCGGGAAGAAGCCCGAGCGCTCCGCAGGCGAGGGCGAAGGCCGTCGCCGTAAGGCCCGTCGCCGCGAGGACGAGGAGGAGCGCCAGCACCCCGGCGGCGCGCCGGCGCCCGGGCGGGTCGCCCTCGCGGTTGAGGCGGCGGTCGAGGGCGGCGATCAGGGCGCCGATCCAGGTGACAGGGTGACCGGCCAGCCTGTAGAGGCGGTCGGGATAGCCGAGCACGGCCTCGACCGCGAGGGCGAGGACGAGCACCGGGAGGCTGTCGGGCGGGTGCAGCAGGGCGGTCATGACGCGTGAGGTGGAAGGGGCGATCCGGCACGGGGGCGACCTCGGCGAGGCCCGCCGGCTCTTCCCGCAGGCCCCCGAGCCCTGGATCGACCTGTCGACGGGGATCAACCCGATCCCCTATCCGTGGCCGGCCCCGGAGGCCAGCGCCTTCACGCGGCTGCCGGCCGGCGACGACCTCGCGGCCCTCGAGGCCGCGGCGGCGCAGGCCTACGGCGCGGACTCGGCCCAGGTCGTCGCCGCCCCCGGCACGCAGGCGCTGATCGACCTGATCCCGCGGCTGCGGCCGCCCGGCCGCGTCGCGGTGGTCGGCCCGACTTATGCCGAGCACGCCGCGGCCTGGGCCCGGGCCGGGCACGCGGTCGCGACGGTGCCGGACCTCGCGGGCGAGGCCGACGTCGTGGTGGTCGTCAGTCCGAACAACCCCGACGGACGGGTGATCCCGGCCCGCGACCTCGCGGCGGCCTCCGCCGGGCTCGCGCAGCGCGGCGGCTGGCTCGTGGTCGACGAGGCCTTCGCCGATCTCGAACCGGTCGAGAGCCTGTGCGCGGCACCGCCGCCCGGCTGCCTGGTGCTGCGCTCCTTCGGCAAGACCTACGGCCTGGCCGGCCTGCGCCTCGGCTTCGCGGTGGCGGGCGAGCCCCTGGTCGGTCTGGTTCGCCGCGCGATCGGGCCCTGGGCGGTGTCGGGCCCGGCGATCGCGGTCGGCCGCCGGGCCCTCGCCGACACCGCCTGGCGGCGGGAGGCCGCCGCGGCGCGGGGCCGCGATGCGGCCCGGCTCGACGCGCTGCTCGCTGCCGCCGGCGGCCGGATCGTCGGCGGCACGCGCCTGTTTCGCACCGCCGACTTTCCCGAGGCACCGAGCCTGTTCGGGCAACTCGGCCGCGCCGGGATCTTCGTGCGCCGGTTCGAGGCGGCGCCGTCACGCCTGCGCCTCGGCCTGCCCGCCGACGAGGCGGCCTGGACCCGCCTCGCCGCCGCCCTCCGGGGGCAGTGAGGCGCCTTTAAAAAGGCCGAAAACCGCAGCATCCGGTGCCCTTGGCCATCAGGGTCACGCAGGCGGCCGACGCCGCACGAGGAATCTGGCAGTATGGACGCGGACGAGGTCAAACGGCGCGACAGGCTCGGCAGCATGATCGCGTTCGCGCGGCGCACCGTGCCCGACCTGCGCCGCAACGCCGAGACGGTCGAGCCGATCGCGCCCGAGGGCCCCCGGGGCCGGCTGCCGGCGCTCCTCAACCCGCTGCGCTGGACCCGCGTCCCGCTCCTGCCCACCGCCGGAACCCAGAACCGGGTCCTGGCCCGGCTGGTGCGCAACATCGGCATCTTCGTGCTGCTGCCGACGGCGCTGATCGGGATCTACCTGTTCGTCTTCGCCGCCGACCAGTACGTCGTCGAGACCCGCTTTGCCGTCCGCGGCGAGGTCGAGCCGATGGGCAACGTCGTCCTCGGCGAATTTTCCTCGCTGATCCAGAAGAACAACAGCCAGGACAGCTACATCGTCCAGGAATACATCCAGAGCCAGCCGATGCTCGAGAGCGCCCAGAAGGAGCTCGACGTCGTGCGGATGTTCACCCGCGACGAGGCCGACTTCTGGACCCGCTATTCCGGCGACAAGCCGATCGAGAAGCTGCTGAAGTACTGGCGCAAGCACGTCCAGGTCCACATCGACCTGGTCTCCGGCGTGATCACCCTGACGGTGCAGGCCTTCACGCCCGACGACGCCATGGCGATCAGCCGCCATATCATGGCCCGCGCCGAGGCGCTGATCAACGCGATCTCGTCCCGCGCGCAGCAGGACATGCTCAAGCACAGCCAAGCCGACCTGGCGGCGAGCGAGGAGCGGATGCGCAAGGCTCACCTCGCCCTGCGCGAGTTCCGCAACCGCTGGGGCATCATCGATCCGGCGAAGTCCGCGGAAGCCACGATGACCACGCTGCTCACCTTGCGCAAGGACAAGATCAAGGCGGAGAACGACCTCCAGGTGCTGCGCGGCTCCGGCCTCGACGAGAAGTCGCGCTCGATCCAGACCATCGTGGCGAGCCTCAGCGCCACCAACCAGCAGATCAAGCAGCTCGAGGACTCGCTGACCAACGACGGCATGGCGGTCGGCGGCCGGTCCGTCTCGGAGGCGATCCTCGAATACGAGGGGCTGATGGTCGAGCGCACCATCGCCGAGAAGCTGAACGATTCCGCTACCATCATGCTCGACCGTGCCCGGGTCGCGGCCAACCGCCAGCACGTCTACCTCGCGGTCTTCGTGCCGCCGAGCCGGCCCGAGCTCTCCACCGTGCCGATGCGCGGGCAGTCCCTGGCCGTCGCCTTCTTCGCCTTCCTGGTGATCTGGGGCTGCAGCAGCCTGCTCATCGCCGGCGTCAAGGACCACAACATGTGACCGGGCCCGTCTCCGGGGCCCTTCGGTCCCGGCGCGGGCCGTGCGATGAAGCGGGCCGGGGCGCCGCACGGAGCGCCCGCGACGCGTCAGGACGAGCAAGACACCGATGTCCGATTTCACGGACCTGGTCGCCCGGGCAATCTCCCCGGCGATGAGCCGCGAGGAGCGCGAGGCGGTCTACCAGGTGGTCAAGCAGGCCATGCGCCGGCTCCAGGAGCGCGAGAACCTGGAACCCGACGATCCCCGCGCCCGGCTCCAGGAGCACCTCGTCGAGGAGACCATCCGCGACGTCGAGGCGCTGGTCACCCGCTACCTCGCCCGCCAGACCATCCTGGAGGCCGAGCGTGCCAACGAGGCGGCCAACGCGGCGGCGGCGGCCGGCATCTAGCTCATGCCTCCTCGGTCAGCCGCTTGAGCGAGGTCTGGAGCGCGTCGCCGCCGAGGAGCAGCGCCCGCGACAGGTCGGCCAGGGTGACCCAGCCGGTGACGCGCCCGCCGGCATCCCGCACCGGCAGGCGCCGGACGTGGTGGGCGGCCATCAGGTCGAGGGCGGTGCGCACGGGATCGCTCTCGGTGCAGGACACGACCGGGCGCGACAGAACCTCGCTCACCCGCAGCGCCTTCGGGTCGAGCCCCTGCGCGACGACGCGATAGAGGATGTCCCGGTCGGTGACCACGCCGTCGAGGGCGTCCGCCGTACCGACCGGCAGGGCGCCGACGTCGAGCTCGCCCATCAGCACCGCCGCCTCCTGCACCAGGGCCTCGCCGGGGATGAACTCCACGTCCCTGCTCATCACGTCCGCGACCGTCGCGCTCATCGCATCTCCTCGGCGTCCTCCCGGCAACCCGCGGCGGCGCCCGCGGCTCCGGATCGCGGCGCGATTTCCGCCGGTAAAATTGCACCGGTGAAATTTTGACGGCGGGACGGGAGCTTGGGCGAGGGCCGGCGCGTTCAGCCCACAGTCAGGCTTCTCGCCTCCGGGACCGTTGAACGCGCCGATGAACATGGAACTCACGTCCAAGCCCGCTCCGGAAGCCCCGGCGGCCTCGCCGCTCGTCCGGCGCACCTCGCCCGTCTCGCGCATCAGCGAGGGCCAGCCCTTCCCGCTCGGCGCCACCTGGGACGGCCTCGGCGTCAACTTCGCGCTGTTCTCCGCCCACGCCACCAAGGTGGAGCTGTGCCTGTTCGACGATTCCGGCGAGACCGAGATCGAGCGGATCGCCCTGCCGGAATACACCGACGAGGTCTGGCACGGCTACCTGCCCGACGCCCGTCCCGGCACGATCTACGCCTACCGGGTCCACGGCCCCTACGAGCCGGAGGCCGGCCACCGCTTCAACCCCAACAAGCTGCTCCTCGACCCCTACGCCAAGGCGCTCGTCGGCTCCGTCACCTGGAACCCGGCTTTGTTCGGCTACGTGATGGAGAGCGGCGACGACACCACCTTCGACACCCGCGACAGCGCCCCCTTCACCCGCAAGTGCCGGGTGATCGACCCCGCCTTCACCTGGGGCCGCGACCAGAAGCCGAACGTGCCGTGGGACAAGACGGTCTTCTACGAGACCCACGTCAAGGGCTTCACCAAGCTGCACCCGGCGGTGCCTGAGCGACTGCGCGGCACCTATGCGGGCCTCGGCACGCCCGAGGTGCTGGAATACATCCGCAGCCTCGGCGTCACCTCGGTCGAGCTGCTGCCGATCCACTCCTTCGTCAACGACAGCTACCTGCTGGAAAAGGACCTGGTGAACTACTGGGGGTACAACACCCTCTCGTTCTTCGCCCCCGCCCGCCGCTACGCCGCCGTGCCGGACTTCGCCTTCTCCGAGTTCAAGGAGATGGTGGCGCGCATGCACGGCGCCGGCCTCGAGGTGATCCTCGATGTGGTCTACAACCACACCGCCGAGGGCAACGAGAAGGGCCCGACCCTGTCGTTCAAGGGCATCGACAACGCCTCGTACTACCGGCTGCTGCCGGACCAGAAGCGCTACTACATCAACGACACCGGCACGGGGAACACCGTCAACCTCTCGCACCCGCGGGTGCTGCAGATGGTGACGGATTCACTCCGCTACTGGGCGACCGAGATGCGGGTCGACGGCTTCCGCTTCGACCTCGCGACGATCCTCGGCCGCGAGCCCTACGGCTTCGACGAGGGCGGAGGCTTCCTCGATTCCTGCCGCCAGGACCCGATCCTGTCCTCGGTCAAGCTGATCGCCGAGCCGTGGGATTGCGGCCCGGGCGGCTACCAGGTCGGCGGCTTCCCGCCCGGCTGGGCCGAGTGGAACGACCGCTTCCGGGACGAGGTGCGCGGCTACTGGAAGGGCGACGAGGGCCTGCTGCCGGCGCTCGCCTCGCGTCTCACCGGCTCGGCCGACAAGTTCAACAAGCGCGGCCGGCGCCCCTGGGCCTCGGTGAACTTCATCACCGCCCATGACGGATTCACCCTCGCCGACACGGTCTCGTACAACGAGAAGCACAATTCGGCGAACGGCGAGGACAACCGCGACGGCCATTCGCACAACCTGTCCTACAATTACGGCGCCGAGGGACCGACCGACGATCCCGAGATCAAGGCGGTGCGGTTGCGCCAGATGCGCAACCTGCTCGCCACCCTGCTCCTGTCGCGCGGCACCCCGATGCTGCTCGCCGGCGACGAGTTCGCCCGCACGCAGAAGGGCAACAACAACGCCTACTGCCAGGACAACGAGATCTCCTGGATCGACTGGAAGGGGATCGGCGAGGACGAGCGCGACCTGGCGGAGTTCACCCAGCGCCTGCTGATCCTGCGCAAGTCCCTGCCGATGCTGAGCCGGGGGCGGTTCCTCACCGGGGCCTACGACGCCGATCTCGGCGTCAAGGACGTGAGCTGGCTCACCCCGGCCGGGACCGAGATGACCCCGGAGAACTGGAACGACGGCGGCGCCCGCTCGCTCGCCGTCGTCCTCGACGGCCGGGCGCAGACGAGCGGCATCCACCGCCGCGGGGGCGAGGCGACCCTGATGCTCCTGTTCAACGCCTATCACGACGTGGTGGAGTTCACCCTGCCGGAGGTGGTGGGGGGCGACGCCTGGATGCGGGTGCTCGACACCAACCTGCCCGACACCCAGGACCTCGCCCGGTTCGCCGTCGGCGACACCTACGCGGTCACCGGCCGCTCGATGCTGATGTTCGTGCTGCGCCCCACCGACGTCGACCACGCCAGCGAGACCTGGCGCTCCTACCAGCACGTCATCCAGGCCTTCGAGCGGGCGGAATCGGAGTGCGTGGAGTTCGGGTTGCCGCACGAGGGATGACATCCGGGCGGGCCGGCCCACTTGTGTCGGGCCCGATCTTATGGCCGGTCCGCCGCGTCGGCGGCGGGCCTGTACGAGGGCCTGTCGATCAGGCGCGAAGCCAGGGGCGGCCATCCGGCCCCCCGGGGGGTGCGCGAGCGTGGAGTGGGGGCGGTGGCAAAGATCCTTCTCGTCGAGGACCACGAGGAAATCTGGGATTTCCTCTCCCGGCGGCTCAAGCGGCGGGGCTACGAGGTGGTGCTCGCCCATGACGGCGAGGAGGGCGTGCTGAAGGCCCGCACCAGCCGACCCGACATCATCCTGCTCGACATGAACCTGCCGGTGCTCGACGGCTGGTCGGCGGCCCGCGCGCTCAAGTCCGACGCCGAGACCGCCCGGATCCCGATCATCGCGCTCACCGCCCACGCCATGTCGGGCGACCGCGAGAAGGTGATCCAGGCCGGCTGCGACGACTACCACCCCAAGCCCGTCGACTTCTCGAAGCTCCTGACCCAGATCGGCGCCGCCCTCGGCACGCCGCCGACCTCCTGACAGCGCGCACGGGCGCCGGTTTCGATCGCCTTCGCGTCGATCGAGGCGAGGGCGTGCCGCCGCGAGATCCTGTTTGATCGGGTCGGACAGTCCATCCTACCCTCGACCTCATCCTGAGGTGTCAGTCGATCAGAGGATCGACTGACCTCGAAGGAGGGCGCCAGAAACCTCCGAGAACTCTGGAGCCCTCCTTCGAGGCTCCTTTCAGTCGCACCTCAGGATGAGGTCGCGAACAGGAAAAGCAGATGCGTGCCATGTCGCTCTTGCCTATCGAACAGGCTCCGAGAGGCCGATGATCGACGATCCCGTGACGGCGCGCCGCCTGCGCGACGCGATGCCGGTGTTCACGGCGCTGGCGGCCTGCCTCCTGGTGCTCGCCATCGGCGCCATCCTGTCGCTCGGGCGCGACGTCCTGATGCCGATCACCCTCGCGGTGCTGCTCAGCTTCGTGCTGGCGCCGACGGTGCGCGGCCTGCAACGCCGGCGCCTGCCGCGCTCGCTCGCCGTGCTGGTCGTCGTGCTGGCCACCTTCGCGGGCCTCGGGGGCCTCGGCCTCCTCATCGCCAACGAGGCCTCGCAGCTCGCCTCCGACCTGCCGCGCTACACCGTGACGATGCGCGAGAAGATCGGCTCCTTACGCTCCCAGGCCGGCGGCGGCGCCACCCTGGAGCGGCTGTTCCAGGCGGTGCAGGACCTGAGCCAGGACCTGCAGCCGCCGGAGCCGGCGAAGACGCGGGGCGGCCCGGCCGAGACCGGCAAGCCGATGCTGGTCGAGGTGCAGGAGCCGAAGGCCGGCCTGCTCTCGACCCTCGGCAGCGTCGTGGCGCCGGTGCTGCACCCGCTCGCCACGGTCGGGCTGATCCTGCTCTTCACCCTGTTCTTCCTCGCCCAGCGCGAGGACCTGCGCAACCGCGCCATCCGGCTCGCCGGCTCCGGCGACCTGCGCGCCACCACGGCGGCGATGGACGACGCGGTGGCGCGCCTCTCGCGCTTCTTCCTCGCCCAGGCCGGGCTCAACCTCGCCTTCGGCGTGGTGGTGGCGATCGGCCTGTGGTTCATCGGCGTGCCGAGCCCGATCCTGTGGGGCGTGCTCGCGGCGATCCTGCGCTTCGTGCCCTATATCGGCGCAGTGATCGGCATGGCCTTCCCGCTCATGCTCGCGGCGGCGGTCGATCCGGGCTGGTCGATGCTGATCGCGACGGTGCTGCTGTTCGCGATCGTCGAGCCGATCGCCGGCCACGTCGTCGAGCCGCTGCTCTACGGCCACTCGACCGGCCTGTCGCCGGTGGCGGTGATCCTGGCCGCGACCCTGTGGACCTTCCTGTGGGGACCGGTCGGGCTGGTGCTCGCCACCCCGATCACCGTCTGCCTCGTCGTGCTCGGCCGCCACGTCGAGCGCCTGGCCTTCCTCGACGTGATGCTGGGCGACCGGCCGGCGCTCGCCCCCTCCGAGATCTTCTACCAGCGCATGCTGGCCGGCGACCCCCTCGAGGCGATCGACAAGGCCCGCCAGGTGCTCAAGGAGCGCGCGCTCGCGACCTACTACGACGAGATCGCGCTCGGCGGCCTGCGGCTCGCCCAGAACGACCGGGCGAGCGGCGCGCTCGCCGCCGACCGCCAGCAGGCCGTGGGCCGGGCGATCGAATCGGTGGTGACGACCCTTGGCACCCTGCCGGTGCGCAAGGGCGCCTCGGCGGTGCGCAGCGCCGAGACCGAGGCGGCGGTGGCCGCACTCGGGCCGGACCGGGCCTCGACCGCCATCGTGCGCCGCCCGGAGGATCTGGCCCCGGCCTGGCGCGGTCCCGCCCCGGTGCTGGTGGTGGCGGCCCGCGGGCCGTTCGACGCCGCCGCCGCCGGCATGCTGGCCCAGGTGCTCGGGAGCCACGGCCTCAACGCCCGCACCACCAGCCAGGACGCCCTGAACAAGGGCGAGCGGCCCGACACCGCCGGCGTCGCCCTGGTCTGCCTGTCCTACATCGAGCCGATCAGCACCTCGCACATCCGGCTCGCCGCCCGGCTCGCCCGGCGGGCGATCCCCGGCGTGCGGGTGATGGTGGCGATCTGGCGCGAGCGCGACCCGGCCGGCCGCGACCGCCTGCGCCGGGCGACCTCCGCCGACATCCTGGTCACCACGATCAGCGACGCCCTCGACGCCGCCCTGGTGCTCTCGGGCGACGGCGAGGTTCGCGAGGCGCGGCGCCGGGCGGCCTGATCGGGGCGGAGGATGCTGCGGGCCTCGGCCGCAGCATCCGGCGGTCGTCGCCGGTCGCTCTCCTCTGGAGGCAAGCACAGTTCGGCATCTGGCGCCCGTGTCAGAGCAGAGTCCGACGATCCTGTCCCGCCCCAGCGGTGTTGTGGCGGCGCAGAGCAAGTGCATCGGACGAGGGAGCGAGGAAAAGTCCGGTCGCGGCGATCGTTTGCCGCTTCGGCACCGCGTCTCGGCCGCCGCGGCCGCGATTGCAACCTTGCGTCCCCTGGCCTATCGAAGTCCCCAGGCGACGCCCGGTCGCGGTTGCAAGGGTCGTCTCGACCGTTGTGCAGGGGCGCCGAGTGTAGGATCCCTTGGCCGGGCAGGATCCTGGTCCGGAGCGGGATTGGGTCACCGGAGCGACGATGAGTGTGAAGCGAACGCCGACCGAACTCGGGACCCGGCCGACCGTGGCGGACGTGCCCACCGACGTCGCGGACCACCACAGCGACATCTTCTTCGCCGCCGTCGAGATGACGCGGATGCCGATGATCGTGACCGATCCGCGCCAGCCGGACAACCCGATCATCTTCGCCAACCAGGCCTTCCGGGCGATGACCGGCTACGCGCCCGAGGAGCTGGTCGGCCGCAACTGCCGCTTCCTGCAAGGGCCCGAGACCGACCGCGAGACGATCGCGGAGGTCCGCCGCGCCATCGCCGAGCGCAAGGAGATCGCGACCGAGATCCTGAACTACCGCAAGAATGGCTCGACGTTCTGGAACGCGCTGTTCATCTCGCCGGTCTACGATCCGAACGGTGAGCTGGTCTACTTCTTCGGCTCGCAGCTCGACGTGTCGCGCCGGCGCGACGCCGAGGAGGCCCTGCGCCAGGCCCAGAAGATGGAGGCCTTGGGCCAGCTCACCGGCGGCATCGCGCACGACTTCAACAACCTGCTCCAGGTCGTGGTCGGCTACGCCGACATCCTGCAATCGGGCCTGGGGGACCCGGCGGCGGATCCGCGCCGGATGACGCGCGCGGTCGACAACATCCGCAGCGCCGCCGAGCGCGCCACCACCCTGACCCAGCAACTCCTCGCCTTCGCCCGCAAGCAGCGCCTCGACGGGCGGGCGGTGAACCTCAACAACTTGGTCGAGGGGATGCGCGACCTCGCCGTCCGCACCCTCGGCGACGGGATCGCCCTCGCGGCGGAATTGCCCGAGGGCCTGTGGAACGCCCGCCTCGACCCGACCCAGACCGAGGCGGCGCTGCTCAACATCCTGATCAACGCCCGCGACGCGATGCCGGCGGGCGGCACGGTGACGATCCGGACCGAGAACCACGTCTTCACCGCCGAGGACCTGCCCTCCGGACTGCCCCAGCCCGGGCGCTACGTCTCGGTCGCGGTGTCCGACACCGGCGACGGCATGCCGCCGGAGATCCTGGCGCGGGTGATGGAGCCGTTCTTCACCACCAAGGAGGAGGGGCGCGGCACGGGATTGGGCCTCGCGATGGTCTACGGCTTCGCCAAGCAGTCCGGCGGCACCATCGTCATCGAGTCCCGGGCCGGCCACGGCACCACCGTGCGGCTCTACTTCCCGATGAGCGACAGCGAGGAGCGCCCGGCCCCCGGGCCCGGCCAGCGTGCCGACCAGCGCTCCGGCACCGAGACGATCCTGGTCGTCGACGACCGCCGCGACGTCGCCGAGCTCGCCCGGGCGATCCTGCGCGACTTCGGCTACACCACGCTGCTCGCCACCGACGGCCGCCAGGCCCTGGAACTCCTCGACGGCGGCGACCGGGTCGACCTCCTGTTCTCCGACCTCATCATGCCCGGCGGTATGAACGGCGTGATGCTCGCCCGCGAGGCCCGCCGCCGCCAGCCCCGCCTCAAGGTGCTGCTCACCACCGGCTACGCCGAGGCCTCGCTCGAGCGCACCGATGCCGGCGGCACCGAGTTCGAGATCATCAACAAGCCCTACCGCCGGATGGAGCTGGCGCGCCGGGTGCGGGCGGTGCTGGACGGGCCGACGGGGGTGACGTGAAAAACCCGCCCGCTGCCGGGAGGCCGCGGGCGGGTTTTTCGTCTTGCGCGGACGGGCAGCCGGGCGGAGCCCGGCCGCCCCGATGCGACGCCTTACGCCTTCATCGCGGTCTTCAGGTTCTCGTCGATCTTGTCGAGGAAGCCGGTGGTCGAGAGCCACTTCTGGTCGGGGCCGACGAGCAGCGCCAGGTCCTTGGTCATGAAGCCGGCCTCGACGGTGTCGACGCAGACCTTCTCCAGGGTCTCGGCGAACTTGGCGAGATCGGCGTTCGAGTCGAGCTTGGCGCGGTGCGACAGGCCGCGGGTCCAGGCGAAGATTGACGCGATCGAGTTCGTCGAGGTCTCCTTGCCCTTCTGGTGCTCGCGGTAGTGGCGGGTCACCGTGCCGTGGGCGGCCTCGGCCTCGACGGTCTGGCCGTCGGGGGTGAGCAGCACCGAGGTCATCAGGCCGAGCGAGCCGAAGCCCTGCGCCACGGTGTCCGACTGCACGTCGCCGTCGTAGTTCTTGCACGCCCAGACGTAGCCGCCGGACCACTTCAGGGCCGAGGCGACCATGTCGTCGATCAGGCGGTGCTCGTAGGTGATGCCGGCCGACTGGAACCGCGACTTGAACTCGGCCTCGTACACCTCCTCGAAGATGTCCTTGAACCGGCCGTCATAGGCCTTGAGGATGGTGTTCTTGGTCGAGAGGTAGACCGGGAACTTGCGGGCGAGGCCGTAGTTCATCGACGCGCGGGCGAAGTCGCGGATCGACTCGTCGAGGTTGTACATCGACAGGGCGACGCCGGCGCCCGGGAACTTGAACACCTCGCGCTCGATGACGGTGCCGTCCTCGCCCTCGAACTTGACCGTCATGCGGCCCTTGCCCGGCACCTTGAAGTCGGTGGCGCGGTACTGGTCGCCGTAGGCGTGGCGGCCGACCACGATCGGCTGGGTCCAGCCCGGCACCAGGCGCGGCACGTTCTTGCAGATGATCGGCTCGCGGAAGATCACGCCGCCGAGGATGTTGCGGATCGTGCCGTTCGGCGACTTCCACATCTCCTTGAGGTTGAACTCCTTCACCCGGGCCTCGTCCGGGGTGATGGTGGCGCACTTGACGCCGACGCCGTGCTTCTTGATCGCCTCGGCGGCCTCGATCGTCACCTTGTCGTTGGTGGCGTCGCGATGCTCGACCCCGAGGTCGTAGTATTCCAGCGGGACGTCGAGGTAGGGGTGGATCAGCTTGTCCTTGATGGACTGCCAGATGATCCGGGTCATCTCGTCGCCGTCGAGCTCGACGACGGGGTTCGCCACCTTGATCTTCGCCATGTCTGATCCAGCCTTCCGTGAACCGGGGGCCGCCCACATGCCCGCGTAAGGCACGCGGCCGGCCGTGGCGCGGTCATAGCGCGCTGCACAAACCTGGGGAAGCGCCGGGACGGAATGGTTTTTCGAGGCTGTCACGAAAAAAGCCCCGGCGCGGGGGCGCCGGGGCTGCAAGGAGGTCCGTGGAAAGAACGCGAACCGGGGGCGGCGGGTTCCCGGGCCGGCGCGAGGCCCCTTCGCGATCCGGACGCGAGGCCTTATGTGCCGGCGATCCGTTTCGTCCGACACCGCGCCATGACCGATCCTTCGCTGAACCGCCCCTGCATCATCCTGGTCGAGCCGCAACTCGCCGAGAATATCGGCATGACCGCCCGGGCGATGGGGAATTTCGGGCTCGAGGCCTTGCGGATCGTCAACCCGAAGGGCGGCTGGCCGATGAAGGGGGTGCGCGAGACCGCCTCGAACGCCACCCACGTCCTCGACGGCGCGACGATCTTCCCAACCGTCGCCGAGGCCCTGGCCGACCTGCACTACGTGCTCGCCACCACGGCGCGGGAACGCGGGCAGATGAAGCGGGTCTTCGGGCCGGACGAGGGGATGGCGGAGGCGGCAGGCCGCCTCGCCGCGGGGGAGCGGGTCGGCATCCTGTTTGGGCGCGAGCGGGTCGGGCTGTCGAACGACGAGGTGTCGCTGGCCGATGCCATCGTCACCTTCCCGGTCGATCCAGACCACGCCTCGCTCAACCTCGCCCAGAGCGTGCTCCTCGTCGCCTACGAGTGGCGCCGGGCGGCGGGGCGGGCGGTGCTGCCGTTCTCAGGGGCGATGCGGTCGGGGCCGGCGCCGCGGGAGGCCGTGATCGCGCTGTTCGAGAGCCTGGAGGCCGAGCTCGACGCGGCCGGCTACTACCCGCCGGCGAAGCGCGACGGGATGATCCGCAACATGCGCGACATGTTCCACCGCATGGCGATGACCGAGCAGGACGTGCGCAGCTTCCGGGGGGCGCTGCGGGCGCTGGCGCGGCGCCCCCCGGAGGAGTGACGCCTACAGCTTCACCACCAATTTCCCGAAATTGCGGCCCTTGAGCAGGCCGATGAACGCCTCCGGCGCGCTCTCCAGCCCCTCGACCACGTCCTCGCGGTAGCGCACGCGGCCCTCGCGCAGCCACTGGCCGACGTCGGAGAGGAAAGCCTGCTCCTGGTCGGCGAAGTCCCAGACGATGAAGCCGCGGAAGGTCAAGCGCTTGCTCAGCACCGCGCGCATCAAAGCCGGCACCCGGTCGGGCCCGGGGGGCAGCTCGGTCATGTTGTAGTTGGCGACGAGGCCGCAGACCGGGATGCGGGCGAAGTCGTTCAAGAGCGGCAGCACCGCGTCGAACACCGCGCCGCCGACATTCTCGAAATAGACGTCGATGCCGTCCGGGCAGGCCGCCGCGAGCGCCGCCGGCAGGTCGGCGGAGCGATGGTCGACCGCCGCGTCGAAGCCGAGCTCTTCCGTGAGGTGGCGGCACTTGTCGGCCCCGCCGGCGATGCCGACCGTCCGGGCGCCTTTGAGCTTGGCGATCTGGCCGACGAGCGAGCCGACCGGCCCGGTGGCGGCGGCCACCACCACGGTCTCGCCGGGTTTCGGCGCGCCGATGGTGAGGAGGCCCGTATAGGCGGTCATGCCCGGCATGCCGAGCACCCCGAGCGCCGTGGTGACGGGGGCGGCGGAGGCATCGAGCTTGCGCAGGCCCTGGCCGTTCGACACCGCAAAATCCTGCCAGCCGCCATAGGCCAGCACGGTGTCGCCGATCGCGAAGCCCGGATTGTGCGAGGCCACCACCTCCGCGACCGTGGCGCCGACCATCACCTCGTTGATCTCGACCGGCTTGGCGTAGGACTTCGCGGCGCTCATCCGGCCGCGCATGTAGGGATCGAGGGAGAGGTAGCGGTTGCGCAGCAGCACCTCGCCCTCCTTGGCCACCGGGACCGTGCCACGCTCGACGCGGAAATGGGCCGGATTCGGCTCGCCGTGCGGCCGGGACGCCAGGACGATGCGGCGGTTCACGTCGGACATGCGGGACCTCCCCTGTGGGTTCTTGCGCGGGCGCGGCCCCCGGCCCCGCTCGCGCCCGGTGTCGCACTTGGGACGCGAGGCCCCGCGCGTCAACGCCGCGCTGGCCGGACATCGCCGGAGCCTTACCTGCGAGAGGCGCGCCGGGCCGTCCGGCGCCGCCGCGAAAGGGTTCGGCATGATTCCGTCGTCGCTCCTCGCCTCGCTCCTCGCCGGCCCGCTCGTGCTCGCGGCGATCCTGCCGGCCGCCTCCGCCGGGTCCGACCTCGACCGCTACCGCTGGAAGTCCCGGGTGCTGGTGATCGCGGCCGCCGCCGACGATCCCCGTGCCGCCGCGCAGGGGCGCATCGCCGAGGCGGCGGGGGCCGGGATGCGCGAGCGCGACCTCGTGGTGGTGCGGGCGATCGGGGAGGGGTCCGAGGCCATGGCCCTGCGCCGCCGCCTCGGCCTGCCGGCGACCGGGTTCCGCGCGGTGCTGGTCGGCAAGGATGGCGGGGCGAAGCTCACGGCCGCGGAGCCGATCCCGGCCGAGCGGCTGTTCTCCACCATCGATGCGATGCCGATGCGGCAGGACGAGGCCGCGGGGCGGCGGAACTGATCGCGAGCCAAGGAAGCAGGGCACGAAAAAAGGGCCGCCCTCGCCGGGCGGCCCTTTTCCCTGCCGATGCGGCTTCCGCTCAGTAGCAGCGGGTCACGAGGACGCGGCGGTAGCCGTAGGGCGTCCAGCGCACCCGGGGCACCTCGTAGCAGCCGCCGCCGTAGCCGTAATCGTAGCCGCCGCCGTAATACCCGACCGGGGCGTAGCCGTAGCCGTAGCCGCCATAATACGGGTAGGCCGAGGCTGCCGCGAGGCCGAGACCGAGGCCGATCCCCAGGCCCGCCGCGCCGTAGCCGAAGCCGCCGTAGCCGCGGCGGTAGCCGTAGCCCCCGCGCCAGCCGCCGTAGCCGCCGCGGTACCCGCCGAAGCCGACCCCGCGATAGCCGCCGAACCCGCCGCGGTACCCACCGAAGCCGACGCCGCGATAGCCGCCGAAGCCGCCCCGGAACCCGCCGCCATGGAAGCCGCCGAAGCCGCCGCCGCCGCGGAACCCGCCGCCGCCGAAGGCGAAGCCGCGGGCTTCCGCGGTGGCCGGCACGGCCAGGAGCGCGCCCGCCAGGACCGCCGATGCCGCCAACATGCCCTTCATGATCCGATCTCCCTCGAGAGAGTGTCCGACCCCCAGGCCCTCAAAACACGCAAGCTCGATGATCGGTTCGTGCTGCAAAACGTCACGATCGCTCTATACCGGTAGCGCGAAAACCGGACGGAGTGCGGGGACAATGACGGCGGCGAAAGCGGGACGGATCGGGATGTGGCTGCTCGGGGCGGGCCTGTGCTGGCTCGCCGCCGGCCCTGCCCCAGCGGCACGCGCCGCCTCCCCTTCGGTCGCGCCCGCGCCGTCGGCATCCGCCGCCTCCTGCCGCCCGCAGACCCACGAGGGCCAGGCCTACGCCGTCTGCACCGTCGATCTGCGGCGTGCCCGGGTGAAGCTGTTCTGGCGCGGACCCGACGGCCTGCCCTACGGCTCGCTGTCGCGGCTCGCAGGCCAGCAGGGCGACAAACTCGCCTTCGCGATGAATGCCGGCATGTACGACAACGGCCTCGGCCCCGTCGGCCTCTACGTCGAGGACGGGCACGAGCTGAAGGCGGCCAACACCGCCAACGGCCCGGGCAACTTCCACCTCAAGCCGAACGGCGTGTTCTACGTCGCCGGCGACCGGGCCGGCGTGCTCGAGACCGGCCGCTACCTCAAGGTCCATCCCCGGGCCGAGTTCGCCACGCAGTCGGGTCCGATGCTGGTGATCAACAACCGCATCCACCCCAAGATCTCCGAGGACGGGCCCTCGCAAAAGATCCGCAACGGCGTCGGCGTGCGGCCGGACGGGCACACGGCGGTGTTCGCGATCTCGGAGGCGCCGGTGAGCTTCGGGGCCTTCGCGCGGCTGTTTCGCGACGCGCTCGGCTGCCCCAACGCGCTGTTCCTCGACGGCAGCGTGTCGAGCCTCTACGCCCCCTCGCTCGGCCGGCAGGACCTGAGCCGGCCGCTCGGGCCGCTCGTCGGCGCCGTGACCAGGTGAGCGGGCCGACGGGACGGGCGGTTCCGTCAGGCCCGAAAATGCTCTAGGGGGACCACGATGAACCGCACCGCGCTCTATGCCGGCTCCTTCGATCCGGTGACCAACGGCCATCTCGACGTGGTGCGCCAGGCCTGCCGCCTGGTCGGCTGCCTCGTCGTGGCGATCGGCGTGCATCCGGGCAAGACCCCGCTGTTCTCCGCCGAGGAGCGGGCGGAGCTGATCCGGGCCACCTGCGGGCCGCTCGCCGCCGAGACCGGGACGAGCCTCGAGGTGGTCACCTTCGCCGACCTCGCGGTGGCGGCGGCGCGCCGGCACGGCGCCAGCCTGTTCATCCGCGGTTTGCGCGACGGCACCGATCTCGACTACGAGATGCAGCTCGCCGGCATGAACGGCGCGATGGCGCCGGAGGTGCAGACCGTGTTCCTGCCGGCCTCGACCGGCGTGCGGCCGATCACCGCCACCCTGGTCCGCCAGATCGCCGCCATGGGCGGCGACGTGCGGCCCTTCGTGCCCGCGGCGGTAGCCGACCGCCTCGGCGCCCGCTTCGCCCCGTCCGCCTGACGCAGGCGTTCTTCCACCCAGGAGACCCCCATGATCCGCTGGCTCGCAGCCCTGGTGCTGTCCGTTGCCGCCTTCGCCGCCCCGGCGAGCGCCGCGCCCGACCAGAACACCGTCTACCTCGACACCAAGGACGGCCGCATCACCATCCAGCTGCGCCCGGACCTCGCGCCCAAGCACGTCCAGCAGATCAAGACGCTGACGAAGCGCGGCTTCTACAACGGCATCGTCTTCCACCGCGTCATCGACGGCTTCATGGCCCAGACCGGCGATCCGACCGGCACCGGCATGGGCAAGTCCGACCTGCCGAACATCCCGGCGGAGTTCTCCAAGGCGCCGTTCAAGCGCGGCACCGTCGGCATGGCCCGCTCGCAGGACCCGAACTCGGCCAATTCCCAGTTCTTCATCTGCTTCGGCGACGCCTCGTTCCTCAACAACCAGTACACGGTGGTGGGCGAGGTGACCTCGGGCATGGACGTGGTCGACAAGATCAAGAAGGGCTCGTCAGCCCAGAACGGCACCGTGCAGAGCCCGGACAAGATCGTCCGGATGAGCCTGGCCCAGGACGGCCAGTAAGGCCTTGCGCGGCGGGCTCCGGCCGGGCGGTCCCCTGATGAGGAGAATTCTGGCCGGCCTCGCGCTGGTCCTCCCGGCCGCGCCCGCCGCCGCGCAGTTCGACGTGTACGACAACCCCTCGGTGCTCTCGCTGCCGACGACCCTGCGGGCGACCGTGCGGGTGCCGGTGGCGAGCCCGCCCCAGGGGTCCGCCGACACCCTCGCGGCGCTCTATCCCCGGCTCGCCGCCTGCTGGCGCCCGTCGGCGGGCCTCGGGGCCGCGGCGATCACCGCGCGCTTCGCCCTGCGGCGGGACGGGAGCCTCCAGGGCACCCCGCGGATCACTTTCGCGCGCGTGGCCGAGGAGCGCCGCGCCGCCTTGACCGCCGAGACCCTCTCGTCGCTGGCCCGCTGCACCCCGGCGCGGCTGACGGCGGGGCTCGGCGGCGCCGTTGCGGGGCGTCCCATCGCCCTGCGTTTCGTCTACCCTGGTCCGAATCAAGGAGACCGACCATGACCGACAGCAACCGACTCGTGATGGAGACCAGCAAGGGCCGCGTGGTCATCGAGCTGCGCCCCGACCTCGCCCCCAACCACGTCGAGCGGATCAAGACCCTCTCGCAGCAGGGCTTCTACGACGGCGTGCCGTTCCACCGCGTCATCGACGGCTTCATGGCCCAGACCGGCGACCCGACCGGCACCGGCACCGGCGGCTCCGAGCTGCCGGACCTGAAGGCCGAGTTCAACGCCGAGCCGCATGTGCGCGGCACCTGCTCGATGGCCCGCACCAACTTCCCGCACTCGGCCAACTCGCAGTTCTTCATCTGCTTCGGCGACGCCAAGTTCCTCGACCGCCAGTACACGGTGTGGGGCAAGGTGGTCGAGGGCATGGAGGTGATCGACCAGATCAAGCGCGGCGAGCCGGTGCGCGATCCCGACACCATCACGTCGATGCGCGTCGAGGCGTAAGGCCGGGATCCGGCGAGCCCTCGGCTACCGATACGCGCGCGCGAACCCTCCCCCCTCTGCGGGGGAGGGTGGCCCGCGGAGCGGGCCGGGAGAGGGGCAGCGCGACGCTGGTCCAGCGGGCGCCCTTCACGACGGTTCGGTTCTTTCCGGAAACGTGGTTCCCCTCTCCCGCCCGGCGCACGAGTGCTTCGCACTCGCAGCCGGGCACCCTCCCCCGCAGAGGGGCGAGGGTTATGCCGGCGCTTCACTGGATCGGCGCTCGGCCCTCGTTCGCCACCAGCCGCTCCGCCGCCGAAAAATCCTCCGGCGTGTTGAGGTTCAGGAACGGATCCACCGGCTCCACCCCCCACGCCGCCTCCGCGGCGTTGTGCCGGGCGATCCACATGCCGACCCGCCGCAGGCCCCGCTCGACGAGGGCCGCCCGCAGGTCGTGGCGCAGGCCCACCGCCCAGAGCCCGTTGACGAAGTGCAATTGCCCGTCGGAGGCGGCCACCGCCATCTCGACGCCGTCGCGGGCGCGCGCCGCGTGCAGGCGTTCGACGAAGTCGTGCGGCAGGAACGGCGTGTCGCCGGCGACGCTCGCGACGTAAGGAACGTCCGGGTGGTGGCTCGCGCAGAAATCGAGGGCGGCGAGCACCCCGGCGAGGGGTCCGGGCGCGTCGGGCACGGAATCCGGCACCACGAAGCCCGTGAAGGTATGAAACCGCCCAGGATCGCCGTTGGCGTTGAGGATCAGCCCGGCGGCGCATTGCGGGCGCAAGCGCTCGGCCACGCGTTCCAGCAGGGTCCTGCCGCCGAGCCGCAGCAGCGGCTTGTCGCCGCCGCCCATCCGGCGGGCGAGCCCGCCGGCGAGGATCACCCCGAGGGTCGGCGGCGTGCTCACTCGATCACGATCCGGGGCGCCGGGCGCGGGCCGGCGCCGCCGCTGAGGTTGGCCCACAGGCCCGCGGCGATCGCCCGGTAGGCGGCGGCCTGCGGCCCGTCGGGATCGACCGCGACGACCGGACGGCCGGCATCCGATGATTCGCGGATCGTCATGTTGAGCGGCACCTCGCCGAGGAACGGCACGCCCATCGTCTCGGCCTCGTGGCGGGCGCCGCCATGGCCGAAGATGTGCGAGGTGCCGCCGCAATGCGGGCAGACGAAGGTCGCCATGTTCTCGACCACGCCGAGGATCGGCACCTCGACCCGGCGGAACATCGTCACCGCGCGCCGCGCGTCGATCAGCGCCAGGTCCTGCGGCGTCGAGACGATCACCGCGCCGGCAAGCGGCGTTCCCTGCGCCAGCGTCAGCTGCGCGTCGCCGGTGCCGGGGGGCATGTCGACGACCAGGACGTCGAGCTCGCCCCAGGCGACCTCGCGCAGGAGCTGGGTCAGGGCCGACTGCACCATCGGGCCGCGCCAGATCATCGCCGTGTCGGCGGAGATCAGGAAGCCGATCGACATCACCGCGAGGCCGTAGCCGTTGAGCGGCACGATGCGCTGGCCTTGCGGCGTGTTGATCGTCTCCGGCTTGCGGTCGAGGCCGAACAGCTTCGGCACCGAGGGGCCGTAGATGTCGGCATCGAGCAGGCCGACCTTGAGCCCCTGCGCGCGGAGCGCCAGGGCGAGGTTACAGGCGGTGGTCGACTTGCCGACGCCGCCCTTGCCCGAGGCCACCGCCACGATGTGGCGCACCCCCGGCAGGGCCGGGCCGGGACGGGGACCGCCCTGGGCGCCACCTTGCGGCGCGGCGGGGCGCGGGGCGGGGCCGGCGCCGCGCTCGGCGGTGAGGCTCGCGAGCGCCGCCTTGACGCCGGGCACCTTCAGCACCGCGATCTCGGCCGCCTGCCGCACCGCCTCGAAGGCCTTGGCCTCCGGCGGCGCGATGCCGATCGAGAACACCACCCGGCCGGAAGGGTCGATGACGATCTCGGACAGGCGGCCGGAGGCCGGCAAACTGGTGCCCGCCGCATCGACCGTCACGCCCGCGAGCGCCTTCAGCACGTCGTCCCGGGTGATCGCCACGTCGCCTCGCTCCTGTCCGCTGCTCGTCGTCCCGGCGTCATGTAACCCCTGCGCCGGGAAACGCCAGCGCGGCGGGAGCGGCCACGGGTCGGGGTCGGCGTGGGGCGCAGGCCTCACGAATGGTCAGGAGGTTGGCTCCAGGGGGTGGGAGCCGCCGCACGGGCCTTGCCGCTCCGTCCCACCCCCGACGGTTGAGAACGAGGCGGACGACGTCCCGCTTCATCCTGGAGCGTCAGCGGTCATGGGTCCCGGGTCCCGCTGCGCGGCCCCGGGATGACGTGGAGAGTGCCGGCTCTGCGGGATCCGATCAGACGGGCTCCGACACATCAGGACGAGGTCGCTGACGAGAGGAACGCTTCAATCGAGGCAGACGGGACTGCGCGCTCGACGCCGCCCGACCACCTCCTCAATGCGCCGCCACCCCCCGCGTCGGCACGATGTCGTTGGCGATCACCTCGCCGAACGGGCCGTCGTTGCGCGCGCCCGTCGCCGCCGTCCCGGTGGTGCTGCGCAAGGGGAGCTTGGGGAAGACCAGCTCGGCGAAGCGGTAGGCCTCCTCCAGGTGCGGGTAGCCCGAGAGGATGAAGCGGTCGATGCCGAGATCGATGTACTCCTTCATCCGGTCGGCGACCTGGTCGGGGGAGCCCACCAGCGCCGTGCCGGCGCCGCCCCGCACCAGGCCGACGCCGGCCCAGAGGTTCGGCGAGACCACGAGCTTGTCGCGCTTGCCGCCGTGCAGCTGCATCATCCGGCTCTGGCCGACGGAATCCTGGCGCGCCAGGGTCGCCTGCGCCTTGGCGATGGTGGCGTCGTCGAGACGCGAGATCAGCGACTCGGCCGCCTCCCAGGCCGCGCTTTCCGTCTCGCGCACGATGACGTGCAGGCGGATGCCGTAGGAGAAGGTCTTGCCGCGCTTCTCCGCCGCCTCTCGGGCCCGCGCGATTTTTTCCGCCACGCCGGCCGGGGGCTCGCCCCAGGTCAGGTAGACGTCGCAATGCTCGGCCGCGACCTCGATCCCGGCCGGCGACGAGCCGCCGAAGTAGAGCGGCGGGTAGGGCTTCTGCACCGGCGGGAAGATCAGCCGCCCGTCCTCGAGCCGCAGGTGCTCGCCCTGATAGGTCACCGTCTCGCCGGAGAGCAGCCCGCGCCAGACCCGCAGGAACTCGTCGGTCACCGCGTAGCGCTCGTCGTGGGCGAGGAACACGCCGTCGCCGCGCAGCTCGACCGGATCGCCGCCGGTGACCACGTTGATGAGGAGGCGCCCGTCCGAGATCCGGTCGAGGGTCGCGGCCATGCGGGCGGCGGTGGAGGGCAATTGCAGGCCCGGCCGCACCGCCACGAGGAAGCGCAGGCGCTTCGTCAGGGGGGCGAGCGCCGAGGCGACGACCCAGGAATCCTCGCAGGAGCGCCCGGTCGGCAGGAGCACGCCGAAATACCCGAGCTCGTCGGCGGCCTGGGCGATCTGGCGCAGGTAGGGCAGGGTGACAGCCCGCGCACCCTCTTGCGCGCCGAGGTAGCGGCCGTCGCCGTGGGTGGGCAGGAACCAGAGGACGTCGGTCTGGCCGGTCATGGGGGACTCCGTGAAGGGGTTTTGGCGCCTGGTCGGCGGCCGCTTTCCAATCATCCCAACCCGCAACCTCATCCTGAGGTGTCGGTCGATCAAGGATCGACTGACCTCGGAGGAGGGCTCCAGAAACCCCTGCGACCCCTGGAGCCCTCCTTCGAGGCTCCCTGACGGTCGCACCTCAGGATGAGGTCGTGGGTGGGATACGGGTCTGGATGGTGGGCTTGTCGGTCGAGGAGCCCGTCAGGCCCGCCCATCCAGGAGATGATCGAGGATGCGCCCTTCCAGGGCCGCCAGCTCCGGGTCGCCGCGCCGGCGCGGGCGGGGCACCGGCACCGCGACGTCGAGGGCGATGCGGCCGGCATCGACCACCAGGATGCGGTCGGCGAGCGCCACCGCCTCGGCGACGTCGTGGGTGACGAGGAGGGCGGTGAAGCCCTGCGCGCGCCAGATCCGCTCGATCATCGCCTGCATGTCGATGCGGGTCAGCGCGTCCAGCGCGCCGAGGGGCTCGTCGAGGGCGAGCAGCCCCGGGCGGCTGACGAGGGCGCGGGCGAGCGCCACCCGCTGGCGCTGCCCGCCCGAGAGGGTCGAGGGCCACTGCCCCGCCTTGTCGGACAGCCCCACCTCCTTCAGCGCCGCGGCGGCGCGCTCCCGCCGCTCCGCCGCCGAGCCGTCGCGCAGGCCCACCGCGACGTTGTCGAGGACCCGCGCCCAGGGCAGCAGCCGCGGCTCCTGGAACATGATCCGGCGCGGGGCCTCGGCCCCCTCGATCGCGATGCGGCCCGCGCTCGGCGCCTCGAGGCCGAGGATCAGGCGCAGCAGGGTGGACTTGCCGCAGCCCGAGCGACCGACCACGGCGACGAACTGGCCGGCCGGGATGTGCAGGTCGAGTCCGTCGATGACGGGCTTGCCGCCGTCGAAGCTCTTCGACAGGCCGCGGAGGGTGAGGCCGAGGCCGGCCGTCGTCGGCTCGCGGGCGATCTCGCGGTCGCGGGCGTCGCGGCGCAGGCGGGTGGGGG
The DNA here is from genome assembly GCF_053764715.1 of Methylobacterium sp. Gmos1. NCBI lineage: Bacteria > Pseudomonadati > Pseudomonadota > Alphaproteobacteria > Hyphomicrobiales > Methylobacteriaceae > Methylobacterium > Methylobacterium sp. Gmos1. Next base: position 413,025 of record NZ_JBSNCC010000004.1, on the reverse strand, counting down.
CGGCGGGCGAGAAGCCCTCGAACCGGCGAAGCGTGCTGGCGATCATGGAGAGAGAGTCCTGGACGCGGGTCTTTGGAGGGTCAGGCCGAGCGGTAGGCCGGGTTCCAGGCGAGGCAGGCGCGCTCCAGCTGGCGGGTCAGCAGGTCGGCGACCTTGCCGAGCAGCGCGTAGATCAGGATCGCCAGCACCACGACGTCGACCAGCATGAACTCGCGGGCCTGCATCGCCATGTAGCCGAGCCCCGAGGAGGCCGAGATCGTCTCGGCGACGATCAGCGTCAGCCACATGATGCCGAGCGCGTAGCGCAGGCCCACGAAGACCGAGGGCAGGGCGCCCGGCAGCACCACGCGGCGAAACAGTTCGGCCCGCGACATGCCGTAGATCCGGCCCATCTCGACCAGCTGCGGATCGACCGAGCGGATGCCGTGCAGGGTGTTGGCGTAGATCGGGAAGAACACGCCGAGCGCCACCAGGAAGAGCTTCGCTTCCTCGCCGATGCCGAACCACAGGATCACCAGCGGGATCAGCGACAGGTGCGGGATGTTGCGGATCATCTGCACGGTGGTGTCGGTGAGCCGGTCCGACACGCGCGACAGCCCGTTGGCGAGGCCGAGGGCAAAGCCGATGCCGCCGCCTATGAGGAAGCCGCTCGCCGCCCGCAGGAAGCTGACGCCGAGATTGGTCCAGAGCTCGCCGGTCTCGGCCATGCGCCAGCCGGCGGCGGCGACGTCGAGGGGGGCGGGCATCAGCCGGGTCGAGACGAGGCCGGCCGAGCCGGCGATCTGCCAGCCGACGAGGATCGCGGCCGGCAGCAGCCAGGGGGCGAAGCGCCGTGCGGCGGAAGCGGGGGAGGGGAGGGTGGGCATGGAGGGTCAGCCGTTCTGGGAGACGGGCGTGCGGAGCGCATCGGCGATCCGGATCGGGCGCGGGATCAGCGAGAGGGCGTGGAAGCGGTCGGCGACGCGCTGCTGCTCGGCCACCGCGCTCGCGGTCATCGGCCCGAGGACGAAGTCGGTGCGGTCGACCGCCCGGCGGGTCGCGGGCAGCGGCACGCCGGTGCCCTTGGACAGGATCGCCGCCACCTCGCCCCGGTTGGCCTCGCACCAGCGCGCCACGCCCGAAAGCGCGTCGAGCGCCGCGTCGAGCACCGGCCCGCGCTCGGCGGCGAGGGACCGGTGGGCGAGGAGGAAGCTGTTGGGCCTGGCGATGTCGTTGGCGAGCGTCAGCACCCGGGTCGTCGGCTGCATCTCCGCGATGGCGAAGTACGGATCCCAGATCGTCCAGGCATCGACGCTGCCCCGGGCGAAGGCCGCCGCGGCGTCGGCCGGCGCCAGGGTCACCGGCTCGATGTCGCGGTAGGTCAGGCCCGCCTTCTCCAGGGCCGCGATGGTGAAGTTGTGCGCGCTCGACGCCTTGGCGAAGGCGACGCGCTTCCCCCGCAGGTCCGCCAGGGTGCGGATGGGGGAATCCCTCGAGACCACGATCGCGGCGCCCGAGCCCGCGGCCTCCTGCGCCGCCACGTAGACCAGCGGCGACCCGGCGGCCTGCGCGAAGATCGGCGGCGCGTCGCCGGTCGAGCCGAGATCCAGGGCGCCGAGGCTGATCGCCTCGAGGAGCGGCGGGCCGAACGAGAACTCGACCCAGGCGACGGTGACGCCGAGAGGCTTCAGCCTCGCCTCGATCGCGCCCTGCTGCTTGGCGACGACCAGGATGCCGCTCTTCTGGTAGCCGATGCGCAGGGTGTCCCCGGCCGCGGCGCGGGCCGGCAGGGCGGCGCCCGCGAGCGCCGCCGCCAGGAGGGTGCGCCGGTCGATCACCGGGCGCCCCCGGCGACGCGGGCAAGCGGCGCCGCTTCCGTGGCGCGGGCGCCGGCGAGGGCGGCGAGCTGGCCGCCGGCCTCGGCCACCCGCTGGCGGATCGCCGCGGACTCGAGGCCGCCGTCGCGAAAATCGGCGTCCGAGGCGTAGACGGCGGTCGGCACCGTGAGCGCGGTGAAGAAGCCGAAGAGCGGGCGCAAGCTGTGCTCGACCACCAGCGCGTGGCGCGGGCCGCCGCCGGTGGCGACGAGCGCCACCGGCTTGCCGGCCAGGGCCTCCGGCGCCACGAGGTCGAACAGGTGCTTGAACAGGCCCGTATAGGCGCCCTTGTAGACGGGGGTGCCGACCACGAGGGCGTCGGCCTCCTCCACCGCCTCGACAAGGCGGCGGGCCGGCAGGGAGAGCTGGTCGCGGGTGAGCGCGGCCCCGAGGCCGGGGCCGGCATCGACGAGGTCGAAGATCCGCACCTCGACCGGCAGCCGTACGGCAGCCTCGGCGGCGACCGCCTCGACCAGGGTGCGGGTCTTCGAGGGCCGCTGGATGTTGGCGGAGAAGCCGACGAGGCGCGGTCGCGTCATGAGGATCGATTCCGATGGTCTGGGACGGGGCTCGGGCGGAGCGTCGCGGCCCCGGTCTTCGATGCCCAAGGATGCCGCCGGGGCCGGGATGCGTCAATGAAATGAGATTTTAAATGCGCGTATAGCGGGAGTTGATCCTGCTACGGCGGCCATGGAAGAGAGAAGATAAGGCTTGGTTCCCGGTCCGGAACGAGAATGATCCTGGATTTATCGTGGAATATGCTGGTGCGACCATGGTTGTCGTCACAGGGCGGCGTTTCGTCGGGCAGCGCGGCCGTGCGAGACCTATGCCGGCGGCCGGGCTGCCAGCATCCAGCATCTTCAAGCATTGGCGCGGGATTAATTTCGACCGACAAACGTGTGGAAGAAAAACCGGCCGGTATATGGGAGCTTAAGCCGGCAAATGGAATACGCCCAGCGCGAAAAATACTCTCTCTCGATAAGCCGCGTGGCGATCGACACCGCCGCATCGTTGCGGTAATCGACCGCCTGCGCTGATCGTCGACTCAGCACACTTCCAGAGCACTTGGCCAGGGGCCCCCGACGATGTTCAACATGTTCAAGTCGCAGACCTCGCTCGACCTCACGCCGCGGACCTGCCTCGCGGTCTCGCTGATCTACTGCATGAGCGCCGACGGCGAGATCGACCCGGAGGAGGTCGGCCACCTGATGTCGGTGCTCGGCCGCAACGCGACGCGCCAGAGCCTCGAAGCCGCCGTCAAGTACGCCCGCGCCACCCAGCCGGCCCAGTTCCTGGCCGACGCCGCGCCGCGCCTGCGCCCGGAGCAGAAGCTCTGCATCATCCTCAACATGATCGACAGCGCCATGGCCGACGGCGAGGCGGAAGCCGGCGAGCAGCAGCTGATCATGCAGTTCTCCCAGGCCTTCGGCCTGTCGGAGAACGACCTGACCCCGTACTTCAAGGCCCTGGTGGCGAAGAACGACCGGGCGGTGCTGGATCGGTGAGGGAGGCGCCGGGCGCAGTCTGAGGCGATCGCTCCCGGACCGGCACGGGAATTCCCCTTTCCCCGCCCGCGCAGGGCTGTCCGGGGAAAGGGAAGAGCGCGGGTTTCCCCCTCCCCCCAACGGAACTCGGGCATGCCCGAGTTCCGCATCCACTTGCCCAAGTCGGGCTTGCCCGACTTGGGTCGGGGGAGGGTGGCCTACGGAGTGGGCCGGGAGAGGGGCAGCGCGACGCTGATCCAGGGGGCGCCCTTCAGAACGGTTCCGCTTCATCCGGAAGCGGCGTCCCCTCTCCCGACCCCCGCTAACGCGGGGGCCACCCTCCCCCGCAGAGGGGGGAGGGAAAACCCGCGCCCCTTTCTTCCCGGACAGTCCTGCCGTCCGCGGGGAGAGGCGGACGCGCACAAGCCATCGGGTGAGCGGGAACCTGCGGAGATATGCGGTTCTTCTCGGACCCTCACACCACCGGGTTCACCAGCTCCTCCCCCCGCCGCAGCCGCGCCAGGTTCTCGACCAGCAGGTCGATCACCCGGCCCTCGTACTGGCTGGTCTCGCCGGCGCTGTGGGGGGTGACGATCACGTTCGGCATGCGCCAGAACGGGGCGTCGGCCGGCAGCGGCTCGTCGTGAAAGCAGTCGAGGCCGGCGCCGGCGATGCCGCCCTCGGCGAGGGCGCGGGCCAGGGCGTCCTGGTCGACCACGCGGCCGCGGGCGACGTTGACGAGGAGCGCGCCCGGCTTCATCGCGGCGAGCGCCGCCCCGTCGATCAGCCCCTCGGTCTCCGGCGTCAGCGGGCAGGCGAGCGCCACGACGTCGGCCTGCCCCAGCGCCTCGTGCAGCCGGTCGGGGGCGAAGACCGCCTCGACGGGGTCGCCGGCCTCGAGCGGGCGGCGGCGCAGGCCGATCACCCGCATGTCGAAGGCCTGGGCCAGCCGGGCGATGCGGGTGCCGATGCGCCCGAGGCCGACCACCAGCAGCGTCCGGCCGCCGAGCTCCTGCTCGCGCTTGCCCGGGTCGGCGATCATCGGCCGCCAGGTCGCGGCGGCCTGGTTGCGCAGGGCCTCCGGCAGGTGGCGGGTGAGGCCGAGCATCAGCGCCAGCGCGTGCTCGGCCACGGCGCGCTCGTTGCCGCCCTGCGCGCTGGCGAGCCGGATGCCGCGCTCGCGCAACAGGTCCTTCGGGAACTGGTCGGTGCCGGCGCTGACCGACTGGATGAAGCGCAGGCGGGGCGCCCGCTCCAGAAGGCCGTGGCGCCAGAGGCCGGAGACCACCAGCACCTCGGCCTCCGCCACCGCGTCCTCCAGCGCCGCGAGGTCGCGCACCTCGACGAAGGGCTGGGAGACGCCCTTTGCCCTGTACGCGTCGCCGAGGCGATAGGCGGCGTGGGCGAGGACGATGGGGCCTGCGAGGGCGGGTGCGGTCATCGGCGGGCGGCTCCGGGGCGCGGGGAGGCGGGAGTTCACACCGGTGACGGGTCGGAGGCAAGCCGCGGAGCGGATCGGCGGCCGCGACCGTCTAAAAACATGAAAGCCCGCCCCCGCTCGCGTAGGGACGGGCTTCACCGGCTCGCGAGAGCAGGGGTCCCGAACGGGGCGAACGGGACCCCGGGCTCGATCAGCGGCCGTAGACGTACGGCGCGGCCGGGGCGTAGCCCGGGGGCACCTCACGGACCAGCACGCCGCGGTCGTCGCGCGGGACGATGACGACGCTGCCGGTGCTGTCGATGGTGGTGGCCGGGGCGCCGCCCGGGGCGCCGTAGGCGCGCTCCATGCCGGCCAGCGGGCCGCCAGCCTGCGAGCCCGAACGGTTGTAGGGCGAGCCGCCCTGGGCGAAGGCGGGGGCGGCGGCGACGGTCAGCAGGGCGGCCGCGAGGGCGAGACGGGTCTTCATCGTGCAACCTATGAAGTGAGGGGGACCGCGATGCGGTTTCGCAGCGTCAACCGCCTCGCCGGCAAAAGGTTCGCTGCGACATGTGCGCTGCCGCACGCGGCCGGATCTGGGCGGTGCGAGGGGCCGGATTAGTTTGGAGCGCGTCTAGCTTGGAGAAAGCCGCATGAGCGTCGACATCGTCCTGACGGTGAACGGCACGAGGCGCACGATCCCGATCCCGGACCCGCGCACCACCCTGCTCGATCTCCTGCGCGAGGGCCTGCATCTCACCGGCGCGAAGAAGGGGTGCGACCGCGGCCAGTGCGGCGCCTGCACGGTGCTGGTCGACGGGCGGCGGATCAATTCCTGCCTCGCGCTCGCGGTCAGCCTCGACGGCGCCGAGATCCTGACCATCGAGGGCCTGGCCGAGGGAGACCGCCTGCACCCGGTGCAGGAGGCGTTCATCGCCCATGACGGGTTCCAGTGCGGCTTCTGCACCCCGGGCCAGATCATGAGCGCCGTCGGGCTGATCCGCGAGGCCCAGGCCGGCAACGATCCCGAGCGGGTGCGCGAGGCGATGAGCGGCAACCTGTGCCGCTGCGGCGCCTATGCGGGCATCACCGAGGCGGTGCTGGAGGCGCAAGGAGCCATGAGCCAGCAGGCCCGGCATCCGGCCGCGACCCGGCAGGGAGAGGCGGCATGATCCCGTTCGAGTACGTCCGCGCCACCGATCTCGCCGGCGCGCTCGCCGCAGGCTCGGCCCCCGGCGCCGCATACCTCGCCGCCGGCACCAACCTCCTCGACCTGATGAAGGGCGACGTCAGCCGGCCGGCCCGCCTCGTCGACATCACCCGCCTGCCCGGCCTCGCCGCGGTGGAGCGGCGGGACGACGGCGCGGTGCGCATCGGCGCGCTCGCCCGCAACAGCGACCTCGCCCACGATCCCGCCTTCGCCAGGGCCTATCCGGCGGTGGCCGAGGCGCTCCTGTCGGGCGCCTCGGCGCAGCTGCGCAACGCCGCGACCGCCGCCGGCAACGTGATGCAGCGCACCCGCTGCCCGTACTTCACCGACACCGCCAGCGCCTGCAACAAGCGCCAGCCCGGCAGCGGCTGCGACGCGCGCGGTGGCGAGAACCGGCTGCACGCGATCCTCGGCTGGAGTGAGGCCTGCATCGCTACCCACCCGTCGGATTTCTGCGTGCCGCTCGTGGCGCTCGACGCGAGCGTCGAGATCGCGGGTCCCGCCGGGACGCGCACCGTGCCGCTGGAGGAGTTCCACCGCCTGCCCGGCGACGCGCCGGAGCGCGAGACGGTGCTCGAACCCGGCGAACTCGTCACCGCCCTGGTGCTGCCGCCGGAGGCTTCGCGCTTCTCCGGCCACAGCCGCTACCTCAAGGTCCGTGACCGCACCTCCTACGCCTTCGCGGTGGTCTCGGCGGCGGTGGCCCTGCGGCTCGACGGCGGCCGCATCGCCGAGGCGCGGCTGGCGCTCGGCGGCGTCGCCCTCAAGCCCTGGCGCGCCAGGGAGGCGGAGGGCCTGCTCGCCGGGCGGGCGCCGGACGACACCGCCTTCCGGGCCGCCGCCGACGCCGCCCTCGCGCAGGCGAAACCCTCCGGCGACAACGCCTTCAAGATCGAGCTCGCCCGCCGCCTCGTGGTGCGGGCGCTTCATCGCGCCGCGTCCGGCACGCCCGAGCGCCTGCCGGCGCTGCCGGGTTCCGCCCTCGCCTCGGAGGCCGCTCATGTCTGAGACCGCTGCCCGGACCCGCCACGGCTCCAATATCGGCCAGCCGCTCACCCGCCGCGACGGGATCCTGAAGGTGACGGGCGCCGCTCCCTACGCCGCCGACCGCCACCCGCCCGGGATGCTCTACGCCGTGATGGCGGTGAGCCGCATCGCCCGCGGCCGCGTCACCGGTCTCGACGTCGCGGCGGCGGAAAGCCATCCCGGCGTCGTCGCGGTGATGACGCCGCAGAACAAGCCCACGCTCGCCCAGCACCCGGACGAGAAGCACGACGGCTTCACCTTCCGGCTCGACCTCCTGCAGGACGACCGCGTCCGCTACGCCAACCAGCCGGTCGCGGTGGTGATCGCCGAGACGCTGGAGGCCGCGACCGAGGGCGCCGCGCTCCTCAGCCCCCGCTACGAGGCCGAGACCCCGGCGGTCGGGCTCGATTCGGCGCGAGCATTCACCCCGCCGGCGATCGGCGTCGGCGACCCGGCCGACATGGAGACGGGCGACGTCGCGGCGGGCCTCGCCGCGGCCTCGCGCACCATCGAGGCGACCTACGAGACGCCGGCGCAGTACCACAACGCGATGGAGCCGCACGCGGTCGTGGCGACCTGGGACGGCGACCGGCTCGACCTCGACATGCCCTCGCAGGGGCTGGCGATGGCGCAAGGCCGCATCGCCGGCCTGTTCGGGATCTCAGCCAGCGACATCCACATTCGCAGCCCGTTCCTCGGCGGCGGCTTCGGCTCGAAGGGGATGATCGCCGGGCCCCAGGTGCTCGGCATCATGGCGGCCCGCCTCGTCGGCCGGCCGGTGAAGCTCGTGATGAGCCGGCCGCAGATGTTCGGCCCGGTCGGCCACCGCGCCCCCACCCGCCAGACCCTGCGCCTCGGCGCCACTGACGATGGCGGGCTCACCGCCCTCGAGCACCACACGCTCACGGCCACCAGCACCTTCGACGACTTCATCGAGCCGAGCGGCGGCGTCTCGCACACGCTCTACGCCGCGCCGGCGCTCGCCACCCGGCACCGGGCGGTGCGGCTCGATACCGGCACGCCGCTGTTCATGCGCGCGCCCGGCGAGGCCTCGGGCAGCGCGGCGCTCGAGGCCGCCATCGACGAGATGGCCGAGGCCTGCGGCATGGACCCGCTGGCGTTCCGCCTGCGCAACTACGCCGAGACCGAGCCGGCCTCCGGCAAGCCGTTCTCCTCCAAGGCCCTGCGCGAGTGCTACGCGCGCGGCGCGGAGGCGTTCGGGTGGGGCAAGCGTCCCCTGGCTCCGGGGCAGATGCGCAACGCCGACGGCCTCCTCGTCGGCTGGGGCGTCGGCACCGCGACCTTCCCGGCCCTGATGTTCCAGGCCGAGGCGCGGGCGGTGCTGAAGGTCAGCGGCGAGGCCTCCGTGGCGATCGGCGCGATCGACATGGGGCAGGGGGCCTGGACGGCGCTCGCCCAGATCGCCGCGGAGGAACTCGGCCTCGACATCGACGCGATCGACTTCCGCATCGGCACCTCGGACCTGCCGAACGGCGGCATCGCCGGCGGTTCGGCCCACACCGCCACCGCCGGCACGGCGATCAAGGGGGCGGCGGCCGACGCCATCGCGCAGCTCGCGGCGCTGGCCACGCAGGACGAGCGCTCGCCGCTCTACGGCGCCGGCAATGCCGGGGTGATCGCTCGCGGCGGCCGCCTCGTGCGGCGCGATGACGAGGGGCGGTCCGAGGCCTTCGCGGAGATCCTGGGGAGGGCCGGCAAGGAGTCGGTCGAGGGCAAGGGTGCGGCCGGGCCCGACGCGGCGCGGGAGCACTACGCCATGCACGCCCACGGCGCGGTCTTCGCCGAGGTGACGGTCGATCCCGATCTCGGCCAGATCCGGGCGACGCGCCTCGTCGGCGCCTTCGCGGCCGGGCGGATCATCAACCCGCGGCTGGTGCGCAGCCAGTATTACGGCGGGATGATCTGGGGCGTCTCCTTCGCCCTGCACGAGCAGGCGGTGATGGACCCGCGCACCGGCCGGCCGATGAACGCCAACCTCGCCGAGTACCACGTGCCGGTGAACGCCGACGTGCCCTCGCTGGAGGCGATCCTGGTCGATGAGGAGGATCCCCACGTCAACCCGCTCGGGATCAAGGGCGTGGGCGAGATCGGCGTCACGGGAAGCGCCGGTGCCATCGTCAACGCGATCTGGCACGCCACCGGCAAGCGGGTGCGCAAGCTGCCGGTGACGCTCGACAAGCTGCTGTAGGGCCGGGATCCGCCGGACAGAAACCTCCCCCGCAGAGGGGGGAGGGTTCCAGCGCGATTGCCGTCGCTGCCGCACGCGCGCAACCTGCCGTGTCGTGTACCGTGCTGCAGGGCGATCGGGCTCTGCCCTCGCGGGCGCATCCGTGCGACGCGACGAACCCCCGTCAGCGCCGCGGCCCGCGATCGAGCCCCGCCTTGCGCAGGGCGTCCGCCAGCGCCCCGCCGCCGGCCGGCTCCTCGCGGCGGGCTTGCGGGCGCGGCGCCTCGCGCCGTGGCGCGTCGCGGTGCTGGCCACCTTGCTCGCGCGGCGGCCTCGCGCCGACCTCGTCGTCGAGGCGCATGGTGAGCGAGATGCGCTTGCGGGGGACATCCACCTCCAGCACCTTTACCCGCACCACGTCGCCGGGCTTCACCACCGCGCGGGGATCCTTCACGAAGGTCTTCGCCAGGGCCGAGATGTGGACGAGCCCGTCCTGGTGCACGCCGACATCGACGAAGGCCCCGAAGGCCGCGACGTTGGTCACCACCCCCTCCAGCACCATGCCGGGTTTGAGATCGCCAATGGTCTCGACGCCGTCCTGGAAGGTCGCGGTCTTGAAGGTGGGGCGCGGGTCGCGGCCGGGCTTTTCCAGCTCGGCGATGATGTCGGTGACCGTCGGCAACCCGAAGGTCTCGTCGATGAAGGTCCTGGGGTTCAGGCCCTTCAGCACCGTGCCGTTGCCGATCACCGCCTTGATGTCGCTCTTCGTCGCCTGGAGGATGCGGCGCACCACCGGGTAGGCCTCCGGGTGGACGCCCGACGCGTCGAGCGGGTCGTCGCCGTTCTGGATCCGCAGGAAGCCCGCCGACAACTCGAACGCCTTGGGCCCGAGCCCCGCGACTTTCTTCAGCCCTGAGCGGCTGCGGAACGGCCCGTTGCTGTCGCGGTGCGCGACGATGTTCTGCGCCACCCGCTCGGTGAGGCCCGACACCCGGGCGAGCAGCGGGCCCGAGGCGGTGTTCACGTCGACGCCGACGCCGTTCACGCAATCCTCCACCACCGCGTCGAGGGAGCGCGACAGCTTCCCTTCCGCGAGATCGTGCTGGTACTGCCCGACGCCGATCGCCTTCGGCTCGATCTTGACGAGCTCCGCCAGCGGGTCCTGGAGGCGCCGGGCGATCGAGACCGCGCCGCGCAACGACACGTCGAGCCCCGGCAGCTCCTGGCTGGCATAGGCCGAGGCCGAGTAGACCGAGGCGCCGGCCTCCGACACCATCACCTTGGTGAGCTTGAGTTCCGGCTGCTTGGCGATCAGCTCGGCGGCGAGCCGGTCGGTCTCGCGCGAGGCGGTGCCGTTGCCGATCGCCACCAGCTCGACCCCGTGCGCCCGGCAGAGCTTGGCCAGCGTCATCAGCGAGCCGGTCCAGTCGCGCCGCGGCTCGTGCGGGTAGATCGTGTCGGTCGCCACCACCTTGCCGGTGGCGTCGACCACCGCGACCTTCACGCCGGTGCGGAAGCCCGGATCGAGGCCGAGCGTCGTCCGGGCACCGGCGGGGGCGGCGAGCAGCAGGTCGCGCAGGTTGCCGGCAAAGACCCGCACGCCCTCCGTCTCGGCGGCGTCCCACAGGCGCGCCCGCAGGTCGAGCTCGATCGAGAGCCGCAGCTTGGTGCGCCAGGCGAAGCGCACGACCTCCATCAGCCAGCGGTCGCCGGGCCGGCCGCGATCCTGGATCCCCACCGAGAGGGCGATGCGGCCGTCATAGAGGCTCTGCGCGTCGACCCCCTCCGGCGCCTCGTCGAGGCGCAGGTCCAGCACCTCCTCCTTCTCGCCCCGGAACAGCGCCAGCACCCGGTGGGAGGGGAGGCGGGTCAGGGGCTCGGAGAAGTCGAAATAGTCGGAGAACTTGGCCCCCGCCTGGGCCTTGCCGTCGCGCACCCGGGAGACGAGCCTGCCGCGGGTCCAGAACGCCTCGCGCAGCTGCCCCACGAGTTCCGCATTCTCGGCGAAGCGCTCGACCAGGATGGAGCGCGCGCCCTCCAGCGCCGCCTCCGGCGTCGCCACGCCCTTGCCCTCGTCGACGAACGGGGCGGCGGCGGTGAGCGGCACCTGATCGGGGCGGGAGAGCAGCGCCTCGGCGAGCGGGCCCAAGCCCGCCTCGCGGGCGATCTGCGCCTTGGTGCGGCGCTTCGGCTTGAACGGCAGGTAGAGATCCTCGAGCCGCGCCTTGGTGTCGGCGGCGAGGATCTGGCCCTTGAGCGCGTCGTCGAGCTTGCCCTGTCCCTGCACGCTCTCGAGGATCGCGGCGCGGCGGGCCTCCAGCTCGCGCAGGTAGCGCAGGCGCTCCTCCAGGGTCCGCAGCTGCGCGTCGTCGAGGGTGCCGGTGACTTCCTTGCGGTAGCGGGCGATGAACGGCACCGTCGAGCCGCCGTCCAGGAGTTCCACCGCCGCCTTGACCTGCCACTCCTGCGCGCCGAGTTCGGTGGCGATGCGCTGCGTGATGCTGGACATGACGACTCCGCGATTCCGGGGCGACGGGGAGGCGTGTCCTTAGAGGGGTTGGGAGCGCGTTGGAAGGGCGGGGACGGGTCAGGCGGCCGGGTCGTCCGACGCTGCCGTGGCTCGCCGGCGGGAGCGCAACGTCCACCCGTCGCGCTCCTCGCGGGTGAACAGGGCGCAGACCGTGATCTGGGAGAGCGCGATCACCGGCATCGCCAGCACGGCGGCGACGACATACTGCCCGTGGCCGCCGGGCAGGCGCCAGAGCGGGGCACCCTGCATGACGCCCTGGAGCAGGCTCAACTGGCCGCCGATGAGCTAGCCGAAGCGCTGGTCGCTCGTGAAGCGGCGCTCGACGGGGCGGAGCAGGATCACGAAGACCATGATCGACCACGCCGCCAGCCCGGCCACCAGGGGGATGACGGCCGGATCAAGGGTCCCGACGAGCAGCACCTGCAAGGTCTCGTAGAGGACGACGCTGACGGCGCCCGCGACGAGCAATACGAGCAGATGCGCCACATTACTCTCCCGGGACGGACTGCCGATGCGCTGGAGTTTCGCCTTCGCGGGATGATGATGTTGCTAGTCTATCTTTGGGTCAAGAGTCGCGTCGATCGCTCAGAGACGGAAATATTCGGAAATGAAAACAGTCGGCCTGCATGAGCAGGCCGACCGACGCGATCACGAATGGGGACGATGGCTCCCGTGGGCGCCGCTCAGCGCACCCCGCCCGCCGGCAGCACCCCGGTCGGGGCCGGCACCCGGCGCATCCGCTCGCGGTGGGCGGTGTAGAGGCCGCTGCCGCAGATCACCAGCACGCCGAGGCCCATATAGGCGTCCGGCACCGTGCCGAAGAACAGGAAGCCGAGGAGGCCGGCCCAGATGATCTGGCTGTAGGAGAACGGCACCAGGGTCGAGGCCGGGGCGTGGCGGTAGGCGATGGTGACGATCCAGTGCCCCATGGTCGAGATGAAGCCGATCGCGGCGCCGATCGCGACCTGGGTCAGGTTCGGGGTCTCCCAGACGAAGGGCACGATCGCGGACAGGATCAGGAAGCCGACGATCGCCGACCAGGTCATGGTGGTCTGCGGCGCGTCGTAGCCGTTGATCTTGCGGGTGACGACGAGGGCGGCGGCCCAGAACAGGGCGGAGACGATCGGCAGCAGGGCCGCGGCCTGGAAGGCGCTGGTGCCGGGCCGGACGATGATCAGCACGCCGATCAGCCCGACGAAGGCGGCGGCCCAGCGCCGGGCGCCGACCTTCTCGCCGAGCACCGGGATCGACAGGGCGGTGACGAAGATCGGCGACACGAAGGCGATCGCGGTGATCTCGGCCACCGGCAGGGAGCGCAGGCCCGCGAGGAACAGGAGCGCCGAGCCGACGAGGGCGACGCCGCGCACCACCTGGAGGCCGGGCCGCGCTGAGCGGAACGGCGAGGCGCCGCGCTTGAACCGCGCCCGCACCAGGGCGGCGACCAGCATCACGGCGAGGAAGCCGACGTAGCGCAGCCACGCGACCTCGATCCCGGAGAGCTGCCCGGTGAGGTACTTGGCGGTGGCGTCGGAACTCGACAGGAAGACGGTGGAGACCACCACCAGCACGATGCCGCGCAGCGGCTGGTCGCCGATGAGGGCCGGCAGGGCCGGGCGGGCGGAGGGGGCGGCGACGGGGAGTGTCAGGGAGGCCACGGGGCTAACGGCGGGTGCGGATGAGGGGCCTCCTCTGTAGCACCGCACGGCTCAGCTCAGCCGTGTCGATTGCGCGCCGCCGCCATGCCGTCCGATCAGCCCTAGTTAAGGCGCGCTTTACCCGATCGTGTTCGGCCGGTGGCGACTTGCGAGAGCACTGCCATCATCCTGCCGCAAGCGTTACGGGTGTCACCTGAAAGAACCATGAAGACGTTTCGTCTTCGCCGGAACCGGATCCGGCATTGCGTGTTGTTTCGCCCGCGCGGGTTCGAGCCTGCGCGGGCGAGAGGTCGGTCAGCAGCAGCGGAAGCCGCCGCGGCCGCCGACGCCGAACCGGGCGTTCTGGCGCTCGCGGAAGAACTCCGTCGGGGTCATCGGCTGCTGGTCGGGGTGGGTCTTGCGGATATGGGCGACGTAGGTGTCGTAGTTGCCCTGGCCGACCATCAGCCGCGCGCCGTCGCAGACGCAGCGGGTGAGGGCCGCCCAGCGCTCCCGCAAGGCCTGCCCGTTCGGTTGCGCGGTCGCGTGCCTGTTCATGGGCTCATTCATGGGCTCACTCCGCCGCCGCCGGCAGCGCCCGCGGATCCGCCTCGACGGCGGTCCAGCGGTCGGCCCGGTAGGCCTTGAGGCAGGCGCTCACGCCGAAGGCGATGATCGCCACCACGACGCCGACGAAGAGCAGCGCCAGCACCGCGTCGATGCGGTCGTTGAAGATGATCTGGCGCATCTGGTCGGCGCTCTTGGCCGGCGCCAGCACCTTGTTCTCGGCGAGCGCCGTGGCGTAGCGGTCGGCGTGGGCGAGGAAGCCGACCCGCGGATCGGCGGAAAAAACCTTCTGGAGGCCGGCGGTGAGGGTGCAGGCGACGAGCCACAGCGTCGGCACGATGGTGACGAGGGCGTAGCGCTCCCGCTTCATCTTGAAGATGACCACGGTGCACAGCGTCAGCGCGATTGCCGCCAGCATCTGGTTCGAGATGCCGAAGAGCGGCCACAGGGTGTTCACGCCGCCCAGCGGATCGGTGACGCCCTGGTAGAGGAAGAAGCCCCAGAACGCGACGCAGAGACCCGTCGCCACGATGCTCGGGCCCCAGGACGCGGTGTCCTTGAAGGCCGGCACCGCGACGCCGATCAGGTCCTGGAGCATGAAGCGCCCGGCCCGGGTGCCCGCGTCCACCGCGGTGAGGATGAACAGTGCCTCGAACAGGATGGCGAAGTGGTACCAGAACGCCATCATCGCCTTGCCGCCGACGACGTTCGAGATGATGTGGGCCATGCCGACCGCGAGCGTCGGCGCGCCGCCGGCCCGCGAGATCACGGTGTGCTCGCCGACATCCGCCGCGGTCTGCTTGATGGTCTCAGGGCTGATCGGGAAGCCCATCGTGGTGACCGCCGCCGACGCGCTCTCCGCCGTGGTGCCGACGACCGCCGCCGGCGAGTTCATGGTGAAGTACACGCCCGGATCGATGACGCTGGCGGCGACGAGCGCCATCACGGCGACGAAGGACTCCATCAGCATGCCGCCGTAGCCGATGAAGCGGGCATTGACCTCGTTGTCGATCAGCTTCGGGGTGGTGCCCGACGAGATCAGGCTGTGGAAGCCCGAGACCGCGCCGCAGGCGATGGTGATGAACAGGAACGGGAACAGCGAGCCCGACCAGACCGGGCCGGAGCCGTCGACGAACTTCGTCACCGCCGGCATCTGGAGATGCGGCGCCAGCACCAGGATGCCGAGCGCGAGGCCGACGATGGTGCCGATCTTGAGGAAGGTCGAGAGGTAGTCGCGCGGGGCGAGCAGCAGCCAGACCGGCAGGATCGAGGCGACGAAGCCGTACCCGATCAGCATCCAGCACAGCTGCGTGCCGGTGAAGGTGAACATCGCAGCCAGCGTCGGGTCGTTGGCGACGTTCTGGCCGAAGATGATCGCCGCCATCAGCAGCACGAAGCCGAGGATCGAGACCTCGCCGATGCGGCCCGGGCGGATCCAGCGCGAGTACACGCCCATCAGGAGCGCGATCGGGATCGTCGCCATGACGGTGAAGGTGCCCCACGGGCTCTCGGCCAGCGCCTTGACGACGATCAGCGCCAGCACCGCCAGGATGATGACCATGATGAGGAAGGCGCCGAACAGCGCGACGACACCCGGAATCGTGCCGAGTTCGGCCCGGATCAGCTCGCCGAGCGAGCGGCCGTCGCGGCGCATCGAGACGAACAGCACCATGAAGTCCTGCACGGCGCCGGCCAGCACCACGCCGGAGAGGATCCAGAGCAGGCCCGGCAGGTAGCCCATCTGGGCCGCCAGCACCGGGCCGACCAGCGGGCCGGCGCCCGCGATCGCCGCGAAGTGGTGGCCGAACAGGACGTACTTGTCGGTCGGGACGTAATCGAGCCCGTCGTTGTGGCGCAGAGCCGGGGTCTGGCGGGTCGGGTCGAGCCGCATGATGCGGTCGGCGATGTAGAGCGAGTAGTAGCGGTAGGCGATCAGGTAGACCGACACCGCCGCGACGACGATCCAGAGGGCGTTGATGCTCTCGCCGCGCTGCGTCGCCACCACGGCGAGGGCGGCGGCCCCGAGCGCACCCACGAGGGCCCAGGGTCCGTGCTTCCGGACGGCAGTCATGAGGGTTTCCTCCCGGCTTCGCCGCCGGGCTGACCACGGGCCTTCGGCGGCTTCCTTCGACTTTCGGGTAAAGGAAACGTTAAGGGCTGCCAATGCGGCGGCGAGGCGGGGGCGTCGGGGAAGGATTAGACTTTCGTCGCAAGGATGGATGAGAGGCGATGCGAGCACGTGGCGGGAAGCTCTGACACCCGCCATCGTCATCCCGGGGCCGCAACAGCGGAACCCGGGATCCACGAACGCCGACGATGCAGGACGAGACGGGACGGATAAGCTTCGTTCTGGAGCGTCAGCGGCTATGAATCCCAGGTTCTCCGTTGCACCGAGCTCCGGGATGACGTCGGGCTGGATGGGTCTCGTCTTGCGGATGGCCGCTCAGCCCGACGGCAACCCCGCCAGGATGTGATCGTAATCGAGGTTCGCCGTCTCGATGACGATCTGGGTCCGGCTGATGACCCCGAGCTTGCGCAGGATCTCCGAGACGTGGGCCTTGACGGTCGAGTCGCCGACGCCGAGCTCGTGGGCGATCTGCTTGTTGAGCTTGCCCTGGCGGATCATCAGCAGCACCCGGACCTGCTGCGGCGTCAGCTCGGCGATGCGCTCGGCGATCGGCGCCTTGCCGGGCTTGCGGCCGGGGGCCTCCGCCGGGCCCGCCACGCCCTCGGGCACGAACACCGCGCCGTTGAGCACGTCGGTGATGGCGCGGATCAGCACCGGCTTGCCGGCGGCCTTGGGCACGAAGCCGGCGGCGCCGTGGGCCAGCGCCTCGCGCACGATGCGCGGATCGTCGAGGCCCGACACGACCAGCACCGGGATGCGCGGGAAGCGGGTGCGGATCGCGATCAGCCCGTCGAAGCCGTTGACGCCCTGCATGGTGAGGTCGAGGAGCGTCAGGTCGATCGAGCGGCCGCGCGACAGCGCCGCGCAGGCGCTCTCGATGCCGTCGGCCTCCTCGACCTCGGCGGCCGGGAAGGCGAGGCGGACCGCGCTGCTCAGGGCGTCGCGGAACAGCGGGTGATCGTCGACGATGATCAGGTGCATGTCCGCCCCCTCCGCGACGGGCGTCGGCGCCCCGTCCGGCCGCGGAAGAGACACCCCAGGGGCCGGACCGGTCAATCCCGTCATCGCAGCGGACCCCCTCTTGCACATGCATGGCCTTGCGGCATGCGCACCCGCAGATCGGGCACAGCAACGCCGCCGCGCCCGTAAGTCGAGGAAAGAGTTAGCACGCGGAGCCCCGCAGCAGCCACCGTGCTTTGGTATGGATGTCGAAATCGAGGGGGGATTCCCCGGGGCCGGACCGCCCCCGCACATTGGTCCAATGGTGGGCGGTGCCAGCCCGGTCCTATCGTCGTGCGACCTTCCTCGCCAAGGGACCTCCTGGCCGAGGGACCTCCTCGCCGCGCCTGCGCACCGCACGCCTTTGTTGCCAGCCACACCCCCGCGCCGCATAATGGCGCCAACGCCGCGACGGAGCCGGCGACACGGGAGGGACGGCTTGGTGCTGGACACCTTGGCGCGGGGAGACCCGGCGCGGGCCATGCCGGAGATCGGGCCGGGCGAGGCCACGCGCACGCGCTCGCATCTCTGCGGGATCCAGACCGCCTGGACCGAGGCGACCGGGCCCGAGGCCGCCGCCAGGGCGCTCGCCGCCTCCCTCGACGTCACCCGCATCGCCCACCTCGTCATCTTCTTCTCGCCGGCCTACGGGGTCGAGGCGCTGAACGCGGCGCTCGCCCGCGCCTTTCCGGGCGTGCGGATCGCCGGCTGCACCTCGTCGGGCGAGATCAGCCCGATGGCCGGGCTCGACCGCGGCCTCGTGGCGATCGCCTTCCCGCACGAGGGGTTCCGCATCGCCTCGACGGTGCTGGAGGCGGTCGACAACCTCGACGCCGAGCGCGCCGCCGCCTCGATCCGCAGCTTGCGCTGCGCCCTCGAGCGGATCTCCCGCGGCGGGCAGCGTTTCGCGATCTCGCTCATCGACGGCCTCGCCAATGCCGAGGAGACGGTGATCGCCGCGATCGGCTACGGGCTCGACGGGGTGCCGCTGGTCGGCGGCTCGGCCGGGGACGAGCTGACCTTCTCCGAGACGGCGCTGATCCACGACGGGCAGGTGCACCGCCGCGCCGCGATCCTGCTCCTGATCGAGTCCGACTTCCCCGTCGAGATCTTCAAGAACGACAATTTCGAGCCGACCGGCGTCAAGTTCGTGGTCACCGACACCGACCAGGAGCAGCGCACCGTGCGCGAGCTGAACGCCGAGCCGGCGGCGGTCGAGTATGCCGGCGCGCTCGGCCTCGATCCCGACGCGCTCACGCCCACGAGCTTTGCCGCGCACCCCCTCGTGGTGCGGGTCGGCGGCGACTATTTCTGCCGCTCGATCCGCCACCTCAACCCGGACCGGTCGCTGAGCTTCCACTGCGCCATCGAGAGCGGCGTGGTGCTGACCCTGGCGCGCCAGAAGGACCTGGTCGAGGCGACCCGCGAGGAGCTGGCGCGGCTCGACGCGCGGCTCGGCGGCGTCGACCTGGTGATCGGCTTCGAATGCGTGCTGCGCCGCCTCGACGCCGAGATCCACCAGGCGCGCCACAGCATCGCCGACCTCTACCGGCGCTACAACGTCGTCGGCTTCGAGACCTACGGCGAGCAGTACCGCTCGATGCACCTGAACCAGACCTTCACGGGCATCGCCATCGGCCGGCCCGCCGGCCCGTGAGCGGGACGGACGAGGCGGGGGACGTCGCGGCGCTCCACCGCCGCATCGCCAAGCTGGAGCGCATCAACGCCGCCCTGATGTCCCAGGTCGAGCGCACGATGGACCAGCGCGGCAGCGCCTACTCGCTGTTCCAGACCGCCATCACCCTCGAGGGCCAGGTCCGCTCCCGCACCGAGGAGCTGACGGCGCTGATGCGCAGCCTGGAGCGCACGAACCAGGACCTGACCGCGGCCAAGGAGGAGGCCGAGCGGGCCAACCGCTCGAAGACCCGCTTCCTCACCGCCGCGAGCCACGACCTGCTCCAGCCGCTCAACGCCGCCCGGCTGTCGCTCTCCGCGCTCGCCGACATGCGGGTGAGCCCCGAGGCGCGGACCATCGTCGGCCAGGTCGAGCGGGGCTTGCAGACCATCGAGGACCTGATCAAGACGCTCCTCGACATCTCGAAGCTCGATGCCGGGCTGATCCAGCCGGTGGTGCGGCCGGTGCTCGTCGCCGACGTGCTGGAGGGCATCGAGGCGAGCTTCGGGCCGCTCGCCGCCCGCAAGGGCCTGCGCCTCTCGGTGCGCGGCGGCCAGGCCTGGGTGGCGAGCGACCTCGTGCTGCTCCAGCGCATCCTCCAGAACCTGGTCTCGAACGCGGTCCGCTACACCGCCGCCGGCGGGGTGCTGGTGGCGGCGCGGACGCGCGGCCCCGAGATCCGCATCGACGTGGTCGATTCCGGCGCCGGCATCCCGGCCGACGAGCAGGACCTGATCTTCGAGGAGTTCCACCGCGGCGGGCGCGAGAGCGTCGACGGCGAGATCGCGCTCGGCCTCGGCCTGTCGATCGTGCGCCGCTCGGCCCAGGCCCTCGGGCACCGGTTGAGCCTCGACTCGCGGGTCGGCCACGGCTCGCGCTTCAGCCTGCACCTCAATCCGTGCGCCCCCGAGCCGCCCCGGCCCGCCCCCTCGCTGGTGCCGCCGACGAGCCTGACCGGCGCGCGGATCGCGCTGATCGAGAACGACAAGGCGGCGCTGGAAGCCCTGGCGCGGCTGTTCCACGGCTGGGACGCCAACGCGTTCGCCGCCCGCGACCACCTCAGCCTGGTGCGGCTGTTGGGCACGACCTGGAGCCCCGACGTCGTCGTCGCCGACTTCCACCTCGACGGCGGCGCCTGCGGCCTCGACACCGTGGAATGGCTGCGCTCGGTCCACGGCCACCACATCCCGGCGGTGATCACCACCGCCGACCACTCGTCCGAGGTCGAGGCCCGGGTGCGGGCGGCGCGCTGCGAGCTGGTGCACAAGCCGCTGAAGCCGGCGCAGCTGCGGGCGCTGCTCGCCCACCTGCTGAGCCGCGGCTGAGCCCGCGCGGCCGTACCGCGGCCGTGGCAGAAACATTTCCGAAGATGTCTGGATCCCGGTTTCGCCACAAAGAGCGTTGCGTGGACTATTGTCCTTGGGTCGCACTAGGCCAGATGAGCTAGATCCGTCGTTTCCAGAATGTTTCTCGGCCGATTTTCACACGAATGGATTAATCAAAATGAGAAATAGACGGTTGCGACCGGGCAACATACTGCACGAATGAGAGACCGATGCCGCCAGGATGGATTTATTGCCTGCTCGTTTGTGGCATCTCTTCAGGATACGGGGAGGTCCAGCGTGGCACGGATATTACTGACGGGCGCAACCGGCTTTCTGGGCGGTGCCGTCCTTCACCAGGCCCTGAGCCGGCGTGACGGCACCGAGTGGGTCTGCCTCGTGCGCTGCGCCAGCGCCGAGCAGGGCCGCCAGCGGATCGCCGCGCGGCTGTCGCGCTTCACCGACCCGTTCACCGCCCAGCGCCTCGCCCGCGCGGTCGAAGTGGTGCCCGGCGACTTCACCCGCGCCGACCTCGACGCCGACCCGCGGCTCGATTCGGTGACCCACGTGCTGCATCTCGCCGCCGACACCTCGTGGTGGGGCGAGGAGCGGGTCAGCCGCACCAACCACGACGGCACGCTGGCGCTCGCCCGCCGCGCCCGGGCCATGCCGCACCTCACCCGCTTCCTGCACGTCAGCACCGCGATGATCTGCGGCGCCGAGGCGCCGTCCCTCGTCGAGGAGGCGGCCTATCCCTCGCCGCAGGCGCGCCACCTCGTCGCCTACACGGTCTCGAAGGCGGCGGCCGAGACCTCGCTCGCCGGCACGTTCGCCGACCTGCCGATCGTGGTCGCCCGTCCCTCGATCGTGGTCGGGCACTCGACGCTGGGCGCGACGCCGAGCTCCAGCATCCTGTGGGTGATCCGCGCCGCCGACCGGCTGCGCCTGGTGCCGTGCAGCCCTTCCAGCGCCGTCGACATCGTCCCGGTCGACTGGGTCGCCGACAGCCTGCTCGGCCTGCTGCGCAAGCCGCAGCTGGCACACAACCTCTACCACATTTCGGCCGGCGAGGGCGCCAGCGCCCGCTGGGACGACCTGATGCGGGCCTTCGCGGCGGCCGACCCGGCGGGCGGGCCCCGCGACGACTTCTCCCGCTTCGACCTTGCCGCCGACCGGGCGCTGCTGCGCCGGCGCTTCTCCGAGACCTTCGGCCTCGACGGCGCCCTGAAGCAGGCGATGCTGCGGGCGGTGCGGGCCTACTACGCCTTCTGCTCCCTCGACCTGACCTTCTCGAACGCCCGGCTCCTCGCCGAGGGCATCGCGCCGCCGCCGGCCTTCACCGACTACCTCAAGGTCTGCCTCGAGAACGCCCCCGAGATCGCCGAGCAGTTCGCCGACGACCTCGACATGTTCGTGGCGCCCGAGCCCGCCCCGGTCCTGCCCCGGACGGCGCGCGCATGAACCCGTTCCTCACCCTCGCGGTCGCCATCCTGGCCGAGATCACCGCCACCCTGTCGCTCAAGGCCGCCGACGGGTTCACCCGCCCGGGGCCGTCCGTCATGGTCGCGCTCGGCTACGGCACCGCGCTCTGGCTGATGTCGGGCAGCATGGACATGCTGCCGATCGGGATCGTCTACGCGATCTGGGCCGGGGTCGGCATGGTCGGCGCGGCGCTCGGCGGCGCGATCCTGTTCGGCGAGCCAGTGACGCCGCTGATGATCCTCGGCATCGGCGTCATCGCGGTCGGCGTCGGCATCCTGGCGGCGGCGCAGGCTCACGCCTGAGGGCGCGTCACCGCGGCCAGCAACTGGACGGCGCCGTCGATCGCCTCGCGCATCGCGGCCTCGTCCCAGTGCACGCGGGCGAGGACGTAGCCGCCCTCGACGACCGCGATCAGCGCCGCCGCGAGCGGGGCGGGGGCGACGCCCGGCGCCAGGCTGCCGGCGGCCTGCGCCTCCTCCAGGCTCGCCCGCAGGGCACCCTGGATGCGCCCGAGATAGGCCGCGACCGGCGTGCGCAGGGCCGGCTCCTCCATGGCGGATTCGTTGGCCAGCCGCGCGAGGCGGCAGCCGCGCAGGGCCTGCCGCTCGCGGGTCAGGTAGGCGCGCACGCGCGCCAGCGGCGGGGTCGAGGCCGCGAACAGCGCGTCGATGACCGCGATCTCCTCCTCGGCCATCTCGGCGAGCGCCGCCGCCGCCACCTCCCGCTTGCCGGGGAAGTGGTGGTAGAGGCTGCCCTGGCCGGCGCCGCTCAAGGCCAGCACGTCCCGCGGGCTCGTCGCCTTGTAGCCGCGCTCCCAGAGCAGCGCCTTTGCCGCCGCGACGATCGCCTCGCGCTTCGATGATCCCTGCCGCACCACGCTCCGTCTCCTGTCGCCGGCGGGGTCTTCAGGCCCCGCCCGCCAGGTGGGGCGGCGCCACGTCGGCATACGTGGCGAGCCGGTTGCCGAAGGACCAGTTCTCCCGGGCGATCTCCACCAGGGTGACGAGGACGTCCTCCGGCCGCACCCCGAGAGCTTCCAAGTTCCCCGCGATGGCGGCGAACAGCGCCTTCTTCTGCGCGACGCTGCGCCTAGTCGAGAGATGGATCTGGATCATCACCAGGTCGTCGCTGCGCCGGATGCCGAGATAGCCCGGATCGTAGATCACCTCGTCGAACTGGCTCGACACGACCTGGAACCGGTCGTCGTGCGGGATGCCGATGCTGGCGACCATGGCCTCGTGGACGGGGTCGGCGATGGCGCGCCGCTCGGTCGGGCTGCGGTCGCGCTTCAGGGTGATGGTGACGAGGGGCATGGAGGGATCTCCTCGGGATCCCTGCGGCTGCGAATGCTGCCTCGGTCCTTGTGGTGTACCTACTGGTATGTATGGAACGGCGATGCGCGCAGCCCAGGTCTGCGTCGGGCTCACCGCTCCAGAAGCGGCGCCACTTGGCGCGCCTGCCAGCCGTGGCGCACCAGTTCCGGATCGGCGTGCTCCTCGGCCGGGTAGCCGACGCAGAGATAGGCGATCAGCCCCCAGTCCGGCGGTACGGCGAGGGCGACCGTGACCTCCTCGGGGCACAGGATCGAGACCCAGCCGACGCCGAGGCCGCGGATCCGCGCCGCGAGCCAGAAGGTGTGGACGGCGGTGACCGCCGAGTAGCGCAGCATCTCCGGCATGGTGGCGCGGCCGAGCCCGTGGCCGGCCCCGGTCGCCGCGTCGCAGAACACCGCGAGGTGCAGCGGCGCCTCGCGCAGGCCCGCGAGCTTGAGGCTCCGGTAGGCCGCGGCCCGTTCGTCGTCGTAGGCGGCGGCGGCCGCCTCGTTGCAGCGGGTGAAGCTCGCCGCCACCGCCGCGCGGCGGTCGGGATCGGACACCCGCACGAAGCGCCAGGGCTGGCTGTTGCCGACCGAGGGGCTGAGGCAGGCGAGCGCCAGGCAGTCCCGGATATCGTCCTCCGGCACCGGATCGGGCCGGAAGCGCCGCACGTCGCGGCGCCAGGCGACCAGCTCGGCGAAGCGGGCCCGGAACTCCGCCCCGAAATCCGGCGGGCTCATCGTTGGGCCCGCTCGCCCCGTTGCGCCAGATCCCCGAGCAGGCTTGCCGCCACCGAGACCTTCGACACCGTGAGGCCCGACGCCGCGATGGCCGCGACCGCGGTGCGGATGCGGGCGAGCGAGGCGCCGCGGGCCTGGCTCCATTGCTCGACCGCGGCGGCTCCCTCGGCGTCGAACGCGGCGGCCTCGGCGGTGAGCGCCCGGTGGGCCGCGGCGATGCCGGCGACCGCGCGCTCGAGCGCGATGCGGTCGAAGGTGTCGGCCACCGGCACCGCCCGGGCGGCGGCCGAGAGGGCGTTGAGGCGGAAGAGGTCGGCGATCGCGAAATGGGTCGCGGCGATCGCCGCCGGCGGCCGCCCGGTCGCCTCGGCGACCTGGACGATGTCGGGCGCGGCCCCGAGCTCGCTCAAGGCGGCGAGGCGCGAGGCCAGGGGCTCCGGCACGCCGTGGTCGACGAGAGCCCGGATGCGCCGGGCCAGCGCCTCGGCGGCGGCCGGCGGCAGGGCGCCCGGCAGCGCGCGCGACACCGCCGCGATGCCGTCGCGGTAGCGTGCGACCTCCGCCTCGATGCCGCCGGGCGCGGCCTCGCCGTTGCGGATGAACCAGACCATGCGCTGGCGCAGCAGGTCCTGCAACTCGGCGTAGAGGGCGAGCTGCTGGTCGCCGGAGATCGCGCCGTCGAGCCCGTCCACGGCCTTGTTGAGGTCGATGAGCCCGAAGGCGTCGCGGGTGACCGCGTAGGCGGCTGCGATGGAGGGGGCTTCGGCGCCGGTCTCGTCGGAGAGCCGGCTGACGATGGTCGGCCCGCCGCGATTGACGATGGCGTTGGCCAGACTCGTGGCGATGATCTCCCGGCGCAGGCGGTGGCCCTGCACCGCGTCGGGGTAGCGCGCCACCAGGACCGGCGGGAACGCGCGCGCGAGCTCGCGGGCGAGGTAGGGATCGTCCGGCACCGCCGAGTCGAGGAGCGCGTCCTTGAGCGCGAGCTTGGCGTAGGCGAGCAGCACCGCCAGTTCCGGCCGGGTCAGGCCCTCGCCCCCTTGCGCCCGCTCGGCGAGGGTGGCGTCCGAGGGCAGGAACTCGACGGAGCGGTCGAGGCGGTTGTCGGCCTCCAGGGTCTGCATCAGCCGGGAGGCAAAGCCCGTCTCCGCCGCCGCCGAGCGCTGGGCGAGCGAGAGGGCGAGGGTCTGGAGCTGGTTGTTCCTCAGCACCAGGTCGGCCACCGCCTCGGTCATGCCCGCGAGGAGCGCGTTGCGGCTCTCGGGGCTCAAGCGCCCGTCGCGCTCCGGCGTCGCCAGCGCGATCTTGATGTTGACCTCGACGTCCGAGGTGTTGACCCCGGCCGAGTTGTCGATCGCGTCGGTGTTGAGGCGTACCCCCCGGCGGGCGGCCTCGATCCGGCCGCGCTGGGTGAGACCGAGATTCGCGCCCTCGCCGACGACCCGGGCGCGCAGCTCCTGCCCGGTGATGCGGATCGCGTCGTTCGCCCGATCGCCGGCCTCGTCGTCGCTCTCGGTGGCCGCGCGCACGTAGGTGCCGATGCCGCCGAACCACAGGAGGTCGACGGGCGCGCGCAGGATCGCCTGCATCACCTCCGCCGGCGTCGCCTCAGGCCTGTCGATCCCGAGGCGGGCGCGGATCTGGGGCGAGAGCGGCACGGTCTTGGCTTGCCGCGAGAACACGCCGCCGCCGGGAGAAATCTTCGACCGGTCGTAATCGGCCCAGGACGAGCGGGGCAGATCGAACAGCCGCTTGCGCTCGGCGAAGGCTGCGGCCGGGTCGGGATCGGGGTCGAGGAAGATGTCGCGGTGGTCGAAGGCGGCGACCAGCTTCAGGCAGCGCGACAGCAGCATGCCGTTGCCGAACACGTCGCCCGACATGTCGCCAACGCCCGCCACCGTGACCGGCTCGGCCTGGATGTCGATGTCGATCTCGCGGAAGTGGCGCTTGACCGCCTCCCAGGCGCCGCGGGCGGTGATGCCCATCTGCTTGTGGTCGTAGCCCTGGCTGCCGCCGGACGCGAAGGCGTCGCCGAGCCAGTGATGCGCCTCCAGCGACAGCGCGTTGGCGACGTCCGAGAAGGTGGCGGTGCCCTTGTCGGCGGCGACCACCAGGTAGGCGTCGTCCTCGTCGTGCCGCACGGTCGAGGGCGGCGGCACGATCTTGCCGTCGACGATGTTGTCGGTGAGCGAGAGCAGCGTGCGGATGAAGATCCGGTAGCTCTCGGTGCCCTCCTGCATCCAGGCTTGGCGGTCGCTGGGCGGCGGCAGGCGCTTGGGGAAGAACCCGCCCTTGGCGCCGACCGGCACGATCACGGCGTTCTTGACCTGCTGCGCCTTGACGAGGCCCAGCACCTCGGTGCGGAAATCCTCCGGCCGGTCCGACCAGCGCAGGCCCCCGCGGGCGATGTAGCCGAAGCGCAGGTGCACGCCCTCGACGCGGGGCGAGTAGACGAAGATCTCGAACAGGGGACGCGGCAGCGGCATCCCGTCGACCTTCGCGCAGCGGAACTTGAACGCGATGGTCTCCGGCGGCAGGCCGTTGCGGCCGATCTGGAAGAAGTTCGTGCGCTGCGCCGCCTCGACGAGGTTGACGAAGCGGCGCAGGATCCGGTCCTCGTCGAGGCTGGTGACCCCGGCGAGATCCGCCTCGATCTCGGCCCGCACCCCGCTCTCCGCCGCCGCTCGGTCACCGTCGCGGCGGGGGTCGAAGCGGGCGTAGAACAACGCCACCAGCCGCCGGGCGAGGCCGGGATGGCGCGCCAGCGTCGCCGCCAGGTAGTCCTGGCCGTAGCGGATGCGCAGCTGGCGCAGGTAGCGCCCGAGCGCCCGCACCAGGGCGACGTCGCGCCAGCCGAGCCCGGCCTCCAGCACCAGGCGGTTGTAGGCATCCGACTCGGCGAGGTCGCGGGCGAGGGCGAGCAGGGCCGCCTCGACCGGGCCTTCGACCGCCGCGACGTCGACCGCGCCGCCGCCGGCGCGCTCCAGCACCATGTCGTGCAGCCAGACCCGGGCGCCGGTCCCCTCGGGCTTGAGGCGGTAGGAGCGCTCGTCGATGACCCGGAAGCCGAGATTCTCCAGGACCGGTACCCGCTCGGAGAGCGGCAGGGCGGTGCCGCGGGAGAACACCTTCAGGCCGATCCGCGTGTCGGGGTCGCCGGGGCGGCGAAACAGGTCGACCGCCCGGGGCTGCGCTTCCGAGATCCGCTCCAGGATCGCGATGTCCGGCAGCGCCTGGGCGCCCGCATACATCTCGCGGTAGCCGGCCGGGAAGGCCTCGGCATAGACCGAAGCGAGGCCGCGGGCATCGCCGCCGCGGGTCTCGGCGAGTGCTTCGCGCAGCGAATCGGCCCAGGTGCGGGAGAGGGCGGCGATGCCGGCCTCGAGTTTTTCGGCGTCGATCTCGTCCGGCGGCGCGCCGGGTGTGGCCACGATGACGTGGAGGCGGGCGAGCGGTCCGTCGGGATAATCCGGCGCGATGGTCGAGAGCCGGCCGCCCAGTTCTTCCGCGAGATAGGCGCCGATGCGGGCCTGGAGCCGCGCGTCGGTGCGGTCCTTCGGCAGGTAGGCGATGAGCGAGACGAAGCGGCCGAACTTGTCGGGGCGGGCGAGCACCCGCACCCGCGGCCGGTCGGCGAGCGAGACGATGGCGAGCGCGAAGCGCAGGAGCAGGCCGGGCTCGATCTGGAACAGGTCGTCGCGCGGGTAGGTTTCGAGCACGTGCAGGAGCGAGCGACCGGCATGGCTCGTCGGATCGAGGCCGGCCCTGGCGACCACCGCCGCCACCTTGCGGCGCAGGTACGGCACCTCCTCGGCCCGGCTCGCATAGGCGCTGCCGGTGAACAGGCCGACGAGGCGCAACTCGCCCGAGAGCCGGCCGTCGCTCGCGAACAGCTTGATCGCCACCATGTCGAGATGGGCCTGCCGGCGCACGCGCGAGCGCAGGCTGGCCTTGGTGACCATCAGCGCCTCCGGCCCCTCCAGGAAGGCGCGGATCTCCGGCGTCACCGCCACCATGGCGTCGCCGCGGCGCAGCACCTCGACGGCGGGATCGCGCAGCAGGCCGAGCCCGCTGCCCCTGACGCCGGCATGGTCGGCTCCGTCCGCGTCGCGGTACTCGCGCAGGCCGAGCAGCACGAAATGCCCGTCGCGCAGCCAGTCGAGGAAGGCGCGGGCCTCGGCCCGCTCCTCCGGGGCGAGCGGGGCGGGCGCGTCGGCATAGGCCGCGGCCGCCTCGGCCAGGCGCTCGACCATGGCCGCATGGTCGGTCGCGGTGACGGCGACGTCGGCGTAGATCCGGGCGAGGCTGGCCGCGAGCGTCGCGCGGGCGGCCTCGTCGTCGATGCGGTCGAGATGGACGTGGATGAAGCTCTCGCGGGCGAGATCTCCGGTCATCTCCTGCGCCGTGGTCTCGCCGACGACCCGAACCAGGGCGCCGTCGGCGTCGCGCTCGACCCCGAGGATCGGGTGGGCGACGAGGCGGGGCTGGTAGCCGCGGGCGACGAGCTCGGCCAGCGTCGAATCGAGCAGGAACGGCCGGTTGGCGTTGACCGCCTCCAGCACCGTGAGGTCGCGCCGGCGACCGCCGATCTCGACCTCGACGTCGGAGAGGCGCACCGCGCTGATCGTGCGGCCGGGCCGCGCCGCGGCGAGGTGGGCCCGGGCGGCGAGCGCCAGGTCGGCCAGGGCCTCGGGGGGATAGGCGGTCAGGTCCTCCGGCGCGACGCGGCCGAACAGGTCGCGGACGAAGCCGCCGGGTCCCCCCCGGTCCTCGGCGACCGCTGCCGCAGCGGCGATCAGGTCGGTGCGGCTGGCCTTCGCTTCGGGGGTCGCGGTCGCGGTCGAGGGTTCCACGTCTGCTCGTCCTCTGCCGAGGTTGTTGGCGGGAGCGGTGGCACAGCGTCCCGGCACCCGCAACCCCGGCCTCGCGCCCCGGAGGTAAACTGCCTAAGCTCACGCGCGACGACAGGGAGGGACGAGCATGGCCGGGAGCGGGAAGCGGGCGAAGCCGGAGGTGGGCGAGCGGCCGGCGCTGCAGGAGCTGGAGGGCAGCGTGATGGCCCTCGATCTGCCGCCCGCGCCCGACCTGTCGCCGGAGATGCGGGCCTATTTCGACAAGTGCCGCGAGAAGATCGGCTTCGTGCCGAACGTGCTGCTCGCCTACGCCCACGACAGCGCCAAGCTCGAGGCGTTCACGGCGCTCTACAACGACCTGATGCTGGCGCCGTCCGGCCTGTCGAAGCTGGAGCGCGAGATGATCGCCGTGGCGGTGTCGAGCGTGAACCGCTGCTACTACTGCCTCACCGCGCACGGCGCGGCGGTGCGCAGCCTCTCGGGCGATCCGGTGCTCGGCGAGATGATGGCGATGAACTACCGCGCCGCCGACCTCTCGGATCGCCACCGCGCCATGCTCGACTTCGCCGTCGCCCTCACCGAGGCGCCCTGGACGATCGAGGAGGAGGACCGCGAGGCCCTTCGCGATGCCGGCTTCTCCGAGCGCGACCTGTGGGACATCTCGGCGGTCGCGAGCTTCTTCAACATGTCGAACCGCATGGCCTCGGCCGTCGACATGCGCCCGAACCGCTCCTACCACGGCGAGGCGCGCAGCCTGCCCGGCTCGGGCGCTGGCTAATCGGTCACCCGGTTGCCGCATTGTCGGCGTATCGCCCGCGGCGAAGCATGAACCGGGTCGGGAGCGCCTGTACGGCGCTGCCGTCCGAGCGGGAGCGGTGGATGGCGTACCAGGCGAAATCGGCGCTCGAGATCCAGATGGACGTGCTCGGCGCCCTCATGCTGCGCGACATCCGTACCCGCTTCGGCGGTACGATGTGGGGCTACGGTATCGCGGTCGGTTGGCCCTGCGCCCACATCCTGGTCATCACCGCCATCTACGTCGTCATGAAGAAGCCGACGCCGATCGGTGACAGCATCGTGCTGTTCGCCGTCTCTGGCCTGTCTCCCTACATTATCTTCAACTACATGTCTCGGAAGATGATGGAAGGGCCACTACAAAACAGACAGCTAATATACTTTCCGCAAGTTAAATTCTTTGATGTCGTCATGTCACGCGCCCTCGTGGAGATTTGTACCAGCAGCCTTAGCATATTTCTGGTTTTTGTCATCGCGGCGTGCTGCGGCGCCCATGTCGTGCCCAGGGATTCCTACGCTTTCTGTGAAAGCATGCTTCTCGCGCTATGTTTTTCAATGGGGGCGGGATTTTTCAACGTCTTCATTTCGCAAATATTTCAGCAGTGGATGATTGTCATCATCGTTCCTATCCTCATTATCTACTTCACGAGTGGAACGGTCATCGTGGTCGAAGCGATGCCGGCAGTCATTTATGAGTACGTGCAGTGGAACCCGCTCATGCACATCGTCAAGGTGTGCCGGTCGGCATTCTACCCGGGTTACGGGACAGATGCCGACATCCTGTACGTGCTCATCGTCAGCGGCTCGATGGCGCTGATCGGTCTCCTGGGCATCCGCTTCGTAGTCCCGCGCTTCCTCAACTGAAGGCGCGCTTGCTCCGTATCTCGGCGCCCGGGAACGGGCCCGACGGGCACGCGCGACGTCGGACGCACTCGGCCGTTCGGCCCCTCCGACCCGGACCGACCTGTCGCGCCGCTCATGCGATTTCCGACTGATCGCTTCGGGCTATCCTGTCGGATCGCTTTCGCCACGCGGAGATCGGCTTCGCTCGGACGTGTGAAGCCTGCGGCTTCACTGCGCGGGCCTGGGATACGATGTCCGCAAGGAAACTTCCAGATATCGTCTCATTGATGATGCAAAGGGCGCGGGCGGTGGATTTCCGAGGGGACGAATGCGCCAGACGGAAAGCTCGGGCAAACCTCTTGCGGGCAAGTCCTTTGATGGGGCGATCGCTCGTCGGGAACGACAAGCCCCGTGCCGCGAGGCGGGTGCGGGCTGTCCTGGACGCACGGGCGCGCAGCCGCGTCGCATGCATGGCGGCGCCGACGGCAGTTGCGAGAAACGACAGGTCGATCGAACGGCTTCGGAAGCTTCTGCTCTCCGCGCGCGATCGCGTCCGGGAGAGCGACGATCCTGCAGCGAGGATCCCGACATCCCGCACGAAGGCAGGATGGTGCGGCCGAGAGGACTCGAACCTCCACTGGTTGCCCAACTAGCACCTCAAGCTAGCGCGTCTACCAATTCCGCCACGGCCGCGGAGCGTGCTGGATATCAAAATACGATCCAGCTAATATAAAACGACTTTATCAACAATCGACGTCGAAGCCATCTTGGTGATTCGACGCCTCGGCAACTCCGATCCGGCCCACGATCTCGACGAGGATCGAGACGCTTGCGCCGAATCCGGTCCCCATCCCGTCCCGCACCGGTCCAGGACCCTGCAGGATGGATGGTGCGGCCGAGAGGACTCGAACCTCCACTGGTTGCCCAACTAGCACCTCAAGCTAGCGCGTCTACCAATTCCGCCACGGCCGCGGAGCGCTCGGGGCGGGGGTGAGACCCGTCCGAAGCGAGGCTGCGAATACCAGTCCCCTCCGGGGGACGCAAGCGCCCCGATGCGGATCCGGCGAACATTCTCGCCTAGAGGGCGTCCGAGAGGGCGTTGAGCAGGCCGGCGCTGCCGTCGCCGATGCGGATGCCCGGCTCCTGCACCACCTCGGCCTTGCGGATCAGCTCGGTGACCTCCACGGAGATGCGGTTGCCGGTGACCACGATCTGCCCGCGGGCGATCGGGTGGTTGTTGGCGAGGATCTCGACCATATCGGAATCGCTGGAGTCGAGCTCGATCACCGCGCCGCGGCCCATGCGCAGCAGCATGTGGATCGGCATCCGGGTCCGCCCGAGCACGACCGCGAGATCCACCTTGAGAATGTCGAGAACCGCCAACGGACGCACCCACCCTGACGACGAAGCGATGACCGAACAATCCGATCTTATGGTGAAGCCTTGGTAAACGACCGGCTCGCAACCGCCCCGGGCCACCTCCTGCCCGCCCCCGGCAGCCCCCCCGTCGAGTGGGTCGTGCGCGACGCGCTCCTCGACTACCGCGAGGCGGAGGCCGCGATGGAGGCGCGCGCCGCGGCGATCGCCGAGGGCCGCGCGCTGGAACGCGTCTGGCTCGTCGAGCACCCGCCGCTCTACACCGCCGGCACCTCCGCGAAGGAGGCCGACCTCGTGGCGCCGGAGCGCTTCCCGGTCCACCGCACGGGGCGGGGCGGGCAGTACACCTATCACGGCCCCGGCCAGCGGGTGGCCTACGTGATGCTCGACCTCAACCGGCGCCGGCCGGACCTGCGTGCCTACGTGGCCGCCCTGGAAGCCTGGCTGATCGAAACCCTGGAGGCCTTCACCGTGCGCGGCGAGCGCCGCGAGGACCGGGTCGGCGTCTGGGTGCGCCGGCCGGAGAAGGGGCCGGGCGTCGAGGACAAGATCGCGGCGATCGGCATCCGGGTGCGGCGCTGGGCGACCTTCCACGGCATCAGCCTCAACGTCGAGCCGGATTTGTCGCACTTCTCCGGCATCGTGCCCTGCGGCGTGCGCGAGCACGGCGTCACCAGCCTGGTCGATCTCGGCCGTCCGGTGACGATGCCGGAGGTCGACGCGGTGCTGCGGGGACGCTTCGAGGCGATCTTCGGGCCGACGGTGCTGGTCGACGACGATGGGCGGAGCTAATCCGGATAGCACCGGGCGGCGCGGTTTCCACCCCGCCCGGACTTGCACTAGAGTATCGGGAGAGAATGCGGCGACGACCCGCCCGCCGAGGCGGACGGTGCGGGCCCGCGCATCACGGAGGTCCGCCCGTGCCGGATGTCCCCGCGCCAGTGCCGGCCGCTGAGGCGCCGGGGGAGGCCGGGATGCTGCGCGCCGCGCTCACGGCCGCCCCCCTGCCGTCCCTGCTGGTCGCCCCCGGTCCCGCGGGCGAGGTGCGCTTTGCCAACCCGGCCGCCCTCGCGCTGCTGGGGGAGGCGCCCGCCGGCCTCGCGACTCTGGGTCTCGCGACTCTGGGCGCCGAGCCCGAGGCCGAGGCGGCCCTGCGCGCGCTTCTTGCCGGTGACGGATCAGGCAGCATCGAGGTGCTGCTGCGCCGGCACGACGGGGCGACGCTGTGGGCGCTCGTCCACCTCTCGCCGCTGCCGGGGCCGGAACCGCTCCGCCTGGTCCAGCTCGTCGAGACCTCGCGCCGCCGCGACCTCGAGGCGGCGCTCGGCCTGGCGCAGCGGCGCGAGGCGCTCGGCCAGCTCACCAACGGCGTCGCGCACGAGTTCAACAACCTGCTGCAGATCCTGGTCGGCTACGTCGACGGCCTGCGCCGGCGCCTCGGCGAGCATCCGGACGCCTTCGTGCAGCGGGCGCTCAGCCGCTCGACCGACGCGGCCGAGCGCGCCTCCTCGCTCACCCGCCACCTCCTGGCCTATTCGCGCCGGCACCGGCCGGAGCCGCGGCCGGTCGACCTCAACGGGTTGCTGCGCGACCACCGCGAGCGGGCCGTGGGCCTCCTCGGCGAGGGGATCGCCCTCGACCTCGATCTCGCCGAGGACCTGTGGGTCGCCTGCATCGACCCGGTCCAGACCGAGCTGATCCTCCAGATCCTGCTGCGCAACGCCGCCGAGGCGATGCCGGCGGGCGGGCGCGTCACGATCCAGGCCTGCAACCACGGCGGCGAGGGGATCGCCGCCGACGGGGCGGCGGGGCGCCACGTCGCGCTGATCGTGGCGGATACCGGCGCCGGCATGCCGCCGGAGGTGCTGGCCCGGGCGCTGGAGCCGTTCTTCACCACCCGCGAGCCCGGCCGCGGCACCGGCCTCGCCATCCTCAACGCCCTGGTCAAGCGCCAGAACGGCGCCGTCGCCCTGCGCAGCAGCCCCGGCGAGGGAACGGTGGTGCGCCTCACCTTCCCAGCCGCCGAGACCCCGCGGGCGCGGCCGCAACGAAGTGCCGCCGCTCCGTAATCCCGGTCATCTCAAAAATTTATCGCTTGGCAGATCTGGTGCCGATCGGCGACTCTTCATCGGGTGTAGTGATAAACGGGAAGGCATTCCGCACGATGCCTCCCTTCTACTGCGCCACCCGCGCCCCCATATGCATGGCAGGGGGCGGGACGCCCCTCACTGGTGATGGCACGAGGCGATACGAACCGATGATGACCACCTTCTCCCGCGGCCGCCGGACGGCGGTGGCCTTCGGCCTGGCGGCCCTGATGGCCGTGGCGGCGACGGCCGGCGAGGCGCGTCCCGGCAGCGGCTCCTCGGTGGGCTCGCGCGGCTCCAAGACCTTCTCCGCCCCGCCCTCCACCGCGACCGCCCCCGGCGCCCCGGCGCCGATGCAGCGCTCGATGACGCAACCCGGCCCGCAGATGGGCGCCCCGGCCGCGCCGCAGCGGCGCTTCGGCGGCGGCTTCTTCGCCGGGCTGCTCGGCGCTGGCCTGCTCGGCGCGCTGATCGGCGGCGGCTTCTTCGGCGGCCTCGGCGGCATCGCGTCGTTCCTCGGCCTGCTGCTCCAGGTCGGCCTCCTGGTCGGCGTGGTGCTGCTGGTCCTGCGCTTCTTCCGCCGCCGCCAGGCCGAGCCGGCCATGGCGGGCGCCTATAACCGCAGCGGCCCGGCCTCCGGTCCCCGTCCGGGCGCTCCGCTCGGCGGAAATCCCCTCGGTGGTCTCGGTGCCGGTCTCGGCGGCGGCGCTGCCGCCGCGCAGGCTCGCCCGGCCCAGCGCGACGAGGTGGGCATCGGCCCGCAGGATTTCGAGGCCTTCGAGCGCACGCTCGGCCAGGTCCAGCTTGCCTACGGCGCCGAGGACGTCGCCACCCTGCGCCGTCTGACGACGCCGGAGATGGCCGGCTACTTCACCGAGGAACTGCGGGCCAACGCCGCCCGCGGCGTGGTCAACAAGATCGCCGACGTGAAGCTGCAGCAGGGCGACCTCGCCGAGTCCTGGCGCGAGGGCCCGGTCGACTACGCCACCGTGGCGATGCGCTACACTCTGCGCGATGCCCTGATCAGCCGCGCCAACGGCCAGGTCGTCGAGACCAACCCGCCCGAGGCGACGGAGGTCTGGACCTTCCTGCGCGAGCGCGGCGGCCAGTGGGTGGTCTCGGCCATCCAGCAGACGCGGTGACGGGTGTTTCGCGGGGAGAGCGACGCTCCCCCGCGGCCCTTGCGAAGCCCTCGGTCCCGGTGGATCGGGGGCTTTCTTTTTTCAGGAAGGCTTTGTCAGGGAGGCTGGGCCCTACAGCACCCGCGCCATCGCCACGAACCCGGCGACCGGCACCTCCTCGGCCCGCGCCGTCTCGGGGATGCCTGCGGCGGCGAGCAGGCGGGCGGGGCCCGGGGTCGCGGCCTTCAGGCTCTGGCGCAGCATCTTGCGGCGCTGGCCGAAGGCGGCGCCGGTCACGGTTTCGAGGGCGCGGACCCGGCAGGGCAGGGGCTCCGGCCGCGGCACCAGCCGCACCACGCTCGACGTCACCTTCGGCGGCGGCACGAAGGCCGAGGGCGGCACGTCGAACAGGATGTTGGCTTTCGTGCGCCAGCCGCACAGCACCCCGAGCCGGCCGTAATTCGCCCGGTCGCCCTCGTCGGCCACGATGCGCTCGGCCACCTCGCGCTGGAACATCAGGGTCAGCGAGTCCCACCACGGCGGCCAGGCCTCCGACGTGAGCCAGCCGGTGAGGAGCTGGGTGCCGACATTGTAGGGCAGGTTGGCGACGATGCGGGCCGGGCCGTCGCCGATCAGCGGCCGCGGGTCGAACTCGAGTGCGTCGGCCTCCACCACCTCCAGCCGGCCGGGATAATGCGCGGCGATCTCGGCGAGCGCCGGCAGGGCGCGGGGATCGCGCTCGACCGCGATCACCTTGGCCGCACCGTGCATCAGGAGCGCCCGGGTCAGGCCGCCGGGACCGGGGCCGACCTCGACCACGGTGACGCCGTCGAGCGGCCCCGACGCGCGGGCGATCCGGCCGGTGAGGTTGAGGTCGAACAGAAAGTTCTGGCCGAGCGAGCGACGGGGCATCAGGTCGTGCGCCTGCACCACCTCCCGCAGCGGCGGCAGCCCGTCCGGCGAACTCATGCCGATGCTCCGTCCCTCGTTGCCTCTGCGTCCCTGGGCCGGGTCAGCCGGCCGGCGAGCTTCAGGGCGGCGATCAGGCTGTCGGGCTTCGCCAGCCCCTTGCCGGCGATGTCGAAGGCGGTGCCGTGGTCGGGCGAGGTGCGCAGGAAGGGCAGCCCGAGGGTCACGTTCACGCCCTCGTCGAAGGCGAGCGTCTTGATCGGGATCAGCGCCTGGTCGTGGGTCGGGGCGAGCGCGACGTCGTAGGTGGCACGCGCCCGGGCGTGGAACAGGGTGTCGGCCGGGTGCGGGCCGGTGATGGCGATGCCTTCGGCCCGCAGGCGCTCGATCGCGGGTGCGAGCACGTCGCGGTCCTCGGTTCCCATGGTGCCGGCCTCGCCCGCATGCGGATTGAGCCCGGCGAGCACGAGGCGCGGGGAGGCGAGGCCGAAGCGGGCCCGCATGTCGCGGTCGACGATCCGGGCGATCTCGACCACGAGCTCGGCCGTCAGCAGCTCCGGCACCCGGCGCAGGGCCACGTGGATCGTCACCGGCACCACCGCCAGCTCCTCCGACCACAGCAGCATCACGGGCGTCGGCGGCGTCTCGCCGGGCGCGGCGGCGAGCGCCGCCAGGTACTCGGTGTGGCCGGGATGGCGAAAGCCGGCCTCGTAGAGCACGTGCTTGGCGATCGGGTTGGTGACGAGGGCCGGCGCGCGGCCGGCCTGCACCAGCCGCACCGCCTCCTCGATCGAGGCCAGCGTTCCGGCAGCGCTCGCCGGATCGGGCCGGCCGGGCTCGGCCGCGACGGTGATCCCGTCCGGCAGCCGCATCACCGGCAGCGCCCGGGCGAAGGCCTCGGCCGCATTCTCGGGGTCCGCGTCCGCGAGGGGGACGTCGAGGCCGAGCCGGGCCGCGATCGCACGCAGGAAATCCCGGTCGCCGATGACGAAGAACGGCGCTAGGCCGTGCTCCTCCCGGGCGAGCCAGGCCCGCAGGGTGATCTCCGGGCCGATCCCGGCCGGATCGCCCTGTGTCAGCGCGAGGGCTGTGGTCATCGCGGGGATCCCCGTCCGTGGTGGCGCATCCCCGCGCCATGACATCCCCGCCCCCGCCGGGCAACCCGCCTCGGGGCTCGCGTCGCCCGGCCCGTCACCGGGCCGTGGCGATGCCGTCCGCGGTCGTGGTGCTGCTGAGGTTCTGGCGGAAGTTCGCCTCGCCGAGGGTGCGCAGCTCGATCCGCAGCAGGAAGGTGCGGTTGCGCTCGCGCAGGCCCGACGCCGTCTCGATCGGCGAGGACAGGTAGTTGAGCGAGACCGTCGTGCACTCGTCGCGGTAGCCGAAGCCGAGGCCCGACGACGAGACGTAGAACTTGTCCGGGCGGTCGTAGGTCGGCGCCGCGCCGACCGGGTTGAGGAAGTAGGACTGCGCCGCCGTGGCGTAGAGCTCGCGCACCTGGAGGTAGTGCGAGAGGTCGAACAGCACCGAGCCGGTGACGAACCAGTTCGGCGTGATGTTGTAGAGCGCCGAGGCCTGCAGGCCCTCGCGGCGGCGGTCGTAGCCGAGCTCGGGCTGCGCCTCGTAGCGGGCGTAGAGCAGCGAGGTCTCGAGCGGCAGGAACGGCGCGAACTTCGCCGTCACGCCGGCCTCGAAGCGCTTGAGCGCGAAGGTCGAGTTGTCGAACCGGGCCCGGGTGATGAAGCTGATGTTCTGGTTCGGCGAGATCTGGAGGCGCGAGACGAAGTCCGACTGCGCGGTCTCGAGACCGGAATTGAGACCGATATTGGCGATGTCGCCGCGGCGGAACGAGTTGACGCCGGCGATCGCGAGCGACTCGCCGAACATCGCGTTCATGTAGAAGCCGTTGCGGCCGGTGATCGAGTACTCGGCGCCGAGATTGGCGCGCACGCCGCCCTCGACCCGGTCGTAGCCGGAGAACTTGTCCCACTCGAACAGCGAGGTGTCGTCGAAGACGAGGCTCTGGGCGTCCTCGTTCGGCAGGCGGCCGATGCGGGTCTCGCTCGGCCGCGCGATCACCTGGACGATCGGCGACACGGTGTGGACCCCGAGCGGGCCCATGTCGGCGACGAAGGGGTAGCGGTATTCGAGGCCGACCGCCGGCATCACCCGGCCGGAGAAGTTCGATTCCGGCGAGAACAGGTTCGAGACCTCGGGGTTCTGGTAGCCGGTCGTGTTCGGGTTCACGAAGAACGCGTCGCCCCGCAGGTAGGCGAAGGGCTGCCAGCGCTGGCCGAACTCGTCGGTGAAGGTGCGCCGCCACGACACCTGGGCGGTCGCCCGGGTGGTGTCGCCGGCAAGTCCGCTCACCAGGCACTGCCCGCGCTCGAACACCGAGCAGGTGCTGTAGAGCGGGAAGGTGATGCCGTTGACGCTCGGGCTGAGCAGGTAGGTCCCGGTGCGCGGGATCTGGGTGTACTGCGTCGCCTCGCGGGTCAGGTGGGTGAAGTTCCCCTGGAACCGCACCTCGCCGCCGATCGGGTCCGGCCCGTCGCGGCGCTTGTCGTAGTCGATCACCGGGGCGACGATCGGCTGCTGCTTCTGCCAGTCGAAGGTCGACAGGCCCTTGAAGTAGTAGCCGCGCGCCTCGAACCACG
Source organism: Methylobacterium sp. Gmos1 (assembly GCF_053764715.1). NCBI lineage: Bacteria > Pseudomonadati > Pseudomonadota > Alphaproteobacteria > Hyphomicrobiales > Methylobacteriaceae > Methylobacterium > Methylobacterium sp. Gmos1. Next base: position 374,812 of record NZ_JBSNCC010000004.1, on the reverse strand, counting down.
AGCGGTCGCCCTGGCCGATCAGGAAGGCGGTGGACACCGCCTCGCGGAAGTAGTCCGTGCTGATCGTCTGGTTGCGGATGCGGTAGTTGTCGAGGAACCACTTGTCGGTGACGCCGACGACGTCCCATCCGGCGCGCCAGTTCGGGCTGAGATAGAACTGGCCGGCCGATTCGATCGAGCCGCGGAAGTCGCGGTCGCCCGAGCCGAGGGGACCTGGCAGGAAGGCGCTCGGCGTCGACTGGAAGATGCCGCTGACGCGCACGTTGTAGAAGCCGTTGGCGAGCCGCTGGCGCCACTCGGCCTGGCCGAGCACGCCCTGCTTCGAGAGGAAGGTCGGCTCGACCGTGAGGTCGTAGTCGGGCGCGATGTTCCAGAAGAACGGCGTGCCGATGCCGTAGCCGAGCACGTTCGAGGAGACGAAGTGCGGCGCCAGGAAGCCGGTGTCGCGCCGCACCGTCGGGTCGGGCGAATAGAAGTAGGGCAGGTAGGCGATCGGGATCCCGGCCACTTCGAGGTACGAATCCTCGTAGTAGATCCGGCGCTCCTCGTTGTTGTGGATGATCCGCGCCGCCTTGACCTGCCACAAGGGCGGCTTCTCGGGATGGTCCTTGCACGGCTCGCAGGCCGTGTAGGTGCCGTACTCGAAGGTCGTGGTCTCGCCCGCGATGCGCTCCGCCCGCGGGGCGGAGAACCGCACCCGGGCCGGGCGGCCGCGCTGCTCGATGGTCTGCTGGATGCGTAGCGAATCGATGAAGCCGGACTTGAAGTCGTCGGTCAGCTCCATCCGGTCGCCGGTCACGACCGCGCCGGTCTCGTCGGTGAGGCGGACGTTGCCCTCCGCGAAGACCCGGCCGGTGTTGCGGTCGTAGCGCACGCGGTCGGCGAGCAGGGTGCGGGGGCCGTAATGCAGCTCGGCGTTGCCGACCGCCGAGACCGTGTTCTTGTCGTTGTCGTAGACGAGCTCCTTGGCCTCGACGAGCAGGCGCTCCTCGCCGCTGCCGGGCTTGGCCTGGTTCTTGGCCGAGCGCGCCGCCAGGCGGTCGTTGAGGGTGCCCTGCGCGCGCGCGGGCTCGCCCGCGCCCACCGTCACGGCGGCCGCCAGCAGAACCGTCAGGGATCCCGTGACCGCGGCAACCGCGGCCTTACGCACGACTCGACCCATCCCTGCACCCGCTATGCCCGCGCCGCTTCCCCGGAGGCTGGGCATCAGCCGTCCTCCAGGTGCAGAAGCGCGAGCGTTCCGAGAAGACTCCCTACCACGGCCGGGAACCACGCCGCCACCGGCGCCGCCACCAATCCAGAGGCTCCTAGGCCCTCCATCACCTGGCGTGCCACGTAGAGCACGAAGCCCGCCGCGACGCCGCCCAGCACCATCTTGCCGATGCCACCGAAACGGAAAAACCTTAATGAAACCGATGCCGCCACCAGCACCATCGCCAGGAACAGCACCGGCCGGGCCATCAGCACGTCGTACTGCAGGCGGTAGCGCGTGGCGTCGAGGCCGGCCCGCTCGGTCCTGGCGATCGTCTGGTTGAGTTGCCAGAAAGGCACGGATTCCGGCGGGGTGAAGCGCTGGCGCACCTGCGACTGGTCCAGCGTCGAGGCGATCAGGTAGGTGTCGTAGCTCTGCGGCTCCTGGTCCAGTCCCTGGACGCGTACGTCCTGGAGCTCCCAGTAGCCGTCGTGCAGGGTCGCCCGCGCCGCCTGCATCTGCTGGGTGAAGGTGCCCGCGTCGTCGAAGGCGAACACCGCGACGCCGGCAAGCGTGGTGGTGCCCTCGATCGCGGTCTCGGCCCGGATGATCGCCTGGCCGTCGATGCTGCGCTGGCGGATCCACAGGTCCTTGCCGGAGGCGGCCTTGCCCGAGCGGGCGAAGATCTTGGCCTCGATCTGCGTCGAGCGCTGCTTCAGCTCGGCCGAGACCGGGTTGTAGACCCCGACCGTGAAGGCGCCGATGCCGAGCGCGACGAGCGCGCCGGGCTGGAGGAACTGCCAGGCCGAGATGCCGGCGGCCCGCGCCACCACCAGCTCCAGCTTGCGGCTGAGCTGGAGGAGCGCCGCCATGGCGCCGAAGAGGATCGCGAAGGGCAGCACCTGCTCGGCCACCGCCGGGGTGCGAAACAGCGCGAGGCGCGCCATCACGGCGGCCGACGCCCCCTCGGCGTCGCCGGCGCGCCGCATCAGCTCGACGAAGTCGAGGGTGTAGACGAGGGCGAAGACCGTGAGGAAGACCCCCAGGATCATGCGCAGGAAGCGGACCGCCAGGTAGCGGCCGAGGGTGGCGCCGATCAGCATCCGCTCAGCCCGCCCGCGTCCGCAGGACCGGGACCGCCCCGGAGAGCCGGCGCAGCCGCGCGGCGACGCCCGCATTGAACGCCCGCACCCGGTTGCCCTGGGTGGCGACGAGGAGGGAGAGCGCGATCGCGACGAGGGGTGCGGCGTAGACCGCCGTCACGGCGGCCTGGCTCCTCACCGCCGCGCTTGAGGCGGCAAAGCCCGCGATGCGCAGAGCCACCACCGCCGCGATGGCGCCGGCGACCGCGAGCCCGCGGCCCTGGCGGGTGGTGCGGGGATCGCCCAGAGCCGCGAAGGCGATGAGCCCGAGCGCCAGGGGGTAGAGCCAGGACGACAGCCGGTCGTGCAGCTCGGCCCGGAAGCGGCCCTTCGTCAGCTTGTAGTAGGTCTCGTCCGGGTTCGGGAACATCAGCTGCACGGTCGAGCGCTCGCGCGGCTTGTAGATCGTGTCGGCATCCGGCGGCGTGAACGCGGCGAGATCCACGGCGTAGCGCTGGAAGGTGATGATCGAGGAATCGCGGCTGTTCGGCTGCTGGCGGTGGATGCTGCCCTTCTCGAGCACGAGGTAGGTCTGCCCGTCGAGGTCGACCGCCTGGCCGCGCTCGGCGAGGTAGACCACCGTCTTCCCGGCCTCGCGCCGGTCCTGCATGAAGATGCCGAGCAAAGCCCCGTTCGGCGCCCGCTCGCGGAAGTGGAAGGTGATGCCGCTGTCCAGCGTCGTGAACTGCCCCTCCTTGACCACGTTGGCGATGAAGTCGCCGCGCACGCGGGTGAGCACGTCGCGCAGCTCCTGGAAGCTCGACGGCATCACCTGGATGGTGAGGAAGCCGATCGCCGCGCTGACGAGGAGCGCGAGCGTCAGGAACGGCCGCATCAGGTGGCGCGGCGACATGCCCGCCGCGCTCATCACGATCAGCTCGGAATCGCCGTTGAGCTTGTTGAGCGCGTAGACCACCGCGATGAACAGCGCGACCGGCGCGATCACGGTGATGAGCGTCGGCAGCGACAGCCCGGTGATCAGGAAGAAGATCAGCAGGGTCTGGCCCTTGGCGGTGATGAGGTCGAGTTCGCGCAGGGCCTGCGTCACCCAGATCACGCCGGTGAGGCCGATCAGGCACGACAGGAACGCCCCGAGGGCGATGCGGAAGATGTAGCGCTCGATCTGTCTCATCGGCCGGCTGCGGTCGGGCCCCCTTCCGCGTCGATGCTGGTTAGGCGCCCCCCGCCGGCCGCACAAGCATCCGATGCCCTCAAGCACGGCAAGTGCGGCCTTTTGCGGGCGGGCGCGCCCGGGCCGCCACACCCGGCACGCGTTGCGCTCGAAGCCGTCCGGCCGCTACACAGGATCCACGCGGCGCCCCTCGTGAGACGCGCGACTCCTTGAGGAACGGGACGAAAGCAACGCCATGGCGGACGGCATCAGCATCGAGATCGAATCCCTCGCCGCGTCCGGCGCACAGGCGAAGCCCGGCGGCGACCTCGTGCTGTTCGTCGGCGAGGACCTCGCCCTGTCGCCGCGGGCGGCCGAGATCGCCGGTCCCGGCGCCGCCGAGCTGGTGGCGCGCGCAGCCGGCGTCGAGCGGTTCAAGGGCAAGGCGCTGAGCGCCCTCGTCCTCACCGCTCCCGCCGGCCTCGCGGTCGAGCGGCTGGTGGTGGTCGGCACCGGCGCGGAGGAGGCCGCCCGCGACTGGGCGAGCTTAGGCGGCTACACCGCCGGCAAGCTCGGCAGCCGCTCGGCCACGATCGTGCTCGAATGGCCCGGCACGGCGCCCGGCTCCGACGAGGTCGCGGCGTTCTCGCTCGGCGCGCGGCTGCGCGCCTACAAGTTCGACCGCTACAAGAGCAAGAAGGTGCCGGAGGGCGAGGAGGCGAGCGGGGCTGGGCGCCTGACCCTGCTGGTGCCCGAGAATGCCGGGCAGAAGAAGGCGCTGCGTGCGGCCGAAGGCCTCGCCGAGGGCGTGATCCTCGCCCGTGAACTGGTCAACGAGCCGCCGAACGTCCTCGACCCGGAGGAGTTCGCCCGCCGCGCGTCGGCGCTCGAGAAGCTCGGCGTCGAGGTCGAGGTCCTCGACGAGAAGGACATGAAGAAGCTCGGCATGCGGGCGCTGCTCGCCGTCGCGCAGGGCTCGGCCAAGGAGGCCCGTGTCGTCATCATGCGCTGGAACGGCGCCGAGGACGCCTCCGAGGCACCGGTGGCCTTCGTTGGCAAGGGCGTGACCTTCGATTCCGGCGGCGTCTCCATCAAGGGGAGCGGCGGCATGGAGGACATGAAGGGCGACATGGCGGGCGCCGCCTGCGTCGTCGGCCTGATGCACGCGCTGGCCAGCCGCAAGGCCAAGGTGAACGCGCTCGGCGCCATCGGCCTCGTCGAGAACATGCCCGACGGCAAGGCGCAGCGCCCCGGCGACATCGTCACCTCGCTCTCGGGTCAGACGATCGAGATCATCAACACCGACGCCGAAGGCCGCCTGGTGCTGGCCGACGTGCTCTGGCACGTGCAGCAGAGCTACAAGCCGCGCTTCATGATCGACCTCGCGACCCTGACCGGCGCGATCCTGGTGGCGCTCGGCCAGGAATTCGCCGGCATGTTCTCGAACAACGACGAGCTCGCCCAGCGCCTCTCGGCCGCCGGCGAGGCCACCGGCGAGAAGGTCTGGCGCATGCCGCTGACCCCGGGCTTCGACAAGCTGATCGAGTCGAAGTTCGCCGACATGAAGAACACCGGCGGGCGCCACGGCGGCTCGGCCACGGCGGCGCAGTTCCTCAAGCGCTACGTCAACGACGTGCCGTGGATCCACCTCGACATCGCCGGCGTCGGCATGGGCTCGCCGGCGACCGAGGTGAACCGCTCCTGGGGCTCGGGCTGGGGCGTGCGCCTCCTCGACCGGCTCGTGCGCGACCACTACGAGGCGTGAGCGCGCTCGCCGGCGCCCTCCCGGGCGCCGCCCCCGTGACGGCCGCCCGGCCGGGGCGCCTCGCCGCCCTGATCCCGCTCGCGGCGGCGCTCGCCGCCGTGGCCCTCGTCGCCGCCACCGGCACGACGCAACGCAGCCTCGACGCGGCAGGCTTCGGGCAGTGGGCCTACGGCTTCTTCGCCGACCGCTACCCGCTGTTCTTCGCGGCCATCGCCTACGGGATGGTGCGGGCGGCGCTCCTGCCGCTCGCAGCACCTGGCTGGCGCGGCTGGCTCGGGGCGCTCGTCGGCCTCGCCCTCGTGATCGGCCTGTCGCTGCACCCGACCTATGGCGGGCTGGTGCTGCGGGCCGGCTTCTCGGTCGGCGGCGTCGCCTTCCTGTCCGGCCAGCCGATGGCGGTGGCGCAGGGGCTCGGCGCCGCCGCGGCGGCCTTCGTTCTCGGCGGGGCGCTGGGATTCTCCGCCCTCGTCGCCCGCGGACTGCCGCGCCGGGGCAGCCGGGTCCGCGCCCTCGGCCGGGGGCTCCTGCGCTTCGCGGCGCTCGCCTGGGCGCTCGGCGTCGTGGCGTCGGCCCGCGATCTCGGCCTGTCGGGCTTCCCGCGGCTCCCGCTCTCCGACGATCAGGCGGTGCTGGCGCTGGGCCTCGTGCTCGCGGCGTTCCTGCCGCACGTCCTCCTCGGCCTCGCCCGGCCGAGCGCGTCGGTTGAATCCACCCCGGGGAGGCGCTAACCCGGAGGCAAGCCGGGGCCCGTGAGGCACCCGGCACACGGGAGGGTGGAGTTCATGGGCAAGGGGTCGAGCGCGATGGAACCGAACACCCCGCCGCGGCCCTGGCTCGCCGCCTATCCGGCCGGCGTTCCGACGGAGATCGAGCCGGCGAGCCTCGGCACCCTCGTCGACCTGATCGAGACCGCTACGCGACGCTTCGCCGACCGCCCGGCGATCACCTGCTTCGGTTCCTCCCTGACCTACGCGGCGCTCAGGCGCGAGGGCGAGGCGATGGCGGCCTTCCTGCAAGCGCAAGGGGTGGCGAAGGGCGACCGGGTCGCCCTGATGATGCCGAACGTGCCGGCCTTTCCGATCGCGCTGGTCGGCGCGCTGCTCGCCGGGGCCACGGTCGTCAACGTCAACCCGCTCTACACCCCGCGCGAGCTGACCCACCAGCTGCGCGACGCCGGCGCCCGGGTGCTGGTGGTGCTGGAGAACTTCTGCCACACGGTCGCCGAGTCGCTGCTCGATCTGCCCGGCCTCGAGCGGGTGGTGGTGGCCGGCGCCGGCGACGGGCTCGGGATGAAGGGCTCGCTCATCACCCTGGCGGCGCGCCACCTCAAGAAGGCGGTGCCGGCCTACAGCCTGCCGGCGGAGCGCCGGACGTCCTTCAAGGCGGCCCTCGCCACCGGCCGCCGCGCCGGCTTGCGCCCGGTGGCGGTCGGACCCGACGACCTCGCCTTCCTGCAATATACCGGCGGCACCACCGGCGTCTCGAAGGGGGCGATGCTCACGCACCGCAACGTCGCCGCCAATGTCGAGCAGAGCCGGGTGTGGTTCCGCATGCGCGACGACGAGGGGCCGGGCCGGGTGATGGTGACGGCCCTGCCGCTCTACCACATCTTCGCGCTGACCTGCTGCTTCTTCTTCATGATGCGGCTGGGCGCCTGCTGCCTCCTGGTGCCGAACCCGCGCGACATTCCCGGATTCGTCGGCCTTCTGCGCAAGAGCCGCTTCACCAACCTGTCGGGCGTCAACACCCTGTTCAACGCCCTCCTCAACCACCCCGACATCGCCAAGGTCGACTGGTTGCGGCTCGAATACGCCATCGCCGGGGGCATGGCGATGCAGGGGCCCGTCGCCCGCCGCTGGAAGGACGTGACCGGCAAGGCGGTGATCGAGGGCTACGGCCTGTCGGAGACCTCGCCGGTGGTCTCGATCAACCCGCCGGACCTGCACGACTGGTCGGGCACCATCGGCTACCCGGCGCCCTCGACCGAGGTGTGCATCCGCGACGCCGAGGGCACCACCCTGCCGGTGGGCCAGCCCGGCGAGCTCTGCGTGCGCGGGCCGCAGGTGATGGCCGGCTACTGGGGCCGGCCCGACGAGACCGCCCGGGCGATGACCCCGGACGGGTTCTTCCGCACCGGCGACGTCGCCCTGATCGAGCCCGACGGGCAGGTCCGCATCGTCGACCGGATGAAGGACATGATCCTGGTCTCGGGCTTCAACGTCTACCCGAACGAGGTCGAGGACGTGCTCGCCGCCCATCCCGGGGTGCTGGAGGTGGCGGTGGTGGGCGAGCCCTCCGCCGAGACCGGCGAGAGCGTCGTCGCCCACATTGTCCGGCGCGACCCCGACCTCACGGCGGAGGCCCTGCGGATCCATGCTCGGGAGGGGCTGACCGCCTACAAGGTGCCCCGCCGCTACGTTTTTCGCGATAGCCTGCCGAAGACCAATGTCGGCAAGGTGCTGCGGCGGGCGCTGCGGGAAGGGGAGGCGGTGGGGTAGCGCGCCGAGCCCTCCCCCTTTTGCGGGCGAGCGTCCTGCCGGATGCCCGCCACCCGTTTCGAGAGGGCCGGCTGCCTCATCCGGGTCGCCGGCCGGCTCCTCAGCGCGCCTGCGGGTGCGGATCGGAACTCGCCGTGGACCGGAGGCTGGCGACGAACCGGCGCGCGATGTCGCGCACGGCCTCGTCGTCCTGCGTCGCGCCGCCGCCCGGATCGCCGAGGTGGTCGACGCTGGCATCGAGCGCGTCGAGCAGCTCCGGGTGCCGCCCGGCGAGGAAGCGCAGGGTGGTGAAGAGCAGGTGCTCGGCGACGATCTCGCGCCGGCGGGCCTGGATGGTCGGGTCGGGAGGCGTGTCGGTCATGCCGGGGCAACACGCGGCGGGGCCGGCGGTTCGCTTGCGTCGCGCCGGCATCCACCGGCCGGGACGGACGGTGGACTCCCCTTCTGGCCCCCGTCTCTGCTAGAGAGCGTGCAGAGCTGCGGCTCGGCAACAATACCCCAAGGGCAGGAAACTTACCGTGGAAGAGATCGAAACCAGGACGATCCGCAAGGTCATGTGGCGGCTGATGCCGTTTCTGGTCATTTGCTACTTCGTTGCTTACCTCGACCGAGTCAATGTCGGCTTCGCCAAGCTGCAGATGAACGCGGCACTCGGGTTGTCCGAGGCGGCCTACGGCTTCGGCGCCGGGCTGTTCTTCATCGCCTACTTCCTGCTGGAGGTGCCGTCGAACCTGGCCCTCGCCAAGTTCGGCGCGCGGCTGTGGATCGCCCGCATCATGTTCAGCTGGGGCCTGATCTCGGCTCTGTTCGCCTACATCCAGCCGATCTCGCGGGCGACCGGGATCTCGAACGAGTACGTGTTCTTCATCCTGCGCTTCCTGCTCGGCATCGCCGAGGCGGGCTTCTTCCCGGGCATCATCTTCTATCTCACGCTGTGGTTCCCGTCGGTCTACCGGGCCCGGGTCGTCGCGATGTTCATGCTGGCGATCCCGTTCTCGTCGATCGTCGGCGCGCCGGTTTCGGGTGCGCTCCTGAACATCACCGGGGCCGGCCACGAAGGCTGGCAGTGGCTGTTCATCCTCGAGGCGCTGCCGTCGATCGTGATGGCCATCGTGGTGATCTTCTACCTCACCGACCGGCCGGGCCAGGCGAAATGGCTGGCCGCCGACGAGAAGTCGTGGCTGGAGACGCGGCTCGAGACCGAGCGCAAGCAGAAGGTCGCCGTCGAGCACATGAGCATCGGCAAGGCGCTCTCGGACCCGCGGGTGCTGGCCTGCTCGTTCGTGTATTTCTGCCTCAACGCCGCGAGCTACGGCGTGGCGTTCTTCCTGCCGACCATCGTCAAGGGCTTCGGGGTCAGCAACTTCCAGACCGGCCTGCTCTCGGCGCTGCCCTTCGTGTTCGGGGCAGTCGGGATGGTGCTGCTCGGCCGCAGTTCCGACCGCACGCTGAAGCGCCGCGAGCACGTCTGCTTCGCGATGATCGTCGCGGCGGTCGGCGTCGCCGGGGCGGGCCTGGTGTCGAGCCCGGTCCTGGTGCTCGGGCTCCTGTGCCTGAGCCAGATCGGCGTCTCAGCGACGCCGCCGCTGCTCTGGCCGATCCCGAGCGCCTTCCTCACCGGCAGCTCGGCCGCCGCCGGCATTGCGGCGATCAACTCGATCGGCAACCTGTCGGGCTTCGCCGGTCCCTACGTCATGGGCTACCTCAAGGACCTGACCGGCACCTTCACCGCCGGCCTCCTCGTGCTCGGCGCGGTCACCCTCGCGGGCGGCATCGTGGCGATGACCCTCAAGGTCAGCCGCGACCTGGAGACGACGGCCACCCGGGCGGCCGCGGCGGAGTGAGAACGGCCCGCGCCGCCTGACCGATGCGGTCGACGGCGCGGGTCATGAGGCAACCGGGGCGTTCTGGCTGGACTATCAGCCCCTTTCCACCTCTCGCCCTCATCCTGAGATGTCGGTTCATCTCCGATGGACTGACCTCGAAGGAGGCCTCCTTCGAGGCGTGCGCTTCGCTTCGGCACCTCGGGATGAGGTCGCGGGTGGGAGAGCATGATCGCGACGGGCTCCCCGCCAGTGTCGTGGACCGGGCGTTCGGGAGCCGTCAGCTCCCGAGCGACCGCAGGGCTGGGTACAGGCCGCGATAAAGCGTGAGCCGCTCGGCATAGGCTTGCGCGAGGCCGGGATCCGGCCGCACGGTCTCTCCGCGCTCCGGCGGGGTGCAGACCGCGTCGGCCGCCTCGCCGGTCACCGCGAGCCGCGCGAGGCGGGCCGCCCCGAAGGCGCCGCCATGCTCACCCTCGGCGAGCGGGCGCAGGGGCAGGTCGAGGACGCTCGCCAGGATCCGGATCCACGCGCCCGACCGCGAGCCGCCACCGATGACGTCCGCCGCCTCGACCTGCGTGCCGGAGGCCCGCACCGCGTCGAGGCAGTCGCGCAGCGAGAACGCCACGCCCTCCATCACTGCCTGCGTCAGGGCAGCCCGATCGGTACCCGCCGACAGGCCCGCGAAGGCGCCGCGCACCGCGCCGTCGTTGTGCGGCGTGCGCTCGCCGGCGAGGTAGGGCAGGAACAAGGCCTCGCTCGGTCGCTCCACCGGACCGACCTCCGCTACCAGGCGCGCCTCGTCGGTTCCGGCGATGCCGGCCCACCAGGCGAGCGAGGCGGCGGCCGAGAGGGTCACGCCCATCTGGTGCCAGCGGCCCGGCAGGGCGTGGCAGAAGGCGTGGACCGCGCCTTCCGGGTAGGGCCGTGCGCCGTCGGTGTTGGCAAACAGCACGCCGGAGGTGCCGAGCGACACGAAGGCGTCGCCGGGCCGGATCGCGCCCAGCCCGACGGCTCCCGCGGCGTTGTCGCCCGCGCCGCCGGCGAGGAGCGGCGGGCTCGCCATGCCCCAGCGCCGGGCGAGATCCGGGCGCAGGACGCCCGCGGCTTGCGAGCCCTCGACGAGGCGCGGCATCGCGGCGGGCGTGAGCCCCGTCGCCGCGAGCGCGTCGCCCGACCAGCTTCTTGCCGCGACGTCGAGCCAGAGGGTGCCGGAGGCGTCCGACATCTCCTCGATCGCCTCGCCCGTGAGCGCGAGGCGCAGCCAGGCCTTGGGCAGCAGGACCCGGGCGGTCTTCGAAAAGATCTCGGGCTCGTGCGCCCGCACCCAGAGCAGCTTCGGGGCGGTAAAGCCCGGCATGGCGATGTTGCCGGCGACCCGGCGCAGGTCCGGCCAGGCCGCCTCCAGGGCGGCGCATTCGGCGGTGGCGCGGGTGTCGTTCCACAGGATGCAGGGGCGCAGCACCCGGTCATTCGCGTCGAGGAGCACCGCGCCGTGCTGCTGGCCCGACAGGCCGATGCCCCGGACCGCGGCGAGTTCCGCCGGGTGGCGCGCCTTCAGGCCATCGAGGACCTGCTCCAGGGCGCGCCACCACTGCGCCGGGTCCTGCTCGCTCCAGCCCGGATGCGGGCGGCTGACGGAGAGCGGCGCGGTGGCGCTGCCGACGATCGCTTGCGCGTCGTCGACCAGGACGGCCTTGAGGCCGGAGGTGCCGAGATCGAGACCGAGATACATCAGGCGGACACTCTCAACGCAGCACCGACAGGAGGTCGTCGCGGGTCGGCAGGTCGGCGCCGAGGCGGGTGCAGGTGATGCCGGCCGCCGCCACCGCCTCGGACAGGATGTCCCGCAGGGCCTCGGCGTCGAGGGCGAAGAGCGCCTCGCGCGCGAGCCGCCCGTCGCGGTCGAGGCGGGCGAGCAGGGCGGCGTGGAAGGTGTCGCCGGCGCCGACCGTATCGATCACCGCGACCTTGCGCCCCGGGACGGAGACCGGCCCGGCGGCGTGGTAGGCCCGCGCCCCGTCCGGCCCGGCGGTGACGACGACGAGCGCCACGCCCGCGTCGAGCCAGCCCCGCGCGACCGCGCCCTCGTCGGCGCCCGCCCCGTAGGCCGCGCGCAGGTCCTCGTCGGAGAGCTTGACGATGTCGGCGTGCGCCGCGAGCTCGGCGAACCGGGCGTGCCAGCGATCCAGGTCCGGGATCAGGCCGAGGCGCAGGTTGGGGTCGAGGCTGATGACCCGCCGCCGCGCCTCGCGCCTGGCGAGCGCCGCGTAGGCGGTGCCGACCGGCTCGGCCACCAGGGAGAACGACCCCATGGCGATCGCCCGCACCGCGTCGGGCAGGCTCGCCGGCAGCTCGGCGGGACCGAGGTCGGCATGCGCGCAGGATTCGGCGTGGAAGGTGTAGGCGGGGTGGCCGTCCGCGCCGGTCGAGACGATGGCGAGCGGCGTCGGCCGCGGGCTCTCCTTGGCGAAGGCGAGGTCGACGCCCTCCGCCGCCAGCCGGTCGGCCAGCATCCGCCCGAAGGCGTCCGAGGACAGGCCGGCGAAAAAGCCGCTCGCGGCGCCGAGCCGGCGGATGCCGATCGCCAGGTTGAACGGCGAGCCCCCCGCCACCGCCAGCGCCGGCAGGCCGCCGCGCTCCGGCGCCGGGCGTCCGGACTCGACGAAGAGGTCGATCAGGGCTTCGCCGCAGACCAGGATCATGGGGCTTTCCTCATGCGGCAGGTGAGTTCGCGCGACTGATGGTGTACGTCCCCTCTCCCCGCGGGCGGGGAGAGGGCCGCGACGACCTTGTCGTCGGCGCGGCGAGGCGGCGCATCGATCCCGTAGGGATCGACCCGAAGGTGAGGGGGTGATGCCGAAAGAGGCTCCTCCGGAACCACCCCCTCACCCTCGCCCTACGGGCTTGCTGCATCTCCTGAACGGAGACGCAGCCCTCTCCCCGCCCGCGGGGAGAGGAGAAATTCTGCGTTCTGCTGGATGACGGACGCTTCCATTCTTCACGCCGCCAGCGGGTGGCGCGAGCGGTGCGGCAGGGCCCGGCCCTCGCCGTCGAACAGGTGGGTCGCCGCGGGATCGATCGCCAGGCGCACCGCCTCGCCCACCCGCACCGGCGCGCTACCCTCGATCTGGGCCACCACCGTGGTGCCGCCCGCGACCGTCACGTGGGCGAGCGTCAGGCCGCCGAGGCGCTCGACGTGGCTCACCTCGCCGGCGAGCGCCCCATCCGCACCCGGCTTCAGCGCCTCCGGGCGGATGCCGAGGGTCACGCGCGTGCCGGGGGCGGCGCGCGCGGCCTCCACCGGCACCACGACCTCGCCGCCGCCGGGCAGCACCACCCGCACCCCGGCCGGATCGGCGCCGGTCGCCTGCACCGGCAGCAGGTTCATCCGCGGGCTGCCGATGAAGCCGGCGACGAACAGGTTCGCCGGATGATGGTAGAGTTCGAGCGGCGAGCCGACCTGCTCGATCCGCCCGGCCTGGAGCACCACGATCTTGTCGGCCATCGTCATCGCCTCGACCTGGTCGTGGGTGACGTAGATCATCGTGGCGGCGAGGTCGCGGTGGAGGCGCGCCAGCTCGATCCGCATCTGGCCGCGCAGAGCCGCGTCGAGGTTCGAGAGCGGCTCGTCGAACAGGAAGATCTTCGGGTGGCGCACGATGGCCCGCCCGATCGCGACGCGCTGGCGCTGGCCCCCCGACAGGTCCTTCGGCTTGCGGTCGAGATAGGCGTCGAGCTGGAGGATGCGCGAGGCCTCCGCCACCTTGGCGGCGCGCTCGGCCTTCGAGGCGCCGGCGAGCTTGAGGGCGAAGGCCATGTTGTCGCGCACGCTCATGTGCGGATAGAGCGCGTAGGACTGGAACACCATCGCGAGGCCGCGGTCGGCCGGGCCGACCTCGTTGACCCGGGCGCCGTCGATGAAGAGATCCCCGTCGGTGATCTCTTCCAGGCCCGCGATCATCCGCAGGAGCGTCGACTTCCCGCAGCCCGACGGTCCGACGAAGACCGCGAATTCGCGGTCGGCGATGTCGAGGTCGACGCCCTTGATGATCTCGGCGTCACCGTAGCTCTTGCGCAAGCCGCGGAGGCGAAGGGTAGCCATGGTTCGGGGCTCCTACTTGACGGCGCCGAAGGTGAGGCCGCGCACCAGCTGGCGCTGCGACAGCCAGCCGAAGACCAGGATCGGCGCCACCGCCACCGTCGAGGCGGCGGACAGCTTGGCGAAGAACAGTCCCTGCGGGCTCGAGAACGAGGCGATGAAGGCGGTCAGCGGTGCCGCCGCCGACGAGGTCAGGTTGAGGCTCCAGAACGCCTCGTTCCAGCACAGGATCAGCGAGAGCAGCCCCGTCGAGGCGACGCCCGGGAGCGTCAGCGGCAGGAGCAGGTGCCAGACCTCGGCGCCGGTGCGCGCGCCGTCCATCCGCCCGGCCTCCAGGATGTCGTTCGGCACCTCCTTGAAGAAGGTGAACAGCATCCAGACCACGATCGGCAGGTTCATCAGCGTGTAGACGACGATGAGGCCGATGCGGGTGTCGAGGAGCCCGAGGGTGCGGAACACGAGGTAGATCGGCACCAGCACGCCGACCGAGGGCAGCATCTTGGTCGAGAGCATCCACAGCAGCGTCGAGCGGGTGCGCTTCGTCGGGTGGAAGGCCATGACGTAGGCCGCCGGAATGGCGAGCGCCAGCGCCAGCACCGTGCCGCCGACCGAGATCAGCACCGAGTTCAACGCGAAGGAGAGGTAGTCGGCCCGGGCCAGCACGTCGCCGTAGCTCTGGAGCGTCGGCGCGAAGGCGAGCGAGGGGGTCACCGCCTCCGGCTCGCTCTTCAGGCTGGTGAGGAGCATCCACAAGAGCGGGAAGAACAGCACGAAGGCCGCGCCCCAGCCGAGGATCGCGATGCCGACGCGCTTGGGCAGAGATTGCTTCCTCACCTCACACCTCCAGCCGGCGCGCGATGGTGCGCACGAGGAAGAACGCCACGACGTTGGCAAGCACGATCGCCACCACGCCGCCGGCCGAGGCGCCGCCGACGTCGTATTGCAGGAGCGCGCGGGCGTAGATCAGGAAGGCGAGGTTGGTGGTGGCGTTGCCGGGCCCGCCCGCGGTGGTGACGTAGATCTCGGCGAAGACGGTGAGCAAAAAAATCGTCTCGATCATCACCACCACGCTGATCGCCCGGGAGAGGTGCGGCAGCACGATGTAGAAGAATTGCGCCAGCGCGCCGGCCCCGTCCATGCGGGCGGCCTCGAGCTGCTCGCGGTCGAGGGACTGGACGGCGGTGAGCAGGATCAGGAGCGCGAAGGGCAGCCACTCCCACGACACGATCAGGATGACCGAGAGCAGCGGATAATCGGCGAACCAGTCGACGGCCGGCAGGCCGAGCGCGCGAGCCACGGCGCCGAAGACGCCGTAGATCGGGTGCATCATCAGGTTCTTCCAGATCAGCGCCGCGACCGTCGGCATGACGAAGAATGGCGCGATCGCGAACAGCCGGGCGACGTCGCGGCCCGGGAACGGCTGGTCGAACAGCACCGCCAGCAACGTGCCGCCGACCACCGTGATGACCAGCACCGAGCCGACGAGGAGGAGCGTGTTGGTGAGCGAGGCCCAGAAATCCGGGTCGGTGACCAGGAACTCGTAATTGTCGAACCCGGCAAAGCCCGTCACCGTCGGGTCGAGCAGGTTGTAGCGCTGGAACGAGAACCACACGGTCATCACCAGCGGCACGATCATCCAGATCAGCAGCACGGTGACCGAGGGGCCGATGAGCGGCAGGCCGTTGAAGCGGCGGCCCTTGGTGGAGGCCGTGGTGGGGGTGGACATCCGGCGTCGCCTCGTCGCGCGGGTCTCGGGTCAGGGCCGTGGGTGGCCCCGGCATTATGACTATCCCATGCCAGGCAGGGCTGTGTCGGAAAGAAGAAGGCGCGGGATCACCTCTCCCGTGTGGGAGAGGGGTAGGGGTGAGGGTGCTACGGTCCTGAGTCTGACGCTAAGCGTCGAGCTGCCAGCACTACGGTTCCAGTTAGACTCAGAACCGTAGCACCCTCACCCCCGACTCCTCTCCCACACGGGAGAGGGGAGTGCGCCTCGTCCTGTCTCGGGGTTAGCTGTTCAGGCCGTGGGCCGGTCCTACTTCGGATACCCCGCCTGCCGCATCGTCCGCTCGGTCGCCGATTGCGCGGCCTTGAGCGCCGCGTCGACCGTCTGCTGGCCGGTGAGCGTCGCCGCGACGGTCTGGCCGACCTGGGTGCCGATGCCCTGGAACTCGGGGATCGCCACGAATTGCGCCCCCGTATAGGGCCGCGGGTTCTTGGTCTGGCCGCTCGGGTTGGCGCTGTCGATCGCCTTCAGGACGAAGCCCGCGAAGGGCGCGGCCTTCTGGTAGTCGGCCGACTTGTAGGTCGATTCGCGGGTGCCCGGCGGCACCGCGACCCAGCCGTTTTCCTTCGCCACCATCTCGACATAGGCCTTGCTGGTCGCCCAGGCGACGAAGGTCTTGGCGGCGTCCTTCTGCTTGGAGGAGGCTGGGATGCCGAGGTTCCAGCTCCACAGCCAGGTCGGCCCGCCCTTGAAGCTGCCGACCGGCATCGGCGCGAACGCGACCTTGTCGGCGACCTGCGACTGCTTCGGGTCGTAGAGCAGGCCGGCCGCGACGGTCGAGTCGATCCACATCGCGCAGCGGCCGCTGGCGAACAGGGCCAGGTTCTCGTTGAAGCCGTTCGAGGTCGCGCCGGGCGGGCCGTAGTTCTTCAAGACCTCGGTGTAGTAGGTGAGCGCGTTCTTCCACTCGGGCGTGTCGATCGTGGTCTTCCAGCCCTCGCCGAACCACTGGCCGCCGAAGGTGTCGACGAGCGTCGTGACGTAGGCCATGTTCTCGCCCCAGCCCGGCTTGCCGCGCAGGCAGAGGCCGTAGGTCTGGCTCGCCTTGTCGGTGAGCTTCGCGGCGAAGCCCTTGATCTCGTCGTAGGTCGGGGCCTCCGGCATGGTCAGGCCGGCCTTGTCGAACAGGTCCTTGCGGTAATAGGTCATCGCGCTCTCGCCGTAGAACGGCAGCGCATAGAGCTTGCCGTCGCGGCTCACGCCCTCGCGGACGGTCTTGAGCAGGTCGTTGGCGTCGTAATCGGCCGGCAACCCGTCCATCGGCTCGAGCCAGTTCTGACGCGCCCAGATCGGCACCTCGTAGTTGCCGATGGTCAGCACGTCGAACTGGCCGGCCTTGGTGGCGATGTCGGTGGTGACGCGCTGGCGCAGCACGTTCTCCTCCAGCACCACCCAGCGCAGCTTGATGTCCGGATGGGCCTTCTCGAAGGCCGAGGACAGCTTCTGCATCACCACCATGTCGCCGTTGTTGACGGTGGCGATGGTCAGGGTCGATTCGGCGAGCGCCGGCGTGCCGGCGAGAAGGGCCCCGGCGAGCAGCAGGGTGTGCGTCCGTCTCACGTCGTATCCTCCCGTCGCGCCGCTCTCACCCTGTGGGGGGCGCCGTTGCGCGCAATTGGTGAGCGTCCGGTGGGACGGCGTCAAGCCGGGAGGATGGAGCAAGATGCCGTTGCGGCATCGTCGTCCACGGGGTTTGCGGTGGACGAATCGTAGCTTTAAAGCTACAAACGTTCATGCCGACGATCAGACAGACCCTCGTCTTTCGTGCATGGATCGTCGGCCTTCGTGACGAGCGTGCCCGGCTCCGCATCGATACTCGCATCCGGCGTCTCTCGCTAGGAAATGCGGGCGACGCCAAGTCTGTCGGAGACGGTGTCAGCGAGTTACGGATTGATTACGGCCCGGGCTACAGGGTCTACTTCATGCAACGGGGCCCTGAGATCGTGATCCTGCTTTGTGGTGGCGACAAGCGCACGCAGGACAAGGATATTCTCGCCGCGAAGCGTCTCGCCCAACAACAGGAGTGACGACATGCCTCTCGAAACCGTCCCGTGGGACGTCGTCGACAGCCTCGACACGCCGGAGCGCGTGGCGCTCTACCTGGAGGCCGTCCTGGAGGAGGGCGATCCGGTCCTTCTCGCCGCGGCGCTCGGCGACATCGCCCGGGCGAAAGGAATGGCTCAGGTCGCCCGGGAGACCGGCCTGTCGCGGGAGACCCTGTATCGCACCCTGTCCGACGAGGGGAACCCGCAGCTCAAGACCCTGATGGCGGTGCTCAAGGCCCTCGGGCTGAAGCTGGCCGTCGCGCCGGTCGTCGCGACCGAGGCCGGGGCGGCCTGAAGGACCGCCCCGGCGGCCTCACGCCGCCCGCCGCGCCGCCTCGTCGAGCGTCGCCTGGATGCCGTGTCCGTCGAGCATCCCGAGCCATTCCGCCACCGGCGCGACGAGGCGCGGGTCGTCGCCGAGCTCGCCGAAGAGCGGGCGGATGCCGAGCAAGGGGCGCGGATCGGGACCGCCCGCGATCGCCTTTTCGCGCAGCAGCGCCGCCATCGGGTGGCGCACCTCGATCGCGCCGCCGCGCTCGTCCACGCCGCGCACCCGGCGCAGCCAGGCGGCGAGGGCCAGCGCCAGGAACTCGACGCTGCCGCCCTGCTCCAGCCGGCCGCGGATCGGGTCGACCAGCACGTTGAGCGGCGCGTCGGTGTTGACCCGCTCGACCGTGTCGCGGATCGCCGGGTTGGCGAAGCGCGCGACCAGCGTGCGCTTGTAGTCCGCCAGGTCGATCCCCGGCACCGGCGGCACGGTCGGGCCGGTCTCCCGGTCCATGAGCGCCGTCATGACCGCGGCGATGCGCGGGTCGGCCATCGATTCGTCGATCGTGACGTAGCCGGCGAGCCGCCCCAGCCCCGAGACCGCGAGGTGGCTGCCGTTGAGGAGGCGCAGCTTCATGAACTCGTAGGGCGCGACGTCCGCGACGAACTGCGCGCCGACCCTCTCCCAGGCCGGCCGCCCGGCGGGGAAGCGGTCCTCGATCACCCACTGGGTGAAGGTCTCGCTGAAGACCGGCCAGGAATCGGCGAGGCCGTGGCGCTCAGCCAGGCCCGCGACGTCGGCGGGCGCCGTCACCGGGGTGATGCGGTCGACCATGGTCGAGGGGAAGACGACCTGTGCGGTAATCCACTCCGCCAGATCCGGATCGCGCAGGCGCGCCAGCGCCACCACCGCGTCGCGCAGGACGTCGCCGTTGTGCTGGATGTTGTCGCAGGTGAGCGGCGTGAAGGGCGGGCGCCCCGCCGCCCGCCGCCGCCGCAGGGCCTCGACGATGACGCCGATCGCGCTCCTCGGCCGCTCGGGCGCGGCGAGATCGGCGCGGATCAGCGGGTGGTCGGGGTCGAGCCGCTTCGTCGCCGGGTCGAGGCAGTAGCCGTTCTCGGTCACCGTCAGGCTGACGATGCGGATCGCCGGGTCGTCGATCGCATCGAGCACGGCCGCGGTCGTCTCGCCGGCGAAGGCGACGCCGGCGAGAGACCCGATCACCGTCACGGTCTCGTCGGCGCCCTCGCGCTCGACGAGGGTGTAGAGCGCGTCCTGCGGCGCCAGGGCGTCGATCATTCGCCGGTCGCCCGGCATCAGCCCGACCCCGAGGATGCCGAAGGCCAGCGCGTCGGGGTCGCGCTCCATCAGGTCGTGGGTGTAGCGGGCCATGTGCGCCCGGTGGAAGCCGCCGAGCCCGAGATGGACGATGCCGGCGCGCACCCGCGCCACGTCGTAGGCGGGCACCCGCACGCTCGGGCCGAGGGCGGCCAGCGTGGCGCGGCTGAGGGGCACGGGATCGCGGTCTGCGCTCATGGTCGTCGCTCGGACTGGCGGCGGGTGAAGGAACCCGGCGGGAGCGCCCTGATTAATGCGCCGCTGCGGCAGCGTCGATGGCCTGCGCGGCCGGCGCCGGCGCCGACGGGCGGGTGCGGGACGATCCCGGACGTGCGATCCTGCCGTTGGGGCAGCCGGGCGCCGGGCCCGGCTCGCCGCTCCTCGGGGGACGATCGCATGCAGATTCTGGTGAACGGCGTGCGCCTGTTCGTCGACGTGGCGAATTTCGGCCTCGCGCCGGCCCTCGACGGGATGCGCGAGAAGCCGACCCTGCTGGTGCTGCATGGCGGGCCGGGCTTCGACCATACCAGCCTCAAGGAGGCGTTCGCGGGCCTCGCCGACGTCGCCCAGGTCGTGTTCTACGACCATCGCGGCAACGGCCGCAGCGAGGGCGACGACCCCGCGACCTGGACCCTCGCGCAATGGGCCGAGGACGTGAAGGGCCTGTGCGACGCCCTCGGAATCGTCCGGCCGATCGTCTGCGGCCTGTCCTTCGGCGGCTTCGTCGCCCAGGCCTACGCCACCCGCTACCCCGACCATCCGAGCAAGCTGATCCTGCTCAGCACGGCGGCCCGGATCGACTTCCCGACCGTCTTCTCCGCCTTCGCGCGCGTCGGCGGCCCGGAGGTCGGGGCCATCGCCGAGAGCTACTGGACGAACCCGACCGCCGAGGGGCGGGCGCGCTTCTTCGAGCGCTGCGTGCCCTTCTTCCGCCACCGCCGGGACCGCCCGCCGGCCGATGTCTCGCGCGTCATCATGCGCACGGAGGTGGCGCTGCACTTCAACGGCCCGCGCAACGAGCACGGCCGCTTCGATTTCCGCGCCGATCTCGGCCGCTTGCGCTGCCCCGTGCTGCTGATGGCGGGCGAGCACGATCCCATCGTGCCGATGCCCCTCGTCGAGGAGACCGCCGCGGCGATCCCCGCGCACCTGCTGCGCTTCGAGCGGCTGAGCGGGTGCAGCCACCAGATCCACGGCGACGACCCGGAGCGGGTGTTCGGGGCGATGCGAGAGTTCATCGCTGGGTCGGATGCGCAACCTGCGGCGAAGTGATCGCTATCAGGGACCGGGACGCGAAACAGGACAAAGCTGGATACCGAGGCGCTGACCCGTCTCCCACCGCGTCGCCGCGATGTCCCTTGACGCCAACACATGTTGTCCCATCATGACAACATGCCGGCGGAACTTCTCATTCGCCGTCGCGTCGCGTTCGACGAACGTGACTTCGCCGAGCTGGTGGTGTGGCGGGTTCCAACGCCGGTCCCGCCGACGGATCATGGGTTCAAGT
Organism: Methylobacterium sp. Gmos1; assembly: GCF_053764715.1. Classification (NCBI taxonomy): domain Bacteria; kingdom Pseudomonadati; phylum Pseudomonadota; class Alphaproteobacteria; order Hyphomicrobiales; family Methylobacteriaceae; genus Methylobacterium; species Methylobacterium sp. Gmos1. Next base: position 354,238 of record NZ_JBSNCC010000004.1, on the reverse strand, counting down.
ATCGCCTCGTCGACGGCGCTCGGGTGATCGGCTTCGACAACGAGCGCGGCAAGGGCGATCACCGGCATGACGAGGGCCAGGAGACGCCGTATCGCTTCGTCGACGTCGACCGATTGCTTGGCGACTTCGTCGAAGCCGTCGACAGCTGGAGGAAGAGCCATGGCAAGGACTGAGATCAAGGTCGGCCAGAGCCTGCGCGAGGCGGCGGCCGAGGTCGCGGCGGCCTGGAAGGCCGCGGAGGCCGGCCAGCCCATCGCGGCCGATGACCGCCTCGTGTTCCGGAACTGGGAGGCCCTGTGCGCGGTGCTGACGCCGAAGCGCCTCGACCTCCTGCGGCATCTCCGGCGCTCGCCCGAGACCGGCATTCGCCCTCTGGCCCGGGCCCTCGGCCGGGACGTACGGCGCGTGCACGCCGACGTGGTCGCTCTGGCCGAACTGGGGCTCGTCGTGCGGGCGCAGGATGGCGGGCTGTCGAGCGAAGTCGACGAGATCGCCTCGACGATCCGGATCGCCGCGTAGCGGCGCCTGTCCGGAGAGGCGAGGGCGTCACCCCGGCCCCGCCTCCTCCCGCATCGCCGCGAGGCCGAGGCGGACGTGGTCGCGAAACAGCCGCACCCGGGCGGGCAATTCGCGCCCGGCGAGGCTGACGGCGCGCAGCACGCCGCCGCGGCTCGCCCAGTCGGGCAGCACCGGCACCAGGGCGCCTTCCTTCAGGGCGCGGGCCGCCACCAGGCTCGGAATGTGGCCGATGCCGGCGCCGGCCCGGGTCAGGCGCAGCACCGTGGCGTAGTCGGTGGCGCGGATCGCCGGCTGGGCGGTGACGTGGCCCTCGCGGCCCTGCCCGTCCGAGAGCCGCATCTGGGCCGGGCCGAGGCGCTCGCGCGACAGGATCAGGTCGTGGGCGCCGAGGTCGTCGAGGGTGTCGGGCGACCCGCGGGCGGCGAGGTAGGAGGGCGCCGCGTAGAGGCCGATCATCAGGCTCGCGAGCACCGGGGCGCGGTAACCGCCGTCCTGGCCCTCGCCGCTGCCGAGGCGCAGGGCGAGGTCGATGCGGTTGGCCGCGAGGTCGAGGCGGGCATCGGTGATGAGGAGGTCGATCGTGACCTGCGGGTAGAGCCCGCGGAAGCTCGCGACGAGGTCGGGCATCACCTCGATGCCGAAATCGATCGAGGTGGTGACCCGCAGGTGGCCCCGCGGCAGGGTGCGGGCGTTGCGGGCGGTCTCGAGCGCGCCGTCGAGGAGGCCGAGGCTCTCCTGCGCCTTGGCGTGGAAGGCCAGCCCCTCTACCGTCGGCGAGACCGCCCGCGGCGTGCGCGCGAGCAGGGTGACGCCGAGTTCCTGCTCCAGCCGCGAGACCCTGCGGGAGATGCTGCCTTTGGTTTCCCCGAGGATTTCCGCCGCCTGGGTCACGGTTCCGTGATCCACCACGGCGCAGAACGCCCGCACATCAGAGAGAGCACCCCGGAAGGTTTCCGATCCAGCAACCATGTGTCCCGGTTTAGCTGTCTTACGCCTGCGACGGAACCGGCTTAATCGAGGGGCCGCCCGCGGGGTTGCGGTGCAGTGAGCCCGGGTCCCGGGCCGCGCCCGTCCCCGCCGACACGGAGTCGTTCTCGTGAAGCTGTCCGTTCTCGCCCTCGGCCTCGCCGCCGGTCTCGCCCTCGCCGCCCCGGCCAGCGCCCAGGGCGCCGCGACCCGCGACCCCGCCCAGATCCCGGCGGGCACCTACGTGGTCGATCCCGGCCACACCCAGGCGGTGTTCACGGTCAACCATTTCGGCTTCTCGCAGTACACGGGCATCTTCTCGGACGTCTCCGGCACCCTGGAGCTGCAGCCGGCCAAGCCCGCCGAGAGCCGCCTGAAGGTCACCATCCCGGTGAAGTCGCTCTACACCCCGAGCCAGCACATGCTGGACTCGCTGAAGAGCGACAAGTTCCTCGACGTCGCCCAGTTCCCGGAGATGACCTTCACCTCCACCAAGGTGACGCCCGAGGGCAAGGACAAGGCCAAGGTCGTCGGCGACCTGACCCTGCACGGCGTGACCAAGCCCGTGACCCTCGAGGTGACGCTCGTCGGCGCCGGCGCCAACCCGATGAACAAGAAGCAGACCGTCGGCTTCGAGGCCAAGGGCACGATCAAGCGCTCGGAGTTCGGCGTGAAGGCCTTCGTGCCGGCCGTCAGCGACGAGGTCCACCTCGTCCTCAACGGCGCCTTCGAGCGCAAGGACTAAGTGCACCTCACGAAACTCCCGCTGCGCTGGCGCCGCCCCATCGAGCGACGCCGGTGACCGGGAGTTTCGTGAGAGACACCAACTCCTCGGAAGCCGAAGGTCCCGATCCCAAGGTCTCGATTATCATGCACACGGTCGCGACACCCCGTCGCTACACCCTCGTCGCGATCGTGCTGCACTGGCTGATCGCCCTCGGCATCCTGGCCCTGCTGGCCCTGGGCCTCGCGATGACGCGGGGCCCGCTCTCGCCGATGGACCGCTTCGCCTTCTACCAGTGGCACAAGTCCGTCGGCCTCACCGTGCTGGTGCTGATGGTCGTCCGCGTCGCCTGGCGGCTCACCCACCGGCCGCCGCCGCTGCCCGACGCGATGCCGAAGGCCGAGCGGCGGGCGGCGCACCTGGCCCACCTGGCGCTCTACGGCCTGCTGCTGGCCATGCCGCTCGTCGGCTGGGCGATGGTCTCGGCCTCGCCCTACAACATCCCGACGGTGCTCTACGGGACGATCCCCTGGCCGCACCTGCCGGTCCTGCCCGAGCTGCCGAACAAGGCGGCGGTCGAGGGTGTGCTGAAGCTCGTGCACAGCTACGGCGCCTGGCTGCTGATGGCGCTCCTCGTCCTGCATGTCGGCGCGGCCCTGCGCCACCACCTCGCGCTGCGCGACGACACCCTGTGGCGGATGCTGCCCCTGGTGCCGCGGCCCAGCCCGAAGCCTTGAGGTCTCCTCGCGATGAAGTCTCTCGTCCTCGCCCTCGCCCTGGTCTCCGCACCCCTCGCGGCGCAGGCCGCTGACTGGATTGTCGATCAGGGGAAGAGCCGCATCGGCTTCTCCGGCACCCAGGTCGGCGCGCCGTTCAAGGGCCGCTTCACCCGCTACGACGCGCAGATCAGCTTCGATCCGCAGAAGCCCGAAGCCGGCAAGGCGGTGGTGCTCGTCGACCTGACCAGCGCCGAGACCGGCGACAAGCAGCGCGACGAGGCCCTGCCGCAGGCCGACTGGTTCAACGCCGCCAAGGACAAGCAGGCCCGCTTCGAGGCGACCCGCTTCGTGCCGAAGGGCGGCGACGCCTACGACGCCGTCGGCACGCTGACGATCCGCGGGATGCGCAAGGACGTCACCCTGCCGTTCCGCCTGACCGTCACGGGCGGCACCGCCCACGCGGTCGGCCATCTCGACCTCGTGCGCACCGATTACGGCGTCGGCCAGGGATCGTGGGCCAACGACTCGATGGTCGCCCTGCAGGTCGGGGTGGACATCGACGTGACGGCGAGCGTGAAGACGGGCGGCTGAGCCCGTCCCGCCGACGCCCCCCCCGCGAAAGCCTCCTCCTCGGGCGGCCGCCGCCCCGCGGCCCCGATCCCGCTCTTGCGCGATGCCGTCGTACCTTGGCAGACAGGGTCTATGGACGGCCCGGCCCGGTGAACGGGCGGAAAGGGTGCCGCCGAACGGGAGGAGACGGGACATGGCCCAGAACACGGCGCAGGATCTGGCCGGCAAGGTCGCCTGGGTGACGGGCGCGGGTAGCGGCATCGGCGAGGCGGCGGCGCTGGCGCTCGCCGGGGCGGGCGCCCGGGTGGTGCTGACCGGGCGCCGTGAGGAGCCGCTGCGGGCGCTCGCCACGCGCATCGCGGAATCCGGGGCCGAGGCCGTGGTCGAGCCCGGCGACGTCACCGACGCGGGCCGCATCAAGGCCATCGTGGAGAGCATCGCGTCGCGGTTCGGCCGGCTCGACGTGCTGGTGAGCAATGCCGGCAGCAACGTGCGCGAGCGGCGCTGGGACGCCCTGTCGCCGGAGGGCGCGCAGGAGGTGATCCAGGCCAACCTGTCGAGCGCCTTCTACGCCTCGCTCGCGGTGCTGCCGCTGATGCGGGAACAGGGCGACGGCGTCCTGATCCACACCGCCTCCTGGGCCGGGCGCTTCGTCAGCCCGGTGAGCGGGCCGGCCTACACGGCGGCCAAGCACGCGGTGGTGGCGATGAGCCACAGCATCAACATGGAGGAATGTGTCAACGGCATCCGCTCGACGGTCCTGTGCCCGGCCGAGGTCGCGACCCCGATCCTCGACAAGCGCCCGGTTCCGGTGACGCCCGAGGACCGGGCCCGCATGCTCCAGCCCGACGACATGGCGGCGCTGGTCCTGTTCGTGGCGACGCGCCCGAAGCACGTCTGCCTCAACGAGGTGGTGATCAGCCCGACCTGGAACCGCGGCTACGTGCCGGACGCCAAGCTGGGGTCGCGCCTCGGTTCCTGAATCTTCGGCCTGAATCGCCGGGGCGTGCGGATCGACGGCTTCGGGGAACCGCCTCGCGCGGTCACCCGAAGCCGGTGGGGGCTCAGATGCCCTGCGGCGTCGCGGTGCGGGCAGCCTCCGCATCGGCCTTCAGCTGCATCTCGCTCCGGTGCAGCCGGCTGAGCAGCACGAGCATGCGGCCCGGCAGGGCCGTATCCTCGGCGGTGAGCGGCGCCGCACGGCGCCAGGGTGCGGTCTCGCGCACCGCAGTGGGGGTGTCCCGCAGGATGGGAAGATCCCGCACGGGAGCCTGAGCCGGGGCGGCGGAGACACCCGTCCGAACCTGCTCGCGAACTCGGGTACGCATCGTAGGATCCTTCAACGGCCGGCTTCTGGCGACCGGCGCCGCTATGAACGCCGCCCCGCTGCGCCGGTTCCGCGGGGGCAGTTCAAGTTTCCCTGTCGACAGGTCGGCCGTGCCGCCGCCGCCACACCCTTTCGGGGGGCCAGGGCGATTCGGCCGGCGGGAGAGATGCCGCGCCGGCGTGACGGGGCGGTGACGGCGGGCGGCGCGGATGCTATGGCGCGGGGCATGCTCGAAGGCCTGCCGCCCCATCGCCCGACCCACGTGCTGCGTCTCGACACGAACGAGCGCGCGGCCCGCGCCATGACCGACCTGATCGGCGAGGTGTTCGACCCGACCGAGACCGCGGTCGCGGCTTTCGAGGCCGAGGACGGCAAGACCTGGCACCTCGAGGCCTACTTCTCCGAGGAGCCCGACGAGGAGGCGGTGCGCGAGCTGATCCGCCCGATCCTGGGCGACGCCGCCGACGAGGCCACCTTCGCCGAGATCGACCAGCAGGACTGGGTCCGCACCTCTCTGGAGGGCCTGAAGCCCGTGCGGGCCGGGCGCATCCTGGTCCACGGCTCGCACGACCGCGGGCGGGTGCAGCCGAACGACCTGCCGATCGAGATCGAGGCGGCGCTCGCCTTCGGCACCGGGCATCACGGCACCACGCTCGGCTGCCTGCTCGCCCTCGTCGACGAGGTGAAGCGGCGCCGGCCGCACCGCATCCTCGACGTCGGCACCGGCACCGGCATCCTGGGGCTTGCCGCCGCGCGCCTCCTCCACACCACGGTGGTGGCCGGCGACCTCGACCCGGAGGCGGTGGCGACCGCGCGGACCAACGCCGCCTTCAATGGCCTCGCCAACCTGATGGCCTTCTACGAGGCGCCGGGCCTGCGCCACCCGCTCGCCCGCCACACCCGCGCCTTCGACCTCGTCTTCGCCAACATCCTGGCCCGGCCGCTGCGGGGGCTCGCACCGAGCCTCGCCCGCGCGGTGGCGACGGACGGCACCCTGGTGCTGTCGGGCCTGATCCCCCGCGACGTGCCGGGCGTGCTTTCGGCCTACGCCGCGCAGGGCTTCCGCCTGCGCCGGCGGCGCCTGATCGAGGGCTGGGTCACCCTGGAGTTGCGCCGCGGCGGGGCGGCGTCCAGGCCGCGCTGAGCCAATCCATGCTGAACCCCGCGGCCTCGTGCAAGGAACAGGCACACCGCTGATCGGTTGTCCGGGCATCGCCGCCTACCGGTAGGGAGTATAAGCATCCTGGCCGGCCGGCGGTCCGTGCGCGCGGACGGCCAATCCCGGTCCTTCGCGGCACGAGCCTCGGAGACCGATCAGCGATGAAGGCCCTCGTCTGGCACGGCACGGCGGATATCCGCTGCGACACGGTTCCCGATCCGACGATCGAGGACGGGCGCGACGCGATCATCAAGGTGACCTCCTGCGCCATCTGCGGCTCCGACCTGCACCTCTACGACCACTTCATGCCGGGCATGAAGTCGGGCGACATCATGGGCCACGAGACCATGGGCGAGGTGGTCGAGGTCGGGCGGGACAACAAGGCCTTGAAGGTCGGCGACCGGATCGTGGTGCCGTTCACCATCATCTGCGGCCAGTGCGAGCAGTGCAAGCGCGGCAACTTCTCGGTCTGCGAGCGCACGAACCGCAACAAGACGCTCGCGGAGACCGCCTTCGGCCACACCACCGCGGGCCTGTTCGGCTACACCCACCTCACCGGCGGCTATCCGGGCGGCCAGGCCGAGTACCTGCGGGTGCCCTTCGCCGACGCCACCCACATCAAGGTGCCGAACGGCATCCCGGACGAGAAGCTGCTCTTCCTCTCCGACATCTTCCCGACCGGCTGGCAGGCGGCGGTGCAGTGCGACATCCAGCCGGAGGACACGGTGGCGATCTGGGGCTGCGGCCCGGTCGGCCAGATGGCGATCCGCTCGGCGATCCTGCTCGGGGCGCGACGCGTCATCGCCATCGACCGGGTGCCCGAGCGCCTGACCATGGCGCGGGCCGGCGGCGCCGAGACGATCAACCTCGAGGAGGAATCGAACGTCGTCGCCAGGCTCAACGACATGACCGACGGCAAGGGCCCGGAGAAGTGCATCGACTCGGTCGGCATGGAGGCCCACGCCACCTCCTCGCTCGACGCGATCTACGACCGCGCCAAGCAGGCGGTGATGCTGGAGAGCGACCGGCCGCACGTGCTGCGCCAGATGATCATGGCCTGCCGCCCGGCCGGCGTGCTGTCGATTCCCGGCGTCTATGGCGGCCTGATCGACAAGGTGCCGTTCGGCGCCGCGATGAACAAGGGCCTGACCTTCCGCATGGGCCAGACCCACGTCAACCGCTGGACCGACGACCTCCTGCGGCGGATCGAGGAGGGGCAGATCGACCCGTCCTTCGTCATCACCCACACGGTGGGGCTGGAGCAGGGGCCGGAGATGTACCGGACGTTCCGGGACAAGCAGGACGGCTGCATCAAGGTGATGATCCGGCCATGAGGATCCAGCCATGACGCGCTCAGCCATGAAACGCACCGTCGATCCCCGCTCCCGCGCCGCGCACGACGCGCTCGCCCGCGGCCTCGGCTGGTTCTCGATCGGCCTCGGCCTCGCCGAGATCCTGGCGCCGCGGGCGCTCTGCCGGGCGCTCGGCCTTCAGGGCCGCGAGGCCCTGATCCAGGCCTACGGCGCCCGCGAGGTCGCCACCGGCGCCGCGATCCTGATGAGCCACGATCCGACGCCGTGGATCTGGGGACGGGTCGCGGGCGACGCCCTCGACCTCGCCACGCTGGCGACCGGCTTCGAGGGCGACAACCCCCGCGCCGGCACCCTGGCGCTGGCGACCGCCGCGGTGGCCGGCGTGACGCTCGCCGACATCGTCTGCGTCCAGGGGCTCACGGCCGACAAGCGCCCGGCGCCGCGGGGTGCCTACGAGTACCACAACCGCAGCGGCTATCCCGGGGGCCTCGCCTCCGCCCACGGCGCCGCCCGCGACTTCGCGGTGCCGCGGGACTTCCGCATCCCCGGCCCGCTGCGCCCCTGGCGCGACGGCCGGCCGGCGGCGTGAGCATCGGTTCTGCCGGCATGGCCGGCAGAACCGATGGCCCTCGATGTCATTTTCGGGTTCCGCTTTCGGGGGTCTCGAGAGGATGTCGAGGGTTTCGACGTCGTCGGGGCCAACGAAAAGGGCCGCCTCACGGCGGCCCTCCCGTCCCGGCTTGCGCCCGGACCTTACTCCTTGTCGCCGCGATGGATGCCCTTCTCGCGGTTCTCCTTCAGGCGGCCGTCGTCCGAATGCTGCACGGTGCCCTGGTTCGGGGTCTCGGGATTCTTGTGGTTGTGCCGGCCGTCGTCAGTGTTCGTCGACTGAGACTGCTGCTTCTTGTCCGCCATTCCCGTATCTCCCATGATCTGCGGCGCACCGCGATGAGTGATCCGATAACATATGATCGGGATACGGGTTCCTGGTAAATCGCACGACTGTGCGTGACGGCGCGCGACATTCCGTCGGTGCCGGCTTGATGTCGCAGAGGACTGGAAATCGATCGTTCAAGCCGTAGCCCGGGGGAACCAAACGCCGGAGTGGGAATGGACACGCGGTTCGCTCGCCGGACGACGCCCCGCCTTCGTTGCACGGGGCGCAGCCCAACGGGACACCAGGGATTCGACATCCCGCGACGTGGCCGGGAGCACGCCTGCGCGGGATCCGACGGCTTCCGGTCTCGACGACGGTGACGTCAGTTGACGGAACGCGGGATCGGGCGTCCGCGGCAAGCCGCCCGGAATTGCTGCCGGGTCAGCCCGCGGAGGCCGCGCCGGTTCGCCGCGCCCGTGCAAGCGGCCTTGCGGTCGGCCTTGCTGAGGACCCGGGTCGCGGTGGTCGGCACGTCGGTGGGGCTCGGCGCCGTGTAGGACTGAGCATGGGCGGCGCCTGCGGTGCCGGCCAGGACGAGGACGATCAGGGCAGCTTTCAACACGGCGGGCGGCTCCATAACTCGCGAGAGTGAGGTGAACAGGCCACCCAGCCCAGCAAGGGCCGGGCCAATGGCCCCGCTTGCTGCATCGGTCGCGCTGCAGGCGCGTTGCCGCCGGGATGCCCCGCGGGTGAGCCGGGCCGTTGCGGGGCCGGGTGCGACCGCGCGATTCCCGGACGACCACCGTGCCGCCGGCCGCGGGCCCGGGCCTCCTCGACCCGGGGCATACAGGTCGCCGGGTGCGCCTCGGGCGAGACGGGGCCGCCCCCCCCCCCCCCCCGTCGCGCTGCCGCCGGCCCCGGAGGCGGCGGCAACGTCCGATCCTCTCGGATCCCTGTTGCCCCAAGGGGAGATTGCCCCTAGCATCGTCGCATGAGCCCGACCCGCCCGATGATGACCGTCCGAGGCCGACGCTGCGTTCGACGCGGTCGGCGGGATCGGGGCGTGTAGCGCCTCGCCAGCTTGAGCAGCCTGCGCTGCTTGCTGGCACCCCTCACCAGATCGCGTCTCCGAGCCCTGCGGCCGTGAGCGCGGCGGGGCCTCACCTGCCCCGTGCAGTGGAGCCCGATCGTCGGGGCCGGGGCGCAAGCAGGGCGACACGCCGTGAAGACCATCGATCCGCCGACCGTCTGGACCGTGCCGGACGCATTCCGCACGATCTACACCCATGCCTGCGAGGCGCCGGTCGGGCGTCTCCTTTTCGTCTCCGGCCAGTTCGGCGTCACGCCGGAGGGCCGGATGCGCGAGGACTTTGCCGGCCAGCTCGGGCAGGCGATGGACAACGTCGAGGCGCTGCTCGCCGCCGCCGGCTCAGGCTTGCCCCAGGTCGCCAAGGCGACGTTCTTCCTGACTCGCACCGCCGACCTGGCCGAACTCGGTGCGTTGCGGCGGGCGCGCTGGGCGTCCGACAGGCCCGCCGCCGTCACCGTGATCGTCGTGGCGGGGCTGGCGCGGCCGGATGCGCTGGTCGAAGTCGAGGTGACGGCCGTCGCGGCCGCGCCCGCCCTCGGGACCCTGCGCTCCGCGACGAAGGCCGATGTCCCGGCGATCGAGGCCCTGGTGCGGGCGGCCTACGCGAAGTGGGTGCCGGTGATCGGCCGGGAGCCCGTGCCGATGACGGCCGATTACGCGCAGGCTTTGCGCCTTCACCGCTTCGACCTGCTGGAGCGGGACGGTGCCCTCGTGGCGCTCGTCGAGACGATCCCGCGCGCCGATCATCTCTGGGTCGAGAACCTGGCGGTTGCCCCGGAGCATCACGGCCAGGGGCTCGGCCGGACGATGCTGCGGCGGGCCGAGGAGATCGCGCGCGAACTCGGTCACACCACGATCAAGCTCGGAACGAACCAGGCCTTCGCCGGCAATGTCGATTTCTATCGGCGGGCCGGCTTCGCCGTCGAGCACGAGGAGCCGTTCCGGGGCGGAGTCGGGGTGTAGTACCTCACCAAGGCTCTCTGAGCGGAGGCGGGCCCGGCGACAGCCCGGGCCTGTCCCTCCTATGCGAGGCCCGGGGCGCTACCCCACCCCCGTCGGCCCGTCCAGCGTCAGGCGCACCCGCCGCGCCAGCTCCATCCGGCGATACGGCTTGTTGATGATCTCGAACTCGCTGCCGCCGGCATCCGTGCGCTCGATCGAGGCCTCGGCGTAGCCGGTGGTGAGCAGCACCTTGATCCGCGGCTGGCGCTCGCGGGCGGCGCGGGCGAGCAGCACGCCGTTCATGCCGCCGGGCATGATCAGGTCGGAGAACAGGAGGTCGATCTTGTCGCCGCTGTCGAGGAGGTCCAGCGCCTCCTGGGCCCCGTGGGCGACGAGCACCGTGTAGCCGAAATCGTCCAGGATCACCCGGGCGGTCTCGGCGACGTCTGGGCGGTCGTCCACCACCAGGATGGTCTCGGTGCCGCTGCGGTCGGTGGCCCGCGGGGCGGGGCGGCGCTCGGTCGCGACGGCCTGGTCGGTCGCCGGGAAGAGCAGGCGCACGGTGGTACCCTGGCCCACCTCGGAGGTGATCCGCACCGTGCCGCCGGACTGCTTGACGAAGCCGTAGACCATGGCGAGGCCCAACCCCGTGCCGCGGCCCTCCTCCTTGGTGGTGAAGAACGGCTCCATCACCCGCGCCAGAATCTCCGGCGCCATGCCGAGGCCGGTATCCTGCATCTGCACCACCACGTAGGCCCCCGGCCGCACCAGCAGCAGCAGGGCCATCTCGTCGTCGATGGTCAGGTTCTCGGTCCTGATCGTCACCGTGCCGCCGCCCGGCATCGCGTCGCGGGCGTTGAGGAGCACGTTGAGCAAGGCCACCTCGGCCTGGGTCGGGTCGATGCGGCAGTTCCACAGATCGGGCGCGAGCTCGGTCTTCACCACGACGTGGTCGCCGAGCGTGCGCCCGGCGATCTCGTTCATGCCGCGCACGAGGGTGTTGAGGTTGAGCGCCCGGCCGTCGAGGCGCTGCTTGCGGGCGAAGGCGAGGAGCTGGTGGGTGAGGCGTGCCGCCCGGTCGGTCGCGGCGCGGATCGCCTCGCCGGCGCCCGTGAGCCGGCTCGCGTCGATCTTCGGGTGCTCGGGGAGCGCCAGCACCACGTCGGTGTAGCCGCTGATGACCTGGAGCAGGTTGTTGAAGTCGTGCGCGATGCCGCCGGTGAGCTGGCCCAAAGCCTCCATCTTCTGGGCCTGATGCAGCGCCTGCTCGGCGTCGCGCCGGCGCGAGACGTCGAGCTGCGAGCCGAAGAAATAGACCAGCTCGCCCTGCTTGTCGTAGACCGGCGAGATGAACAGCGCGTTCCAGAAGGTCGAGCCGTCCTTGCGGTAGTTCAGGATCTCGGTCGCGATCTCCTTGCGCTCGGCGATGGCGCGGCGGACCTCCGACACCGTCTCGCGGTCGGTCTCGGGACCTTGCAGGAAGCGGCAATTGGTGCCGACCAGCTCCTCCGGCCGGTAGCCGGTCATGCGCAGGAAGGCCTGGTTGGCAAAGACGATCGGATTGTCCGGCTGGTGCGGATCGGTCACGATCATCGGCATCCGCGTCGTCTCGACGGCGGCGAAGAAGATGTCCGAGTGGGTGTCGTTGACGGCGCGGGGGCCGCGCGAGGTGACGGCAGGCCCCGGCCCGCCGAGATCCGGCTTCTCCGAAATGTCCGCCATCGCTGCCCCCATGCCGCTGTCTGAGCCACGCGGCACGCGGTCCGGCCTCAGTCACCCGCAAGAAGATAGGCACCGAGGGGCGATATCAAGCGACGCGAAAGGATAGTGCACGATTTCCAGCAGCGCGACTTTGCCGCGGTGGCGCCGAGGAACGAATCAAGCCGAGAAGCGGCGGGATGAAGGAAGCGATCTCGTCCTCACGTGACGATCCGCCGTGGTTTCGTGCATTCACCTCGTCTGGGGCCTGCGGCGGGAATGGGTGGCGAGTCGGTTCCGCCGACGCGTCCGGTCTGCCCCGCGGGCGGGGCGATTTTTTTACCGTGACGGCGGGCGGGCGGCGGAGCTAGTCTCGTGGCGCCCGTTTCGCTCGTCCACGATGCGTTCTTCCTGCGAGGTTCCGATGCAGCCCGCCACCGTCCCGGACGTGACCTTCCACATCCGCGTCAGGAACGAGACCCTCGGCGGCCCCAACCCGTTCGAGTGGAAGGACCTGACCTCCGCCGAGGTCTTCGGCGGCCGCAACGTCGTGCTGTTCGCGCTCCCCGGCGCCTTCACGCCGGCCTGCTCGGACGACCATCTGCCGGGCTACGAGCAGCACGCCGACGACTTTCTCGCGCTCGGCATCGACCGGGTGATCTGCCTGTCGGTCAACGACGCCTTCGTGATGTACCAGTGGGCGAAGTCCAAGGGCATCGAGAAGGTGTTCATGCTGCCCGACGGCAACGCCGACTTCACGCGCCAGATGGGGATGCTGGTCAAGCGCGGCCGGCAGGGCATGGGGATGCGCAGCTGGCGCTACTCGATGCACGTCGAGGACGGCGTGATCGCTAAGATGTTCGTCGAGCCGGGCTTTCGCGACGACCCGCCGGGCGTCGGCCTCGCGGTCTCGGATGCCGGGACGATGCTGGACTACCTGAAGGGCCGGTAGGGCGCGATCACGCCCCCCGCCTCGCCTCGCCCTCGATCGCGTCGAGCAGCCCGCCGTAGAAGGCCGCCGGGCGGCCATGGGCGGTGTTGAGCGGCAGCAGGCTGCGGTCGGTCGCCTGGGAGAGGTCGCGCAGCGGCACGCGGGTGAGGTTCGCGGCGAGCGTCGCCTTGGCCTCGGGGAAGTCGGCCAGGATCCCGGCGAAGGCCGCCCGCGTCAGCTCGAAGACCAGGCTCTGCGTCACCGCCGACACCGTGGCCGGGTGGGCGAGGCCCGACAGGAGGGCGCGCCGCCCGAGAAGCTGGGTCGCGACGTAGCGTTCCTCGACGAAGTCGGGCCGGTCGGGCCGGGCGCGGCGGCGGGAGATCAGCCCCTCGCCGATGATGAACAGCGAGGGCCGGACCTCGCCCGCCTCCACCAGCACGGCGCCCGGCTGGAGCTGGCGCTCGACCAGCGCGGCGGTGACGCGGCCGCGCACCTCCGCGGGCAGACCCTCGAACAGCCCGCATTGCTGGACCAGGACGCCGCGGTCGAAGGCCCGGTCGGCGACCCGGATGCGCCGGTCGGTGTTGACGACCTCCTGCTTCGGGTAGGCGACGCCGATGCCGGAATCCCGCAGGTGGGCGAGGATGCTCTTGATCACCGCGTGGTCGGAGGCCAGCGCCTGATCGTGGCTGGCGATGACGTAGCGCACCGCGTAGAGGACGCCGTCCCGGTCGAGCCGGATGGCGTGCACCCGCGGCGCGTCGACGAGGGCGACGCCGCCTGCGCCGAGCACGCCCGCGAGCAGGATGCGCTCGGCGCTCTCCGCCGTGACGCTGTAGTCGAGGCAGATCTCGAGGATGCGCTGCTCGCTCCGGTCCGGCCGGTCGAAATTGGTGATCGAGGCGGTGCCGAGCGCCACGTTCGGGATGGTGACGAGCCGGCGCGCGCTCGTCAGGATGGTGGTGCTGCGCCAGGTCGATTGCACGACCTTGCCGTCGACCTCTCCGATCTTGATCCGGTCGCCGACCGTGAAGGCGTTCTCGACGCTGAGCGCCGCGCCGTTGAACACCGCCAGGATCACGTCGCGCAGCGCGATGCCGACGATGGCAAGGCCGATGCCGCCCGCCGCCACCACCGCGCCGAGATCCTGGCCGTAGACGCCGGTCATGACGACGGCGCCGCCCGTGAGCAGCACCAGCAGGGCCGCCACGTCGCCGAGCAGGTGGGGCAGCGCCTTGCCGGCCCTGGCCTCCAGCACGCCGTGGATCAGGTCGCGCCGCACGATCCGCGCGACCACGAGGGCGCTGATCGCCAGGAGCAGCGTCGTCTCGCCCCGCCTCACCAGGTCGGGATTGGCCCCGGTGAGGTAGGTGAATGGCCGGGTGAACAGGTCGTCGAACAGGATCACCGCGGCGACGGCGAGGAACGGGATCGACAGCGCCAGGGGCGGCCGGGTGATGGGCCCGCGGCGCATCACGCGCTCCTCAGCGTGAAGGAGAAGCCGATGCGCCGCGGATCCTCGTCGACCAGCGCCAGCGCGCCGCCGAATCCCTCGATCGTCAGGCGCGCCAGGACCAGGCTCTCGCCGAGGCGCGGCCCCAGGCCGGAGGCGAAGGCTACCGCCTCGTCGAGCGCCGGCGGCCCGGCGGCCCAGGCGCCGGTGCCGGTGATGAGGCCGGAGACCGCCGCGCCCTCGCTCCAGGCCTCGACCGACAGGCCGACGGCGTTAGCGCGGCGCGGCAGGGCGTGGACGAGGGCCCGGAACGCCGCCCGCAGCAAGGCCGCGTTGCCGGCGACCGGCGGGAGGGCGGCGATCGCGATGCGGTCGTAGGATCCGGACTCGTCGAGGAGCTCGGCCAGCATCGCGGCGAAGTCGACCGGCTCGACGTCGATCCGCTGCAGCCGGTCGCGCATCGCCAGCATCTTCACGTGGTCGTCGAACGCCGCGTTGAGGCGGCCGATCTCCCCGGCCGCGAAGGCGATCTCAGGGGAGGCGCCGGCGCGCGGGCGGGCGGCATCGAGCGCGCCCTGTACCGCCGCGAGCGGGTTGCGGACGACGAGGACGAGCTCGCTCAGGATGCCGAGCTTCCAGCCCTGCAGGTCGCGCAGCGTGTGGTTCATGCGGTCGTAGGCGAGCGCCTTGCTGCGGACCTCCTGCAGCCGCCCGGCGAAGCTCTCCTCGAGGCGCGCCCGCAGGGCCCGGAACTGGAAGATCCCGGTCAGGATCAGCCCGAGCAGGACGAGGGTGGCGAGCCCGGTATAGAGCACGATCGTGGTACGCCGCGCCGACAGCCCCTCGGTCAGGTCCTCGACCACCGTCACCCGGGTGACCGGCTGCCGGCTCGCATCCGGGACGGGGATCGTTCGCAGGAAGATCTCGCGGCCCTCGCTCGCCAGAAGCATCGCGCCCGCCGCGCCCGGGTCGAACGCCGCCCCCGCCAGGAGATCGCGGATCCCGGGCTTCGAGGTGCGGATGTACAGCACGTCGCCCTTGGCGAGGTCGGCCGAGCCGCGCACCCGGTCGAGCAGCTCGGCGGTGCGCCGGTCCATCGCGAAGGCGAAGTCGAGCCCGGTCGCCTGGGCGGCGATCTGGAGCGCGTCCCAGGGCGAGGAGCCGAGCTCCAGCGCCCCGATCAGCGCCTCGCCGGCGACGACCGGCGTCATCGCGCGCAGTTCCGGGCCGGACCGGCCGATCTCCAGGCCGGCGACCGTGATGCGCGACTTGAGCGTCGCCGTCACCATCGCCCGCTCGGCGACGCTGTCGCCGAACAGGTCGGCGCGGTGGGCGCGAAAGAACATCGTGCCGTCGGTGCCGGGGAAGTCGAACACCGTGACGCCGAAGCGCGGCTTGAGCACCTGCTCGTAGAGCGGGACGGTGCGCCGGGCGAGCTCGGCCCGGTCGCGGCGACGGAACGCCTCGACGATGCCCTCGTCCCGCGCCAGGACCTCGACCCCGAGGCGCAGGGCCTGGAGGCGCGCCTCCGAGGCCTCGCGAAAGACCGCCTCGAAGCGGGCCGCCCGGTTCTCCGCATCGTCGGCGACGGCGCGGCGCGCGCTCGCATACTGGCCGACGCCGGTCAGGAGGCCGATCGCGCAGGCCGCCACGGCGGCGACGAGCGCCAGCAGGACCTGCCGCGTCCCGAAGGTCGTCCCCGCGCTGCCGTCGCTGTTTACGCTCATCGATGCCGTGTGCCGTTCTCGCCGCCGCCGGTGGAGCGCCGGACCCGTCGGGTCGGGCGCGATCCGCTCGCGCACAGACCTTCCGCCTTCATCGAAGTCGTGATGGAACTGCGTCAACTATAGGTGAGTCGCCGGTTTGTAAAAGTCGCGTAATGGTGCAGAATTATCACTGCCGTGACGATGGGTGACGCAACTATCGGCTGTGTCCGGCGTGGAGCGGGAGAGGTTTCAGAGGCGGGCCACCAGTCACCGGCGTGCCGCGGCCAGCACGATCCGGGCGGCGCTGCGGCTCGGGTCGTCGCCGTCGGGCAGGCGCATCGTGGCGTCGAGGCGGGCGAGCGCGGCCTCCTGCGCCGCCCGGGCCGGGCCCTCGGGCAGGAGAGGGGCTAGAGCCGCCGCCAGCCGCTCCGGCGTGCACTCGGCCTGGATCAGCTCCGGGATCGCATTCTCGCCGAGGATCAGGTTCGGCAGCACGATCGTCGGCACCTGGATCAGGCGGCGCACGATCACCTCCTCGATCTTCGGCACCTGATAGGCCACCACCATCGGCACGCCGGACAACGCGAGTTCGAGCGTCACCGTGCCCGACGCCGCGAGCGCCGCGCGCGCCCGCCGGAAGGTCGCGAGCTTGTCGGCCTCGCCGTCGATCAGGCGCGGGCGCACCGGCCAGGCGGCGGACAGGCGCTCGATCAGGGCGCGGTGGCGCGTCACCGCCGGCAGCTCGACGCGGAAGGCGTGGCCCTGCGCCTGCACGCGCGCCAGCGCGGCGCCGAAGATCGGCATCAGCCGCTCGATCTCGGAGCGGCGCGAGCCCGGCAGCACCGCCAGCACCGGGGAGGGGCCTTGGCGGGCCGCGATCTCGTCCGGGCCGGGCCGCAATTCCCCCAGGCGCTCGATCAGCGGGTGGCCGACATAGGTGCAGGCGGGCCCATTGAGGCGGCGATGGGCGTCGGGCTCGAACGGCAGCAGGGCGAGCACGTGATCGATGTAGCCGCGCATGGTCTTTGCCCGCCACGGGCGCCAGGCCCAGACGCTCGGGCTGACGTAGTCGACGACGGGGAGGTCCGGCACCTGCCGACGCACCCGGCTCGCTACCGCGTGGGTGAAGCCCGGGCTGTCGATGATGACGAGCACGTCGGGGCGGGCGGCGACGCAGGCCCGCACGGTCTGGCGGATCCGCCGCATCAGGAGGCGGATGCGCGCCGCCACCGCGAGGTAGCCGATCACCGCCACGTCCTCGAGCGGGAACAGCGAGTCGAGCCCTTCCGCCGCCATCGCGTCGCCGCCGACGCCGGACAGGACCAGCGGCCGGTCGGAGAGCGCGCGCAGCGATCGGATCAGCTTGGCGCCGAGCTGGTCGCCGGATTCCTCGCCGGCCACCAGCCACACGGTGAGAGGACGCGCGCTCAACGGGAGGGCTCCGGATCGGGCGGCAAGGGAGAGGGCGGCAAAGGATCCGGCGGCGAGGGATCCGGCGGCAAGCCGAGGAGGAAGAGGCCGAGCCGGTCGGCGAGCGCCACCGTCTCCGCCCGGTCGAGCACCAGGGTGTCGCCGGCCCCGACCGCGATGCCGAGGCAGCCGGCCTCCGCCGCGCGCTTCACCGTGCGCGGGCCGATCGCCGGCAGGTCGACGCGCAGGTCCTGGCCGTCCTTGGCGCGCTTGACCAGCACCATCCCGGCGGGCGGGCGCCCGAGGCCCAGGGGGCGGCGGGCGAGCGCCCGGGCGCGGGCGAGCATCCGGTCGGTGCCCTCCGGCCCCTCGACCGCCAGCACCCGCCGGCTCGCCACCACGGCGGCCTGGCCGACATCGTGCGGCGACAGGCTGGCGAGCAGCGCTCGCCCGGCCTCGACCGATCCTTCCGCCGCCTCGTCGGGCCCGAGGGCACCGAGGCGCCCCTGCGGCGCCATCAGGTTCGGCGCGAGGTCGCGCACGCCGAGCACCTGCAACCCGTGCTCCTCCAGGAGCGCGAGCACGCCGCGCAGCAGGTGGTCGTCGCCGCCCGACGCCAGCGCCCGCAGGGTGTCGCGGTTGCGGTAGGCGGCGAGCGTGTTGAGGAGGGCGGCGGGACTCGGCCGCGCCACCGCGCCGGCGAGCGTCACCCCGGCGGGCGCCCAGGCGCTCAGGGTGTCGAGGGCGCCGCGCACGTCGAGGAGGTCGACCGTGGCGTCGGCCCGCCGCCGGGTCGCCGGATCGGCGAAGCCCCGGATCGCCAGCACGCGGCAGGAGCGCCCGGCCCGGTCGAGGGAGGCGGCGATGAGGAGCGGCAGCCGGCCGGCCCCGGCCACGATCGCGACCGGGCGCGCCGGGGCCGATGCGGCCGTCGCCGCCGCAGCGTTCGTCACGCGGCGCCCGGCGCCTCGCGCGGCGTGCAGACCGAGCGCTTGCCGCCCTCGCGGATGAAGGCGAGGATCTCCTGCACGATCGGGTGCTGGTCGAACTCCGCCGCCACGTCCTCGACCCGCTCCATCAGCGTGCCTTCGAGGGCAAACAGCAGGCGGTAGGCCTTGCGCAGCGCGTGGATCTCCTCGCGGGAGAAGCCGCGGCGCTGGAGCCCGATGATGTTGAGCCCCGACAGGTGGGCGCGGTTGCCCACCGCCATGCCGTAGGGGATCAGGTCGTTCTCCAGCCCCGACAGGCCGCCGACGAAGGCGTGCGCGCCGACCCGGGCGAACTGGATCACCGCCGCGCCGCCGCCGAGGATCGCGTAGTCGCCGACCTGGCAGTGGCCGGCGAGCATCACGTTGTTGGAGAACACGACGTGGCTGCCGACCCGGCAATCGTGGCCGACATGGCTGTTGGCGAGGAAGGCGCACCCGTCGCCCACCACCGTGGCGAGGCCGCCGCCGGCGGTGCCGGGATTCATCGTCACGCCCTCGCGGATCTGGCAATCGGCGCCGATCGTCAGGGTCGAGTCCTCGCCGCGGAACTTGAGGTCCTGCGGCGGATGGCCGATCGACGCGAAGGGGTAGATCCGGGTGCGCGGCCCGACCGTGGTGCGGCCGGCCACGACGACGTGGCTGACGAGCTTGACGCCGTCGCCGAGCTGGGCTTGCGGGCCGACATGGCAGAACGGCCCGATCTCGACGCCGGCGCCGATCACCGCGCCGTCCTCGACCACCGCGCTCGGGTGGATGCGGGTCTCGTGGCTCTCGCTCATCTCGGGCCGCTCGCTCATTCGGTCACCAGCATCGCGCCGATCTCGGCCTCGGCCACCAGCACGCCGTTGACCTTGGCCTCGCCCTTGAACCACCACATGAAGCGACGGTTGCTGGTCTTGCGCATGTGGTACTCGACGACGTCGCCCGGCACGACCGGCTTGCGGAACTTCGCCTTGTCGATGGTCATGAAGAAGACCTTGCTCGGCTTGGCGTCGCCCTTGAGCTTGTGGGCGCAGCAGATCGCGCCGGCGGTCTGGGCCATGCCCTCGATCAGGAGCACGCCGGGGAAGACCGGCGCGGCCGGGAAGTGCCCGGTGAAGTGCGGCTCGTTGATCGTGACGTTCTTGATGCCGATGCAGCTCTCGTCCCGGTCGATCTGCACGATCTTGTCGATCATCAGGAACGGGTAGCGGTGGGGCAGGAGCTCCATCACCCGCAGGATGTCGGCCGTACCCAGCTCGGCAGGCATCTCGGTCATGGCGTCAGGCTCCCTCATGGCTGCCCCGGTGGCACTCGGATCGTCGGTGCGCCGTCTTTGGCGAGAAGCGGCGCGGATGCAAGCGATTTGCGGCGGGAGCGCGGCGGACCACATCCTCCTCGGTGTCCCGGCCGGAGGCCGGAACGTCCGGCGCATCGGCGCCGGCGCCAGGAGCAGGGGACCTCGCGGGGTAACGAATTCAGCCCTCGCCGTCCTCGTCGCGGGCGCGCGCCGCGAGGTTCTTGAGCGTCGTCATCTCGCGGAACCACTCGCGCACGGGCTTGGCCGGGGTGCCGCCCCAGCGGGATCCTGCCGGCACGTCCTTGTTGACGTTGCTCGATCCGGCGATCTGCGCGCCCATGCCGATGCGCAGATGGCCCACGACGCCGACCTGGCCGCCGAGCACGACGTAATCCTCGAGCGTGGTCGAGCCCGAGATGCCGACCTGGGCGACGATCACGCAGTGGCGGCCGATGACGACGTTGTGGGCGATCTGCACCAGATTGTCGATCTTGGTGCCCTCGCCCACCACCGTGTCGCGGCTGGCGCCCCGGTCGATGGTGGTGTTGGCGCCGATCTCGACGTCGTCCTGGATGATGACCCGGCCGACCTGCGGCACCTTGAGGTGGCCGCCCGGCCCCATGGCGAAGCCGAACCCGTCCTGGCCGATGCGGGCGCCGCCATGCACGATCACCCGATTCCCTAAGAAGGCGTGCAGCACCGAGGCGTTGGGGCCGATGGCGCAGCCCCGGCCGATCCGCACGCCCGGACCGACGACGCAGCCCGCCGCCAGCACCGTCCCGGCGCCGATCTCGGCCTCCGGGCCGATCACCACGCCGGGATCGACCACGACGCCGGGCTCGAGCCGGGCGGTCGGGTGGACGAAGGAGCCCGGCGACACGCCGGTGGCGCCAAACAGCGAGGTCGGGCGCGCCGCGCTCGGAAACAGCCGGGCCAGCACCGTCGCGAAGCCGCGATAGGCCTGCGGCGTCACCAGCGCGACCGTGCCCTCCGGCACCCGGGCGGCGAAGCGCGGGGTGACGAGGCAGGCGCGGGCCCGCGTCGCGGCGAGCGCGTCGGCGTATTTGGCGTTGTCCATGTAGGCGAGGTCGTCGGGACCGGCGCTCTCCAGCGGCGCCGCCGCCCGGATCACCGCCTCGCCGTCGATGCCGGGCGGCAGGGTCGCGCCGGAGAGCGCCGCGACCTCGCGCAGGGGAACGGGAGCCGCGAGGGGAAAGAAGACCGGTTCCGACATCGCCTGCATCCGCTTGAGGCCCGACGGGCCGGTTTGGCCGGCCCGCCACGTCTCCCGTCGAGGGGAGGGCGCCCGGACTAACCGGTCGGGACGGGGGGCACAAACGAAAACAGCCGCGGAGGGTGGTCACCCCGCGGCCGCCGGTCGATCCTGGGGGCGCCGTCGGCGCCCCCGGAGGGTGTGTTAGAAGCGCGAGCCGCCCGAGAAGCGGAAGGCCTGCGTCTGGTCCTTGCCGACCTTGCCGAAGTAGGTGCCGTCGGCGCCGAAGACCTTCTGGCCCTCGTCCTTGGTGAGGGCGTAGGCGTAGTCGAAGCGGATCGGGCCGAGCGGCGAGTTCCACAGGATCGACGCGCCGACCGACGAGCGGATCGTGGACTTGTCGCGGACGTTCACGCATTCCGGCTCGACGCCGATGGTGAGCGCGTTGAAGTTGCAGGAACCGTTCGGGGCGGTGCCGTTGATGAAGCCGTCGCGGTTCACGTCGAAGGCGCGGCTGCCCTTGTAGCCGAACAGCGTACCGGCATCGGCGAAGACCGCACCCTTCAGGCCGAGGTCGCGGGGCAGGCCCCAGATCGGGAACTGCACCTCGACCGAGGCGCCGATATAGGTCGTGCCGCCGATCGCGTTCGAGCGGGCGTCGCCCGAGCCGACGTCGCGCGGGCCGATGCCGTTCGGCGCGAAGCCGCGCACCAGCGACGGGCCGAGGAAGAACTGGTCGGTGACGCGGAGCGCGTTGCCCTCGGTCGGCAGGACGTGGCCGCCCTGGAGCTTCACGAAGCCGACGACGTCCTCGTACAGCTCCTTGTAGTACCGGGCCTCGCCCGTGACGCGGAAGAACTTCGAGTCGCCGCCGAGACCGGCGTATTCGGGCTTCAACTCGCCGTAGAAGCCGTTGCGCGGCAGCTGCAGGTTGTCGAGGGTCGAGTAGGCGAGCGTCACGCCGGCGAGCGAGGTCAGCGTCGAGCCGACCGCCTCCTTCAGGGCGATCGAGGCCTCGCCGTCGTAGGCGCAGTTCGGGTACTGGGCCAGGCCGCCGACGTTCCGGCCGTTGAGGATCGTGCCCGGATCGTAGGTCTTGGTGTAGCCCGGGATCGGGAACGAGCAGTCGTTGTACGGCCGCTTGAGCGTGTTCGGGATCTTCAGGTCGGTGTTGTAGATCGAGTAGCGCAGCGTGATGCCGAACTCCTCGGTGATCGGCAGGCCGAGGCGGAGCTGGCCGCCGACCACGTCGGTGATGTAGCGCGAGTAGCGGGTCTGGTCGCTGTACTTGTTGAAGACGTCGAAGCCGGCCGCGAGGCGGTAGCCGAGGAAGTACGGCTCGGTGAACGAGAAGTCGATGCCGCGGGTGTACTGGCCGGCGGTACCGGCGAGGCGGACGTACTGGCCGCGGCCGAGGAAGTTCGACTCCGAGACCGAGACCTCGCCGATGATGCCGTCCGCCGTCGAGTAGCCGCCGGCGACCGAGAACGAGCCGGTCGGTTGATCCTCGACGTCGATGTTGACGATGACGCGGTCGGGGGCGGAGCCGGGCTCGTTGGAGAACCGCACCTTCTTGAAGAAGCCGAGCCCGTTCAAGCGCCGCTCGGCCCGGTCGACCAGGACGCGGTTGTAGGCGTCGCCCTCGGTCAGGTCGAGCTCGCGCCGCACGACGTAGTCGCGGGTGCGGGTGTTGCCGCGCACGTTGATGCGCTCGATGTAGACCTTCGGGCCGTCCTCGACGATGTAGCCCAGCGCCACGGTGCCGGTGGCGCGGTCGCGCTCGCCGGTCGGGCGGACCTGCGCGAAGGGATGGCCGGCGCGGGCGACCGAGGTGGTGACGCCGGTGAGCGTCTTCTCGACGTCCTCGGCGTTGTAGACGTCGCCGACGCCGGTGCGCAGCTCGTCGCGCAGCACGGTGCCGTCGACGCCGGGAATGCGGGAATCGACCGAGACCGCGCCGACGCGGTACTGCTGGCCTTCCTCGACCGTGATGGTGATGATCCAGCCGCCGGCGGCGTCGTCGAAGCGCGAATCAGCCGAGGCGACCCGGAAGTCGGCGTAGCCGTTCTTCAGGTAGTAGCGCCGGATCAAGTCGAGGTCGTTGGCGAGCCGGTCGGGATCGTAGACGTCCGAGGTCTTGACGAAGCTGAGGAGGTTCATCTCCGACAGCGTCATCAGGTCCTTCAGACGACCGTCCGAGTAGACCTGGTTGCCGACGAAGCGGATCTCCTTGACGCCGGTCTTGTCGCCCTCGTCGATGGTGTAGACCACGTCGACGCGGCCGTTCGGCAGGTCGACGGTGCGCACCGACACCTTGGCGAGGCCGCGACCGGCCCGGCGGTAGACCTCGCGGATGCGATCGAGGTCGGAGTTGATCGTCCCCTGGCTGTAGGGGCCGCGCGCCTTCGACTCGACGACGCCCTCGAGCGTGCCCTTCTCGACCTTCTTGTTGCCCTCGAAGACGACGCGGTTGATCGTGTTGTTCTCGCGCACGGCCACGACGATGCGCCCGCCGCTATGCGACACCCGCACGTCGGAGAACATGCCGCTGGCGATCAGGTTGCGGCGGCCCTCCTCGGGCGACACGCCGACCACGTAGGAACGGACCGTCTCTGCGTCGATCCGGGTGTTGCCCTGAACGACGATCTGCTGCGCGAAGGCGCTGCCGCTGGCGGCGATGGTGGCGGCCATGACAATGGCGCCTCTCGCCGACGCACGCCGGCGCTTACCCGTCATCGACATCATCAAATGGCCCGTCTCATTTTTTGTCGGCGCGGATTCACATCCGCAGGCGATCACTCTCTCGCGAGTGCGAAGGCCCCTGGTCCTAGCCTCGCTTCTATCGGGATTCCCCGGCGAAGCAAACGCCACGCTCCCGGCCGGGGGGGATTTTGCCCACACGTTGCCTTCCGGTCACGGGCACCATCCACGCTTTTCAATCGTCAGGGTCAGCGCGCGGTGAACCGCCCGCCGGCGCCAGCGCCCCGGAATGGGACGCATTTTAAGAAAATTGGCGGAGTTCCCGATCCTTCGCGGCAACCACGAAAAAGAGCCGCCCGCGCGACGCGAACGGCTCTCGGATGGGTCGGGGAGGGAGGCCTTCCGGCGCGTCAGGTGCCGCGATTGAAGGCGGCGCCGATATGCAGGATGTCGTTCCAGGTCGCGAACAGCATCAGCATCAGCACCAAAGCGAGGCCGATGCGGAAGCCGATCTCCTGCGCCCGCTCGCTCAGGGGGCGGCCGCGCACGATCTCGACGGCGTAGAACATCAGGTGGCCGCCATCGAGCATCGGCACCGGGAACAGGTTGATGAGCCCGATCGACACCGACAGCACCGCGATCAGCCCGACCAGCGCCCCGATGCCCCCGACCTTGGCGGCCTGCCCCGAGACCCGGGCGATGCCCATCGGGCCCGAGAGCTGGTCGGCCGATTCGCGGCCGGTGACGAGCTTGCCGATGTAGCTGAAGGTGCGGTCGACGACGAAGTAGGTCTCGAAGACGCCGATCTTCAGCGAATCGAGCGCGCCGTAGCGCACCAGCTTGACGTCGGCGGCGTCGCGCGGGCCCTGGATGCCGAGCCGCCCGATGCGCTGGGTGCCGAACGGGGTCTTGTCCTCGTAGACGTCCGGCGTCGCGGTCAGCGGCGTGGTGACGCCGCCGCGCTCGACCGTGAAGTCGAGCTTGTCGCCGGCGGCGCCCGATACGGTGCGCTGCATGTCGGCGAAGTTGGCGATGGCGCTGCCGTTGATCGTCAGCACCACGTCGCCGGCCTGGAAGCCGGCGCGGTCGGCCGCGCTGCCCGGCTGCACCGCCGAGACCCGGGGCGCCACCTCGTAGCGCCCGGTGGCGTAGACGGCGCCGGCGAAGACCGCGATGGCGAGCAGGAAGTTCGCGATCGGCCCCGCCGCCACGATGGCGACCCGCTTCCAGACGTTCTGGGCGTGGAAGCTGATCGCGTGGTCGGCCGGATTCATCCGCGCCATCGCGTCCGGATCCGGCACGCTGGCGCCGTTCATGTCGCCGACGAACTTGACGTAGCCGCCGAGCGGGATCGCCGAGAGCTTCCAGCGGGTGCCGCCGCGGTCGTTGAAGCCGACGATCTCGGGCCCGAAGCCGATCGAGAAGCTCGTCACCCCGACGCCGCACCACCGCCCGACCAGGAAGTGGCCCATCTCGTGGATGAACACCACGACGGTGAGGACGAACAGGAACGGCACGATGTAGCCGAGCAGGTTCGTCGTCGCACCGCCGACGACGTTGAGCAGGTCCATGGTCACCTCGATGCGGCGCGCCGGGCCCTCCCTGGCCCGCCACGGCCGCCTTGCCGATCCCCCTTCATACAGAGTCCCGGGGACGGCGAACAGAGCGCGAAACGGCCGAGGGTTAACTTAACGGAAGCTTAAGCGTCCGGTCAGGCGGCGAGGGCCGCCCGGCTCCAGCCGCGCACCTCGGCGTCAATGGCGAGCGCCTCCTCGACGTCGGCCGGGGCCGCGGGGAAGCGCGCCGCGAAGTGCTCGCAGGCCCGCTCGACCAGGGCGGCGATGTCGTAGAAGCCGATTGTCTCCGCGATGAAGGCCGCGACCGCGATCTCGTTGGCCGCGTTCATCACCGTCGGCTGGGCGCCGCCGGCGGCGAGCGCGCTCTTCGCGATGCGCAGGCAGGGGAAGCGCTCCTCGTCCGGGCGCTCGAAGGTGAGGCTGCCGACGCTCGCGAGGTCGAGGGGCTTGCCCCGGGCGATCGACAGGCGCTCGCCGAGGCCGAGGCAGTGGGCGATCGGCACCCGCATGTCGGGGACGTAGAGCCCGGCGGTCACCGCACCGTCGCGCCAGGTGACGAGGGCATGCACGATCGATTGCGGATGGACCACGGCGTCGAGGCGCTCCGCCTCGATGCCGAACAGGTGGTGGGCCTCGATCAGCTCCAGCCCCTTGTTCATCAGGGTGGCCGAATCGATGTTGATCTTCATGCCCATCGACCAGGTCGGGTGGGCCGCCGCATCCGCCGCGCTCGCCGCGGCGATCCGCTCGCGGCTCGCGGTCCGGAACGGCCCGCCCGAGGCGGTGATGGTCATCCGGGTGATGTCCTCGATCCGGCCGGTGCCGATCGACTGCTCGAGGGCGTTGTGCTCGGAATCCATCGGCAGGAGGCGGGCGCCGTACTTCCTGGCGTCGCGCATGAAGGCGTCGCCGGCGCAGACCAGGCTCTCCTTGTTGGCGAGCGCCACGGTGCGGCCCTGGCGGATCGCCGCGCAGGTGGGCGAGAGGCCCGCAGCCCCGCTCACCGCCGCTACCACGAGGTCGGCCTCCCGGGTCGCCGCCTCGATCACCGCCGAGGGGCCGGCACCGCAGGCGATGCCGGAGCCAGACAGCGCGTCGCGCAGGGCCGGGCCTGAATCGGGATCGGCGATCGCCGCGAACTCGGCGTTCAGCTCGCGGGCGACGCGGGCGAGCGCCACCGCGTCGCGGCCGCCCGCCACGGCGCCGACCCGGAAGCGGTCGCGGTGCTGGTCGAGCAGGTCGGCGGTGGAGCGCCCGATCGAGCCGGTCGCGCCCAGGACGGAGACTGTGAGGGTCATGGATGTGCCGTGAGAGTGAGGCCGGCGAGCAGGAGGCCGGCGAGGAGGGCCGCGGCGAAGAAGCCGTCGAGGCGGTCCATCACGCCGCCATGGCCCGGGATCAGGCGGCCGGAATCCTTGGCGCCGTAGGCGCGCTTGAGGGCCGATTCGGCGAGGTCGCCGCCCTGGCTCATCACCGAGCCCAGCGCCGAGAGCGCGGCCGCGAGGGGGACCGACAGCGCCTCGGTGGCGCCGAGATGGCGCGCGCCGGCCGCGACCGCGCCGCCGACGAGGGTCGCGGCGAGGAGCCCGCCGCAGAAGCCCGACCAGGTCTTCTTCGGGCTCACCGCCGGCCAGAGCTTGGGCCCGCCGAGGGTGCGGCCGGTGAAATAGGCGGCGATGTCGGTGGTCCAGACGACGCCGAACAGCCAGAGCGGGCCGGCAAGGCCGATGCGCGGATCGTCGCGAAGCAGCACCGGCACCAAGGCAACGACGAGGGCGCAGGCGAGGCTCGAGGGCGCCCAGATCCGCCCCGAGGCCGGGCGGGCGACGAGCGCCAAGAGCGCGAGGCCGGCGACCACGGCGCCGACCAGCCAGGGGAGGGGAGCGGCGAGCCGCGCGCCGACCACCACGCCGAGGAGGACGAGGCCCGCGAGCGCGAGCAGCGGCCGGTGCGGCGCGGTGCGGGTGATGGCCATCCACTCGCCGACCACCGCGAGGCCGGCGAGGAACCAGACGACCGCGAAGATCCAGCCGCCGTTCAGCGTCGCGCCGAGGACCAGGAGGCCGAGCACGATGCCCGACACCGTGCGGGCGCCGAGTTCCGTCGCCGGCCAGGCCGGCCGTCCCGCGGGGGCTGCCGTGCCGGGTGCTTTCGTGCCGTCGCCCGCCATCATCCCGCCCGGGCGCTGAGGCCGCCGAAGCGGCGGTCGCGGTTCTGGAACTCGCCGATCGCGGCGAGGAACGTGGCGTGGTCGAAGTCGGGCCAGAAATCCGGCACGAACACGAACTCGGAATAGGCGGTCTGCCAGGTCAGGAAATTCGACACCCGCTGCTCGCCGGAGGTGCGGATGACGAGGTCGGGATCGGGGATGCCGTCGGTGTCGAGGGCGCCGGTGAGCGCCGCCGCGTCGATCGCGTCGGGCGCGAGCCGGCCCTCGGCGACCGCCCGGGCGAGGCTCTGCACGGCGCGCAGGATCTCCTGGCGCCCGCCGTAGTTGAACGCCACCACGAGCGTCAGCCGGGTGTTGCGGGCGGTGCGCTCCTCGGCCTCGCGCAGGAGGCCGGCGATGTCGCCCGGCAGGCCGGCGCGCTCGCCGATGATCCGCACCCGGACGCCGTTGGCGTGCAGGTCGGCGAGGTCGCGGCGCACGAACAGCTTGAGCAGGCCCATCAGGTCCGCCACCTCGGCGGCGGGCCGGCGCCAGTTCTCGGAGGAGAAGCTGTAGATCGTCAGGTAGGGGATGCGCAGGTCGATCGCCGAGCGCACGGCGCGGCGCACCGCCTCGACCCCGCGGCGGTGGCCCTCGACCCGCGGCAGCCCGCGGCGGGCGGCCCAGCGGCCGTTGCCGTCCATGATGATGGCGACGTGGCTCGGCATCGCCCCGCCGGGGCGGCTCCCGCCCGGCGCGGGGCCTGCCGCCGTGACGGCCTCGTCCTGGCCTGCCTCCAGCAGGGTCACCGTCTCGCTGTCGCCTGCCATGCTGGCCCCGACCCCGGCGGAGCCGCGTCCCGGCTCCGCGCTCCCCACGCGCTTCTTCCCGTCATGCCGGCCGGTGTCAGACCTGCATGATCTCCTTTTCCTTCGACGCCAGGGTCTGGTCGACCTCGGCGATGTGCTGGTCGGTCGCCTTCTGCACCTGGTCGGCCTGGCGCTTCTCGTCGTCCTGGCTGATGGCGCCGTCCTTCTCGAGCTTCTTCAGGTGGTCGAGACCGTCGCGGCGGACGTGGCGGACCGCGACGCGGGCCTCCTCGGCGTACTTGTGCGCGACCTTGACCATCTCCTTGCGGCGCTGCTCGTTCATCTCGGGGATGCGCAGGCGGATGGTCTGGCCCTCGGTCATCGGGTTGAGGCCGAGGTCGGATTCGCGGATCGCCTTCTCGACCGCCGCCACCATGCCGCGGTCCCAGACCGAGACGCTCAGCAGGCGGGGCTCCGGCACGCTGATCGTGGCGACCTGCGCCATCGACATCGCGGCGCCGTAGGCGTCGACCTGGATCGGGTCGAGGAGCGAGGGCGTGGCCCGGCCGGTGCGCAGCGAGCCGAGGTCGTGCTTGAGGGAGTTCAGCGCGCCCTGCATGCGCCGCTTGATGTCGTTGAGGTCGAAGGGGGGAGGAGAGGCCATTCCTGCGCGTCCCGAGGCATCTTGAGGAGAAGGGGAGGTAGGGCGCGCCCGTGCCGGGCCCGCCCTGATCCGGCTTCAATGAACCAAAACCCGACCTGCCGCAAATCGTCCGGTGCGGTCGCGGCCCGGGTGCGGCGCCTCTAGGGCGCCACCAGGGTCGAGGGCGCGGCACCGGTGAGGATCGCCGTCACCGAGCTCGGCGCGTGGACCGAGCCGACGATCAGCGGCAGGCCGCCGTCGCGGGCGAGCGCGAAGGCGGCGGTGTCCATGACCTTGAGGTCGCGGGCGATCGCCTCGTCGTGGCTCAGGCGCTCGTAGCGCACCGCGTCCGGGTTGGTCTTCGGGTCGGCCGAGTAGACGCCGTCGACCTGGGTCGCCTTCAGCACCGCGTCGCATTTCAGTTCGGCGGCGCGCAGGACCGCGGCGGTGTCGGTGGTGAAGTAAGGGTTGCCGGTGCCGCCGGCCAGCACCACGACCTGACCCTTGTCGAGGTGGTGCAGGGCCGGCTGGCGGGCGTAGGTCTCGCAGATCGTCGGCATCGACACCGCCGACATGGTGCGGGCGGTGACGCCGGCGGCGTTGAGCGCGGTCTCGAGCGCCAGCGAGTTCATCACCGTCGCCATCATGCCGAGGGAGTCGCCGGTGGCGCGGTCGATCCAGCCGGCGGCCGAGACGCGGGCGCCGCGGATCACGTTGCCGCCCCCGACCACGAGCGCGATCTCGAATCCCTTCTCCACCGCCCGGGCGATGTCGTCGGCGAGCGCCGCGAGGGTCGGCGGGTGCAGCCAGTAGCCGTCGGGGGCGGCGAGCGCTTCGCCGGAGAGCTTCACCAGCACGCGGCGGAAGGAGGTCGAGCGTTGCTCCGGCAGGGGATTGTCCGGCATGGGGGCTCCTCCGGCCGCCCGCGGGGCGGCCACTGTCGGCGTCGAGTGTCGTTGCGAGTCGGCCGGGTTCTAGCCTGTCGATCCCGGCCCGTCGAGGCGCCGCCGGAGCGGAATCCGCGGCCCGGCGCTGCGGGAATCCGGGCACGAAAAAGGGGGCCCGCCGGGCGGGCCCCCTCCTCGACCTTCGCGCGATGCGCGGCTGGTCCGATCAACTGTTGGCGTTGACCCTTGGCGTTGGCCCTTGGCGTCAACCCTTGGCGACGGCCGCGACCTCGGCGGCGAAGTCGGGGGCCTCTTCCTTCTCGATGCCGTCGCCCAGGGCGTAGCGGACGAAGCCGGTGAGCTTGACCGGACCGCCGGCCTTGCCCTCGGCCTCCTTGAGCACCTGCGAGACGGTCTTCGAGCCGTCGTGCACGAAGGGCTGCTCGAGGAGGGTGACCTCCTTGTAGTAGCTCTTCAGGCCGCTCTCGACGATCTTGGCCATCACGTGGTCGGGCTTGCCGGCGTTCTTCTCGCGCAGGATGTTGCTCTCGCGCTCGACCGTGGCGGCGTCGACGCCGGAGGCGTCGAGGGCCACCGGGTTGGTCGCCGCGACGTGCATGGCGATCTGGCGGCCGAGCTGGCTGAGGACGGTCACGTCGCCGGCCGACTCGAGCGCGACGAGCACGCCGATCTTGCCGAGGCCCTCGGAGACCTGGCCGTGCACGTAGGACGCGATCACGCCCTTCTCGACCTGGAGCTTGGCGACGCGGCGCAGCGTCATGTTCTCGCCGATGGTAGCGATCAGCTCCTGGAGCTTGTCCTTCACCGTGGTCGCGGCGCCGGGGAACTTGGCGGCCTCGAGGGTCTCGATGCTGTCGCCGGCGGTGAGCGCGAGCTTGGCGGCCTCGCGGACGAAGGCCTGGAAGCCGTCGTTGCGGGCGACGAAGTCGGTCTCGGAGTTCACCTCGAGCACCGCGGCGTGGTGGCCGGCGGACTCGACCGCGACCAGGCCCTCGGCGGCGACGCGGCCGGCCTTCTTGGCGGCCTTGGCGAGGCCCTTCTTGCGCAGCCAGTCCACGGCCGCCTCGAGGTCGCCGGCGGTCTCGTTGAGGGCCGACTTGCAGTCCATCATGCCCGCGCCGGTCTTCTCGCGCAGCTCCTTGACCATCGCTGCCGTGATGTTGGCCATCGTGGGATCCTCTCGATTGGCGCCCCGGCCCGCCCGAGGGGGCCGGTCGGCGGATAAAGGGAGCCCGGCACCGTGGCGGCGCCGGGCTTCTGAAAGCGTCAGGTTCGCGGGGCGCTAACGCGCTCCGCGTGCGATCCGTGCCGGGATCACGCGGCCGCGGCGGCCTCGACGAAGCCGCGGGCCTGGTTCACCCAGCCGTCGCGCTCGATGCGGCCGTTGAGCTTCAGCTCGCCGTCGACCTTGGCGACGTCCTCGGGCGTCATCGCGGCGACCTGCCAGTAGTGGTAGACGCCGGCGTCGTTGAGCTTCTGCACCAGCTGCGGGCCGACGCCCGTGAGCTTGGTCAGGTCGTCCGGCGCGCCGCGGGGGGCGGCCAGCAGCTCGAAGGGCTCGCCGACATACGGCTCGGTGACGTCGACCGGCACCACCTCGGGCTCGTTGGCGAGCGGGGGCAGCTCCTCGGCCATCGGCTCGTCGGACTCGCCGAGGTCGATGCCGAGCGCGCCCTGGCCGCGCGAGATGCCGTCGATCGCCGCGCGGGCGACGAGATCGCAGTAGAGCGCGATGGCGCGGCCGGCGTCGTCGTTGGCCGGGACCACGTAGGTGATGCCGTCCGGGTCGCAGTTGGTGTCGACGATGGCCGCCACCGGGATCTTGAGGCGGTTCGCCTCCTTGATCGCCAGCTGCTCCTTGTTGGTGTCGATCACGAACAGCAGGTCGGGCACGCCGCCCATGTCCTTGATGCCGCCGAGCGCCTTCTCGAGCTTGTCCTTCTCGCGGGACAGCATCAGGCGCTCCTTCTTGGTGAGGCCCTGGCCGCCGCCGCCGAGGATCTCGTCGACCTTGCGCAGGCGCTGGATCGAGCCCGAGATGGTCTTCCAGTTGGTCAGCGTGCCGCCGAGCCAGCGCGAGTTCACGTAGTACTGGGCCGAGCGCTTGGCCGCGTCCGCGATGGTGTCGGCGGCCTGGCGCTTGGTGCCGACGAACAGCACGCGGCCGCCCTTGGCGACGGTGTCGCTCACCGCCTGCAGCGCCTGGGCGAGCGCCGGCACGGTCTGGGCGAGGTCGATGATGTGGATGTTGTTGCGGGTGCCGAAGATGTACGACTGCATCTTCGGGTTCCAGCGGTGCGACTGGTGGCCGAAGTGCGAGCCGGCCTCGAGCAGCTGGCGCATGGTGAAGTCGGGAAGGGCCATGGTCTGTGTTCTCTCCGGTTGATCCGCCGCGGAGGAAGCGACCGGCGCCAGAGGCGGAGTGCCAAGTGACGACCGGCCACCGGAAACGCCTCATTCAGGCATGAGGCCGGCTCCGCGTGTGGGATGGGCGGGCCTTTATCCGATCGGGGGTGGGATGGCAAGGCGGCGCACGGGAGCGTGTGCGGGCCGCGCCGGCGGTCGACTCCGGATGGACGCCGCCCCCGAGGCGGTCTCGCGGGCGGGGACGATCCGGGTTGCAGGGATGTCCTGCACCTCAGTGTCCAAGCTCCTCGGTGCCCAAGGCTTCGATAGCGAGATCGTGGATGGATGCGGTGATTCGCTCCGGCCCTGCGTCGCACGGTACAGGACGCTGTAGGCTCCGGCGTCGAGAGGCCACCGCCTCATCGTGAGCCGCCGCCCCTTTCCGGACTCGGAAAGGAGGGTGGCTTACGACGGATCGTGGCCCGGTCGGTACCGTAACTGACAGTGTCGTGTACCGTGGCGTTGCAATCGCGCAGCTCTCCAGGTCTTTGATTTTGCCGCATTTTCCGCGACGAACCGGTATCCATTTCGTCGGAAAACGCTCTAGCGCCGCCGCTCGCACAGGGTCTTGACGTAGGTGCCGGCCTCGGTGCCGCGGCCCGAGCCGGCGGCGATGGCGGGCCCGAGCAGCATGCATTCCTGCGGCGAGTGGGCCGGGTGGGTGATCACGTCCTGGGCGGTGTCGCGGGTGCAATCCTGCGGCGCCAGGGAGGAGGCGCAGATCAGCGTGACGACGAGGATGGTGGGCACGGCGGACCTCCCGGCGGGAGGCGGAGAGATAATGCCGGATCCGCGGACGCCAACGGGACGACCTGAGATATCTTGCGTCAGACGGGGGGCGCCAGCGCGGCGAGCCGCGCGACGAGGCGGCGAGCGACTTCGTCCTTGGGCAGGTCCGGCCAGGTCTCGAGGCTGCCGTCACGGCCGATCAGGTGGACGGCATTGCGGTCGCCCCCCATCACCCCGGTGGCGGTCGAGACGTCGTTAGCGACGATGAGGTCGCAGCCCTTGCGGGCGATCTTGGCGCGGGCATGGGCGATCACGTCGGTGGTCTCGGCGGCAAAGCCGACCACCAGGGGCGGTCGCCCCTCGCGCCGCCGTGCGACCGTCGCCAGGATGTCGGGATTCTCGGTGAGCGCCAGGGGAGGGGGGCCGTCCGGGCCCTTCTTGATCTTCTCCTCGCCGAAGGCCGCCGGGCGCCAATCGGCGACGGCGGCGGCGAAGACCGCGATGTCGGCCGGCAACGCCGCCTCGACCGCCGCCAGCATCTCGCGGGCGGTCTCGACCCGCCTGACCGTCACGCCCGGGGGGTCGGGCAGGGTCACGGGGCCCGAGACCAGGGTCACCCGGGCGCCGGCCGCGGCTGCCGCCGCCGCGATGGCGTGGCCCTGCTTGCCCGACGAGCGGTTGGCGAGGTAGCGCACCGGGTCGACCGGCTCGTGGGTCGGCCCGGAGGTGACGAGGAGGTGGCGGCCCGCGAGCGGCCTGTCCTCTGGCCGCGCGCCCAGCAGGGTCTCCACCGCGTCGGCGATCTCGTCGGGCTCGGCCATCCGGCCGGGACCGATCTCGGCCTCGGCCATCCGGCCCACATTGGGCCCGACTACCGCGACGCCGTCGCCCTTGAGCAACGCGAGGTTGCGCTGCGTCGCCGGGTGCAGCCACATCCGCACGTTCATCGCCGGCGCGATCAGGATCGGCAGGGTGGTGGCGAGCAGCACCGTCGAGGCGAGGTCCGGCGCGTGGCCGCCGGCCATGCGGGCGAGCGTGTTGGCGGTGGCCGGCGCCACCACCACCGCATCGGCGTCGCGCGCGAGCTTGATGTGGCCGATATCCGCCTCGTCGGCCCGGTCGAACAGGTCGGTATGGGCGCGCTGGCCCGACAGCGACGCCGCGGCGAGCGGGGTGACGAATTCCTGCGCGCCCTTGGTCAGCACGCAGCGCACCGAGGCGCCGCGCTCGCGCAGGCGCCGGATCAGGTCGAGCGACTTGTAGGCCGCGATGCCGCCCCCGATGACGAGGAGGATCCGCCTGCCGTCGAGGGCGCCCATCTACACCGTGACCTTTTTAGACAGTGACTTGGGTGCCGACCTCGACCACGCGCCCGGTCGGGATCTGGAAGAAGTCCGTCGCGTCGTTGGCGTTGCGGGCGAGCGTGATGAACACCCGGTCCTGCCACAGGGGCATGCCGGACTGCGCCGCCGGGCGGATCGAGCGCCGCGACAGGAAGAACGACGTCGCCATGATGTCGAACTTGAAGCCCTGCTTGCGCAGGAGCGCCAGGCCCTTCGGGATGTTCGGCGATTCCATGTAGCCGAACTTCATCACGACCTTCCAGAAATGCGGGCCCATCGGCTCGATCCGCACCCGGTCGGCGTCGTTGAGGCGCGGCAGGTCGATGGTCTTGACCGTGAGCACGACGTTCTTCTCGTGCAGCACCTTGTTGTGCTTCAGGTTGTGCAGCAGCGCCGCCGGCGCCGTCTCGGGGTCGCTGGTGAGGAAGACGGCGGTGCCGCGGACGTGGTGCGGCGGGCTCTTCTCCAGCATCGCGACGAGCTCGGTCAGCGGCACGTCGGTCTTGCGGGTCTTGTTGAACAGGATGGTGACGCCGCGCACCCAGGTCCACATCAGCACCACCAGCACGCCGGCGAGCAGAAGCGGCATGTAGCCACCCTCGAAGACCTTGAGCAGGTTCGAGACCAGAAACAGCAGCTCGACGGCGATGAACGGCACCATCGCGGCGCCGGCGGCGAGCGGCGACCACTTCCACACCCGCCACAGCACCAGGAAGGCGAGGCCGGCGGTGATCAGCATCGTGCCGGTGACGGCGATGCCGTAGGCCGAGGCGAGCGCCGAGGAGGAGCGGAACAGCACCACCAGGATCACCACGCCGAGCATCAGCAGGGTGTTGATCTGCGGCAGGTAGATCTGGCCCGAATGCGATTCCGAGGTGTGGCGGATCTCGAGCCGCGGCAGCAGCCCGAGCTGCACCGCCTGGCGCGAGAGCGAGAACGCGCCGGTGATCACCGCCTGGCTGGCGATGACGGTGGCGGCGGTGGCGAGCAGCACCATCGGCAGCAGGCCCCATTCGGGGACGAGCTGGAAGAACGGGTCGGTCGTGCCCGGCTCGGCGAGCACCAGGGCGGCCTGGCCGAGATAGTTGACCGCGAGCGCCGGGCCGACGAGGGCGATCCAGGCGGTCTGGATCGGCCGGCGGCCGAAATGGCCGAGATCGGCGAACAGGGCCTCGGCCCCGGTCACCGCCAGGAACACCGCGCCCAGCGCCACGAGCGCGCCGGTGCCGTGGCCGAGCAGGTAATGCACCGCGTGCCACGGATTGAGCGCCCACAGCACCTGCGGGGTGCGCGCGATGTGCGGCAGGGCCGCCAGCATCAGCGCCGTGAACCACACCAGCATGATCGGGCCGAAGAACGTCGCCATCTTGGCGGTGCCCCGGCTCTGGACCAGGAACAGCGGCAGGATGATCGCGATGGTGATCGGCAGGACGTAGTGGTCGAGGGCGGGGGTGACGAGCTTCAGGCCCTCCACCGCCGACAGGACCGAGATCGCCGGGGTGATGATCGCGTCGCCGTAGAACAGGGCGGCGCCGAACAGGCCCAGCATGAACACGATGTGCGAGCCGCCGAGCGCCTTGCGGGCGAGCGCCATCAGCGAGAGGATGCCGCCCTCGCCCTTGTTGTCCATCTGCAGGAGCAGCAGGACGTACTTGATGGTGACGATGAGCACGAGCGCCCAGAGCAGCAGCGAGACGGTGCCGAGCACCTCCTCGCCGGTGAGCACGCCGTCGGCCCGGCCGGGCGCCAGCGCCTCGCGGAACGCATAGAGCGGGCTCGTGCCGATATCGCCGTAGACGACGCCGACCGAGCCGAGGAACAGGGTCCAGAAGCTGGCTTTCGCGTGGCCGTGGCCCTCGGCCTCGTCGACGCTGCCGGCCTTGGTCGGCGGGCCGCCGCTCGGCGGGGTGAGGGAATCGGGTGGCGCGACGGGTCCGCCCGTGGGTGCGGCTGACTGTGTCATGTCTGTTCGGGGATGCGCCCGCGGGCGGCCGGGATTGCCGCCAAGCGCGCTGATGGGCCGGGTGGCGGGCTCGAATCCTAAAGCGGCCCGGCGCGTCCGCCAGGCCTCATTGTGGCAGGATTGTAGCACGGGCCCGGAGGGGCGCAAGGCGGCGCGCCTGCCCCTCCGTCATCTAACTTCCCGCAGTTCCGCCTCACTCGGCGGCGCTGCGGTTACCTTGCCCGAAGCGCCGCTCGATGTAGTCGATGACGATGCCCTCGAAGTCCTTGGCCAGCGTCGGGCCGCGCAGGGTCATCGCCTTCTTGCCGTCGATGAAGACCGGGGCGGTCGGGGTCTCGCCGGTGCCGGGCAGCGAGATGCCGATATCGGCGTGCTTCGACTCGCCCGGGCCGTTGACGATGCAGCCCATGACCGCGACGTTCAGGCCCTCGACCCCCGGATAGGTCTTGCGCCATTCCGGCATCGAGGTGGTGATCCAGTTCTGGATGTCGCGGGCGAGCTCCTGGAACACCGTCGAGGTGGTGCGGCCGCAGCCCGGGCAGGCGGCGACCAGCGGCACGAAGGTGCGGAAGCCCATCGTCTGGAGCAGTTCCTGGGCCACCTTCACCTCGACGGTGCGGTCGCCGCCCGGCTCCGGGGTGAGCGAGTAGCGGATCGTGTCGCCGATGCCCTCCTGGAGCAGCACGCCGATCGCCGCGGAGGCCGCCACGATGCCCTTGGTGCCCATGCCGGCCTCGGTCAGGCCGAGATGGATGGCGTAGTCCGAGCGGCGCGCCACCTCGCGGTAGACCGCGATCAGGTCCTGCACCGCCGAGACCTTGGCCGAGAGCACGATGCGCTCCTTGGGCAGGCCGATCTCCACCGCCCGGTCGGCCGACAGGAGAGCGGACTGCACCATCGCCTCGCGCATGACGGCGCGGGCGTCGCGGGGACGCGCCGAGTTGGCGTTCTCGTCCATCATGTGGGTGAGGAGCGCCTCGTCGAGGGAGCCCCAGTTGGCACCGATCCTCACGGCCTTGCCGTAGCGGGCGGCCAGCTCGACGATGGTGCCGAACTGGAGGTCCTTCTTCTCCTTGAAGCCGACGTTACCCGGGTTGATCCGGTACTTCGCCAGAGCCTCGGCGCAGGCCGGGTGGTCGGAGAGGAGCTTGTGGCCGATGTAGTGGAAGTCGCCGACGAGCGGCACGTGCACGCCGATGCGGTCGAGCCGCTCGCGGATCTTCGGCACGGCCACCGCCGCCTCGTCGCGATCGACGGTGATGCGTACGACCTCGGAGCCGGCCCGCGCGAGGGCGGCGACCTGCGCCACCGTGGCGTCGATGTCGGCGGTGTCGGTGTTGGTCATCGACTGCACGACGATCGGGGCGCCGCCGCCCATCACCACCGCGCCCTCGCCCTCGCCGATCCGGACGCCGACGGTGCGGTGCCGGGGGCTCGGGCCGGCGATCTCGGGAGCGGCGTCCGCCGGGGCGGTCGCGGCGAGGGCTTCCATGGCTTCCATCGGATACCTTCGGGGGTCGTTCGCTAGAGTCTTCGGGGTCGCTTCAGTGTCTCTCACGAAACTCCCGGTCACCGTCATCGCTCGCCGTGGCGGCGTCAGCGCAGCGGGAGCTTCGTGAGGTGCACTCAGTCGCGGCGTGACAACCGTCTAGAGCATTTCAGGGCGTGGTGGAAATCGCTTCGTATGCGCAGACGGGGTGGGCCGCGGTCCGGATCGATGAACCCCGGGATGCTGCGACATCCTTGCCAAACCCTTCCCCCAGGCGCCCTCGCCGGGATTATCCCGGCCCGGATCACCGTCTTAGCTGAGGATGGCGATCGCACGCGTCAAGCGCGTGACGCCGGGTCCGCCGGCGCGACGTTGCGGCGCACCATTTGCTTTCGCAGCGCAACACACCACATCCCGGACATGACGGATACGAGCTTTCCCCAAGAGGCCTCTACCCTCGAGGCCGACTCCCGCGGGGCGAACGTCCCCGATGCTGCCGGCGAGGCTCGCCGGCAGGCGGCCTCCGGCCCCCTCGGCCGCGGCCTCGTCGGTCCCCGGGCCGAGAAGCCGATCGCGCTCGCGCTCCAGGGCGGCGGCGCCCACGGCGCCTTCACCTGGGGCGTGCTCGACGCCCTGATCGAGGATGGCCGCCTCGCCTTCGAGGCGATCACCGGGGCGAGCGCCGGCGCCATGAACGCCGTCGTGATGGTCGACGGCTGGCTGCGCGGCGGTCCCGATGGCGCGCGCGAGCGCCTGGAGGCGTTCTGGCGCGAGGTCAGCCTCGATGCCGACCTGCCGCAGGCGCAGCAGACCTTCGTCGACGGGGTGATGAGCTTCTGGAAGAAGACTCCCGCCGGGGCGTTCTGGAACGCGGTCGCCAGCCCCTACATGGCGAACCCGCTCAACATCAACCCGCTCAAGCGGGCGCTCGTCGACACGGTCGATTTCGACGCCGTGCGCCGGGACGGGCCGGCCGACCTGTTCATCTCGGCCACCAACGTCTGGACCGGCAAGCTCGCGGTGTTCGAGCGGCCCGACCTCACGGTCGACCACGTGATGGCCTCGGCCTGCCTGCCGACGGTGTTCCAGGCGGTGGAGATCGACGGGGTGCCGCACTGGGACGGCGGCTATCTCGGCAACCCGCCGCTCTACCCGCTCTATCACGGCGCCCGCTCGCCCGACATCCTGCTCGTCCAGATCAACCCGGTCGAGCGCCGCGAGACGCCCCGCAGCCCGGCCGAGATCCGCGACCGGCTCAACGAGATCACCTTCAACGCCAACCTGCTG
This sequence comes from Methylobacterium sp. Gmos1, assembly GCF_053764715.1. NCBI lineage: Bacteria > Pseudomonadati > Pseudomonadota > Alphaproteobacteria > Hyphomicrobiales > Methylobacteriaceae > Methylobacterium > Methylobacterium sp. Gmos1. Next base: position 315,347 of record NZ_JBSNCC010000004.1, on the reverse strand, counting down.
CGCGAATTGCGGTCGATCGACTTCGTCGACGGCCTGATCGAGGACGGCGTGCTCGGGCGCTCGAACGCCTACAAGCAGGTGCTGCTCCACCGCATCGACGGCAGCGGCTCGGCGCTGGACGACGCCTCCGCCTCCTCGCGGCTGCGGGCACAATGGCCGTTCTTCCTCCACCTGCGCGATGCGGGCCGTGATGCGGCGAAGGCCTGGCTGGAGCAGAACTACGACGCGGTCGGGCGCGAGAGCACGCTGGATCTCAAGGCGATGTACGCCTGAAACGCGCCGCTCGGTGAACCCTCCCCCCTCTGCGGGGGAGGGTGGCCTACGGAGTAGGCCGGGAGAGGGGCAGCGCGACGCTGATCCAGGCGGCACCCTTCGGAGTGGCGCCCTTCAGAACGGTTCCGCTTCATCCGGAAGCGGCGTCCCCTCTCCCGACCACCGCTGGCGCGGGGGCCGCCCTCCCCCGCGGAGGGGGGAGGGTTCAGAGGCGCGCGTCACAACGGACCTTTCCTTCCGTCAGACTTGACGCCCTAAAATATTAGTGCACCAATGGATCGAAACCGCGGAGCGATCCGTGGCCGATCGAGGGCCGGCAGAGCCCAGGCGGACGAGCGGGGGAAACATGACGATCACACGCCGCAGCGCGGTCGCGGGGCTCGCGGCCGGCGCGGGGCTCGCCCTCACGGGCCGGGCCAGCGCCCAGCTGCCCCTGCCGAAATCGCCCGTCGTCGTCACGGTGGTCGACGTCGCCGGCAACCTGGCGCTGACCCAGAAGGCGATCGAGGCCTACCGGCGGGCGCGGCCCGGCATCGTCTCGCGCTTCGCCTTCACCAAGGCGCCGGCCCCGGAACTGCCCTCGAAGCTCAAGGCGCAGCAGGCCGCCGGCCGGGTCGACATCGACCTCGTGCTCACCGGCACCGACGGCATCGCCGCCGGCATCGAGCAGAAGCTCTGGGTCGATCTTAAAGTCCATGCCGGCCAGCTGCCGAAGCCCGACGACATCTACCAGCCCGCGGCGCTGCGGCTGAACGGCCTGGCGCAGGGCCAGGGCCTGTGCGTCGCCTGGTACCCGTCCGGGCCGCTGATCGAGTACATGCCCGAGCGGGTGAAGACGGTGCCGACCACGGCAGAAGAACTGCTTGCCTGGGCGCGCCAGAACAAGGGCAAGTTCATGTATGCCCGCCCGGCAAATTCCGGTCCCGGGCGCACCTGGATCATGGGCCTGCCCTACATCCTCGGCGACAAAGACCCGACCGACCCGGACAAGGGCTGGGACAAGACCTGGGACTACCTGCGGGCGATCGGCGAGACCGTCGACTACTATCCGGGCGGTACCTCGCAGACGATGAAGGAGCTCGGCGAGGGCAGCCGCGACATCATCGTCTCCACCACCGGCTGGGACATCAACCCGCGGGTGCTCGGCGTGGTGCCGGCGGAGGCCAAGGTCGGGACGCTGAAAGGTTTCCGCTGGGTCGCGGACGCCCACTACATGGCGGTGCCGAAGGGCGTGCCGGACGAGAAGCTCGCGGTCATCCTCGACCTGATGGCGTTCCTGCTCCAGCCGGCGCAGCAGGCCTACACCTACGACGAGGGCTACTTCTATCCCGGCCCCGCGGTGAAGGGCGTCACCCTCGACATGGCCCCGCCCGAGAGCCGCGCGGCGATCAAGGAGTTCGGCCGGCCGGAATACGATCGGATGATCGCCGAGCACCCGATCGAGATGCCGCTCGACCCCGACAAGCTGGTGGTGGCCTTCCGCCGCTGGGACGAGCAGGTCGGCTCCGGCAAGAAGCGATAGACCGCGCCCGACGCCCGAGAAGAGGCGCGCGGCAGGAGAGGACACGAGATGGCACGCCATCACGAGACGCCGCAGGACCTGCGGCTGAGCGGCCTGAGCCGCCGGTTCGGCGCGATGACCGCCCTCGACGGGCTCGACCTGACGATCCGGGGCGGCGAGTTCATCGCCCTCCTCGGGCCGTCCGGCTGCGGCAAGTCGACGGCGCTCAACTGCATCGCCGGGCTCCTGCCGCTCACCGGCGGGTCGATCCATCTCGGCGAGCGCCGCATCGACCGGCTGAAGCCCGAGGAGCGCGGCTTCGGCATGGTCTTCCAGAGCTACGCGCTGTTCCCGCACATGAACGTGGCGAAGAACGTCGGCTTCGGCCTCGCCATGCGGGGCATCAAGGGCGAGGCGGCGGCGCGCCGGGTCGACGACGCGCTGGCGCTGGTGCGGCTGCAATCGCAGGCCGGAAAGCTCCCGGGCCAGATGTCCGGCGGCCAGCAGCAGCGCGTCGCGATCGCCCGGGCGATCGTGATCGAGCCGCCGGTGGTGCTGATGGACGAGCCCCTGTCGAACCTCGACGCCAAGCTGCGGCTCGAGATGCGGGCCGAGATCCGCCGCATCCACGACGCCATCGGCTCGACCACGATCTACGTCACCCACGACCAGGACGAGGCCCTGTCGATGGCCGACCGGATCGTGGTGATGCGCGACGGGCGCATCCGCCAGGTCGGCACGCCGGAGGACCTCTACGAGCGGCCCGCGCACCCCGACGTCGCCGACTTCATGGGGTTTCGCAATCGCCTGCGCGGCCGGACGGTCGCGGTCGACGGCGAGCGGGCCGAGGTCGAGGTCTGCGGCACCCGCCTCGCCGGCACCTTGCGCGAGCGCGTCAGCCCCGGCGCGCCGGCGGTCGCGGCGATCCGCCCGGAGGACCTGACGCCGGCCCCCGAGGGCGTGCCGGTCCGGGTCGCGAGCATCGAGTATCGCGGCCGGGCCTTCTTCGGCACCGCCGTGGCGCAGGACGGGACCGAGCTGTTCTTCCGCTCCGACCGGTTGGTGGCGCAGGACGAGGTTCTTCGCCTCGCCGCCGCCTCGCCCCGGGTCCTGGTGTTTCCCGGGGAGGCCGCGTGACCTCGGCCTCGCTCCCCGGTACCGCGCCGGCCGCGGCGCGGTCCGAGACGCCGCCGCTCTCGGTGAGGCTCGCCGCGCGCGGGCTCGACGGCACCACGCTCCTGGTGCTGCCGGCGCTGCTGGCGATCCTCGGGCTGTTCGTCTACCCCTTCGCCTACGGGCTGGTGCTGTCGCTGCAACCGAAGGCCGGGGCCTGGTGGGCGAACTACGCCCGCTTCTTCTCCGACCCGTTCCTCTACGACACCATCGCCGCCACCCTGCGCCTCGCGCTCCCCGTCACGCTGCTCAACCTGGCGCTGGCGGTGCCGATCGCGTTGCGGGTGCGGCTCATGCGCAGCCAGCGCCTGCTCACCACCATCCTGGTCCTGCCGATCACGCTCGGCACGGTGCTGGTCGCCGAAGGGCTCCTCAACTTCCTCGGGCCGCAGGGGTGGTTCAACCGCTCGCTCGTCTGGCTCGGGCTGATCGGCGGTCCGCTCAAGCTCACCAACAACTACTGGGGCGTCTTCGCCTCGCTCCTCATCACCGGCTTCCCGTTCGCGTTCCTGCTGACGCTCTCCTCCGTCACCGGCATCGATCCGGCGCTCGAGCAGGCGGCGGCGACGCACGGCGCCAATGCCTGGCAGCGCTTCACGCGGGTGATCCTGCCCCTGATCCTGCCGGGCCTCGCCGTGACCTTCTGCCTGTCCTTCGTCCAGGCCTTCTCGGTGTTCCCGTCGGCGGTGCTCCTCGGCGCGCCGGCCGGCGCCACGCGGGTGATCTCGATCGCCGCCTACCAGGCGGCGTTCGAGGAGTACGACTACTCGCTCGCTTCCGCGATCGCGATGATCATGGCGGCGGTCCAGCTCGCCATCGTCGGCCTGCTGCTCTGGGGGCGCACGCTCCTCTATACCGGCCCCGTCGGAGGCACCAAGGGATGATCCGCGACACCGGCCTGTCCTCGCGCCTGTGGCGGATGGCGGTGTGGGCCGTCACGCTGCTGTTCTGCCTCAACCTCCTGGCGATGATCGCCGCGGTGGTGCTCAACTCCTTCGCCACGCGCTGGCTCGGCACCTGGCTGCCGCTCGGCCTCACCACCCGCTGGTATTCCGCGGCCTGGGACGAGTTCCAGCTCGGCGACGTGCTGGTGGTGACGCTCCAGGTGGTGTTCCTGGTGGTCTTCCTCTCCGGGCTCCTCGGGGTCACGGCCGCCTACGCGCTCGCGCGCCGCGACTTCCCGGGCAAGCGGCTGGTGATGCTGGTCTTCCTGCTGCCGCTGCTCGTGCCGCCGATCACCTACGGCATCCCGCTCGCCACCGTTCTCTACCGGGCGGGACTCGCCGGCACGCTGTGGGGCGTGGTGCTCGCCAACCTCGTGCCGAGCGTGCCCTTCGTGGTCCTGGTGATGATCCCGTTCATCGAGCAGATCGACCCGCGCATCGAGGCGGCGGCCCGGGTGTTCGGCGCCGGCACGCGCCAGCTCTTCTGGCGGATCCTCCTGCCGCTCCTCGTCCCCGGCATCCTCGCCGCCCTTCTTCTGGTGCTGGTGCGCACCATCGCGATGTTCGAGCTGACCTTCCTGGTCGCCGGGCCGACGAGCCAGACGCTCGTCGTCGCGCTCTACTACGCGGTCTTCGCCGCCGGCGTCCGCGCCGGGCAGTCGATCGACGCGATGGCGGTGGTGTACATGGCCGTCACCCTGGTCTGGCTGGTGATCGCGCTGCGCTTCGTCAACCCGACGCAGATCGTCGCGCGGGCCAAGCAGCAGCAGGGAGCGCATTGACCGCCGGGTCGATCGCGCGACGGTCGAGCGGTTCGATCAGGATCCCGTGCCTCATCCCGGGGCGGGCCGACGGCGGGGATCCGGGATGACGCCGGAGGATGGGCGGACCGCCCGCCTTCTCACGGGTGCAGGCTCGCCCGCGGCCGCCCGTCCCGGGTCCGGGCCGCGTCGCCGTCCATCGCGTGCACCCGCACCGGAATCGACTTCGCCGCCGGGGTCATGCTGCCGACCGCGTAGTGCCAGAGCGGCAGGAGCACGTTCGCCTCCGGGTAGTAGGCGCCGACGCAGCCGAGGGGGATGTCGTACGCGACGATCCGCAAGCCCGGCAGCTCGCGCCGCACGCCATCGTCGGCCACCGTCTCCACCCGCACCATCGCCCCGTCGGCGAGGCCGAGCCGGTCGATGTCGAGGCGGTTCATCAGCAGCACGTCGCGGGTGCCCTTGATGCCGCGGAAGCGGTCGTCGTAGCCGAATACCGTGGTGTTGAACTGGTCGTTGCTGCGCAACGTCATCATCCGCAGCACGCCGGGGCCGTCCCCGGGCATGTCGTCGTCCTCGTCGAGGCCCGTCGGGGTGACGAAGTTGGCCTTGCCGGTCTTCGTGTGCCACTGGCGCTTGCAGGCCGGCAACGCGCGCTGGAAGCCGCCGGGCTCCCACATCCGCCGGTCGTAATCGTAAAACGTCTCCGGGTAGGTCTCGCCGATCGCTGCGCGGATCAGCCGGTAATCGTCGCACCACGCGTCCCACGTGACTCGCGGGTTCGGCTCCAGCACGCGCTTTCCCAGCTCCGCAACGAGCCGGATCTCGCTGAGGAGGTGAGGCGAGGCCGGGCGGCGCATCCCGCGCGAGCCGTGGATGCAGCCGGTCGTGTCCTCCATCGACAGGGACTGGATCCCAGTCGCCTGGCGGTCGGTCTCGATCCGCCCGAGCACCGGCAGGATGTAGGAGATCTCGCCCGGGACCAAAGCCGTGCGGTTGAGCTTGGTGATGGCGTTGACGGTCAGCCTCAAGCCCCGCCAGGCCGGCTCGACGCGGCTGCGGTCCGGCACCGCGCGCACGAAGTTGCCGCCGAGCTCGACGAAGCAATCGACCTCGCCCCTGAGAACCGCCTCGCACGCCTCCACGCTGGTGTAGCCCGCCTCCCGCGGCGGCGAGAACCCGTATTGCCGCGCCAGCCGATCGAGGGGCACCAGCTCGGGCTTCTCGGTGACGCCCATGGTGCGCTGGCCCTGGACGTTGGAATGCCCGCGCACCGGGCAGATGCCGGCGCCGCTGCGGCCGATGTTGCCGCGCATCAGGAGGAGGTTCGCCAGCATCTGCACCGTCTCGACCCCGGCGCGGTGCTGCGTCAGCCCCATACCGTAGACGCCGATCACCGCCCGCGACCGGGCGTAGACCGCCGCCGTCGCCTCCATGGCGGCCCGCGGCAGGCCGGCGCGGCGCTCCAGCTCGGCCCAATCCTGGGCGCGCAGCCACGCGGCGAAGGTCTCGAAGCCGTTTGTGTGCTCGGCGATGAAGCCGTCGTCGAGATCGCCGATCTCCAGCACCGCCTTGCAGATGCCGGTGAGCGCCGCGAGGTCGCCGCCGGCCTTCACCTGGTGGTACTGCGAGCTGATCCGTGTCTCGTGCCAGGTCAGCATCTCGGTCGGCGATTGCGGGTTGGTGAAGCGCTCCAGCCCCCGCTCGCGCAAGGGGTTGTAGGTGATGATCGGCACGCCGCGCTCGCTCGCCTCCTGCAGCGGGTGGAGCATGCGCGGGCTGTTGCTGCCCGGGTTCTGGCCGAAGAACAGGATGCAGTCGGTGTGGCCCCAATCGGCCAGCGACACGCTGCCGACCGGTTGGCCGATGCTCTCGGGCAGCGCCACCGAGGTCGTCTCGTGGCAGAGGTTCGAGGAATCCGGTAGGTTGTTGTTGCCGTAGAGCCGGGCGAACAGCCCGTAGAGGTAGCTCGCCTCGTTCGAGCAGCGGCCCGACGAGTAGAACACCGCCCGCTTCGGGTCGCGGGCGCGGCTCGCGCGCAATTCGCTCGCGATCTCGTCGAGGGCCGCCGCCCACGAGACCGGGCGGTACTTGTCGGTCCCGGGGTCGTAGCGCATCGGGTGGGTGAGGCGGCCGGGCTGCTCCAGGTGGTAATCGTCCCAGTCGCGCAGCTCGGAGACAGTATGTTTTGCGAAGAACTCGGGGCCGCAGCGGTGGTTGGTGATCTCCCAGGCCACCGTCTTGGCGCCGTTCTCGCAGAACTCGAACGGCAACGGCTGGGCCGGCTTCACCCAGGCGCAGCCGACGCACTGGAAGCCGTCGACCTTGTTGTGGCGGGTCAGCAGCAGCGCGCCACTCGCCAGCACGTTCTCGCGCGCCAGGATGTTGCCGACCGAGCGGGCCGAGCCCCAGCCCCCCGCCGGGCCCGCATACGGCTTGAGCGAGACGCGCCTTGCTCTGGATCTCGCCATTCCTCGGCTCCGCTGGTTCGGGTTGATGGATGATAGGGGAGGGCGGGATCCGTCGTGTTAGCTCTTAGGATGCGACAGATCCTGGAGCGACGCCGATGCTCGTGACCCGCGACTACATGCTGGAGCAGCCTCCCGGCCCGTCGGGACCTAAGCGCATCCTCGACCAGGTGGTGGTGCCGGGGCTCGCCAACGCGGCGGGTACGGTCGAGGCGGGAATCGAGCGGGTGGTCATCGGCGCGCGCCGCAATCCTCTCCTGGCCGCCGGGCTCGTCGCTGGACTCGGCCTCGCCCTGGCGGTGGCGCGCTGGCCGCGCCGGTTGCCCCGACAGGACGGCGCTTCCGAGACCTGGACAACCACATAGGTCAAAGTCACGGGTGAGGGATCGTCAGTCTGTCGCCGGCAAAGATCCGGAGTTACCGCGCTTCGATCCATCCGATCTTAACATGCGTCAGTGCATGGCGGGCGCTTTCGACGGCACAACGAGGATAGATGGTCCGATCGACACGATGTTGATCGATCGGATACGCTGGAGGGCCGTATGCACCGCAGCCAGCCACGAGACGGTCTCGTCAAGTCTTTGGTCGTGCCTGTCGCAGCGTCGCGCCGATGAGGCGGAACGCAGCCCGGCCGCCAGGGCGGAGTGCGAAGAGCCGCGCCGCTTTCCCCCGCCTCGCGATCGTCGCCGCCGCCGGCCTCGCCCTGTCCGGCTGCCAGATGAACCTGCTCAACGCCAAGGGCCCGGTCGGCGCCGACGAGGCCAACATCCTGATCGTCGCCTCGATCATCATGCTGGCGATCATCCTGCCGACCATGGTCGGCACGCTGGTCTTCGCCTGGTGGTTTCGCGCCTCGAACACGAAGGCGCGCTACCGGCCGGACTGGGCGTTCTCGGGCAAGATCGAGCTCGTGGTCTGGTCGGTGCCGTTCCTCACCATCGTGTTCCTCGGCGGCATCGCGTGGATCGGCGCGCACCGGCTCGATCCGGCGGTGCCGCTCCCGTCCGACAAGCCGCCCTTGCGGGTGCAGGTGGTGTCGCTCGATTGGAAGTGGCTGTTCATCTATCCCGAGCAGCAGGTCGCCTCGGTCAACGAGCTCGTCATGCCGGTGAATACCCCGGTGCAGTTCATTCTGACGTCGAGCAGCGTCTGGAACTCGTTCTTCGTGCCGCGGCTCGGCAGCATGATCTACACGATGCGGGGCATGACCTCGCAGCTCAACCTGATGGGTGACCAGGAGGCGACGCTGCACGGCCTGTCGACGCATTTCAGCGGCGACGGCTTCCCGCACATGCAGTTCCCGGCCCGAATCGTGCCGGACGGCGCCTTCACCGACTGGATCCAGCGCGCCAAGGCCGGTCCGCCCCTCGACACCCCGGCCTACGGCGAACTCGCCAAGCAGAGCGTCGCCGACACGCCCGTCACCTATGGCAGCGTCGAGCCGGACCTATTTGCCCGCATCGTCGACCAGACCATCCCGAAGGGCCCCGGCCCGGGCCGGGAGGGCGACAACGGCGCCCCGGCGAACGTCAAACCCAAAGGGGGCTCGTGAGCATGCTCGGCAAGCTGACCTGGTCGGCGATTCCGTTCGACCAGCCGATCCCCCTCGTCGCCGCGGCCCTGGTGGGCCTCGTCGTCCTCGGCGTCATCGCCTGGGTGGCGGTTGCCGGCTGGCTGCCGTACCTGTGGCGCGAGTGGATCACATCCGTCGACCACAAGCGCATCGGCGTGATGTACGTGCTCCTCGGGCTCGTCATGCTGATCCGCGGCTTCTCCGACGCGGTGCTGATGCGCTCGCACCAGGCGCTGGCCTACAACGCCCCGGGCTACCTGCCGCCGGAGCATTACGACCAGATCTTTTCGGCGCATGGCACGATCATGATCTTCTTCGGCGCGATGCCGTTCATGATCGGGCTGATGAACTTCGTCGTGCCGTTGCAGCTCGGCGTGCGCGACGTCGCCTTCCCGACCCTCAACTCGGTCAGCTTCTGGCTCACCGCGAGCGGCGCGCTCCTCGTCAACGTCTCGTTGGTGGTGGGCGAGTTCGCCCGTACCGGATGGTGGCCGTCGCCGCCGCTGTCGGAGACCACGTACTCGCCCGGGGTCGGCGTCGACTACTATCTCTGGGCGATCCAGATCTCGGGCGTCGGCACGCTGATGTCGGGGGTCAACCTCGTCACCACCATCCTCAAGATGCGGGCGCCGGGCATGAGCTACCTGCGCATGCCGATGTTCTGCTGGACCGCGCTCGCCTCCAACCTCCTCATCGTCGCAGCCTTCCCGATCCTGACCGCGACCCTCGCGATGCTGACCCTCGACCGCTACCTCGGCTTCCACTTCTTCACCGACGAGGCCGGCGGCAACTCGATGCTGTTCATGAACCTGTTCTGGTGCTGGGGTCACCCCGAGGTCTACATCCTGGCGCTGCCGGCCTACGGCGTGTTCTCGGAAGTCATCTCGACCTTCTCAGGGAAACCGCTCTTCGCCTACCGCTCGATGGTCTGGGCGACGCTCGCCATCTGCCTGCTCTCGTTCACGGTCTGGCTGCACCACTTCTTCACCATGGGGCCGGGCGGCGACGTCAACGGCGTGTTCGGCATCACCTCGATGATCATCGCGGTACCGACGGGGGTGAAGATCTTCGACTGGATGTTCACGATGTATGGCGGGCGGGTGCGGTTCACGACCCCGATGCTGTGGTCGGTGGCCTTCCTCGTCACCTTCGTGGTCGGCGGCGCCACCGGCGTGCTGCTGGCGATCCCGCCGGCCGACTTCGTCTTGCACAACTCGCTGTTCCTGGTCGCGCACTTCCACAACGTCATCGTCAGCGCGGTCGTGTTCGCGGCGTTCGCCGGCTACACCTACTGGTTCCCGAAGGCCTTCGGCTTCACCCTCGACGAGTGGTGGGGCAAGGCGGCGTTCTGGTTCTCCCTCGTCGGCTACGTCTGGGTGTTCACGCCGCTCTACGTCGTCGGCCTGATGGGCATGACGCGGCGCTTGCAGCACTTCTCCGTCGCCGAGTGGTATCCGTGGATCGTGGCGGCGAGCCTCGGCGTCGTCGTGATGGTGGCGGGCGTGGTCTGCCAGGTGGTGCAGCTCGTCGTCAGCATCCGCCGCCGCGAGTCCTTGCGCGACGCGACCGGCGATCCGTGGGACGGCCGCTCGCTCGAATGGGCCACCGCCTCGCCGCCGCCCTCGTTCAACTTCGCGGTGATGCCCCACGTCGAGGGCGAGGAGGCGTACTGGGCGATCAAGCAGCGCGCCCGCGAGCAGGCGCGGCTGCGCGAGGAGCCGGATTACGAGCCGGTCGAGATGCCGTTGAACAGCCCGACCGGCGTCGTCTGCGCCTTCTTCGCCACCCTCGTGGGCTTCGCGATGATCTGGTACATCTGGTGGCTCGCCGCGCTCGGGCTCGCGGGTGCCTTCGCCACCTTCGTGGTCTTCGCCTGGCGTGACCGGGTCGAGTACGAGATCCCGGCGGACGCCGTCGCCCGTATCAACCGCGAGAACCGCGCGAGCCGCCTCGAGGCGCTGCAGCAGGCCCGCCGCAAGGAGGCCGCATGAGCCACTCCGCGGCCATCCCGGGGACCGGTTCGGACGTCGTGCCGATCCGGCGCGACCCCAACCATCTCGGCCACCACGCGCGGGGGGAGGGCGAGACCCGCGCCACCGGGCGCGGCATCGGCGGGCCGGCGCCGAAGCGCATCGTCGTTGCTTACGGCTTCTGGATCTTCCTGCTCAGCGACATCGTGATGTTCGCCGCGTTCTTCGCGGCCTACGCGGTGCTGTGGGGCGGCACGGCCGGCGGGCCCGGCCCTGCGGAGCTGTTCGACGTCACCAACGTGGCGATCGAGACGGTCCTCCTCCTGTTCTCGAGCTTCGCCTGCGGCATCGCCACCCTGGCGCTCGACGCCCGCCGCCCCTTCGCCTTCCAGGCCGCGATGGCGGCGACCTTCCTGCTCGGCGCCGGATTCCTGGCGCTGGAACTGCGCGAGTTCAGCGACCTCTTCGCCCGCGATGCCGGCCCGACCCGCAGCGCCTTCCTGTCGGCTTTCTTCACCGTCGTCGGTTGCCACGGCCTGCACGTCACGGTCGGGCTGCTCTGGCTGCTCACCATGATGGCGCAGGTCTTCGCCAAGGGGTTCCGACCCGACATCCTGCGCCGGGTGATGTGCTTCTCGCTGTTCTGGCACGCCCTCGACATCGTCTGGGTCGCCGTCTTCACGGTCGTCTACCTGATGGGGTCCGCCGCATGAGCCACACCCGGGACGCCCATGACCGGGCGCATGCCGACCTTGCCCCCGGCGAAGAGTACGCCCACGAGGAATTCGGCACGGGCTTGCGCAGCTACCTGATCGGGCTCGCGCTGGCGCTGCTTCTCACCGCCGCCTCGTTCTGGGTCGCGCAGACCAAGATCATGTGGGTCCCGGCGATTCCCGTCGCGCTCCTCACCTTCGCCATCGCCCAGATGGGCGTGCACTTGGTGTTCTTCCTCCACCTCACCAGCGGACCCGACAACACCAACAACATCATGGCGCTGGCCTTCGGCGTGCTGATCGTCTTTCTGCTGTTCGGCGGGTCGGTGTGGATCATGCACCACATGAACTACAACATGATGGCGCCGGTCGAGGGCGGGGTGCGGATGCCGTTGCAGAAGGGGGTGCCGTTGCAGCCGGAGCCGCAGCGAGGGGTGCCGATGCAGCATGGGAGTGGCGGGCATCATTGAAGAGTGAGCGGTCGTTGTAGGGTAGCGGCGCCACGATCCGCTTCTTCCCGCCAGCGATCTCAGGATGAGGTCATGAGTGGGAAGTGGGATGCTTGAAAAGTGCACTCAGGCTCAGAGCGATGTCTATCACAGACCGCGTCATTCCGGGGCCGCGCAGCGGAGCCTGTAATCCAGAGTCGCAGTCGATGAAGAAGAAAGCGGATCGGTTCTGATAAGAGATCCGGAAGACTGCTTCCGGATCTCTTATCGCTAGCCCGCGCGGCGCCTGAGCGGAGCCGACTTCCGCATCGCGAAGCGATCATTCGGAAGTCGTATGACACATCCTTCTACACCTGCGTATCTGGATTCCGGGCTCCGCTGCGCGGCCCCGGAATGATGCGGAGGATGTGAATTGCGTCGAGGAATGCCTGTCAGTAGTCGATTGGCGGAGATTGCAATCAATCTCGGAAATGCCAATGAAGCCGCCAGACTATTTCAGAAAAGAAATGGTGCCCGGGGACGGAGTCGAACCGCCGACACTGCGATTTTCAGTCGCATGCTCTACCAACTGAGCTACCCGGGCGCACCGGCCGCGCGAGGCGACGGTCCAAGCACCAGAGATCGTCCTGACGTCAGGACGGCACCACCCTTACCGAGGATAAGGAAGTGGTGCCCGGGGACGGAGTCGAACCGCCGACACTGCGATTTTCAGTCGCATGCTCTACCAACTGAGCTACCCGGGCCCGCCGGCTGCCTGGGGCAGCGGCGTTGAGCGGCGGTATAGAGACGCTCGGATCGCCTGTCCAGCCGTCTCGTGCGGGCGCGCGGGCGATTGTTTGCCGGCGCTCGCCTCACGGGCCGGCGGCAGTTCGGCGACGGCGCGGCGCCCGTGCCGGGCTCGCGGTGGCGCGGGGGCGGCGGGCCTTCTTCGCCGGGGCCTCGCGGGCGGGCGCGGCCTTCCCCGCCTTGGCCTCGCCGCCGCCCGCATGGGCGTCGAGGAAGGCGCGGCAGGCGGCAAAGTCGGTCTCGATCTCGGGCGGCAGCGCCTCCAGGCGCTTCTCGCGGGCGAGCGAGGCGGCGAAGCGCAGCATCGCCGGGGTCGGCGGGCGGGTGCCGCCCTCGCCGGTCGGGGCAAGTTTCGGTCCGGCATGGGTGTTGAGGAATACCCGGCAAGCGCCGGCGTCGCGCGTCGCTTCCGGGGGGAGGGGGATGCCCTTGCGGGCGGCGAGGGACTTCGCGAACGACACCATCGCGGCGGTCGGCGCGCGGCCGCTGCGGGGCGGCGCCTCGCCCTCGACCTCCAGGCGCTCGGCGCCCGAGACCGCGCCGATCAGCGCCTCGACCCGCTCGCGGGTGCGCTGGCGAAAGGCGTTCGCCCGGCGCAGGGCCTCCGCCTTCGTCGTCGCCCGGCCGATCTCGGCCAATTCCGATTCGAACACCGCCCGCCCGACCGGGTCGCCGTAGGCCGGGAACACCCGGCGCACCGCGGCGACGAAGGCGAGGCCGACCTCCGTCACGGTGATCGCCGGGTCCTTGCCCTTCAGAAGCGTGACGTAGTGGCTCTTCATCAGCTTCGGCAGCACCGCGTCGCGGGTGGCGGCGGTACCGAGGCCCTTCGGCTCGGTCGGGTTGGCGGGGTTCTCCAGTGCCCGCTTCAGGGCCGGGTCCTCGACCTGGTCGATCAGCCGGCCCATCACCACCGGCAACTCGCCCCGGGTGATGCGCCGCGGCGGCTCGGTTCGGGCGGTCTCGATCGTGGGCTCAGCCCCGGTGCCGGCCTCGCCGTCGCGCACCGGCGGCAGGCGGCCGGTGGTCGGCTCGTCGTCGGCCTTGGCCTTGCCGGGCACGACATCGTCCTCGTCGGCCTCGGTGCCGTAGAGGGCGCGCCAGCCCGGCACCTTCACCACGCTGCCGGTGATGACGAAGCGCTTCTGGCCTAGCGGCGTCGGGACCTCGGCCGTGACCGTGGTGCGGGCGTCGATCCCGTCGGCCATGTGCGCGGCGAGGAAGTTCTTTGCCACGAGCAGCCACAGCTTCTGCGCGTCGGGCGCGACGTCGCCGGGCCCCGGCACCTTGCGCAACGGCACGATGGCGTGGTGCTCGCCCGGATCCTTGACGTAGTGGCCCTTCGGCCCGCGGCGGATCTGCGGCGTCGCCGGGACGTGGGCGGCGATGGTCGTGTCGGCGGTCGCGATCGCCGCGAGCACCGCGCCGGCGTCCTTGGCTTGCGACTCCGGCAGGTGGATCGATTCGGTGCGGGGATAGGTGAGATAGCCCTTGTCGTAGAGCGCCTGCGCGTGGCGCGCCGTCGCTTGCGGGTCCCAGCCGAAGCGCTTGGCGCAGGCACGCGCCAGGGTGTCCTTCGAGAACAGCTTGGGCGGTGCCCGCCGCACGTCCTTCTGCACCACCGCGAGCGGGCCGGCCCAGCCCTCGGCCGCGTCGCGGATCGTCTCGGCGTCCTTGAGTTCGAAGATCTTCTCCTTCGGCGCGTGCCACAGCGTCAGGCCGGCCCCGCTCTCAGTCGTCACCGGCATGGCGATCTTGTAGAAGTCGCGCGGCACGAAGGTGCGGATGCGCTCCTCGAGATCGGCGAGGATCGCCAGCGTCGGCGTCTGCACCCCGCCGAAGCGCCAGGGCTCGCGGAAGGCCGGCGGGCGCAGGCGCAAGGACACCGCCCGCGTGCCGTTGAGGCCGAGATGCCAGTCCTCGTACTGTCGGCACAGGGCCTCGAGATAGGCGGCGTAGTCGCGCTCGCCGGAATCGTCCTCGTGCGCCAGCAGCCCGAAGGCGCGGCGGATCGAGATCTCGTCGAGCGCCCCGAGGCGCAGGCGGTCGACCCGGCCGCGCCAGCCGAGATGCTCCAGCACCTCCCAGGCGATCATCGAGCCCTCGCGGCCCGGATCGGTGGCGATGATCACCCGCTCGACCCCGTCCAGCGCCTGGCGGATCGCCGCGAGCTTCGGCGCGTGCGACTGGCCCGAGCGCCCGTGGCCGGGGGCGACCGGCAGGCGCTCCATCGCGATCGGCAGCGCCTCGAAGCGCCAGGGCTTCCAGTCCGGCCGGATCTCCCCGGGCTCGGCGACCTCCAGGAGATGCCCCTCGGCGGCGACGCAGACCGTGCTGGGCGAGCGGAAGAACCGCTGCACCTGGCGCATCGCCGAGGGCTTCTCGAAGAAGAACAACGTCTTGCCGGAAGAGGATCTGCCGGCGGAGGTGGCCTGCGCCATGGCAGCGGGACGCTCCTGGACGGGCGGATGAGCCCGAACGAAGCGGGAACATACCGGAGTGCCACCGGTGCGGTCAACGGTCGACGCCCGCGGTTTCGGCTCGGCGAAACCGCCCGGGCGCATTTCCCGCGCTCGACGCCTGAACACCGCTTGCGCCCTCGGCATTCCTCACATAAAGATATCTTTATGTTTGAAGTCGGAGGCGAGGAGCCCCCAGCGATGACCGCCACCGTCCCCTTCGCCGACGCCCTGGGCGTGCTGCGCGCCGCGGCGGAGGAGACGCGCCTGCGCATCCTGGTGCTGCTCGGTGAGGGCGAGTTGTCGGTCTCCGACCTCACCGACATCCTCGGCCAGTCGCAGCCCCGGATCTCGCGCCACCTCAAGCTGCTGGTCGAGGCCGGGCTGGTGGTGCGCCACCGCGAGGGCGCCTGGGCGTTCTTCCGCCTGCGCGAGGGCGTGTCCGGGCTGGTGGCCCCGCTCGTCGCGGCGCTCGACACCGCCGCACCGCCGCTCTCCGAGGACCGGGCCCGGCTCCAGGCGGTGCGGGCCCAGCGCGCCGAAGCCGCGCAAAACTTCTTCGCGCGGCTGGCGCCGCAATGGGACCGGGTGCGCTCGCTCCACGTGCCGGAGGCCACCGTCGAGGCGGCGGTGCTCGACGTGCTCGGGGGAGGTCCGATCGGCAGCCTCGTCGATCTCGGCACCGGCACCGGGCGGATGCTCGGGCTGCTCGCACCCCGCGCCGCCCGGGCGACGGGGCTGGATGCCAACCACGCCATGCTGTCGGTCGCCCGCGCCAACCTGGAGCGCCAGGGCCTGACCCGGATCGACCTGCGCCAGGGCGACATCCACGCGCCGCCCTTCGGCCGGGCGAGCTTCGACCTCGTGCTGATCCACCAGGTGCTGCACTACCTCGACGATCCGGCCCGGGCGCTACGCGAGGCTGCCCGCCTCGTCGCGCCCGGCGGCCGCCTCCTCGTGGTCGATTTCGCGCCCCACAGCCTGGAATTCCTCCGCGCGGACGAGGCGCATCGCCGCCTCGGATTCGCGCCCGAGCAGGTCGCGGGCTGGCTCTCCGAGGCCGGTCTCACCGACGTGCGGCTGCGCCACCTCGCGCCCTCCGGGGCTGCGGAGCACCAGCTCACCGTCACGCTGTGGCTCGCCCATCACCCGGAGGCGGCCGCCGGCCTGCCCGACCGCGCCGTCGCCTGACGATCCGATCTTTTCGCCCTTTCGCCCGAGGCCGCCGATGTACCCCACCGCCTTCCGCCCGAGCCGCGAGAGCCGCCGCCCGATCCGGGTGTCGTTCGAGTTCTTTCCGCCGAAGACGCCCGAGATGGAGGCGACCCTGTGGTCGTCGATCGAGCGCCTGGCTCCCCTCGGCCCCAGCTTCGTCTCGGTGACCTACGGCGCCGGCGGCTCGACCCGCGAGCGCACCCACAACACCGTGTCGCGCCTGGTGCGCGAGACCGACCTGAAGCCCGCCGCCCACCTCACCTGCGTGGCGGCGACGAAGTCCGAGGTCGACGACGTGGTGCGGGCCTACCACGAGGCCGGCGTGCGCCACATCGTGGCCCTGCGCGGCGATCCGGCGGAGGGGGTCGGCAGCGCCTACACCGCGCATCCCGGCGGCTACGAGCGCTCCTGCGATCTCGTCGCGGGCATCAAGCGCATCGGCGACTTCGAGGTCTCGGTCTCGGCCTATCCCGAGCGCCACCCCGAGGCCGGCTCCCTCGACCAGGACCTCGACGCGCTCAGGGCCAAGGTCGATTGCGGCGCCGACCGCGCCATCACCCAGTTCTTCTTCGACAACGACCTGTTCTTCCGCTACCTCGACCGGGTGCAGTCGCGCGGCATCGACATCCCGATCATCCCCGGCATCCTGCCGGTGCAGAACTTCAAGCAGGCCGCCAACTTCGCCCGCCGCACCGGCGCCTCGGTGCCGGACTGGCTCGCCGCCCGCTTCGAGGGGCTGGAGGACGACGTCGCCACCCGCAAGCTGGTGGCCGCGGCGGTCGCCGCCGAGCAGGTGCTCGACCTCGTTGACCGCGGCGTCACCGACTTCCACTTCTACACCATGAACCGCGCCGACCTCGTCTACGCGATCTGCCATCTGCTGGGCCTGCGCGCGGCGCCGGCGTCGGCGGAGAAGGCGGCGGCCTGACCATCGAATTTCTCACCATTGACTGTCACCCGGGCCGCATCACGCGGCCCGGCTCGATTCCGCACCGATCGTACTGCCCGACACTCGCTGGAACCCCACCCCGATGACCGATATCCGCCCCGCCGACGGTGCCGACATCCTGACCGCCCTGCGCCGGCGCGCGGCGGAGAAAATCCTCGTCCTCGATGGGGCGATGGGCACGGTGATCCAGCGCCTCGGCCTGACCGAGGCCGACTTCCGCGGCGAGCGGTTTCGCGAGCACGCCCACGACCAGAAGGGCAACAACGACCTGCTGATCCTCAGTCAACCCGACGCGATCCGGCAGATCCACCTCGACTACTTCCTCGCCGGCGCCGACGTCGTCGAGACCAACACCTTCTCGGGCACCACGATCGCCCAGGCCGATTACGGCATGGAATCGGTGATCCACGAGCTGAACGCGCAGGGCGCGCGCCTCGCCCGCGAGGCGGCGATCCTCGCCGAAGGTCAGGACGGGCGCCGCCGCTTCGTCGCCGGCGCCATCGGCCCGACGAACCGCACCCTGTCGATCTCGCCGGACGTCAACAATCCGGGCTACCGCGCCGTGACCTTCGACCAGGTCCGCGAGGCCTATGCCGAGCAGGTCCGCGGCCTGATCGCCGGGGGCGCCGAGCTGATCCTGATCGAGACGGTGTTCGACACGCTGAACGCCAAGGCGGCGGTGGCGGCGGCCTGGCAGGTCTTCGAGGAGACCGGCACCCGCCTGCCGATCATGATCTCCGGCACCATCACGGATCTGTCGGGCCGCACCCTGTCGGGCCAGACCCCGACGGCGTTCTGGCATTCCTTGCGCCACGCCGAGCCGCTGACCTTCGGCCTCAACTGCGCGCTCGGCGCCCGCGAGATGCGCGCCCATATCGACGAGCTGTCGCGCACCTGCGACACGCTGGTCTGCGCCTACCCGAATGCCGGCCTGCCGAACGAGTTCGGCCTCTACGACGAGAGCCCGGAGGCGATGGCCAAGCTCGTCGGCGAGTTCGCCGAGAGCGGCCTCGTCAACATGGTCGGCGGCTGCTGCGGCACCACGCCGGACCACATCCGCGCCATCGCCGGTGCGGTCGCCGGCAAGGCGCCGCGCCGGGTGCCGAGCGTGAAGCCCTTGATGCGGCTGTCGGGCCTCGAGCCGTTCACCCTGACGCCCGAGATCCCGTTCGTGAACGTGGGCGAGCGCACCAACGTCACCGGCTCGGCGCGCTTCCGCAAGCTCGTCACCAACGGCGACTACGCCGCCGCCCTGGATGTCGCCCGCGACCAGGTCGCCGCCGGCGCCCAGGTCATCGACGTCAACATGGACGAGGGCCTTCTGGATTCGCAGAAGGCGATGGTCGAGTTCCTGAACCTCGTCGCTGCCGAGCCCGACATCGCCCGCGTTCCGGTGATGATCGATTCGTCAAAATTCTCGGTCATCGAGGCCGGCCTGAAATGCGTGCAGGGCAAGGCGATCGTGAACTCGATCTCCCTCAAGGAGGGGGAGGAGAAGTTCATCGCGGAAGCGAAGATCTGCCGCGCCTACGGCGCCGCCGTGGTGGTGATGGCCTTCGACGAGGAGGGCCAGGCCGATTCGCTCGAGCGCAAGGTCGCGATCTGCACCCGCGCCTACAAGGTGCTGACCGAGACGGTCGGCTTCCCGCCAGAGGACATCATCTTCGATCCCAACGTCTTCGCGGTGGCGACCGGCATCGAGGAGCATGACGGCTACGGCGTCGCCTTCATCGAGGCGGCGCGGATCATCCGCGAGACCCTGCCCCACGCCCATATCTCGGGCGGCATCTCGAACCTGTCCTTCGCCTTCCGCGGCAACGAGCCGGTGCGCGAGGCGATGCACGCGGTGTTCCTGTACCATGCGATCAAGGTCGGCATGGACATGGGCATCGTGAATGCCGGCCAGCTCGCGGTCTACGACGAGCTGCCCGCCGAGCTGCGCGACCTGTGCGAGGACGTGGTCCTCAACCGCCGCTCCGACGCGACCGAGCGCCTGCTCGACGCCGCCGCCCGCTTCAAGGAGGGGGGACAAGCGCGCGACAAGGGCGCGGATCTGGCCTGGCGCGAGGCCCCGGTGGAGAAGCGCCTGGAGCACGCGCTGGTCAACGGCATCACCGAGTACATCGAGGCCGACACCGAGGAGGCCCGGGCGAAGGCCGAGCGCCCGCTCCACGTCATCGAGGGCCCGCTGATGGCCGGCATGAACGTGGTCGGCGACCTGTTCGGCGCCGGCAAGATGTTCCTGCCGCAGGTGGTGAAGTCGGCCCGCGTGATGAAGCAGGCGGTGGCCTACCTGATGCCGTTCATGGAGGCGGAGAAGGCCGCCAATGGCGGCGTCGGCGGCCGGCAGGCGGCCGGCAAGGTGCTGATGGCGACCGTGAAGGGCGACGTCCACGACATCGGCAAGAACATCGTCGGCGTCGTGCTCGCCTGCAACAACTACGAGATCATCGACCTCGGCGTGATGGTGCCGGCGGCAAAGATCCTGGATACCGCGCGGCGTGAGAACGTCGACATCGTCGGCCTGTCGGGCCTGATCACCCCGTCGCTCGACGAGATGGTCCACGTCGCGGCCGAGATGGAGCGCGAGGGCTTCGACGTGCCGCTGCTCATCGGCGGCGCGACGACGAGCCGGGTGCACACCGCGGTGAAGATCCACCCGGCCTACGCCAAGGGCCAGGCGGTCTACGTGACCGACGCCAGCCGCGCCGTCGGCGTGGTCTCGAACCTGCTCTCGCCCGACACCAAGGTCCAGACGATCGAGGGCGTGCGCGCCGAGTACAAGCGCGTCGCCGAGGCCCATGCCCGTTCGGAGGCCGACAAGCAGCGCCTAGCCCTGGCGAAGGCCCGCGCCAACGCGTTCAAGGCCGATTGGAGCGCCTACAAGCCGGTCAAGCCGACCTTCACCGGCACTCGGGTGTTCCGCAGCTACGACGTGGCGGAGCTCGTCCCCTACATCGACTGGACGCCGTTCCTGCAGACCTACGAGTTCAAGGGCCGCTATCCGGCGATCCTCGACGACCCCGAGCAGGGACCGGCCGCCCGCGCCCTGTTCGAGGACGCGCAAGCCATGCTGCGCCAGATCGTCGAGGAGCGCTGGTTCAACCCGAAGGCGGTGATCGGCTTCTGGCCAGCCAACGCGGTCGGCGACGACATCCGGCTGTTCACCGGCGAGAGTCGGACCGACACGCTCGCGACCTTCCACGGCCTGCGCCAGCAGCTCTCGAAGCGCGACGGGCGCCAGAACACCTGCCTGTCGGACTTCGTCGCGCCGGTCGAGAGCGGATTGCCCGACTATGTCGGCGGCTTCGTCGTCACGGCGGGCCTCGAGGAGGTGCGGATCGCCGAGCGCTTCGAGCGCCAGAACGACGACTACAAGTCGATCCTGGTCAAGGCGCTCGCCGACCGCATCGCCGAGGCCTTCGCCGAGCGGATGCACGAGCGGGTGCGGCGCGAGTTCTGGGCCTACGCGGCCGACGAGACCTACACGCCTGCCGAACTCGTCACCGAGCCCTATGCCGGCATCCGCCCGGCCCCGGGCTACCCGGCCCAGCCCGACCACACCGAGAAGACCACCCTGTTCGACCTGCTCCAGGCCGAGCCGCGCATCGGCGTGAAGCTCACCGAATCCTACGCGATGTGGCCGGGCTCCTCGGTCTCGGGCCTCTACCTCGCCCATCCGGACGCGCATTACTTCGGTGTCGCCAAGGTCGAGCGCGACCAGGTCGAGGATTACGCCGCCCGCAAGGGGATGGACGTGGCCGAGGTTGAGCGCTGGCTCGGGCCGGTGCTGAACTACGACACGGCGCGGTATCGCGCGGCGGCGGAGTAGGGAGATGTCGCCGCGGCGGTGAGCTGCCGCCGCGGCATTCGCTTGCGTCGGGATCCCTCCGGCTCCATCTTGGAGAGGGATATCGGAGGCGCGCATGGGCGATATCGCGAAGCTGTTCTGGACGGATGGCGCCCAGGCCGTGCGTCTTCCCGAAGGATGGCGGCTAGAGGGCGAGGCGGTGCAGGTGCGCCGCGAGGGTGATGCGGTGATCTTGGAACCGGTCACTTCTGAGCCAGTGACCTCAGAGCCCGTGCCGGGAAGCTGGGACTGGTTGCAGGCGCGTGTGCGGCCGCTGGATGACGATGTTCAGGCTGCTCTCGACGAGGAGGTATCCGAGCAGGTTCGCCCTGCCGCGGATCTGCCAGAGTGAAATTCCTTCTGGATACTAATGCAGTCTCTGCCCTATTGCGGAACCACATCGGCATCTGGAGCCGATTGCATCGTATGCAGCCAACCGATATCGCAATCTCGGCGATTGTGGCCCACGAACTCTTCTATGGGGCACATCGCGGGCGGCGCACGGAACAGACGCTGACTCAGATCGATGAATTGCCCTTCGCGATCCTGCCGTTCGATGCCGCTGATGCCCACCGGGCCGGCGAGATAAGGGCGGCCTTGTCCCTCGCGGGGACGCCTATCGGCCCTTACGACGTGCTGATCGCCGGTCAAGCCAGCCAACGAGGTCTGGTGCTGGTGACCCGCAACCTGAGAGAGTTCCGCCGCGTACCCCGCCTCACGGTGGAGGACTGGGAAGTCGAGGACATCGTCCACTGACCCGGGCTTGACCGCCGCCGCCGCCCCGGCTCAAAGCTGGGCTCGAGGATGCGGGAAGGACCGGGGATGCGGACAGGACCATGGGCGCTCGCGCTCGTCGCCGTCGGGGCGGCGGCCGGCTGCACCGAATTCTCCTACATCTCGAAGACCTATGTCGGGCTCCAGCCGCAGGTCGTCACGATCGGCTGCAACGACCCCTACGAGGTCTACGACCAGCGCCAGCAGCGCAAGGTCCTGATCGTCTCCAATCACCTGCGCGAGATCGCCGGCTGCGGCCTGGAGGGCAAGGACCCGGCGCTCACCCGCCGGCGCCGCTTCTCGGAGGCCGCAGCGGCCTACCTCAACGAGACGGCGCGGGAGACCTGCACCATCGTCGGCGAGACGGTGTTCACCGATCTCCAGACCGAGTTCGTCTATTCCTGCGCCGAGCCGATCGAGAAGCCCGGCACCAAGGTGCCGCGCCTGCCGGGCCGCTACTGATCCCTCGCGCGGTCGCCGCGCCATCGTCTCGCCGGCGACCTCGCCTGCTTACCGGGAGCTCCGCCGCGCGTCCCGCCGCGTCCGGGTCATCCGCGTCGCGGTGTGGAAGTCGTCGGGCTTGGTGCGGACCCACTCGAGGAAGCGGGCGATCTCGGGTTCGGCCCGCAGGCTCTCGACGTCGCTGAGGCGGCGCGCCAGCTCGGCCTCGCTGTGGCGGGCATGGATCGCCGAGTGGCAGATCTGGTGCAGCTGCACCGTCTCGCCGTGGGTGCCGCCCTTCAGCTTCGGCGTCAGGTGGTGCTTGCTCTGGCGGGCGCCGGGCGGGATCGGCCGCTCGCAGAGCGGGCAGATCACCGCGTCGCGGGTGCCCGGGCCGTGGGTGGAGGGGTCGTCGTCGCGCCAGCGCCGGTCACGGCGTCCCAAGCTCTGCTCCCGAATGGTCGAAGATCGTCTCTCCTATATCTGGGTCACGGCCCTGAAGCGTTTCAAGATTGCGGCCGGGATGCCGCAGCGGCGCTCTCACCGGGCGCGATTGACAAACCTCCCGCGCCACCCGACAGTCACCCCCGTTACCGAGGGGAGCCCCGCCAGCTGGGGCTGAGATTGGACGAGCGCGCGTCCCGACCCTTGAACCTGATCCGGTTCGTACCGGCGGAGGGACGGGAACCTGCCATGATCGACGTGACCCGTGCGTCCTCGCGCCCCGAGGCCGGATCGTCTCCCCGGGAGAGATCCATGAACGCACCCATCCTCGCGAAAGACCTGCCCGAAAAGGACCTGCCGCACAGCGTCACCACCGGGCCGGTCACCGGCTCGGCGAAGGCCTACGCCTCGCCGAAGGAGCGCCCCGACCTCCGCGTGCCCTACCGCGAGATCGCGCTCTCCGATCCGGCCGAGGCGCCGGTGCGGGTCTACGATCCGTCGGGTCCCTACACCGAGACCGACGCGCGCATCGACCTCGCGGCCGGGCTGCCCGAGATCCGCGCGCCCTGGATCGAGCGCCGCGGCTATGCGGCGGTCGCCCCCCGGGCGGTGCGGCCGGAGGATAACGGCTTCGTGAGCGCGGACCGGCTGGTGGCGCCGTGCCCGGCCGCCCGCACCCATCGCCGGGGCGCCCCGGGCCAGATGGTCACGCAGTACGAGTTCGCCCGCGCCGGGATCGTCACCGAGGAGATGATCTACGTCGCCCACCGGGAGAACCTGTGCCGCGAGCAGATGCTCGCCCAGGCCGGGCACGCCATCGCCGACGGCGAGAGCTTCGGCGCCGCGATCCCGCCCTTCATCACCCCGGACTTCGTGCGCGACGAGGTGGCGCGCGGGCGGGCGATCATCCCGGCCAACATCAACCACACCGAGCTCGAGCCGATGGCGATCGGCCGCAACTTCCTCGTCAAGATCAACGCCAATATCGGCAACTCGGCCGTCACCTCCTCGGCGGCGGAAGAGGTCGAGAAGATGGTGTGGGCGATCCGCTGGGGCGCCGACACGGTGATGGACCTCTCGACGGGCCGCAACATCCACAACATCCGCGGCTGGATCCTGCGCAACGCCCCCGTGCCGATCGGCACGGTGCCGATCTACCAGGCGCTGGAGAAGGTCGGCGGCGATCCGCTCAAGCTCGACTGGGAGGTGTTCAAGGACACCCTGATCGAGCAGGCCGAGCAGGGCGTCGACTACTTCACCATCCATGCCGGCGTGCGCCTCGCTCACGTGCCGCTGACGGCGCGGCGCGTCACCGGCATCGTCTCGCGCGGCGGTTCGATCATGGCGCGCTGGTGCCTCGCCGGGCACCGGGAATCGTTCCTCTACGAGCGGTTCGAGGAGATCTGCGACATCTGCCGCGAGTACGACGTGTCGTTCTCGCTCGGCGACGGGCTGCGCCCGGGCTCGATCGCCGACGCCAACGACGCGGCGCAATTCGCCGAGCTGGAGACCCTGGGCGAATTGACCAAGGTCGCCCACGGCAAGGGCTGCCAGGTGATGATCGAGGGCCCCGGCCACGTGCCGATGCACAAGATCAAGGTCAACATGGAGAAGCAGCTGACCGAGTGCGGCGAGGCGCCGTTCTACACCCTCGGCCCGCTCACCACCGACGTGGCGCCGGGCTACGACCACATCACGTCGGGCATCGGCGCGGCGATGATCGGCTGGTTCGGCACCGCGATGCTCTGCTACGTGACCCCGAAGGAGCATCTCGGCCTGCCGAACCGCGACGACGTCAAGACCGGCGTCATCACCTACAAGATCGCCGCCCACGCCGCCGACCTCGCCAAGGGCCACCCGGCCGCGCAGCTGCGCGACGACGCCCTGTCCCGGGCCCGGTTCGACTTCCGCTGGGAGGACCAGTTCAACCTCTCCCTCGATCCGGACACCGCGCGGGCCTACCACGACGAGACCCTGCCGAAGGACGCCCACAAGGTCGCGCATTTCTGCTCGATGTGCGGGCCGAAATTCTGCTCGATGAAGATCACCCAGGACCTGCGAGCCGAGGTGCTGGCGATGGAGGCGGCGAGCGCCGTGGTCGAGGAGGCCACACCCTTGAGCGAAGCGGCCCGGGCGGCCGGCATGGCCCAAAAATCGGCGGAATTCTTGGGCGGAGGCGGGAGGCTCTACGTCGAACCCGGCGAGTAGGACCACCTTCCATGCTGATGCAGGCCCCCGCGGCCCCGCCGGGGCCTGCCCCGTCACCCGAGACCGGGCGCGCCCGCCCGGGCTCGATCGTGCGCCGCCTCGTCGTGTTCGCCCTCGGCCTGGCGGTGCCGATCCTGATCTTCGGCGCCGTGGTGCTGTGGCAGTTCGCCGGCGCCGCCCGCGAGCGCCTGGAGGCGGACGCGCTCGGCCGCGCCCGGATGGAGGCGGCCGCCGTCGACCGCGAGGTCGCGAGCCTCATCGCGACGCTCGAGGCCCTGAGCCTGTCGAACGCGCTCCAGCGCGGCGACGTCACGGCGTTCCGCGAGCAGATGCAGGAGCTCAACCGCCGCAGCGGCCTGCCGGCGACCCTGCGCGATCCCGACGGGCGGCGCCTGATCGATCTCGGCGCCGAGCCGATGGCGGAGCGCCTCGACGCGGCGGATGCGAGCGCCCTCGGCGGCCGTCCGGCGGTCTCGGGCGTGGTCGACGGGCGCTTCCGGGTGACGGTGCCGGTGGTGCGCCGCGGCGGCGACGCGGTGCTCTACCTCCTGTCCTTCTCCCTGCCGACCGCGCGCATCCGCGACGTGCTGGCCTCCGGCGGCGTGCCGAAGTCCTGGGTGCTGACCGTGATCGACCGCGACCACCGGGTGCTGACCCGCACCCGGGCGCCGGAGCGCTTCACCGGCACCCAGGCCCCCGACGAGCTGCGGGCCGCCGACGGGGCCGAGGGCAGCTGGCGCGGCGCCTCGCTCGAGGGTGATCCGTTCTTCGTCGCCTATGCGCGGGCCGGCGTGCCGGACTGGCGCGTCGCCGTCGGCGTGCCGGAGGAGGCGCTGGCCGCGCCGGTGCGGGCGTCGCTGGTGTGGTTTGCCGGCCTCGGCGGCATGCTGGCGGCGGTCGCGGCGCTGCTCGCCTTCGCCTTCGCCCGCGGCATCGCGGCGCCGCTCCAGGCCCTGCGCGACCAGGCGGTGGCGCTGGGCGCCGGCCGCACGACGCCGGTCCTCGACGGCGTGCCGGCGGAGGTGGCGGCGGTGAGCGCCGAGATCGCGGGGGCGGCCCAGCGCCAGCGCGAGCGGGCGGCCGAGCGGGCGCGGGCCGCCGCTACCCTGCGCGCCGAGACCCAGCGCCTGGAGGTGCTGAACCGCCTCGGCACGGCCCTGTCGAGCGAGCTCGACCGCCAGCGCCTCGGCGACACCGTGGTCGAGGCCGCAACCCACCTGACGGGGGCGGCCTACGGCGCCCTGTTCGAGCGGGTGCCGGCGAGCGAGGCGGGGCCCGAGCACTGGCGGCTCCTCAGCCTCACCGGGGCGCCGCGGGAGGCCTTCACCCGCTTCGGCCTGCCGCGGGTGACGAACCTGTTCAGCGAGACCTTCGCGGCCGGCGGCGTGGTGCTGAGCGAGGACGTGACGGCGGATCCACGCTACGGCAGCCACGGCGGCATGCCGAAGGGCCACCTGCCGGTGCGCAGCTACCTCGCGGTGCCGGTGGTCTCCGGCACCGGCGCCACCCTCGGCGCGCTTCTGTTCGGCCATCCCGAACCGCACCGCTTCGGCCCGCGCGAGGCCTCCCT
Organism: Methylobacterium sp. Gmos1; assembly: GCF_053764715.1. NCBI lineage: Bacteria > Pseudomonadati > Pseudomonadota > Alphaproteobacteria > Hyphomicrobiales > Methylobacteriaceae > Methylobacterium > Methylobacterium sp. Gmos1. Next base: position 288,826 of record NZ_JBSNCC010000004.1, on the reverse strand, counting down.
GATCGAGGGCCTGTCCGGCCAGGCCGCGGTGGCGATGGACAATGCCCGGCTCTTCGCCTCGGTGCGGCGCGAGCAGGACCGCTTCGCCGCCGCCGTCCAGGCGGTGCGCGGCGTGCTCTGGACCAACGACGCCACCGGCCGGATGAGCGGCGACCAGCCGGCCTGGGCCGCGCTCACCGGCCAGACGCCGGAGCAGTATGCCGGCTACGGCTGGGCCGAGGCCGTTCATCCGGAAGACCGCGCCGCCAGCGTCGAGACCTGGAACCAGGCGGTGGCCGAGCGCCGGCGCTACACCCACGAGCACCGGGTGCGCCGCCACGACGGGGTGTTTCGCACCTTCGCGATCCAGGCGGTGCCGGTGCTCGATCCCGACGGCACGATCCGCGAGTGGGTCGGCGTGCATTCCGACATCTCCGAGCAGCGCGCCGCCGAGACCGCGCTTCGCGAATCGAACGAGGAGATCCAGCGCTACGCCTACATCGTCAGCCACGACCTGCGGGCGCCGCTCGTCAACATCATGGGGTTCACGAGCGAGATCGAGGCGAGCCAGGACGACATCCGGGCGGCCCTCGCCGGCCGGCCGGAGGCCGGGCGGATCGATGCCGACCTCTCCGAATCGGTGAGCTTCATCAAGGCCGCGATCACCAAGATGGACGGCCTCATCAACGCCATCCTCAAGCTCTCGCGCGAGGGGCGGCGCAACTTCCAGCCCGAGCCCCTGGCGATGACGGCTCTCGTCCAGGGCCTCGCCGACGCGCAGCGCCACCAGGCCGACACCGCCGGCGCCGCGATCGAGATCGGCGATTTGCCGGAGATCACCGCCGACCGGCTCGCCGTCGAGCAGATCTTCGGCAACCTGATCGACAACGCGATCAAGTACCTCGCCAAGGACCGGCCGGGGCGGATCGCCGTCGACGGATCGGTCCTGGACGGGCTCGCGGTGTTCCGGGTCGCCGATAACGGGCGCGGCATCGACGCGCGCGACCACGGCCGGGTGTTCGAGCTCTTCCGCCGCTCCGGCGTGCAGGACCGGCCGGGGGAGGGGATCGGGCTCGCCCATGTCCGCACCCTGGTCCGCGCGCTGGGCGGGCGCATCGACCTCTCGTCCGAGTTCGGCGCCGGCACCACCTTCACGGTGACGCTTCCCTTGCGCCAGGCATGACGACTGCAACGCTAGGTTAACCGGGTCTCGGTGTTTTCTACGCCAACCGCGTGTCCAAGCCGGCGGGAAATGGTCTAGAGAGTGTGTGACGGGAGGATGTCTCCCACGGGCGACCGTTCTCGGTGCGGTGCCGCGAGCAAGCTAGAGGCGTCCCGGCGTGGCCGGGTCGTCGCCACGGGGAGTCGTCAGGTGCCGGCCGTACACATCGTGATGATCGAGGATGACGAGGGCCACGCCCGGCTGATCGAGCGGAACATCCGCCGCGCCGGCGTCAACAACGTCATCGAGTCGTTCCGGGACGGAACCTCCGCGCTCGCCGCCCTGTTCGGGCCGGACGGCAGCGGCGAGATCAATGCCGGCCGGCCGCTGCTGATCCTGCTCGACCTCAACCTGCCGGACATGACCGGGATCGACATCCTCCAGAAGGTGAAGTCGAACCCGCACCTGAAGCGCTCGCCGGTGGTGATCCTGACCACCACCGACGACCAGCGCGAGATCCAGCGCTGCTACGACCTCGGCTGCAACGTCTACATCACCAAGCCGGTGAACTACGAGGGCTTCGCCAACGCGATCCGCCAGCTCGGCCTGTTCTTCTCGGTGATGCAGGTTCCGGAGAGCGCGTGACCGTGACCGAACCGGTCCGCCTGCTCTACATCGACGACGATCCCGGGCTGGCGCGGCTGGTGAGCCGCACCCTGGCGGCCCGCGGCTGCACGGTGGTGCACGCCGCCGACGGCGAGGCCGGCCTCGCGCTCATCGCGAGGGAGCGGTTCGACGTGGTCGCCCTCGACCACCACATGCCGATGGAAACCGGGCTCGACATCCTGCCGCGCATCCGCGCCCTACCCGAGGCGCCGCCGGTGGTCTACGTCACCGGCTCGGAGGACAGCCGCGTCGCGGTCGCGGCGCTCAAGGCCGGCGCCGTCGACTACGTCTGGAAGGACCTCCAGGGCCATTTTCGCGAGCTGCTCGCCGAGGCGGTGGCGACCGCGGTGCTCCAGGACCGCACCCGGCGCGAGAAGGAGCGGGCCGAGGCCGAGGTGCGCGAGGCGAGAGACCGGGCCGAGCTGCTGCTGCGCGAGGTCAACCACCGGGTGGCCAACAGCCTCGCCCTGGTGGCGGCTCTGGTGCGGATGCAGGCCAACACCGTCACCGACGCCTCCGCCCGCGCGGCCTTGGAGGAGACCCAGACCCGCATCACCGCGATCGCCGGCATCCACCGGCGCCTCTACACCTCCGACGACGTGCGGGTGGTCGCGGTCGACGCCTACCTGGCGACCCTGGTCGAGGATCTCGACGGGGCGATGAACGCCACCGGCCAGCGCCACCACATCCTGCTCGACGCCGAGCCGGTCGAGGTCGCGACCGACAAGGCGGTCTCGCTCGGTGTGATCGTCACCGAGCTCGTGACCAACGCCTACAAGTACGCCTATCCGGAAGGAGCGACCGGCGAGATCCGCATCGCCGCGCGCCGCGCCGGCGACATCTTGCGCCTCACCGTCGCCGATGACGGCGTCGGCTGGCAGGGCAGCGGCACCCCGCGCGGCACCGGGCTCGGCTCGCGCATCGTGCGCGCCATGGCGTCGAACCTGCGCGCGCAGATCGACTACGCCCAGGCCGAGAGGGGCACGGCGGCGAGCATCGACATCGCCCTGTGACGGCGCCTCGCGCGATCGGCTCCGCCCGTCGCGAGAGACGTGAGAGGGGGTTCGACCGGCCGCTGTTGGATCCGACATCCTCCTCGTCATTCCGGGTCCCGCTTTCGCGGCCCCGGAATGTCCCTGAGAGTGTCATTTCCGTCGAGCGAGGCTGGCAGGGACTGCCTTCCGGAACGCCGGTTTCGCCCGATGCACTTAACTCCCCCGCAAGCCTGACCCGTTACCCATGACCCTCGCGCGGCGCGACGGAGCAGCGGGATGGCGGCCGGGGCTTCGGTCAGCGAGGCGGAGGCGGGCGGCGCCGGCACCGCGCTCGCCGTGTTCGGCGTGCGGATCGCGGCGGCCGCCTGCGCCTTCGTGGCGCAGGTGCTGATGGCCCGGCTGATGGGGGCGGAGGAATACGGGATCTTCGCCGCGATCTGGGTCTGGACCGCGCTCCTCGGCCACGCCTCGACCTGGGGCCTGTCGCAGGCCGCCTGCCGCTTCCTGCCGACCTACCGCGCGCAGGGAGCCGCCGGGCCGGAGCGCGGCTTCCTCGCCTTCGGGGCGGCGTTCTCCCTCGCCGCCGCCTCTCTCCTGGCGGGGTGCGGCGCGGCCCTGCTCTGGCTCGCGCCCGGCCTCGTCTCCGGGGCTTACGCCGGCGCGCTCCTCGTTGCCGCCCTGGTGCTGCCGCTCTTCGCGCTCCAGGATTTCTGCGAAGGCGTGGCACGGGGCCGCAACTGGACGCTGCTCGCGGTCGTGCCGCCCTACCTCCTGCGCCAGAGCCTGATCATGGCGCTGATGCTGGCGGCGGTCGGGTTCGGCGCGCCGGCGCAGGCCGCCATCGCCGTCGCCTGCACGCTCGCCGCCACCGCCCTGTCGCTGGCGCTCCAAGCGTCGATCCTCGTGTGGCGCCTGCGGGCCGGGCGGCACTCGTCCCGCGCCCTCTATCCCTGGCGCGACTGGATGCGGGCGGCCCTGCCGATGGCGCTGATCGATCTCGCCGGCTCGGGCTTCAACTTCATCGACGTGCTGGTCCTCGGCTTCCTGCTGCCCCCGGCGGAGGTCGGCGCCTATTTCGCCGCGACGCGGCTTCTGCAATTCGTGGTCTTCGTCCAGTACGCCGCCTCCTCGGTCACCGCGCAGGCCTTCGCCGCGGCGCAGGCGCGGGGCGACCGGGCCGGGCTCGAAGCCCTGATCCGGCGCTGGTCGCGGCTGACGCTCCTTGCCACCGTGGCGACCGGCCTCGCCGTGGTGGGCGCGGGTCCGCTGCTGCTCGGCCTGTTCGGGCCGGGCTTTCGCGAGGCCCTGCCGCTGCTGGCGCTCCTCGTCGCCGGCCACGGGCTCGCCGCCGCCTGCGGGCCGGCGGAAGACCTCCTGACCATGCTGGGGGCCGAGCGCGCCTGCGCCGCCGTCACCGTCGCGCTCCTTGCCGCGGCGATCCTCCTCACCCTGGCGCTGGTGCCGGCCTTCGGCCTCGCCGGCGCGGCGCTCGCCGCCGCCCTCGTGACCGCCGGGCGGGGCGCCGTCCTGGCCGACCTCGCCCATCGCCGCCTCGGTCTCCTCACTCTGGCCCTCGTCCGATGAACGCGCACGCGCTCCCGTTCCCGCACCTTGCCGCGGCCCCGGCCTGCGCGGTCACCACCCTGGCGGCCTTGGGCCGCGAGCCCGCGGCCTGGGACGCCCTCGTCGCCCGAGCCGACCGGCCGACCCCGGATTACGCCCGCCGCGTGCTGGAGGCGCATCGCGACCACGGCCTCGCTCCGGCGGACCTGCCCTGCCTCGCGGTGCGCGCCGGCCCGGACCTCCTGGCGCTGCTGCCCTACCGGGTCGGGCGCGGGCCCCTCGGGCTCGGGCGGGCTGCCCGGCCCTTCGCCTCGCCTTACCTCACCGTGACGGCCCCCCTGGTGGTCGCCGGGCCCGAGGCCGCCCCGGCCCTCGCGGCCCTCGTCGCCGGGATGCGGGGCCTCGGTCTCGCGTGGTGGTGGCCGCTCCTGCCGGCGGAGGGGCCTCTTCCCGCCGCGCTAGCCCGCGACGGCTGGGAGCGCGCCGAGGTCTCGGGCTTTTCGCGCCCGGTGCTCGACCGGCGGGCGAGCCACGACACGTTCCTGAAGAACCATCCCCACAAGGGCCGGCTCAAGGACCTGCGCCGCCGCCGCCGGCGCCTCGACGAGGCCGGGCGCGTCACGGTCGAGGCGGTCGGGCCGGACGGCGACCTCGCGAGCGCGGTCGCGGCCTTCCTCGACCTGGAGCGGCGCGGCTGGAAGGGGCGGGCCGGCACCGCGCTCGCCTGCCGGGCGCAGACCGCCGATTTCGCCAGATCCCTGTTCCGGGCCGGCTCAGGTCCGGTGACGGCGCGGGCCGACCTGCTGCGCCTCGACGGGCGGGTGATCGCCGCGAGCCTCGCGCTGGTCTGCGGCGGCACCGCGACCCTGCTCAAGACCGCCTACGACGAGAGGTTGCGCGCGCTCGCCCCCGGCGTGCTGCTGGAGGCCGAGATCGTCCGGGCCCTGCACGAGACCCGCTTCGCCGACCGGCTCGATTCGGCGACGCTGGCGAGCGCGGTGCTCGACGACCTCTACCCCGAGCGCGCCCGCATCACCGAGATCGTGGTCTCGCCGCCCGGCGGGCCCTCGCCGGAGCGGATCGCCGCCCGGGCGAGGGCGCAGCACGCCGGCAAGGACTGGCTCAAGGCGCAGGCGATCCGCCTTCGCGGCCGCTGATCTCCGCCTCCCGCCAGCCGACCCGGGCCTCCGGCCGCGCGTCGGTCGAGGCGAAGTAGGGCTTGATGTCGAGGAGCGGCGTGCCGTCGAGGCAGTCGAGCCCGCGCACCCGCACCGTGCCGCCCTCGATCCCGAGCAGTTCCACCACCGAGACGGCAATCGGGTTCGGCCGGGCCGGCGAGCGCAGCGCGAAGGTGCCGCGGGGCTCCGGCGCGTGGCGCGGCTGCTGCGCCACGAGGTTCCGCGGCGCCCGGTCCATCCAGTACAGCACGATCAGGTGGCTGGTGCCCTGAAGGCGGCGCAGGCCGGGGGCGAAGCGGGGATCGACCTCGAGCGTGCAGACCGCGTCCGACTGCGCCGAGTTGCGCGGGCACTCCGCCCGCACGGTCCAGGGCGTGCGCACCCGGCCGATGAAGTAGAGCCCCGCGTCGAAGCCCGCCGGCAGGTCGACCGTCTCCTCGCCCGGCCTCGGGCCGAATTCCGCTCGGCCATCCCCTTGGCCATCCCCCTGGCCATCCCCTTGGCGCATCGCTCGTCCCTTCGATCGCGGCGGGATCCGGGTCGCCCCGCCGCATTCCCCGGTATAGGCTGGGCCCGAGCGCATCAGGGAGACCGATCGACCGTGTTCGCCGACGAGCTGAGACCGATGGAGACGGTGGCCGATCCCGAGACGGCGGTCGACCGCCTGGCGGCGCTCCACGCCGCCGCCACCGGGAGCCTGCGGGACGCGCTGACCCGCTTCCTCACGGACGGCGTGCCGCCCGACGCCGCCGAGCGGCTGACCTTCCGCTATCCCGAGCTGCGGCTGACCTACAATCCGACCGGGCCGATGCCGCGGATCACCCGCGCCACCGCGAAGTTCCAGGGACCGGGCGCCTATGCCACCACCCTGACCCAGCCGGCGCATTTCCGCGCCTACCTGCTGGAGCAGCTGCGCCCCCTGGTGCAGGATTACGGCGCCACGATCGAGGTGGGCTTGAGCGCCCAGGAGATCCCGTACCCCTACGTGGTCGAGCCGGGCGCCGAGCTCGCCCGCGGCGTCACGTCGAGCGACCTAGCGCGCTACTTCCCGACCCCGATGCTGTCGAGCGTCGGCGACGAGATCGCCGACGGCCTGTGGCTGGAGGCCGGCGACGAGCCCCGGCCGCTCGCCCTGTTCGACGGGCCGCGGGTCGATTACTCGCTGCGCCGCCTCGTGCACTATACCGGGGCCGACTGGCGCCAGATCCAGCCCTGGATCCTGCTCACCAACTACCACCGCTACGTCGACCAGTTCGTGCGGGTCGGCCTCAAGGCGCTCGCCGCCGAGCCGGAGCGCTACGCCCGCCTGGTCCTGCCCGGCGGGGTCGCGGTCGAGGCCGGGGAGGCGGCGGGCGCCGACGCCGACGCGCTGATCGCCGCCTCGCCCTGGCACCGGTTCCAGATGCCGGCCTATCACCTCGTGGCGCGGGACGGGCAGGGCACCAGCCTCGTCAATATCGGCGTCGGTCCCTCCAACGCCAAGACGATCACCGACCACCTGGCGGTGCTGCGGCCGCATTGCTGGCTGATGGTCGGCCATTGCGGGGGCCTGCGCCAGTCGCAGACCATCGGCGACTACGTGCTCGCCCACGGCTACCTGCGCCGCGACCGGATCCTCGACGAGGTGGTGCCGCCCGACGTGCCGATCCCGGCTCTAGCCGAGGTGCAGGTGGCACTCCAGGAGGCCGCCGCCCACGTCACCGGCGAGCGGGCCGAGGCCCTGAAGCAGCGCCTGCGCACCGGCACGGTGGTCACCTACGACGACCGCAACTGGGAGCTGCGCTGGTCGCAGGAGCGGCGGCGGATCAACCTGTCGCGGGCGATCGGCGTCGACATGGAGAGCGGCACCATCGCGGCGCAGGGGTACCGCCTGCGGGTGCCCTACGGCACGCTGCTCTGCGTCTCCGACAAGCCGCTGCACGGCGAGATCAAGCTGCCGGGCGCCGCCAACGCCTTCTACGAGCGGGCGGTCGGCGAGCACCTGCTGATCGGCCTCGCGACTCTCGATTCCCTGAGGCGCAACCGCCACGGCCTGCACTCGCGCAAGCTGCGCAGCTTCGACGAACCGCCGTTCCGGTAGTCTCGCGTGCCGCTGCCGATCTCGAACAGCCGTCACGTCGCGGTGGCGGACGGCCTCGCCTCGCGCGTCGTCGCGATCGCCGACCTCGCCGCGTCGCTGGGCGTCGATGCGCTGATCCGCCTGCACGAGGAGGATTTCTCGGGGCTGGCGGGGATCGGCCGCGACTTCGTCCACTTCAACCTGGAGCGCACGATCAACCGCGTCGGCCTGCGCTACGCCCTGCTGCCGATCCGGCAGGCCGGCCGGCGCCGGCCGGACGGCACGGAAGAGCTGCCGGTCCTCGACCCCGGCCGTTTCCGGACCGGCCTGTGCGTCGAGGTGCGCCAGGGCGTGCCGGTGGCGGCGGTGACGCCGGAGCTGTTTGGCGCCTCGCTGCCGGCGATCCGCGACGCCGACGCCTTGGCGGCGGCCCTGGTGCGCCGCTACGCCGGCCTGTTTCCCGACCTCGGTCCGGCCGCCCTCGTGGCGCGGGGCTGCGCGATCACCCGGCTGCGGCTCGCGGACGGTTGAGCCTGTCCGTCCGGATTTCGAACGCCGCGTGGGGACGGCCTTTCTCTGGGTCAGGCCGGGATACGACAGGATGAGACTTCCGTCCTGCCCGAGGGTCCGTTCACCCGGCCGATGGCAGATCGATTCCCGCCTGCCCGACCTGACCGGTGCAAATCTGTGTGGTTCGCCCCGGGCCGGCCGAATCCGCCGAGCTATTTTACCGCTTCGCAACCCGCTTCCCGCCACGGTGGCGGGAGCCGAGGCTGGACCACGAACCTCTCATGCTGCAGACCGCCGAAACCCTGCTCGCCCTGCATGACGGGCGGCTCATCGGCCTGTCGCTGCTGATCGGCGTGCTGTCGGCGATCACCATGATCGACCTGTTCCAGCACGCCCGCGCCACCAGCGGCTCCAGCCGGGGCATCTGGATCTCGGCCGCCGGCATCGCCGGCGGGTTCGGGCTGTGGGCGAGCCAGTTCATCGCGCAGGCCGCGATCCGCCCCGCCGCCGAGGTGTTGCGCGGAAGCGAGACCCTGCTGCTCGGCCTCGTGCTGATGGTGCTCCTCGCCGGGGGCGGCCTGCGGGCCGCGGTCTCCGCGCCCCGGCGCATCGCCCGGGCCCTCGGCGGGGGCGTGATCGGCCTCGGCCTCGCGGCCGTGGGCACCGTGGTCTCGGCGGGCCTGCCGGGGGCGGGCGGGCCGGCCTGGCTCGCGGGCCTCGCCCTGTCCGGCGCCGCCGGGACGGTGCTGTCGGGCCTCGCCCTGTCGTGCAGCCTGAAGGAGAGCCCGGCGAGCCGCGCCGCCGGGGCCCTGTTCCTGTCCTGCGCCGCGATGCTGCCGCACGCGATCGGCCTCGTCGCGGCCGGCGGCGGGCTCGAGCCCGTCGCCCTCGACGGCGAGTACGCCGCCTCCCTGGGATTTGCCAGCCTGACGCTGCTCGTCCTCGTCTTCCTGGGCCAGACCCTCGACGGCCGGGTGCGGCGCCGGCGCGAATCGCAGGACCTGATGAACAGCCTCGCCGATGCGGCGGTCGAGGGCATCGCGATCTGCGAGGGCGGGCGCATCGTGACCGTCAACACCAGCCTCGCCGAGCTGATCGGCCGGGCGCCGGCGGCGCTCGTCGGCCGGCCGATCGGCGCGATCCTGCCGGAGGCGGTGGTCGCGCGCCTCGATGCCGGCCCGCACGGCCTGGCGATCGAGGCCGAGCTCGCCGGCCCGGACGGCGAGCCGGTCCCGGTCGACGTGATCCGCCGTCCCCTCGGCAACCGGCCCTGCCACGCCATCGCCGTGCGCGACCTGCGGGCGCGGCGCCAGGCCGAGCGCGACATCCAGTTCCTGGCCCATCACGACACCCTGACCGGCCTGCCGAACCGCGCGACCTTCCGCGCCCGCCTCGACGAGGAGATCGCCCTGGCGCGGGCCGGCGGCCGGATGGTCGCGGTGCTCTGCCTCGACCTCGACCGGTTCAAGGACGTCAACGACCTCTACGGCCACGCCATGGGCGACGGGCTGCTCCAGGCCCTGGCGCGCTGGGTCGCGCCGGTGCTGGGCCCGCGCCAGATGATGGCGCGGCTCGGCGGCGACGAGTTCGCGATCCTCCTGCCCGACGTCGAGCCGGACGAGGCCGGCCGGGTCGCCGAGGAGATCCTGCGGGTGATCCGCGAGGGCAACCTGCAGGCGGGAAGCGGCCCGATCCTGGCGACCAGCATCGGCATCGCGCTCTGCCCGACCGACGCGGAGGACGGCCAGACCCTGCTCAACCACGCCGACGCCGCGCTCTACTGCGCCAAGAACCACGGTCGCGGCGTGCACCGGTTCTTCGAGCCGGTCCTCGCGGCGCAGATCCGCGACCGGCGCTCCCTGGAGCACGACCTGCGCCACGCCGTCGAGCGGGGCGAGCTCCGGGTCGTGTACCAGCCGCAGATGGCGATCGACAGCGGGGTCGTGGTCGGCTTCGAGGCGCTGCTGCGCTGGCACCATCCCGAGCGCGGCATCGTCTCGCCCGACCTGTTCATCCCGATCTCCGAGGAGACCGGCAGCATCCTCGGGATCGGCGAGTGGGTCCTGCGCGAGACCTGCCGCGAGGCCGCCTCGTGGGAGAAGCCCCTGCGCATCGCCGTCAACGTCTCGGCGGTGCAGCTCCACGCCCCCGGCTTCGCGGAGCTGGTGCACGAGGTGCTGTTCGCCACCGGCCTCAGCCCCGCCCGCCTCGAACTCGAGATCACCGAGACCGCGCTGGTGCGCGATCCGGTCCGGGCGCTCTCGGCGCTCCGGCGGGTCAAGGCGATGGGTGTGCGGATCGCGATGGACGATTTCGGGACCGGCTACTCGTCGCTGTCGAACCTGCGCGCCTTCCCGTTCGACAAGATCAAGATCGACCGCTCGTTCATCCGCGCCGTCGACGTCAACCGGGAGACCGCCGCGATCATGCGGGCGGTGCTGGGCTTGGGGCGCGGCCTCGGGTTGCCGGTGCTGGCGGAGGGTGTCGAGACCTCGGCCGAACTCGCTTTCCTCGGCGCCGAGAACTGCCACGAGGCGCAGGGCTACCTCCTCGGCCGCCCCGGACCGATCGGGCAGTTCGCCGAGCACACCTGCGCCGATCAGACTGGCGCCGAGCAGACCGGTGCCGAGGAGGCGGGCGAGACCGCTGCGGCCTGAACGGCTCTGGCGCTCGGCGGATGATCGGGCAAGCGCCGGCACGGAGCCAGACGCTCACCCGCCGTCGCGTGCCGAACCGCACCGCACTCCGGCGTCGCGCCGGTCAGTCGACCCGCCGCAAACCTTGCGCGAAGCGCTTGGCGTTGGCGACGTAGCGGTCGGCGGAGGCGCGCAAGCCCGCCACCGCCGCCTCGTCGAGCACCCGCACCGCCTTGGCCGGCGCGCCGACGATCAGGCTGTTGTCGGGGAACTCCTTGCCCTCGGTGACGAGCGCGTTGGCGCCGACGAGGCAGTTGCGGCCGATCTTGGCCCCGTTGAGGATCGTCGCGCCCATCCCGACCAGGCTGTCGTCGCCGATCGTGCAGCCATGCACGATGGCGCCGTGCCCGACGGTGATCCCGGAGCCGAGGGTGAGCGGGAAGCCCGCATCGGTGTGGAGCACCGCGCCCTCCTGGATGTTGGTGCGGTCGCCGATCGTGATCGGCTCGTTGTCGCCGCGGATGACCGCGCCGAACCACACCCCGACCTCGCGGCCGAGGCGCACCCGGCCGATCACGTGGGCGTCGGGGGCGATCCAGGCGCTGCCGTCGTCCGGCACGACCGGGCTGACGGCGTCGAGGGCGTAGAGCGGCATCGCGGGTTCCTCCGGTAGTCGAGGCCTCCTTTCGCATGCCGGAGGGGCCCCGTCAGCCCGCTCCTCCACTACCCCGTCGCCCACGGCATCGGCGCCGCCGCGCCGGCCCGGGAGACGATCGCCTGGTGGCCGGTGCCGTCGCCGGCGCTCTGGATCGCCAGCGCCACCTCGGTCAGGTGCAGGGCGAGGTCGGCGTCGAGGCGGCTCGCGCGCCCCTCCGCCTTCGCCGCCAGCATCTCCTGCGGCCCGAGCGCGAAGTTCATCGCCGTCGCCCCCTTGCGCCCGACCTTGGCGTGGGTGGGCCGTCCGGCGCGCAGCCGGCGGGCGAGGGGGGAATCGATCAGGCGGCGGCGCACCACGTGCCGGCGCCGCACCCGCACGGGAGCGTCGTTCGACCAGCACTCGCCGACTTCCAGGATCCCCTCGTCGCCGAAGATCCGCAGGGAATGGTCGTGCGGCGCCACCACCGAGCAGGTGAGCCGCGCGACGACCCCGCTCTCGAAGAACAGCGAGGCGCAGGCATAGGTGGGAGCCGCCGCCCCGTCGGCGAGGGTCAGGCCGAGCACCTCGGCGGAGGCCGCCGCGACCCGGGTCACCGAGCCGAACATCGCGATGAGCCAGGTCAGGTAGTAGCCGGCATGCTGGAGCGCGCAGCCCACCGCCAGTTCGTCCTGCACCGGCCAGGGCGCGCCGGATTCGCTGCGCCAGGTCGCGTGCGGCGCGCGGATCAGGAAGCCGTCGTCGATCTCGGCGTAGACCAGCCGCGGCGTGCCGATGACCCGCTCGCGCAGGGCCTTCCACAGGATCTGGGCGCTCTCGCCCAGCGCGCTGCACGGCGCCGAGGCGAGCATCACGCCCCGCTCGGTCGCGACCCGGTGCAGGTGGCGGGCGTGGTCGAGCCGGGTGGCGAGCGGCTTCTCGGAATAGACCGCGAGTCCCGCCTCCAGGCAGGCGAGGCTCACGGCGTAATGCGCGCCCGGATTGGTCAGGTTGAGGATCAGGTCGGGCCGGCGGCCGATCAGGTCGTCGAGGCTCGTGGCGGCCGGGACGCGCCAGTACTTGCGGAAGGCGTGCAGCCGGTCGAGGTCGATGTCCCAGGCCCCGGCCACCGTCGCCCCCGGCAGCGTCGCCAGGGAGCGCATGTAGTAATCGGCCACGAAGCCCGTGCCGACGATGCCGATGCTCGCCACCTGATCTGCTCCCCTCTCGCATGCTGCGCCGCGAAGGCTAGACCAGGGTGCGGCAAATCGAACGAGCGCAAAGGGCCGAGGGGTGGCTCCCACTCAGGAGAGGATTAAGTCGCCGCTTTACCGCTTTCGGAGAAACGGCGACGGGCCGCCCGTCTGTTCTTGAACGGCGAGGGAGTATTGATGCCGACGCATCATGGCGCCCGGACCTGACGAGGCGCGTGGAGCCGGCGTCGTCTCGGCCCAGCTCCGCATGCCGCCGTTTGAAATCGTTCTAGATCTGGCGTCGGCGGCGAGACGACGGCGACGCCTCAGACCGACCCGACGGTCTTCAGCCGGGCGCGCGGGTGGATCTCGGCCTGGCTCATCACCGGGGTCTCGCGGCGGAAGCGCTCGATGATCGAGCGCACGAAGGGCCGGGCCTGGACCGAGGTGACGAGGACCGGCATTTCCCCTGAGCGCGCCGCCTCCTCGAACCGATCGCGCACCGTGGTGACGAAGTCGGAGAGCTTCGAGGGCTGCATCGCCAGGTGGCGCTCGTCGCCGTGGCCGACGATCGCCTCCATGAAGGCGCCCTCCCAGGCCGGCGACAGGGTGATGATCGGCAGGACGCCGCCCGGTCCCTGGTACTGGGCGCAGATCTGGCGGCCGAGGCGGGCGCGGACGTGCTCGACGATATCGCGCGGGTTCTTGATGTGGCCGGCCACCTCGGCGATGCCCTCGACGATGGTGCCGAGGTCGCGGATCGAGACGCGCTCGGCGAGCAGGTATTGCAGCACCCGCTGGATGCCCGTGGTGGCGATCTGGCCCGGCACCACCTCCTTGAGGAGTTCGCCGTGCTCCTTGGGCAGTTCCTTCAGGAGCTTGTGCACCTCGACGTGGTTGAGGAGGTCGGCGACGTGGGCCTTGATCACCTCGGTGAGGTGGGTCGAGACCACGGTCGCGGCATCGACCACGGTGTAGCCCTTGAGCTGGGCCTCGTCGCGCAAAGCCGCGTCGACCCAGGTCGCCGGCAGGCCGAAGGTGGGCTCCATCAGGTGCTGGCCGGGCAGCTGGACCTGGCCGCCCATCGGATCCATCGCCATGAACTGGCCTGGAAAGACCTGGCCCGATCCGGCCTCGATCTCCTTGACCCGCACCACGTAGGTGTTGGCGTCGAGCTGGACGTTGTCGAGGATGCGCACCGAGGGCATCACGAAGCCGAGTTCGGAGGCGAGCTGCCGGCGCAGGGCCCGGATCTGATCGGTGAGCCGGTCCTGGCCCTCCGGCCCGTTGACGAGCGAGAGCAGGGCGTAGCCCATCTCGAGCTTCAGGTCGTCGAGCTTGAGGAGGTCGGCCGCGGTCTCCTCCTTCGGCGCTCCGGGCCCGGTCGCAGCGCCATCGACTCCGGGCGCGCCGCTTAGTCCCTCGTCCTCGGCGGGCTTGGGCAACAGCGCGATGCGGCGGGCGAGGTAGGCGGCCCCCAACCCCAGCGTCAGGAACGGCAGCATCGGGATGCCGGGCAGGAACCCGATCAGCAGCATCACGCCGGCCGACATGCCGAGCGCCTTGGGGTAGTTGGCGATCTGGCGCCCGAGCGCCCGGCCGGCGGCGCCGCGCACGCCGGCCTTCGAGACGAGGAGGCCTGCGGCGGTCGAGACGATCAGGGCCGGGACCTGGCTGACGAGGCCGTCGCCGACGGTGAGCAGGGTGTAGGTCTTGCCGGCATCCGAGAAGCTCATGCCCTGCTGGGCGACCCCGATGATGATGCCGCCGACCACGTTGATGAAGGTGATGAGGAGTGCGGCGATCGCGTCGCCGCGCACGAATTTCGAGGCGCCGTCCATGGCGCCGAAGAACGAGGATTCGTCCTCGAGCGACTGGCGCCGGGTCCGGGCGGTCTTCTCGTCGATGAGGCCGGCCGAGAGGTCGGCGTCGATCGCCATCTGCTTGCCGGGCATCGCGTCGAGGGAGAAGCGGGCCGCGACCTCGGCGATGCGGCCCGAGCCCTTGGTGATGACGACGAAGTTCACGATGATGAGGATCGCGAAGACGATGATCCCGATCAGGAAGTTGCCGCCCATCACGAAGTGCCCGAAGGCCTCGATGACGTGGCCGGCCGCCGCCGTACCCTCGTGACCGTGGCCGAGGATCAGCCGCGTCGAGGCGAGGTTGAGCGCCAGCCGCAGCATCGTGGTGATGAGCAGCACCGTCGGGAAGACCGTGAACTCGAGCGGGTTCTCGATGAACAGCCCGGTCATCAGGATCAGGACCGACAGGATGATCGAGACCGCGAGCAGGAGGTCGAGCAGCAGCGCCGGCAGCGGAAAGATCAGCACCACCAGGATGGCGAGCACCGAGACGGCGAGCACGAGGTCGCTGCGCCGGGTCAGCGCCATCAGGTCCGCCCGCGTCGGCAGGGCGAAGATGCGGCCCGCGCCGAGTGCCCCCGTCTCGCCCATCGTGATCCCACCTTCCCGTCGACCCGGCAAGAAATGCCGGGTGCATGGTTAGGGAACCGTTAACGGGATCGCGGCCGGCGCGGACGGTCCGGCGCCTTGGTGCGCTGCACAATGAAGGAATGTTAAGTTTCAGACGGGAACAATCCTCCCGTTCTATTTTTGTGCGTCGCGGTACAACCGAAAAAACAAAGATCCCGTCTTGCACGGTCAAGCTCGCTTGGAACTTTCGCGCAATGCGAAGATCGTACTCGGTTCAACGTTCCTCCTGCGGAACCAAGCCGCCCTGCAACGATTGAGATGGCATCGATCAATCAGACAAGGTTCGAGGAGACCATGCGCAAGACCCTCATCACCCTCGCGGCCCTCGGCATGATCGGGGCCGGCGCGGCGCAGGCCCAGACCACCGTGACGGGCGATCCGGCCCGCGACGCCAAGCCCAGCACCCAGTCGCAGGGCCAGGAGGCGGTGACCCGGCCCAACACCGACATGATGGACAAGAACAACCCGGGCTCCACCGGCACGGTCGCCACCAACGCCAAGCTCGAGCCCGGCGCCAACAGCTTCACCGAGGCCCAGGCCCGCAGCCGCATGGAGCAGGCCGGCTTCAAGGACGTGAAGGACCTCAAGAAGGACGACCAGGGCATCTGGCGCGGCCAGGCCATGCAGTCCGGCAACACCGTGATGGTCGGCCTCGACTTCAAGGGCAACGTCTCGACCGCCCGCTGATCCGATCCAAGTCCCGTATCCGACACTCGACCCTTGAGGAGGACGCCCATGGCGACCCGTACCATCTCGGCCCTGTTCGACAGCTACGACGACGCCTCGGCGGCGGTGCGCAAGGTGGAGGCGGCCGGCGTGCCGCATTCCGACATCAGCATCGTGGCCAACAACCAGGGCGACCGCTATTCCGGCCATCTCGGAACGCGTGACGCCGCCACGACGACCACGACCGGCGCGACGACCGGCGAGACCGCGCACGACGCCTCGAACGGCGCCGGGGCCGGCGCCTCGCTCGGCACTGTCCTCGGCGGCGGCGCCGGCCTGCTCACCGGCCTCGGCCTGCTCGCCATCCCGGGCGTGGGCCCGGTGGTCGCGGCCGGCTGGCTCGTCGCGACGCTCACCGGCGCCGGCGTCGGTGCGGCGGCGGGCGGCCTGATCGGTTCGCTCACCGGCGCGGGCCTCAGCGAGGAGCACGCCCACACCTACGCCGAGGGCGTGCGCCGCGGCGGCACCCTGGTCACCGTGCGGGCCGACGACGCCCATGCCGACCGGGTCAACAGCATCCTCAAGGAGCACGGCTCGGTCGACATGGACGACCGCACCCGCGGCTGGCGCCAGGAGGGCTGGACCGGTCGTCACGACGAGACCGCTCCCTCGCTGACCAACCCGGCGGCGGTCGCCGGCGGCTCGTCGGCGGTGGGCGCGGCCGGCAGCACGACCACCGGCCTCAACACCGGCGGCATGCCCTTCGCGGCCGGCGCCACGCCGACCACCCAGACGGTCGATACCGGCCTGCCCGGCACCACCCGCGAGCGCCACGTCGGCATCGAGGACGAGCTGCCCCCGGTCCGTCAGCCGCTGGGCACCGAGCGGCGCTGATTGGTAGCCGATTGACGTGAGCAGGCGGCGGCAGGGGCGACCCTGCCGCCGCTTCCTTTTGGGATAGACGCTTTTGGGATAGACGCCCGGGCCATAGGCGCTCCAAAGCAATCCACCAAGACTTGACGTGGGTGTTTTCAGGTCAAGCGCGGGATCCCCTCTCCCGTGTGGGAGAGGGGGAGGGGTGAGGGTGACACGCCTCCGAATAAAGCTCAGGACGTCACGGTACCAGCGCCACGCTCTAGCGTTTCATACTGCACCGTATCACCCCCACCCCTACCCCTCTCCCACACGGGAGAGGGGATCCCGCGACTCTACGTTTATCGATGTTTGTTATCAGTGAACGACAGTGCAGTGCGAGAGTTTCGGCGCCGTTGATTGTTTCATGACTTGCCGTCGACATCGACAAACCGTGCGCCACCGCACCCGACCTCCTTCAATCGAAGGACGCGCAGCGCCGGGTTTTGGCATCTTTATGGCACCCGAAGGGCGCCGCTCGCGCCCGGGGGATGCCGGATGTTCGACGCCGATGCGTGGCCCGCCCTGCTGGGGCCGCTCTTCACCGCCTACGCCCCCGTCCTCGCCGCGCCCGGGCCCAACCTGCTGGTGGTGCTGCGGGCGAGCGTCGCCGCACCCGGGCGCGGCCCGGTCGTCGCGGCCCTCGGGGTCGCCTGCGGCGCCGGGCTGGCGGCGGCCTTCGCCGGGCTCGGCGCCTCGCTGCTGCCGGCCGGGCACCTCGTCACCGGGATCGGCACCGCCCTGTTCGTGTTCCTGATGCTGCGCGCCGCCTATCGCCTGGCGAGCGGCCGGGCCGGCCTGCCGGACGATCCGGCCCGGCTGTCGCCGGGGCGCGCCGCCGGCACCTTCGCCCTCGGGCTCGGGGCGGCGTTGACGAACCCGGTCAGCCTCGCCTTCTTCGCCGGCTTCTTCCTGGCTCATCCCAACCGGGCGGCGGTGCCGCTGGCGGGCGCCGCGGTGTTCTGCATGGCGGCGACGTGGTTCGGCCTCCTCGGCCTCGTGCTGGCGCGGCCGTCCTGCCGGGCGCGGCTCACCCGTGCCGGGCGCCTCGCCCGCCTCGTCCTGGCGGCGCTCCTCGTCGCCTGCGCGGCGCTCGCGGTCCGGCGCGCGCTCCAGGCTTGAGCGCTGGCGCGGCGGGCCCTTCCTCCTCTACAGTGTCGGCAACAAAACGATACCGGGAGGAAATTCATGCGCTGGCTCGCCGTCCTCGTCGCCCTCGCTTGCGCGGCTCCCTGTGCCGCCCCGGCCCTGGCCGACGAGCCGCTGCAATTCCGGGTCGATGCGGCCTGGCCGAAGCCGTTGCCGAACAACTGGATCATGGGCCAGGCCTCCGGCGTCGCGGTGGATGCCCAGAACAATGTCTGGGTGATCCAGCGCCCGCGCACGCTGACCGACGACGAGAAGGCCGCGAGCCTCAATCCTCCGCGCACCCGCTGCTGCGTCCCGGCCCCGCCAGTCCTGGTGTTCGACCAGGAGGGCAACCTCATCAAGTCCTGGGGCGGGCCGGGCCAGGGCTACGACTGGCCCCAGAACGAGCACGGCATCCACATCGACCACAAGGGCTTCGTCTGGCTCGCCGGCAACGGCGAGCAGGACGGACAGATCCTGAAATTCACTCCCGACGGCCGCTTCGTGATGCAGATCGGCAAGTCCGGCCCGCAGACGAACAGCCGCGACACCACGCGGCTGGGCCGCCCGGCCAACATGCAGGTCGACCCGGAGACGAACGAGCTCTACGTCGCCGACGGCTACTACAACCACCGGGTCATCGTGTTCGACGCCGAGACCGGGGCGTTCAAGCGGATGTGGGGCGCCTACGGCGAGCCCCCGACCGACGAGGCGCAAGGCCCCTACGACCCGGCCGCGCCGCTGCCGCGCCAGTTCCGCAACCCGGTCCACTGCATCCAGGTCGCCCGCGACGGCCTCGTCTACGTCTGCGACCGCACCAACGACCGGGTCCAGGTCTTCCGCCGCGACGGCACCTTCGTGAAGGAGTTCCGGGTCGAGCCGCAGACCCGGGCCAACGGCTCGGTCTGGGAACTCGCCCTGTGGCCGGACGAGGCGCAGACCTACCTGATGAACGCCGACGGCGCCAACAACGAGGTCCGCACCCTGCGGCGCGACGACGGCGCGGTGCTCGGCCGCTTCGGCCGCAACGGCCGGATGGCCGGCGACTTCCACTGGGTGCACAACCTCGCGGTCGATTCGCGCGGCAACGTCTTCACCACCGAGGTCGATACCGGCAAGCGGGCGCAGAAATTCCTGTTCCAGGGCAACATGGTGCTGCGCAAGCGCACGCCGTGAGGCCGCTCACGCCTCGCCGGCCCCGGGCCCGGAGAAATCCGCCGCCCGCTCGGCGAGGTCGTCGAGGTTGCGCCGCAGCTGCTCCAGGCTGAAGGCGAGCCAGAAGATGCGTCCGACGCCGTCGGTGGACAGCGTCCGGGTCACCTGCCGCTGCCGCATCCCGTCGATGGCCTCGCGGTAGCGGGCGATCGCCGCGGCGAGCGCCGCATCGTCGCCGGTCGGGCGCTGCCCGCGATCGAGGGCGTCGGCGAGGTCGCGCAGGCGCGCGGCCGCCGCCCGCGCCGCCCCGCCCCAGGCCTCCGCCAGATGCACCCGCAGCACCTCCGCGTCGGCCTCCGAGATGGTGCGGCGCAGGAGCACGAGGTCGTGGCGCAGGCGCATCAGGGTGCGCACCAGCGGATCCGGATCGGGGGCGGCCGAGAGCCGGCTGCGGCGCTCGCGGGCGGCCTCGCCCGCCAGGGTCTCGAGCCGCGCGAGGCTGCGCCGCACCGCCGGCGGCAGGCTCCTCGCCTCCGGCGTCTCCTCCGCGTCGAGGCGCGCCAGCGCGTCGAGCTGGTCGGCGAGCAGGCGGGCGAGGCGACCGGCCTGTCCGGTCACGGCGCGAGCGGCCCGGGCCGGGGCGACGAGAAGCGAGACGGCGAGCCCGACGACGCAGCCGAGCCCGATCTCGACGATGCGGTCGAGGGCGAAGGCGAGGGGGCCGAGCGTCGAGCCGGTGGTGGAGAGCAGCACGATGATCGCGGTGATCGGCGCGATCCGGAATCCCGCCGAGACCGCCGCCGCGAAGGTGAGGGGGGCCACCGCGACGAACAGGGCCGCGAAGGTCGAGGCGCCGCCGTGATGCGGGATCGCGAACGCGACCGCGCCGCCGTAGCAGGCGCCCAGCACCGAGCCGAGGAACCGGTCGAGCGCCGCCTTGAGCGAGCCGCCGACGCTGCTCTGGGTGACGATGAGCGCGGTGATGACCGCCCAGTAGCCCTGGGGCAGGCCGAAGGACTCCGCCAGCACGAAGGTGGCGAGGCTCGCGACCGTCATCCGCAAGCCCTGCGTCAGGCGCGGGCGCTGGCGGTCGAACTGGCGTCGCAGGGTCGTCGGCAGGCGCCGCGGGCGGTCCGGGAGTGAGGCCATGGCGGGGAGGGAGCCGGTGCCGGCCGCCGAGTCAATGGCCCGGCCAGTCGATGGCCCACGGTCCGATCGCGTGTGGCCACACCGTCATCCGGGCTTTACCGGACCCGTGCGATGTCCTTACGAGAGAAGAGGTGACGGCAAGCGAGGATCAGGGCGGTGACGATGCGCAAGATCGCGAGTGTAGTCGGGATGATTGGCCTGCTCTCGAACGTGCAGGTGGAGGCGCGGTCACTCGCCGCGATCAAGCAGGACGGCACGCTGCGGGTCGGGCTGACCGGCGACTACGCACCCTATTCCCTGCGCCTGCCCGACGGCAGCCTCAAGGGCGCCGACGTGACGATGGCCGGCGAGCTCGCCCGGGCCCTCGGCGTCAAGGTCGAGGTCGTGCCGACGACCTGGAAGACCCTGAAGGACGACCTGCTGGCCGACCGCTACGACGTCGCGATGGGCGGCGTCACCATCACGCCGGACCGCGCCGCGGCGGCGGAGTTCTCGATCCCGCTCCTCACCGACGGCAAGCGGCCGATCGTGCGCTGCGCCGACAAGAACCGCTTCGTGACGGTCAAGGACATCGACAAGCCGGAGGTCCGCGTGGTGGTCAACCCCGGCGGCACCAACCAGCGCTTCGCCGACGCCAACTTCCCGCACGCCTCGGTGCGGGTGGTCCCCGACAACCGCACCATCTTCCAGGAGATCGCCCAGAACCGCGCCGACGTGATGGTCACCGACGGCACCGAGGTCGACTACCAGTCGCGGCTGAATGCCGGCGTGCTCTGCCCGGCCGCCGTGCCCGAGGCCTTCAACAAGAACGACAAGGCCTTCTGGATGACCCGCGACCCGGCGCTGAAATCGGCCGTCGACGGGTGGCTGACGACGGTTCTGAGGAGCGGCGCCTACGGCCGGGCGCTGGCGAAGGCGGCGGAGTAGGGGCGAAGTCGCCTTCCGTCGACAATCGACAGACTCCGCGTCGTCCCGGGTTCCGCCTCGGAACCTCGGGACGACGTGGAGCGTGTTAGGACCGGTATCCGATCAGCCCAGGAACCCGATCGAGATCCACGGCACCAGGATCACCACCACGAGGCCGACGAGCAGCGCCAGCATGTAGCCGACGATCGGCCGGATGCCGGCATCCGGATGGATCCGGCTGATCGCGCAAGCCGCATAGTAGCCGACCCCGAAGGGCGGTGCGAACAGGCCGACGCCCATCGCCAGGATCACCACCATCGCGTAGTGCACCTCGTGCACGCCGACCTGGCGGGCGATCGGGAACAGCAGGGGGCCGAACAGCACGATCGCCGGGATCCCCTCCAGCACCGAGCCGAGGATCACGAAGGCCACCGCCGAGACGACCAGGAAGCCGAGTGCCCCGCCGGGCAGGCCCTTCATCATCACGGCGAGGCTCTGCGAGAAGCCCGACTGGGTCAGCGCCCAGGCCATGCCGGTCGCCGCCCCGATGATGAGCAGGATCGCCCCCGACAGCGAGGCGGTGGAGACCAGCATCGGGTAGACCCGGCGCCAGTCGAACTGGCGGTAGATCAGCAGGCCGGCGAGGATCGCGTAGACGATGCCGATGGTCGAGACCTCGGTCGCGGTCGCCACGCCTTCGACCACCGCGGCGCGGATGACGAAGGGCAGAGCCAGCGCCGGGAAGGCGATGACGAGGGCTTTCATCACCTCGCCCTTGCTCGCGCGCTTGACGTGCCGCAGGTCCTCGCCCCGGTAGCGCCACCAGACCAGCGCGCAGAGCGTGATGCCGAGCACCACGCCCGGCAGCAGGCCGCCGGTGAAGAGCGCGGTGATCGAGACGCCGGTCACCGACCCGATGGTGATGAGCACCAGGGACGGCGGGATGGTCTCGGTCTGCGCGCCGGTGGCGGCGAGCAGCGCGACGAGGTCGCCCTCCTTGGCGCCGCGCTTCTTCATCTCGGGAAACAGCACGGGGGCGACCGCCGCCATGTCGGCGGCCTTGGACCCCGAAATCCCTGAGACGAGGTACATCGCGCCGACGAGCACGTAGTGCAGGCCGCCCCGCACGTGGCCGAGGAGGCTGGCGAGAAAGCCCACCATGGCCTTGGCCATGCCGGTCATCTCGATCAGCAGGCCGAGGAACACAAAGAGCGGCACGGCGAGCAGGATCAGGTGGCTCATCCCCTCGTCCATGCGCCCGACCACCACCATGGCGGGGGCCCGCGTCGTCAGCATCAGGTAGCCGAAGGTGGCGAGCCCGAACGCGAAGGCGATCGGCACGCCGGTGAAGACGAGGGCGCCGACGCCGAGCACGAAGAAGATCAGCAGGTTCCAGTTGCCGAGCGTGCGCAAGCCCGGCTCGGCCAGCATCAGGGCGGCGATGATGAGGCCGGTGAGCGCCACCGCGCCGACGGCGTGGCGCCAGTCGGCGCACTCGATCAGCCGCAGGGCCGCGACAACCAGCATCAGGCCGAAGCCGACCGGGAGCGCGGCGGCGCGCCAGGCATTGGTGATCTCGAGCGCCGGCGTCTGGACGAAGATCTCCTCCGCCGCGAACTCGTAGGCCGGATGCAGCAGCATCAGCACGAAGGCGAGGCCGGCGGCGAGCGCCACCGCCTCCAGGAAGGCCTGGGTCTTGACCGAGGCCATGCTCACCAGAGCCGTCATCCGCATGTGCTCGGCGCGGCGGTAGGCCACCACCGAGCCGAGCATCGCGAGCCACAGGAACAGGATCGAGGCGAGCTCGTCCGACCACACGATGGGGGAGTGGAAGACGTAGCGGCTGACGACGCCGGCGAGCAGCACCACCACCTCGGCCACCACCAGGAGGGCGGCGGGAATCTCGATCAGCGGGCCGAGGGCTCTGTCGAGCGTGCGCGCCCAGCCGCGGTTGGCGGAGGCCGCCGGCAGGGCCGGCGTCTCCGTCGCGATGTCGACATGCATGGTTGCCTCCCTCAGGCCAATTTGCCGGAGACGGCCTCGAGGTGCTCCCAGGCGGCGTCGCCGTACTTGTTCTTCCAGTCCTTGTAGAAGGTCGTGCGGCCGAGCGCATCGCGAAATTTCCGGCGATCGACGTCGATGAACGCGATTCCCTTGGCGCCGAGCTCCTTGACCAGGGAATCATTGAGCCGGACGATGTCGGCGCGCTCGTCGTCGGCCGAGCGGTCGAGCTCGCGGGTCACGAGGGCGCGCAGGTCCTCGGGCAGGCGCTGGACGGCTCGTCTGTTGCCGAGGATCCAGTAGCCGTCCCAGACGTGGCCGGTGAGGCTGCAGGTCTTCTGCACCTCGTAGAGCCGGGTCGTCGCGATGATCGCGAGCGGATTCTCCTGGCCCTCGAAGATCCTGGTCTGGAGCGCCGAGTACAGTTCGTTGAAGTTGAGCGGCGCGGCGCCGGCATCGAACGCCTTGAACACCGAGGTCAGCATCGGCGAGGGCGGCACGCGGATCTTGAAGCCCTTCAGGTCCTCCGGGCTGCGGATCTCCCTGGTCGAGGAGGTGATCTGGCGAAAGCCGTTGTCCCAGATCTTCGATACGGCCTGGATCGGCGTCTTGGCGATCTGCTCGCGGATATAGGCGCCCAAGCCCCCGTCCATCGCCTTCCAGACCTCGGGGTAGTCCTTGAACGCGAAGCCGGTGTTCGGCAGCGCGGCGGCGGGCACGAAGGTCGAGAGGATCGAGGTCGAGAGGTTGAAGAACTCGACGCTGCCGTTGCGCACCTGCGACAGCAGGTCGGTGTCGGAGCCGAGCTGGTTGGCTGGAAACAGCTTGATGTCGAGCCGCCCGTTCGAGGCCTCGCGGATGCGGGTCAGGGCTTCTTGCGCGCGCAGGTTGACCGGGTGGGTCGGGTCCTGGCCGGTGGCGAGCTTGTACTCGAACTCGGCGGCGCGCACCGGGCGGGTGAACACCGCGGCGAGGGGGAATGCGGCGGCGCCGGCGAGCAGCGTGCGGCGGGAGAGGGCGTGGCGCATGGGGTTTCCTCGACTGTGGGAGGGGGCCGGTTGGGTCGGCTTCTGAGAATAGGACGCCTTCCCCTCCCCCTTGTGGGGAGGGGTCAGGGGTGGGGGTGGTGCCGGATAGACCGCTGAGCTTTACGCGGCACCACCCCCCCCCCCCCCCCCCCGCCCCTCCCCACAAGGGGGAGGGGAGATTTGGTCATTACTTGCCGTTGAGCGCGCGGTACGAGCCGATGACCTGGCTGTCGTCTTCCGATCCAGCGCCTCTGCCCGAGGCCGCGAGGAAAAGCTGATGCGCCAGCGCCGCCAGCGGCAACGCCGCCTTCTCGCTGCGGCCGGCCTCCAGCACGATGCCGAGATCCTTGACGAAGATGTCGACGGCGCTGGTGACCCGCGGGGTCTCCTCCAGCATCCGCGGGCCGCGGTCGCGCAGCATCCAGCTCGACGCCGAGGAGCCCGAGACGATCTCCAGCGCCGTCGCGCCGTCGATCCCGACCTTGGCGGCGAGCGACAGGGCTTCGGCCGCCGCGGCGAGGTTCACCCCGCACAGGAGCTGGTTGACCGCCTTCATGGTGGCGCCCTGGCCGGGCTCGGGCCCGACGTGGAACACCTTGTCGCCCATCGCCTCCAGCAGCGGGCGGACCTCGGCGATCACCGCGGCGGGAGCCGCCGCCATGATGGTGAGGGTGCCGGCCTCGGCCCCGACGACCCCGCCGGAGACCGGCGCGTCGACGAAGGCCCGGCCGGTCGCGGTCACCCGCTTGGCGAGGCCTGCGACGGCGGCCGGCGGGCAGGTCGCCATCAGGACGACGGTCGCCTCCGGGGCCAGACGCTCCAGGGCGCCATCGCCGAACAGGATGCTCTCCGCCTGGTCGGCATTGACCACCATCAGCACCAGCGTTCCGGCGCCGTCGGCGACCGCCTCGATCGTCTCGGCGGGGGTACCGCCGGCACCCGCGAAGGCGCTGCGGCCTTCCGCCCGCACGTCGAAGCCGCGCACGGACAATCCGTGCCGCACGAGGTTGCGGGCCATCGGCAGGCCCATCGAGCCGAGGCCGATGAAGGCGATGGGAGACGGAGTGCTCACAGCCATTCGCGGATGCTCCGGACCATGGCGTTCGTCGAGATGCCGTAGCGGTCGTGGAGGGTCGGCAGGGCGCCGGCATCCAGGAATTCGTCCGGCAGGCCGACCTGGCGAAAGGCCTTCGGGATCGTGCCGGAGCGCAGGAGCAGCCCCGCCACCGCCTCGCCGAGGCCCCCGACCACGGTGTGGTTCTCCGCCACCACCACCAGGCGCCCGCCCTTGCCGGCCTCGCGCAGGATGGTGTCGGTATCGAGCGGCTTGATCGTCGGCACGTGCAGGACCGAGACGTCGACGTGATCATCGCGCAAGGCGTCGGCCGCCTCGAGGGCCCGCATGGTCATCAGGCCGGTCGAGATGATCAGGACATCGCGGCCGTCCCGGATGGTCTTCGCCTTGCCGAGCTCGAACGTGTAGCCGTACTCGTCGAGCACGAGGGGCACGTTGCCGCGCAGGAGCCGCATGTAGACCGGCCCCTTGTGATCGGCGATCGCCGGCACGGCCTGGGCGATCTCGTGCGCGTCGCAGGGGTCGAGGATCGTCATGTTGGGCAGACCGCGGAAGATCGCGATGTCCTCCGTCGCCTGGTGGCTCGGGCCGTAGCCGGTGGTGAGGCCGGGGAGCGCACAGACGATCTTGACGTCGAGATTCTCCTCCGCGATCGCCATGCAGATGAAGTCGTAGGCGCGCCGCGCGGCGAACACCGCGTAGGTGGTGGCGAAGGGCTGAAAACCCTCGCGCGCCAGGCCGGCGGCGGCGCTGATGAGCAGCTGCTCGGCCATGCCCATCTGGTAGAAGCGCTCGGGGTGCCTTTGGGCGAAGACGTGCAGGTCGGTGTACTTGCCGAGATCGGCGGTGAGCCCGACGATCTCCGGCCGCTCCTCGGCGAGCTTCGCCAGCGCGTGGCCGAAGGGCGCGGGCGCGGTGCGCTGGTCGGGGCCGGCGAGCGAGGCGATCATCGCCGAGGTGGTCAGGCGCTCGCCCGTGCCGGCCTCGGTGAGCCAGGCCGGGCGCGTGTATTTCGAGCGTTTCATGCGGGCCTCCCGGCATCCAGGATTTTTATCGCGTCCTGCCATTCTGGCGGCTCCACCCGCAGGAAGTGGTTGCGCTCGCGCGCCTCCAGGAACGGGATGCCCTTCGCCATCGTGGTGTCGCAGATGATGATGCGGGGCTTTTGCTCGGAGCACGCCTTGGCGGCGTCGAAGGCCCGGACGAGCGCGTCGATGTCGTTGCCGTCGACCCGCTGGACGTGCCAGCCGAAGGCCTCGAAGCGCGACGCCGCCGGCTCGAAGCCGGTGACCTGCGAGGCCGGGCCGTCGGCCTGCTGGTTGTTGACGTCGACGATCGCAATGAGATTGTCGAGCTTCCAGTGGCTCGCCGACCAGGCGCCCTCCCAGATCGAGCCCTCGCCGAGCTCGCCGTCGGAGATCAGGCAGTAGACTAACGAGTCCGACCGCTTGCGCTTGAGCCCGAGGCAGAAGCCGACCGCGAGCGCCAGCCCGTGGCCCAGCGAGCCGCCGGTGATCTCCATCCCCGGCGTGTAGGCGGCCATGCCGGACATCGGCAGGCGGCTGTCGTCGGCGCCGTAGCTCGTCAGCTCGTCCTGCGGCAGGATTCCGGCCTCGAGGAGGGCGGCGTAGAGCGCGATGGCGTAGTGGCCGATCGAGAGCAGGAAGCGGTCGCGCCCCTCCCATTCCGGGTCGTCGGGCCGGTAGCGCATGGCGTGGAAGTACGACACCGCCAGCACGTCGGCGATGCCGAGCGCCTGGGCGATGTAGCCCTGGCCCTGGACCTCGCCCATCAGCAGGGCGTTGCGGCGGATGCGGTAGGCCCGCTCGGCGAGCGAGGGGCTGTTGACCCGCGGCGGGGAGTCGGCGTGGGGCATGGTCGTCATCCTCAATGGATCAGCATGCCGCCGTTCACGTCGAGGACGGCGCCGGTGATGTAGGAGGAGAGGTCGGAGGCCAGGAACAGGCAGGCCTTCGCCACGTCGTCGGCGACGCCGAGGCGGCCGAGCGGGATGCCCCTGGCGATCTCGGCCTTCAGCTCGTCGGTGAGCTTGCCGGCGGTGATGTCGGTCTGGATCAGGCCCGGGGTGATGCTGTTGACCCGCACCGTATCGGGCCCGAGCTCGCGGGCCATCGCTTTCCCCAGGCCCAGCACCCCGCCCTTGGCGGCGCTGTAATGCGGCCCGCCGAAGATGCCGCCGCCGCGCTGCGCCGAGACCGACGACAGGCAGACGATCGAGCCGGATTTCTGCCGGCGCATCTGCGGCACCACCGCCTGGCTCATGTACAGCGTGCCGCGCAGGTTCACGTCGAGCACCGCGTCGTAGTTGCCGGGCTCGATCTCCATGAACTTCAGCGGCTGGGTGATGCCGGCATTGTTGACGAGCACGTCGATGCGGCCGAGCCGCGACACGGCCTCGTCGGCGGCGGCCTGGCAGGCGGCCTTGTCGGTGACGTCGCAGGCGAGCCCGACATGGCCCTCGCCGATCGTCCGGGCGGCCTCCTCGGCCTGGCCGGCGTCGAGATCGAGGATCACCACCCTGGCGCCGTGCCGGGCAAAGAGCGTCGCGGTGGCCCGCCCGATGCCCCGCAGCGATGCGGCGCCGGTGATCAGGCAGACCTTGTCGGTCAGCAGCATGTCGTCCTCCCTGGCTTGTCCAAGCGCGTGCCCGTGCGTCGGGCCGGCCTTCGGGCACGAGGGAGGGTTTTCGCGGCGCCCGGGGCTCACCCCCGTCGCGCCGCCCGTCCTCGACGGTTCCTCCCTCGTCTCGTTGCGGGCACTGTGCCCGGACGGGGGGAGGCGGACAAACGCGGAAATTGCAGCCGGAGGTGAATGGGATTCATCTGGCGGGGCGGGGCGGGTCGAGCCGCCGCCGCGGCGCGCGAGCCGCCTCCTCAGCCGCCCTGCGCTCCCCCGGGCACCGGCCCCAGGCGCCGCGCTAGCCGCTCGATGCGTTCCGCCGTGCGCTGCACGGTCTCGGCGAGGCGGGCCTCGGAGGCCTCACGCTCGGCGCTGCCGGCATCGGTGGATTCGCGCAGGGAGGCGGTCTCGCGCTCCATCGCCTCCATCCGGCGCTTGGTCTCGGCGAGCTCGTCGGCGAGGGTGAGCGCCGCCATCACGTGCAGGCGCATGTCGCCGATCTCGCCGAATGCCTTGCGCATGTCGCCGATGCGGGCGTCGAAGCTCGCGGCCAGCCCTTCGAGGTGGCGTTCCTCGCCCTCGCCGCAGGCCATGCGGTAGGTCTTGCCGGCGATGGTGACGGTCACTTGAGGCATGGGGTCACCCTGGAGCATTTTCCGACGAAGTGGATGCCGGTCCGTCGTGGAAAACGCGGCACAATCAAAGGCCTTGGAGCGCCGTCCGAGTGCACGCGATCGGGCAGCGCTCCAGGCGCGAACGCATGAAGCGCGGGGTCGGGACCGTCAGCCCTCGCCCCGCTCGCCGGTGCGGCCGAGCACGCCCTCGACGGTGCCGATGGCGCGGCCGAGGCGGTGGTCGACGTCCTCGGTCACCGACTGCATCTCGGCGAGGCGCGCGGTCGCCCCGTCCAGCTCCGCCGCCAGCCGGGCCCGGTCGTCGCGCATGATCTCCAGCTCGGTCTCAAGGTCGCTGTGGCTGCGCTCCGCGTCGAGCCGGCGCGCCACCGCGGATTCGAGCAGGGCCACCGAGGCTTCGAGGCGGCGCAGCGCTTCCTCCACCGCTGCGGTCATGCTCACCTCCGAAAAAACGCGCGACGAACGCCGACTGGAAGACCAGGGATACTCGGCCGAAACCCTAAAGGTCCGGGGCCCGCCTCGCAATCGCCGTGCCTTTGCGCCCTCGCGCGATGGCGCATCCCTTGGGGACGGCGGGGACAATTCAGGCCGCCGCCGCGACCTCCAGCCGGTTCCGGCCGCCGGCCTTGGCCCGGTAGAGGGCGCGGTCGGCGGCCGAGAGCAGGGCCGGCAGGTCGCCGCGCTCGGTCCGCGCCGCGGCGAGCCCGATGCTGACGGTCGCCGGGATGCCGGGCCCGGCCCGGTCGAGCGCCGCCTCGGCGAAGCGGCGGGCGACGCCCTCGCCGACCTGCCGCGCCGCGGCGACGTCGAGCCCCGGCAGCAGGGCGGCGAACTCCTCGCCGCCGAGCCGGGCGACGAGGGCCTCGGGCCCGGCGGCCCGGCGGGCGGTGTCGGCGAAGAGCCGCAGCACCGCGTCGCCGGCGGCGTGGCCGTGGCGGTCGTTGATCGCCTTGAAGTGGTCGAGGTCGAAGGCCAGCAGCGCGGCGGGGCGCTCGGCGAGGAGGCGCGCACCGTCCTCGAAGAAGCCGTGGCGGTTCTGGAGGCCGGTGAGGTGGTCGGTGCGGGCCGCCGCCACGGCTTGAGCCTGCGCCTCCTCGCGCACCAGCGCGATCAGCCCCATCGGCATGGCGACGGAGTAGAGCACGCCCTCGTACATCGTCATCTTGCCGAAGACCGGCATCAGCCAGTCGCCGTAGATCGCCACGATGACCGGCGTCACGAGCGCCCGAGCCAGGTAGAACAGGGCGTGCCCGCCCGCGACCGCGACCGCGACCTGGCGCGCGCGCAAGGCCCGGGCGGTGCGGCTGCGCAGGAGCCGCCAGGCGGTGAGACCGCAGGCGAGCGCGATCGGCAGCGAGCCGACATAGGTCCAGAGGACGACGGGGAAGCGCACCCCGAGCGTCGCCCACAGGAGGGCGAGCCCGCCGAGCACGGCCAGCGGCAGGCGCAGCCGCGCCCGCCCGTCGAGGAGGACGACGCCGTGCAGGATCATCAGGTAGCCGGACACGATCAGCAGGTTGCCGAGCGCAGACCCCAGGACGCCCGGCAGGGCGGCCCGGTTGATCGACACGACGAGACCCGCCGCGAAGGCCAGGAAGGCGCCGGTCCAGAGCCCGAGCTCGCGCGCCCGCCGTGGATGGCCCTGGCGCTCCCAGAGCATCGTCGCCGCGGCGACCAGCACCGTCCCCACGATCAGGCAGTAGAGGGTGTGAAGATCGATCTGCATCGCTGTCGTCACCTACACCTCAAGGCATACGAGCCGGCGGTTGCGATCTTCGTTACGGTTCCGATCGCTCCCTGCCCGTTGCACGGGCATGGTTAAGCGTTTCTGCCACGATGTCTTTGCCTTCTCGTCGTCGAGACCACGTGCGGGAGCGACATTTCATCCGGCGCAAGACCGCGGGTGCCGCCGGATCCGGAGCGCTGGACGGGACGGTTTTCCCCAAGGCCCCGCTCGGGTTTGACACGCCCCGGCGCCATGATAGGAAGCCGGCGCCCCCGCCGGGCGGCTGTCGCCGGCGGATTGACAGAAATACGAGCTGCCGTGACGCCTCCCGTGCTCCCCGCCAGTGCCGTCCCCGCCGGGACGGCCGGCGCGTGCGGGACCACGAGCGCAGCAGGCCTCGCCGGCGAGCGCCGGTCCTTCTTCAGCGTCGATGCGCGCCGTGCCGGCCGCTCCGCTGCCGGGCCCCTCGGCCCCCACCGCCTCCGCCACACCGATTCCACGGGAGAGAACACATGACGGTCAAGGTCGCCATCAACGGCTTCGGACGCATCGGCCGCAACGTCCTGCGCGCCATCAAGGAGGCCGGCCGCACCGACATCGAGGTCGTGGCCATCAACGATCTCGGCCCGGTCGAGACCAACGCCCACCTGCTGCGCTTCGATTCGGTCCACGGCAAGTTCCCCGGCACCGTCTCGGTCGAGGGCGACCACATCGTGGTCGACGGCCAGCGCATCCGCGTCACCGCGATCAAGAACCCGGCCGAGCTGCCCCACCGCGAGCTCGGCGTCGACATCGCGATGGAATGCACCGGCATCTTCACCTCGAAGGACAAGGCGAAGCTCCACCTCGACGCCGGCGCCAAGCGCGTCCTCGTCTCGGCCCCGGCCGACGGCGCCGACCTCACGGTCGTCTACGGCGTGAACCACGACAAGCTGACGGCCGACCACCTCGTGGTCTCCAACGCCTCGTGCACCACCAACTGCCTGGCTCCGGTCGCCAAGGTGCTCAACGACGCCGTCGGCATCGAGCGCGGCTTCATGACCACCATCCACTCCTACACCAACGACCAGCCGTCGCTGGACCAGATGCACAAGGACCTCTACCGGGCCCGCGCCGCGGCCCTGTCGATGATCCCGACCACGACCGGCGCCGCCAAGGCCGTCGGCCTGGTGCTGCCGGAGCTGAACGGCCGCCTCGACGGCACCTCGATCCGCGTGCCGACCCCGAACGTCTCGGTCGTCGACTTCAAGTTCAACTCCAAGCGCTCGACCTCGGTCGCCGAGATCAACGAGGCGATCAAGGCGGCGGCGAACGGCCCGCTCAAGGGCGTGCTCGGCTTCACCGAGGCCCCAAACGTCTCGATCGACTTCAACCACGACCCCCACTCGTCGACCTTCCACATCGACCAGACCAAGGTCATGGATGGCAGCTTCGTGCGCGTGCTGACCTGGTACGACAACGAGTGGGGCTTCTCGAACCGCATGGCCGACACCGCCATCGCGATGGCGAAGCTGATCTGACGCGGCGGACGGGCCGGCCCGAGCGGGCCGGCCTTCGTTTTCGGACGGCCCCGTCGTGGGGCCGCCCGTCATGCCCTTGAAGGATTCGCCCCCGAGGATCCGCCGATGACCGACGCCGCGCCCTCCACCCGTCCCGCGAACGCCGCCGATACCGCCCTGCTCCAGGGGCAGGTTCCGACCCCGGCCGGCACGCCGCCGAACGCGACGCCCGCCGTCTCGGCGCACCTCGCGCCGAGCCCCGTTCCCGCCCAGATCCCCGCGCAGCCCCAGCCGGACGCCTCCGCCCGGGCCGTCGTGGCGCTGCCTGCCGGCGTCGCCGACCAGCTCGCCCGCATCGAGGACAAGGCCTCTCGGATCGAGGACAAGTACGCCCGCTCCGAGGCCCTGCTCACCCGCGTCGAGGACCGGGTCGAGGCGGCCGGCGCCCGCATGAACGAGGCCGCCCGCCAGGCCGACCTCGCGGCCCTGCGCAACGAGGTCCGGGCGCTCGGCGAGCGCACCCGCCGCCTGCCGGGCGCCGGCGCCCTCATCGTGAC
Source organism: Methylobacterium sp. Gmos1 (assembly GCF_053764715.1). Classification (NCBI taxonomy): domain Bacteria; kingdom Pseudomonadati; phylum Pseudomonadota; class Alphaproteobacteria; order Hyphomicrobiales; family Methylobacteriaceae; genus Methylobacterium; species Methylobacterium sp. Gmos1. The sequence goes on along the minus strand of NZ_JBSNCC010000004.1, from coordinate 256,679 downwards.
CGCGGTCGTCACCGCCGTGCTGACGGTGGCGCTGACCCTGGTGGCGCAGCGCCTCAACCTCCAGGGCCTGATCCCGCTGCGCTGACAAGCGCGCCCGTCCCCACCCTCCCGACAAGGTGCCCCCGCCGATGACCCGTTTCCGTACCCTCGACGATGCCGGCGACCTGAAGGGCAAGCGCGTCCTCGTGCGCGTCGACTTCAACGTGCCGATGGACCAGGGCCGCGTCACCGACGCCACCCGCATCCAGCGCGTGGTGCCGACCCTCACCGAACTCTCCGAGGCCGGCGCCAAGGTGATCCTGCTGGCGCATTTCGGCCGTCCGAAGGGCAAGCCGGTCGCCTCCGAATCCTTGCGCCCGATCGCTGAGGCCACCGCGAAGGAGTTCGGCCGCCCGGTCGCCTTCGCGGAGGATTGCGTCGGCGAGAAAGCCGCCTCGGCGATCGCAGGCCTCAAGGACGGAGACGTCCTGATGCTGGAGAACACCCGCTTCCACGCCGGCGAGGAGAAGAACGACCCCGCCTTCGTCAAGGCGCTGGCCGCGAACGGCGACGTCTACGTCAACGAGGCCTTCTCCGCCGCCCACCGGGCGCACGCCTCGACGGAGGGCCTCGCCCACGTGCTGCCGGCCTATGCCGGGCGCCTGATGCAGGCCGAGCTCGACGCGCTGACCAAGGGCCTCGAGGCCCCGGCCCGGCCGGTGGTGGCGATCGTCGGCGGCTCCAAGGTCTCGACCAAGATCGACCTTCTGAAGAACCTCGTCGCCAAGGTCGACGCCCTGGTGATCGGCGGCGGCATGGCCAACACCTTCCTGCACGCCGCTGGCCTCAACGTCGGCAAGTCGCTGTGTGAGCGTGATCTGGCCGGCACCGCGCAGGCGATCATCGAGGCGGCGCGGGAGAACAACTGCGCGATCATCCTGCCGGTCGACGGCGTGGTGGCCGAGGAGTTCAAGGCCGGCGCCCCCCACCACACCTACGGCGTCGACGCGATCCCCGATTCCGGCATGATCCTCGACATCGGCAGCCTGTCGGTCGACCGGATCTCCGCGGCGATCGACGACGCCAAGACGCTCGTGTGGAACGGCCCGGTCGGCGCCTTCGAGATCGCGCCCTTCGACCAGGGCACGGTGGCGGCGGCCCGCCACGCGGCGGCGCGCACCAAGGCCGGCCAGCTCGTCTCGGTGGCGGGCGGCGGCGACACGGTGGCGGCGCTCAACCATGCCGGCGTGTCGGAGGACTTCACCTACGTCTCGACCGCCGGCGGCGCCTTCCTGGAGTGGCTCGAGGGCAAGCCGCTCCCGGGCGTCGACGCGCTGCGCCAAAAAGCTTGAGGGTTCCATTCAGGTCGGCGGGGTTATGACGCCCGCCGGCCCGTCCGCTATAATGCGGCAACACTGACGATCTCGGAGGATACGGATATGGCGCGCATCACGCTCAGGCAGCTCCTCGACCACGCCGCCGAGCACGGCTACGGGGTGCCGGCCTTCAACATCAACAACATGGAGCAGGGCCTCGCCATCATGGCGGCGGCCGACGCCACCGACTCGCCGGTGATCCTTCAGGCGAGCCGCGGCGCCCGCTCCTATGCCAACGACGTCGTGCTGGCCAAGCTGATCGACGGCCTCGTCGAGATCTACCCCCACATCCCGGTCTGCATGCACCTCGACCACGGGAACAACGAGGCGACCTGCGCCACCGCGATCCAGTACGGCTTCACCTCGGTGATGATGGACGGGTCGCTCAAGGCCGACGGCAAGACCCCGGCGGACTACAATTACAACGTCGAGATCACCCGCAAGGTGACCGAGATGGCGCACTGGGCCGGCTGCTCGGTCGAGGGCGAGCTCGGCGTGCTCGGCTCGCTCGAGAGCGGCGAGGGCGAGGCCGAGGACGGTCACGGCGCCGAGGGCGTCCTGTCGCACGACCAGCTCCTGACCGACCCGGCCGAGGCCGAGAAGTTCGTCGCCGCCACCAAGGTCGACGCGCTCGCGGTCGCGATGGGCACCTCGCACGGCGCCTACAAGTTCACCCGCAAGCCCGACGGCGCGGTGCTGGCGATGAACGTGATCGAGGAGATCCACCGCCGCCTGCCCAACACCCACCTGGTGATGCACGGCTCCTCGTCGGTCCCGCAGGACCTGCAGGATATCATCAACCAGTACGGCGGCGAGATGAAGCCGACCTGGGGCGTGCCGGTGGAGGAGATCCAGCGCGGCATCAAGCACGGCGTGCGCAAGATCAACATCGACACCGACAACCGGATGGCGATGACCGGCCAGATCCGCAAGATCCTGATGGAGAACAAGGCCGAGTTCGACCCGCGCAAGTACCTGAAGCCGGCGATGGACGCGATGACGAAGCTCTGCAAGCAGCGCTTCGAGGAGTTCGGCACGGCGGGCAACGCCAACAAGATCCGGCCGATCGCCCTGTCCGAGATGGCCAAGCGCTACGCCGCCGGCAAGCTCGACCCGTCCTTCGCCCCCGCGAAGGCCGCCGCGGAGTAATCCACCCGGCGATACGGCCCGCGCCGCATCGCCGCCCCACTCGCGATGCACCAGGGCGGGCGGCCGCAAGGCCGTCCGCCCCGTGCGTTTCTCGCCCCCGTTCGCCCCGAAGGCTCGACGTTCCCGATGGCCGATCCCCAGACCCGCCTCATCCTCCTCACCGCCCCCGAGGCCGGCCCGGATCTCAGGGACCGCCTCGCCCGCGCGGTCGCGGCCGGCGACGTCGCCGCGGTGATCCTGCGCCTGCCGGCGGGCGACGAGCGGGCGCTCGTCAACGCCGTCAAGGCGGTCGCGCCGGTCGTGCAGGACGCCGGCGCGGCGCTCGTCATCGCCGGCGGCGGGGGACTCGATCTCGCGACCGTGGCGTCCCGCAGCGGCGCCGACGGCGTCCACGTCCAGGCGAACGAGGACGAGGCGGGCCCGGCGGAGGCTTCGTCCGACGGGGACGACGAGGAGGAGGACGACCGCAAGGGGCCGCTGCACGCCTTGCGCGAGCGCCTGCGCGACGGCCGCATCCTCGGCGTCGGCGGCATCCGCAGCAAGCACGCCGCGATGCAGGCCGGCGAGGCGGGCGCGGACTACATCCTGTTCGGCGACGATCCCGGGCTGCCCCTCGACGACCTCGTGGCGCGGCTGACCTGGTGGGTCGAGATCTTCGAGACGCCCTGCATCGCGCTTGCCCGCGACCTCGCGGCCGTGCCCGACCTCGTGGCGACCGGCGCGGAGTTCATCGGCCTCGATCCCGCGCTCTGGGCCGGGGAGGGGGGCGAGGCCGCGGTCGCCGCGGCGCAGGCGCACATCCTGAACCGCCCGGCGGGCGGGGAGGGGTGAGGATGCGCCGTTCCCGCCTCGCGACGCTGGCGCTCTCCGGGACGCTGGCCTTGGGACTCGCGGCCGGACCGGCCGCGGCCCGGTCCGGCCCCTCGACGACCGAGCCCGCCGCCGCCCCGCCGGGTGCCGCCGCGCCCGGTTTCGGTTCCCCCAATGCCTTCGGGGCCAAGGTCAACACCTTCGGCGCCAAGTCCACGACCCTGCCGGGCGCCGCCACGCTGCCGCCCGCGCCGTCGAACGACCCGAATGCCGACCTCGCCTACGGCGCCTACCAGCGCGGCTTCTACGTCACGGCGTTCCGCGAGGCGACGAAGCGGCTGGAGAAGAACAAGACCGACTTTCCCGCCATGACCTTGCTGGCGGAGCTCTACAGCCAGGGCCTCGGCGTGCGCCAGGACCCGGTGCGGGCCGCCGAATGGTACCGCCTGGCCGCCAATCTCGGCGACGCGCACGCCGCCGCCACCCTCGGGATGATGCAGATCGAGGGCCGCGGCGCGCCGAAGGATCCGGCCGCCGGCCGCGCGCTCCTGGAGAAGGCCGCCGCCCGGGCCGACGCCACCGCGAGCTACAACCTCGCCCTGATCCTGCTCGGCTCGGGCGCACCGGCCGACCTGACCCGCGCGATCGAGCTCCTGCGCCAGGCCGCCCACCAGGAGCTGGCCCCGGCCCAGCACGCGCTCGGCGTGCTCTACCTCCAGGGCCGCGGCGTGGCGAAGGACACCACCAAGGCCGCCGGCTGGTTCCGCCGCGCCGCCGACAACGGCGATCTCGCCGGCGAGGTCGAGTTCTCGATCCTGCTGTTCAACGGCGAGGGCGTGCCGAAGGACGAGGCCCGCGCCGCCCGCTACTTCCGCCACGCCGCCTTCCGGGGCAACGCGGTGGCGCAGAACCGCGTCGCCCGCCTCTACGCCAGCGGCCGCGGTATCCCGAAGAACCTCGTCGAGGCCGCCGCCTGGGACATGGCCGCCCGGGCGCAGGGGCTGTCGGATGCCTGGCTGACGCAGGCCGTGTCCGGGCTCACCCCGGAGGAGAAGGCGCGGGCGGAGCGACTGGCGGCGGACCGGGCGGGGCCTTGAGGCGGTCTTCGGATCGCTCCAGCTCCTGGCCCGACGGAGCCTTCACGGTTCTGCGCAGGGCTGCGTCACCCGAAAAGTGGTTTCCTCGTCTCGGGTTGATGCTCTAGAGCCAATCACCAGCGAGGCGCCCCGCGCGGATGCGGCCGCGCGCCTCTCACTCACGTTCATCCCGCGCGGGCGCGACCGCCCGCCCTCGAAGGATCGTTCCATGACCCCGACCCGCATTCCGGGAGCCGCCGCCCGATGATCGTCTCCCCCCTGATGACCGTGATGGTCGATGCCGTGCGCAAGGCGGCGCGCGGGCTCAAGCGCGACTTCGGCGAGATCGAGAACCTCCAGGTCTCGCGAAAAGGACCGGGCGACTTCGTCTCCGCCGCCGACCGCAAGGCCGAGGCGACCTTGCGCGAGGCGCTGACGAAGGCGCGGCCGGGCTACGGCCTCGTGATGGAGGAGAGCGGGATCATCGAGGGCCAGGACAAGACCCATACCTGGCACGTCGATCCCCTCGACGGCACCACCAACTTCCTGCACGGCGTGCCGCATTTCTGCATCTCGGTCGGCCTCGAGCGTGAGGGCACGATCGTCGCCGCGGTGATCTACGAGCCGATCAAGGACGAGCTCTACATCGCCGAGCGCGGCAAGGGCGCCTTCCTCAACAACAAGCGCCTGCGCGTCGCCGGCCGGCAGGACCTCGCCGACAGCCTCGCGCTCTACGGCTCGCCTTATCTCGGCCGCGGCAGCCATCCGCGCCTGCTCAAGGAACTCGCCGCCGTGATGGCGGTGACCGGCGGCGTGCGCCAGACCGGCTCGGCCGCCCTCGACCTCGCGGCGGTGGCCTGCGGCCGGGCCGACCTGTACTGGGAGCGCGACATCAAGACCTGGGACATGGCGGCCGGCCTGCTCCTGGTGCGCGAGGCCGGGGGCTTCGCCACCAGCGCCGACGGCGGCGCCGATCCGATGACCGCCGGCTCGGTCGCCTGCGGCAACGAGGTGCTGCAGCGCGAGCTGGTCGCCATCCTGCGCAAGGTCGGCGGCTGACCGCGCCAGGCCCGGACCGAGGCCGGTCCGGGCGCCCGCCTCGCCCCGCACTCGAACCCGAAGGTCTTTTTCCATGGACCCGCGCACCACGTCCGCCCTCAAGGACGCGATCCGCTCGATCCCGGACTATCCGAAGCCCGGCATCATGTTTCGCGACATCACCACCCTGCTCGGCGACGCCCGCGCCTTCCGGCGCGCGGTGGACGAGCTGGTACACCCTTACGCCGGCGGCCGGATCGACCAGGTCGCCGGCATCGAGGCGCGGGGCTTCATCCTCGGCGGCGCCATCGCCCACCAGCTCTCCTCGGGCTTCGTGCCGATCCGCAAGAAGGGCAAGCTGCCTCACACCACGGTCTCGATCGCCTACGCGCTCGAATACGGCACCGACGAGATGGAGATCCATTCGGACGCGGTGAAGCCCGGCGACCGGGTGATCCTGGTCGACGACCTGATCGCCACCGGCGGCACCGCCACGGCGGCGGTCGAACTCCTGCGCCGGATCGGCGCCGAGGTGGTGGCGGCCTGCTTCGTCATCGACCTGCCGGAACTCGGCGGCGCCGACCGCCTGCGCGCCCTCGACCTGCCGGTGCGTACCCTGATCGAGTTCGAGGGGCATTGAACGACGAAAGGCGGGCCTTGCGGGCCCGCCTTGTCTGTCCGTTCCGGGTGATCCCGCGCAAGACGCCCTTTGTCAGGCAGCCCTTTGTCAGGCAGCCTTGGCCAGGCTCTCGAACAGCCCGCGCCCGTCGGTGCCGCCGACCAGGCCTTCGACGAAGTTCTCCGGGTGCGGCATCAGCCCGAGCACGTTGCGGGCCTCGGAATAGATGCCGGCGATCGAGTTGAGCGAGCCGTTGCGGTTGGCCTCGACCGTGAGCGCTCCGGTCGCGTCGCAGTAGCGGAACGCCACCCGGCCCTCGCCCTCGATCCGCGCCAGCGTCTCGGGATCCGCGAAGTAGTTGCCCTCGCCGTGGGCGACGCAGACGTCGATCACCTGATGCTCGGTATAGGCCCGGGTGAAGGCGGTGTCGGCGCGCTCGACCCGCAGGGTCTGGCGGTGGCAGATGAAGCGGCGGTTGACGTTGCGCATCAGCACGCCCGGCAGGAGGCCGGACTCGCACAGGATCTGGAAGCCGTTGCAGATGCCGAGCACCAGGCCGCCCCGGGCGGCGTGGGCCCGCACCGCGTCCATGGCGTGCGCCCGTCCCGCGATGGCGCCGCAGCGCAGGTAGTCGCCGTAGGAGAAGCCGCCGGGCAGCACCGCGAGGTCGGTGCCGGCGGGGAGCTCGGTCTCGGTGTGCCACACCGAGGTCACCTCGGCGCCCGACAGCCGCAGGGCCCTGGCGACGTCGGCGTCGCGGTTCGAGCCCGGGAAGACGACGACCGCGGCCTTCATCGGGCGATCTCGACGCGGTAGTTCTCGACCACGGTGTTGGCGAGCAGCCGGTCGCAGGCCGCCTTCACGGTCGCCTCGGCGCTCGCCTCGTCGGCGGCGTCGACCTCGACCTCGAAGAACTTGCCCTGGCGCACGCCGGCGATGCCGGAGATCCCGAGCGAGCGCAGCGCCCCCTCGATCGCCTTGCCCTGGGGGTCGAGGACGCCGGTCTTCAGGGTGACGGTGACGCGCGCTTTCATCGGCAAGACCTTCGGCAGCGGGAGGGCTTCTTGCCGCTCCCGATAGTGCGGATCGTGCGCTGAGGCAACGCCGCCCGCGGCGGCCGCGCGGGCCGCATTGATCTTTGCTGGTAGGATTCTATTACTGGCGGCTATCGCGACCGGGCGGGGTCGCCTCGCGCGAGGGCGGCGCGGGGTTCAGGGGCAGGTCATGTCGGACGCCGACGACGCGTTCATTCGTCAATCCTTCGACCTGATCGACGGTCTCGACGGGCTGTCGGACCCGCTCGACGTGCAGAAGACGATCTTCGATCTCGTGGCCCGCTGCGGCTTCTCCTCCTTCGCGATCACCCGGCTGCCGCAGGCGAGCGAGCGGATCAGCCCCCACATCCTGCTCAGCGTCTGGCCGCAGGACTGGCTGGCGCATTACGACCGGGTCGGCCACTACCGCTACGATCCCGTGGCGCGCCACTGCCTGCGCACCACCGAGCCCTTCGTCTGGAGCGAGGTGCCCTACGAGCCCGAGACCGCGCCCCAGGCCCGCCGGGTGATGGAGGAGGCGCGCGAGCACGGGCTGGGCGTGGGCTACTGCGTGCCGATCCACGATGCCAGCGGCTTCCTGGGCGGGTTCTCGCTCGCCGGCGAGCGGGTCGACATGACGCCGCGGGTGCGCCGGGCCATCCATCTGCTCGGGCTCTACGCCTGGTCGGCCGCCTCCCGGACCACGGCCCGCCGGCGCCGGCCAGTCGGCCGGCTCCTGAGTGCCCGCGAGCGCGATGTCCTCTCCTTCGCCGCGCAGGGCCGCACCCGGGAGGAGACCGCCGACCTCCTCGGCGTCTCGGTCGAGACCGTCGCGACGCACCTGCGCAACGCCCGCAGCAAGATCGGCACCCGCAACACCACCCACACGGTGATCGAGGCCCTGCGCCTGCGCGAGATCACGCTCTGACACGATTTTCGCACGCTTCCTTCCGGACATCGTATCACCAGCCCGCGCGGTGACGCCGTAGGCTTCGCACGCCCGAGCGAAGCCGATTTCCGCATTGCGACCGCGATCCGGCACGATCGCCTGAAAGCAATCGCTCGGAAATCGTATGATCTCGTCCCGAGTCGATTGCTTGCGGATATGAGGTCGGGAGCCCTTCGCGGCGCCCGGAGCCGAGCCCGATGCGGGGCACCCCGGCAGATCGCGCTAAACTCGCTCTCGTCCTACCGGTTTTCGGGGATACCGGAGCGCGTCCACCTCTGGCCTTATGGAGGCCGGTACCGAGGGACATCGGCGCATGATCCGCCTCCACGTCATCGACCGGGCGAGCCGTGGCGCCTACGCGGACGCTCTGGCGCAGCACCACGCCCTGCGATGCGCCGACGCCGGGGAGAGCGGCTGCCGGACGCTGCGCGCCGTCGATGCCGCCGGGCGCGACCGGTTCGACGGCGAGGCCACGCGCTACCTGCTCGCCATCGACGATGACGGCCAGGTCGCGGGCGGCACGCGGCTCCTGCCCTCCGACGAGCCGACGCTCCTGAGCGAGATCTTCCCGCACCTCGCCGAGATACGCGGCTTCGAGCGCGGGCCCGCGACGTGGGAATGCACCCGGTTCTTCGCCTCGGCGCGCTTCCGCGAGGATCGGCCGCTGTCGCGAGCGGCCGGGGTGGTGGCGGCGGGCCTGATCGAGCACTGCCTCGAGCAGGGCATCCCGCGCCTGAACCTCGTCATCGAGACCTGCTGGATTCCCCAGATGGCGGATATCGGCTGGAATCCGCGGCCCCTCGGCCTGCCGGCCGTCACGGCGGGCGTCTCGCTCTGCGCAGTGACGATCGCGATGACCGAGGAGGCGCTGGAGACGACCCGAGCCGCCTACGGCGTCGACACCCCCGTCCTCGCCGGGGCCCGCCCTTCGATTCCGCCGGCCCGGGCCCGGCCCGGGTGCGGCCTGACAGCCTGAGATCGCCCGCGATGCCGCGTCCCGACGACACTCACCTCTCCACCCCGATCCTGCGGAGCGTGCGCCTGCCGGCTCGCCCGCCCGCTCCGGCCGACCGCCTGGCCGAGCACCTGATCGAGGCCTACCGGCACGCCGCGGAGTGCCAGGACCCGGTCGCCCTCGACCTGATCCGGCTCGCGCTCTGGCACGTGGGCCGGACCTATCCGCCCGCGGACGCCACGGCATCCGCCAAGGAGCGGTGGTCATGACCTTCGGCGCATCCCCTTTCACCCGGTCCCGCCGCGGGCCGGCCCGTCCCGACACCCGTTCCGCTCCCGACCAGGCACGCACCACGATGGCGACCGCTCATCCTTTCCCTCTCCCGTCCCTCTCCCAGGCCGCCCGGGCCGAGATCCAGGCCCTGCGCCTCGCCGCCGGCATCCTCGACCTGCAGTGCACCGCGAGCCCGGACATCCGCGACCTGCCCTCGGTGCAGGCGATGATCCGGGCGGCCGCGGCGGTGTTCGACGAGCTCGGCTTCGGCGAGGAGGGCGAGGCCGAGCGGGCGATGTCGTGCTGAGCGGCGAGGGGCCGCTTCTCTCTTTCGCCGGATGATGCACCGGGCGGACCCTCCCCCGCAGAGGCAGGGCTGCCCGGGCAAAGGGGTGGCGCGCCTCCCCTCTCCCACTCGGGAGAGGGGATCCCGCGCTTGATTTCGAGAGGGATTTTTCCTGGACAGCCCTGCCGCAGACGGGGGGAGGGTTCAGGGCGCGGCGTTCAATACGCCACCCGCTTCTCGACGTAGCGGAACTGGATCGCCGTCAGCCCGATCACGATCGCCATCAGCACCACCGACTGCGCCGCCGAGCCGCCGAGATCGGCGCCGATGCGGCCGTCCTGGTAGACCTTGTAGACCAGGGTCTGGGTCGCCCGGCCCGGGCCGCCGTGGGTGAGTACGTCGATGACGCCGAACGTCTCGCAGAAGGCGTAGACGACGTTGACCACCATCAGGAAGAACGTGGTCGGCGAGAGCAGCGGGAAGACGATGGTCCAGAATCGCCGCGCCGGACGGGCGCCGTCGATCGCCGCCGCCTCGATCACGCTGCCCGGAATCGCCTGGAGGCCGGCGAGGAAGAACAGGAAGTTGTACGAGACCTGCTTCCAGGCCGCCGCCATCACCACCAGGATCATCGCGTGGTTCCCGTCGAGCAGCGGGTTCCACGGGATGCCGATCTGGTTGAGCCCGCGGGCGATCAGCCCGAGGCCCGGCTGGAACAGGAAGCCGAACAGCACGCCCGCCACCGCCGGCGCCACCGCGTAGGGCCAGATCAGCAGGGTCCGGTAGATCCCCGAGCCGCGGATCTCCCGGTCGGCCATGACGGCGAGCAGCAGCGCGAAGCCGAGAGAGAGCCCCGCCACCGCCGCGGCGAAGACCAGCGTGGTGGCGAGCGCCTGGTAGTAGGCCGGATCCGTGAACAGGGCCCGGTAGTTCTCGAACCAGACGAACTCGGTCGAGAGCCCGAACGCGTCCTGCATCTGGAACGACTGCCAGACCGCCTGCACGGCCGGCCAGTAGAAGAACAGGCCGACGATGAGGAGCTGCGGCGCGATCAGCGCCGCCGGCAGCAGCCGGCCTCCGAAGGTGACGCGCTCGGGCCCCATGATGTTACCGTCCGGCCTGCTTCTCGAACTGGCGCAGCATCGCGTTGCCGCGGGTCGCCGCCTCGTCGAGGGCCTGCTTGGCCGTCTTCTTGCCGGCGAGCGTCGCCTCGATCTCCTCGGCCCACATGTCGCGCATCTGCGGCAGGTTGCCGAGGCGCAGGCCCCGGGAATTCTCGGTCGGCGGCTTGTTGGTCAGTTCCTTGATCGGCACCTCGAGCGCCGGGTTCTTGTCGTAGAAGCCGTCCGCCTTGGACTTCTCGTAGGCCGCCTTGGTGATCGGCATGTAGCCGGTGGTCTGGTGGAGCTTCGCTTGGCGATCCGTATCGGACAGGAAGCTGAAGAACTTCGCCACGCCCTTGTACTCGTCGGGCTTCTTGCCGCCCATCACCCACAGCGAGGCGCCGCCGATGATGCTGTTCTGCGGCGCGCCCGGAACGTCGGGATAGTACGGCATCGGCGCCGAGGCCCAGGCGAACTTCGCCGCGCCCTTGACGTTGCCGTAGGAGCCGGACGACCCGAACATGATCGGGCACTCGCCGGCGGTGAAGCGGCCGAAGCCGCTGTCGTAGCGGCCGGAATAGTCGAAGGACTTGTCCTTCTGCGCCTCGGCGAGGTTGCCGATGTGCTTGACCTGGAGCGGGCCGTTGATCTCGAGCGTGGTGTCGAGGCCGTCCATGCCGTTCGCCTTGGTGGCCACCGGCACGTTGTGCCAGGCCGAGAGCTGCTCGATGTTGAGCCAGGTGACCCAGGTGGTCGAGAAGCCGCAATTCGGGAAGCCGTTCTGCGTCAGCTTCTTGGCCGCCGCGAACAGGTCCGGCCAGGTCTTCGGCGGCTCGGAGAGGCCGATCGCCTTCAGGGCGTCGAGGTTGACCCACATCACCATCGACGAGGAGTTGAACGGGAACGAGAGCATCTCGCCCTTGGTCGTCGAGTAGTAGCCGGTGATCGCCGGCAGGTAGGCGCTCGGGTCGAACGGCTCGCCCGCGTCCTTCATCAGCTGGTAGACCGGCTTCACCGCGCCCTTGGCCGACATCATCGTGGCGGTGCCGACCTCGAACACCTGCATGATGTGCGGCGCGGTGCCGGCGCGGAAGGCGGCGATGCCGGCATTCAGCGTCTCGCCGTAATTGCCCTTGTAGGTCGGCACCACCTTGTAGTCGCTCTGCGAGGCATTGAACTCGTCGGCGAGGCGGTTGACCGCGTCGTTGTTGGCGCCCGTCATCGCGTGCCACCATTGCAGCTCGGTCACGGCGAGCGCCGGGGTGGCGGCCAGGCCCAAGCCGAGGCCGGCGAGCGCGATGCGGATGGTCGTGGTGGGGGCCATCGGGTGTCCTCTCCTCGTGTGCGGCCCCTCATGCGGGGCCCGCGTGACACTCCGACGACAAAAGCGCCGGTGCGACGCGGCCCGCACCGTTCCGGCGGCGGGCGCTTGTTGGTAGCTGGCTAAGCACAGCCGTGCCGAGCGAGCAAGGGAGGTTGTGACGGCTACGACCGCTTGCGGTTGCGCAGGGCCTGGATGGTCGTCGTCGGGGTGATCGCCTCGGGGTCGATCGGGCAGTGCAGGATCGCCGGCAGGCCCGACTCGATCGCCCGCGCCAGTGCCGCCGGAAAATCCTCCGTGCGCTCGACCCGCTCGCCGTAGCCGCCGAAGGCCTTGGCATAGGCGGCGAAATCCGGGTTCCGGAGCGCGGTGCCGGAGACGCGGCCGGGATATTCCCGCTCCTGGTGCATCCGGATCGTGCCGTACATCCCGTTGTCGACCAGGATGATGATGACCGGCAGGTCGTACTGCACGGCGGTCGCGAAGTCCTGGCCGTTCATCAGGAAGTCGCCGTCGCCCGACACCGCCACCACGGTGCGCTCCGGCAGGAGCCGCTTGGCGCCGATGGCGGCGGGCACGCCGTAGCCCATCGAGCCCGAGGTCGGGGCGAGCTGGCCGTCATGGGCGCGGAACGGCCAGAACCGGTGGACCCAGGTGGCGAAGTTGCCTGCCCCGTTGCACAGGATCGCGTCCGCCGGCAGCGCCTCGCGCAGATGGGCCATCACGCCGCCCATCTGGAGGGTGCCCGGCGTGGTGATCCGGGATGGATCGCTCCAGGCGAGGTAATCGGCGTGCAGGGCCTCGGTGCCGGCGGCCCAGGGCAGGGCCCGGGGCGGCTGCACCGTCTCGATCGCCGCCGCGAAGGCGGTGGGGCTCGCGTTGATCGCGAGCGCCGGGCTGTAGACGCGGCCCAGCTCCTCCGGGTCCGGGTGGACGTGGACGAGGGTCTGGCGGGGTCCTGGAATGTCGAGGAGCGTGTAGCCCTGCGACGGGATCTCCGACAGCCGGCCGCCGACGAGGAGCAGGAGGTCGGCCTCCTCGATCCGGGCCAGGAGCTTCGGGTTGACGCCCAGCCCGAGATCGCCGGCGTAGCAGCGATGGTCGGCCGGGATGGTGCCCTGGCGCCGGAACGAGCAGGCGACGGGGAGCGAGAACAGGTCGGCAAAGCGAGCGAAGCGCCGCACGGCCTGCTCCGACCAGCGGCTGCCGCCGAGGATCGCGAAGGGCTTCTCGGCGCGAGCGAGGAGGTTCTGGAGCTCGACCATCTGGGACAGCGCCGGATGGGTCTCGACCGGCCGGAAGGCGGGCGCGTCGGGCACGCTCGCCGTCCCGGTCAGCATGTCCTCGGGCAGCGCGATCACCACCGGGCCGGGCCGGCCGGCGGTGGCGACGTGGAAGGCGCGGGCGACGAGTTCCGGCAGGCGCTCGGCGCTGTCGATCTCGGTCACCCACTTGGCGATGGTGCCGAACACCGCCCGGTAATCGAGTTCCTGGAACGCCTCGCGCTCGCGCGCCGCCCGCTCGATCTGGCCGACGAACAGGATCATCGGGGTCGAGTCCTGCTTGGCGATGTGCAGGCCCGGCGAGGCGTTGGTGGCCCCGGGCCCGCGGGTGACGAAGCAGATGCCGGGCTTCCCCGTCAGCTTGCCGTGCGCCTCCGCCATCATGGCGGCCCCGCCCTCCTGCCGGCAGACGGTGAGGCGGATCTCGGCGTCGTGCAGCGCGTCGAGCACCGCGAGGTAGCTCTCGCCGGGCACGCAGAAGATGTCGCCGACGCCGTGGCGGGCGAGCTGGTCCACCAGGATCTGCCCGCCGGTGCGGGGGCGGGGGGCGTCGGTCATGGGCGTGTCCTCCGTCGAGTCATCTTCTTGAGTTGCTTCTCGCGCGTGCTGTGTAGACTGAGGCCTTGCGAGCGCTGCCTGCTCTGACTTGGCGCTACCAATCCGACCGACGCTTCACGGCTTCAGGATTCGTGCCAACGCGATGACTGCTCCGATGATAGCGAGTGTCTGGAATCCTATAAGCCCGGCGACCCATTTGATGACATCGCTCTTGGTCGACTCGATGCGCGATTCGAGACGCAATTCAGTCTCTCGCAGACTCGCTTTGACGCCCTCAATATCGGATTTCGTGCCGGCTTTCAGTGCTTCGATGCTTGTTTCGACACTCTTGAAATCCGTTTTCGTTGGAATGTCGCCTTGGATTGCCTCGACAAAGGCATCGGCTAGACCCTCTGCCTGCTCTGGCGGCATCTTCGCTCGGTCGCGGAGCGTACGAGCGAATTTGAGGGTGTCGAAAGCGATCGAGGTCATGGCGGGGTTCGGGCACCTTCCGGAGGCTCGTACCAACGATCATAGCAGTCCGTACCGGCCTTGGCTCGCGTAGCCGGTACGAATGGAATGCGTCACCCGCCCCAGGCCGGATCCGCCAGCACGCTCTCGGTATGATCCCCGACCTGCGGCGAGGCGGTCTCGGCCGCCATCGGCACGCCGTCGATGACGATCGGCGAGCGCACGCTCGGGATCGTGCCGCCCTTCGCCCGCGGATCGGGCAGGTCCAGGCGCATCCCGCGATGGACCACCTGGGGGTCGGAAAAGACCTCGGCGAGGTCGTTGATCGGGCCGACCGGGACGTTGACCGCGCCGAGCCGCGCCAGCAGATCGGCCTTGCTGTGGCGGCTGGTCTCCGCCGCGATGAGCGGGATCAGCACGTCGCGCCGCGTCACCCGGCCGGGATTGGTCGAATAGTCCGGATCGAGGTGCCAGGTGGTGCCGAGCACGGTGCAGAACTTCTGGAACTGCCCGTCGTTGCCGCAGGCGACGATGATGTGGCCGTCCGAGGTCGGGAAGACCTGGTAGGGCACGATGCTGGTATGCTCGTTGCCCATCCTGGGCGGCAGCATCCCCGACACGAGGTAGACCAGGGCCTGGTTGCCCAGCACCGAGACCTGCGTGTCGAGGAGCGCCATATCGATGTGGCAGCCCTTGCCCGTGGCGTGCCGGCCCTGGAGTGCGGCGAGGATCGCCACCGTGCCGTAGACCCCGGTGAACACGTCCGCGAAGGCGACCGCGGTCTTGACCGGCTCGCCCTGGGGCTCGCCGGTGAGCGACATGATCCCGCCGAGCCCCTGGACCATGAAGTCGTAGCCGGCCCGCGGCGCGTAGGGGCCGTCCTGGCCGAAGCCGGTGACCGAGCAGGTGATGAGCCGCGGGTTGAGGGCGCTTAAAGCTTCGTGGTCGAGGCCGTACTTCTTCAGCCCCCCGACCTTGAAGTTCTCGATCACCACGTCGGCGTGGGCGGCGAGCTTCTTCACCACCGCCTGGCCCTCGGCGGTCTCGAAATCCGCCGCGACCGAGCGCTTGCCGCGGTTCGTCGAGTGGAAATACGAGGCCGAGAGCGTGTCGCCATGTGCGCCCTCGACGAAGGGGGGGCCCCAGGAGCGGGTGTCGTCGCCGACGCCCGGCCGCTCGACCTTGACCACGTCGGCGCCGAGATCCGCCAGGAGCTGGCCGATCCAGGGCCCTGCCAGGATGCGGGCGAGTTCGAGCACCTTGATGCCGGCGAGCGGTTTGTGCACGGAAACGATGCCTCCCGTCAGGCGCCTCCCGTTCCAGGATGGCGCTTTCGGATTCCCCCGCGGGAATCTCAGTCCCGCTTGCATACGACGCAGTTCGAGCCGCGGGAAAGCCCGCCCGCCTCCGGTCAGCCCTGCACCAGCCGCCGTCCGGTGGCAGGGTCGAACAGGTGCAGGGCGGAGGGCTCGATCGCGAGGCGCACGGTGTCGCCCTCCTGCTGGCCCGAGCCCGCCGGCACCTGCACCGCGACGTCGGTGCCGGCGAGCGGCCCGTGCAGCAGGCGGGTGGCCCCGAGTTCCTCCACGAAGGCGATCCGGAAGGGGAGGCCGTCCTCGGCGATCCGCAGGTCCTCGGGCCGGATGCCGGCCTCGACCGCGGTGCCCGGCGCGACCCCGGAGACCGGGATCACCGCGCCGTCGATCCGCACGCCCCCGGCGACGGCCTCGGCCTTCAGGATGTTCATCGGCGGCGAGCCCATGAAGGTCGCGACGTAGCGGGTGGCGGGGCGGCGGTAGATCTCGATCGGCGTGCCGACCTGCTCGATCTGCCCGCCATTCATCACCACCAGCCGGTCGGCCATGGTCATCGCCTCGACCTGGTCGTGGGTGACGTAGACTGTGGTGACGCCGAGCTGGCGCTGGAGGCGGCGGATCTCGACCCGCATCTGCACCCGGAGCTTGGCGTCGAGGTTCGACAGTGGCTCGTCGAACAGGAAGACCTGGGGCTTGCGCACGATCGCCCGCCCCATCGCGACGCGCTGGCGCTGGCCGCCCGAGAGCTGGCGCGGGTAGCGCGTCAGCATCGCATCGAGGCCCAGCAACCGCGCCGCCTCCTTCACCCGGGTCTCGATCTCGTCCTTGGGCGTGCCGCGGTTGCGCAGGCCGTAAGCCAGGTTGTCGTAGACGCGCATGTGGGGATAGAGCGCGTAGTTCTGGAACACCATCGCGATGTCGCGGTCGGCGGGCTCGACGTCGTTGACGGTGCGGCCGCCGATGGTGATTGCCCCCGAGGTCACGGTCTCGAGGCCGGCGATCATCCGCAGCACCGTGGACTTGCCGCAGCCGGACGGGCCGACGAGGACGCAGAAGGCGCCGTCCGGCACGTCGAGCGAGACGCCGCGCACCGCGTCGACGCCGCCGGAATAGGTCTTGCGCAAGTTGTCGAGGGCGAGGCCGGCCATCAGACGCGTCCGATCGTACGGGAGTAGGTCACTTCTCGGTCTCCACCAGGCCGCGCACGAACAGCTTCTGCATCGCGAACACCACCACGACCGGCGGCAACATGGCGAGCACCGCGGTCGCCATGACGATCTGCCACTCGGTGAGCTGGTCGGTGATCGAGGTCATCTTGCGCAGGCCGATCACCACCGTCTGCATGTCGTCGCGGGTGGTGACGAGGAGCGGCCAGAGATACTGGTTCCAGCCGTAGAGGAACTGGATCACGAACAAAGCCGCCATCGTCGTGCGCGAGAGCGGCAGCAGGGTGTCGAGGAAGAACCGCACCGGCCCGGCCCCGTCGATGCGGGAGGCCTCGACGAGCTCGTTCGGCACCGTGAGGAAGAACTGGCGGAACAGCAGCGTCGCGGTCGCCGAGGCGATCAGCGGCAGGGCGAGGCCGGCATAGGTGTCGAGGAGCTGGAGGTCGGCCGCGACCTTGTAGGTCGGGTAGATGCGGACCTCGACCGGCAGCATCAGGGTGACGAAGATCGCCCAGAACGCGGTCTGCCGGAACGGAAACCGGAAGTAGATCAGCGCGTAGGCCGAGAGCAGCGAGATGAAGATCTTTCCCAGCGCGATGGCGAGCGCCATGATCGTGCTGTTGAGCAGCATCAGCCCGACCGGCGCCCCGGCCATGCCGGATTCGGTCAGCGCGCGCCGGTAGGTCTCGAATCCGTGGGTGCCCGGCCAGAGCGGCATCTGGCCGTTGGCGATGGTGGCGGCGTCGTGGGTCGAGCCGATCAGCGCGAGGTAGACCGGGAAGACGACGATGCCGACCCCGAGGCAGAGCACGAGGTGCGGGATCAGGTTGCCGAAGCGGCGGTTCTCGACCAACGGGGCCGCTCCCTGGCGGGTGGTTTCTTCGTGTTCCGGTGCCGCACGCGCGTGACGGGCGTGCGACGCTTGGGGTCCCCGGTGCGTCGCAGGCTCGCGCCGCGAAGCCGGCACTCACTGTCGTGAAGCCGGCTTAGCATCGGTCAAGCTCTGACGAAAGCGCCGCTTGTCCGTCAGATCTTCAGGCCGGCCTCTCCGGCGAGCGCCTTGAGGTCCGCTTGCGGCCGGGCGCCGAGATGCGAGATCACCTCGGCGGCGGCCACCGCGCCGAGACGGGCGCAATCGGCGTGGTCGAGGCCGCGGGCGAGGCCGGCGAGGAAGCCCGCCGCGAACAGGTCGCCGGCGCCGGTGGTGTCGACCACCTCGCGCACGGGCGAGGCCGGCACGGATTTCGTCTCCGCGCCCGACACCACCAGGGCGCCCTCCTCGGAGCGGGTGACGACGCCGAGAAGGCCCTTCTCCTCGCGGAGCGCCGCGAGCGCCGCGTCGGCGTCGGCGGTCTGGTACAGGCTCTTCAGCTCGTGGATGTTGGCAAACAAGATGTCGAGGCTGCCGTCGCGGATGAGGCCGAGAAACTCGTCGCGGTAGCGGTCGACGCAGAACGCGTCCGACAGGGTCAGCGCGACCTTGTTGCCGGCGGCATGGGCGATCTGGGCGGCCTTGCGGAACGCCTCCTTGGCGGCCGGCGGGTCCCACAGGTAACCCTCGAGGTAGACGTAGGCAGCGCCCTTCACGGTGTCCTCGTCGACGTCCGCGGCGCAGAGGCCCTGGCAGGCGCCGAGATAGGTGTTCATCGTGCGCTCGCCGTCCGGCGTCACCAGCACGAAGCAGCGGGCGGTGGCCGGCCCTTCCGTCGCCGGGGCGACGTCGAAGCGCACGCCGGTGGCCTTGAGGTCATGGGCGAACAGGCGGCCGAGCTCGTCGTCGCGCACCTTGCCGATGAAGCCCGCCCGGGCTCCGAGGACGGCCGCGCCGACCGCCGTGTTGGCGCCCGAGCCGCCCGAGATCACCGTCGCCGGGCCCATCACCTGAAACAGGTGCTCGGCCCGCGCCTCGTCGATGAGCTGCATCGCGCCCTTGTGCACTTCCTCGCGCACCAGGAAGGCCTCGTCGGTGCGGGCCATCACGTCGACGATGGCGTTGCCGAGGACGAGGAGGTCGAGGGAGGCGGTCATGCAGGGGCCCGTGCGCGAGGGATCGGGCCGCCTGTCGCACTCGCCGCCGGGAGGGTCAAGCCGCGGCCTTCACGCCGCCTCGAACAGCGACGCCACGGGAAGTTCGAGGCCCAGCGGGTCGAGGACGAGGGTGCCGTCCTGGAGGAAGGCGCTTTCGATCCCGTCGCCGGCCCGGCGGTGGTGGACGACGGTGCGGCGGTCGGGATCGACCATCAGGTAGTGGCGGATGCTCGGCACCCGGAAGTAGCCGGTGAGCTTCTCGCTCGCGTCGGTGCGGCGGGTGCTGGGGGACGAGACTTCGACGACGATGACGGGATTGTCCACCTCGACCGCATCGGGGCCGATGCGGGGGCCGCAATAGACGAGCGCGTCCGGCTCGTAGGCCGTACGAGTGTCGGTGCGGACGGTCATCCCGTCCGGCATCGCTTCGCATGCGTCACCTGCGGCGTGCACCGCACGCCGCAGAGCGTCGAAGACCGCAACCCGCGTCCTTGCATGCCGCGCCGGCTCGGCTGCCATCGCGTAGACCTCGCCCTGCACGAGTTCGTAGCGTCCCGGATTGTCCTCGCTCCAGGCCAGGTACTCGTCGACGCTCATGCGGGTCTGCGGGAGCGGCTTCATCGCGCTGAACCTGTTGGTGACGTGCCGACAGCGATTATTCTAGCACGCGGCTCCGCGCCTGCCGCAAGGATCTCCCGTCCCGGCCGCGTCCTCACCCCCGCAGCAGCGAGAGCAGATCCGCCGGCAGGTCGCCCCGCCGGGCCCGCTCGGCGAGGCACAGCAGCAGCGCCACGCTCGCCCCGTCGGTGATCGCGCCCGACAGGGCCTCGCCCACCGCCTCGGCGAAGGGGAGGCGGCGCACCCGCAGGCTCTCCTGCGGGTCCGGATGGGCCGGGCCGCGCTTCAGGTTCCAGGCGACGAAGGCCGGCATCTGCTCGCTCGAGATGCCCGGCGAGGCGTCGAGGCGCAGCACCTCGAGCCAGGATTCCGCCTCGTCGCCGGTCTCCTCCGCCAGTTCGCGCCGCGCGGTGGCGAGCGCGTCGTCGGCGACCGCGCCGGAGCCGCGGGGCAGTTCCCAGGTGAAGCGGTCGAGCACGTAGCGGTACTGGCCGATCAGGCTGACCCGGCCGGCGGGATCGACCGGCAGCACCGCGACGCCGTACACCTTGAAGCGCAGGGCGACGTGGGGGTGCTCGCGGCCGGATTCGTGCCGCAACTGGTCGAGGTCGACGCCCAGATAGCGGTCCTCGTAGCGGCGCTCGCGCGAGAGCGTCACCCAGGGATTGGTGCGGTCGGTCATGCGCGCCTGCCATTCCTGCCCGGGCTTCTTAGCCCGGGCTTCTTGGCGATCCCGCCTGCGTGCAGGATGCGGGCCGGCAACGCGGGGCGGGCGCGAAAGATCGCGCCGCCCCGCGATCTCACAGCGTCTCGAGCAGCCGCCGCATCAGCCGCATCCGCGGGGCGATCGAGGAGATCAGTCCGTATTCCTGGAGCGTGTGCGCCCCGTCGCCGTCGATGCCGAGGCCGTCGAGGGTCGGGATGCCGAGCGCCGCCGTGAAGTTGCCGTCCGAGCCGCCGCCGGTGAGCGGCACCTCGCCGAGCTCGAACCCGAGCTCGTCCCGCGCCAGCGCCTTCGCATGGGCATAGAGCGCGGCGCCGGCTTGCGACGCGTAGGGCGGCCGGTTCATGCCGCCGGTCACCGCCACGCGAAAATCCTGGGTCGCGGACAGCCCGAGGATCCGGCCGGCGTAATCCTCCCCGTCCGCCGCGGTCACGACCCGCAGGTCGACGGCAAAGCGGCAATGCTGCGGCACCACGTTCTCGGCGGTGCCGCCGGCGATGACCCCGACCGTGGTGGTGACGCCGCGGGAATAATCGGTCAGCCCCTCGATCTCCAGGATCAGCCGGGCGGCCTCCCGGATCGCGTTGCGGCCGTCGGCGTGGCGGGTGCCGGCATGCGAGGGCCGGCCCTCGACATGGACGTCGAAGCGCCCGACGCCTTTTCGCCCGGTCACCACCTTGCCGCCGTCGCGGCCGGGCTCGGTCACAAGCACCGCGGAACTCGCCCGTCCCAGATCCTCGATCAGCGCGCGGGTCGATTGCGAGCCGGTCTCCTCGTCGCTGGAGAACAGGAAGGCGAGGGGCCGCCGCGCGAGGCCGCCATGGGCCGCCGCCGCGAAGGCCTGGAGCGCCAGCCAGGCGCCGCCCTTCATGTCGTAGACGCCCGGGCCGTAGAGCCGGTCGCCCTCGACCCGCACCGGCAGGTCGTTCGCCAGCGTGCCGATCGGATGCACGGTGTCGAGGTGGGACAGGACCAGGATGCCGGGCTCAGCCTTCCGGGGGCCCGCGCGCAGGATCAGGTTGTCGCCGAAGCCGTCGCGGCCCGGCACCCGCTCGGCGTCAAGGCCCAGGCTGGCGGCCTCGGCGGCGACGAGGTCCATCATCCGGTTCACGCCGTCGGTCGAATCCGTCGGGCTCTCCACCGCCAGCCAGCGCGAGATGGCCGCGACGGCACGCTCGGGCGAGAGGTCGGTCGGGTGCGGGGAGGGGGTCATCGTGGCCTCGGGGAACGGTCTAACAACGAGAATGCACCGCCGCTTCGGCGCGCGAAATGCGGCGCAATCAAGAAGCGGGCCTGCACCGCCACCGCCGGACGGCTCAGCGCGACTATAGCCGTCCAGGCCGCGGTGCAGGGGGTGTCGGCCCAAGGGCTCCTCGTCCCAAGGGTGATGCGACGCGGACCGAGAGATCCGCGACCTCAACGCCCCAGGTAGTCCTTGCGCAGCATGCAATGCACGCCCTTGTGCTGGTTGACCGTCTGTGTCACCCGCAGGTCGGCGGCGATGCTGCACAGGGCGTAGGCCTCGTCGCGGGTAATCCCGGCGCGGGCGACCACGAGGTCGATCATCTCGCGCAGCGCGCGCTCGGCACAGCGGTCGAGGTCGGGATCGAGGCCCATCGTGATCACGTGGGTCGGCGTCTCGGCCCGGGGAATCGTGAGCCGCAGGTCGCGGCGCAAGGCGAACTCGAAGGTGCCCGAGAGCGCGGTCTCGATCGCCGTGACGTTGACCTCGCCGTCGCCCTGCGCGCCGTGGCCGTCGCCGCAGGAGAACAGCGCCCCCTCGGTGAAGACCGGCAGGAAGAGCGTGCTGCCGGCGGTGAGCTCCTTGTTGTCGAGGTTGCCGCCGAAGGCGCGCGGGATGATCGAGGTGCAGCGGCCCCAGGCCGGCGGCGGGGCGACCGCCATCACGCCGAAGAACGGCGACAGCGGGATGTCGAGCCCCCAGGGCATCCGGGCGGTCAGGCGCTCGCGGTCGAGGGGGATGTTCATGTGGTGGAAGACCGGGAAGTCGTCCGGGAGCGTGCCGGCAAGCGGCCGGTGGCGGTTGAAGCCCCAGTCCTGGCGCAGGGCGACGTCCAGGATCCGCACCTCCAGCACGTCGCCGGGCCGCGCGCCCTCGATCGCCACCGGACCGGTCAGGATGTGGCCCGTCGGAATGCCGGTCTCGGCGGCGTGGATCGCCCGCAGCTCCGGGGGAACGTGGAAGCCCGCCGGCGGCAGGGCGTCGGGCCCGCCCGAGACGGTCTCGATCGTGACCCGCTCGCCGCTGCGGATGGTGAGGACCGGCCGCACCGAAGCGTCGAGGTAGCCCCAGCGGCAGGTCTCGGGCGAGGCGGTCAGGCGATGCGTCATGCGGCAGTATCCGGAATCGGCGGGCAGGAGACCGCAGCATCGCGCGCCGGCGGCGGCGCGTCGAGGGCCGCCCATCGCCCCGCGGGTGCTGCCGGATTCGGGCCCCGTGGCAATCCGCGGGGCGATGCCCACGAGGAGGATGGGCGGCACCAGCACCGTCTGCGAGACCCAAGCCCCCGGTCATGTCGCCGGGAAACGCCCTAATCCTTCATCGGGCACCCGCCGTCCTTCATCGGGCGGAACGCCTGGTCGCCGGCAATGGTGGTCACGAGCTTGTAGTAGTCGTAAGGCCGTTTGCTCTCCGAGGGACCCTTCACCTCGTAGAGGTACATGTCGTGCACCGCGCGTCCGTCCGGGCGGATCGTCACCGTGCCGAAGAGGGGGTCCTGGATCGGGGCCTTGCGCATCGCCGCCACGACCCGGTCGCCCTCGAGCGTGCCGGCGTCGCGCACCGCGCGGAGATAGGCCAGCGTCGCCGAGTACACCCCCGCATGGTCCTCCGTCGGGCGCCGGCCGTTCATGAGGGCGCCGAAGCGCTCGCCGAAGGCGCGCGTGCGCTCGTCGCGGTCCCAGTAGAATGCGGAAACGAGCTGCAGGCCCTGCGCGGTCGCGAGGCCCAGGGAATGGGTGTCGGAGAGCTGGATGAAGAGCGCGGCCACCTTCATCTTCGGCGTCAGCCCGAATTCGCCGGCCTGCTTGATCGCGTTGATCATGTCGGCCCCGGTATTGGCCAGCGCCAGGACCTGCGCGCCCGCGCTCTGGGCGGTGAGCAGCGCCGAGGAGAAGTCGCCGGTGCCGAGGGGAAGCCGCGACCCGCCGGCCGACCGGCCGCCCGCCTCGACGAGCGCCCGCGTGGCGTCGCGCTCGAGCGCGTGGCCGAGGGCGTAGTCGACGGTGAGGAAGTACCAGTTCTGCGCGCCGCGCTCGGCCAGCGCCCGCGCCGTCGCCGAGCCCTGCGCCCAGGTATCCGACACCCATTGCACGGTGGTGGGCGCGCAGAACTTCCCCGTCAGGTCGGACGTCATCGCGCTCGAGGCGAGCGCGACGCGGTTGCGCTCGCGCATCAGGTTGGCGACCGCGAGGGCGACGCCGGAATTCGGCAGGTCGACGATCGCCGAGACCTTCTCCTGGTCGAGCCAGCGCCGGGCGATGCCGAGGCCGATATCGGGCTTGTTCTGGTGGTCGGCGGAGAGGAGCTCGACCGTGACGCCGCCGCTCTCCCGCGCGAAGTCCTCGATCGCCAGACGGGCGGCGGCCACCGAGCCGGCACCGACCTGGTCGGAGAACGGCCCGCTCATGTCGCTCAGGACCCCGATGCGGACGGGCTGGTCGAGCGCTCGGGCCCAATCGGGCAGGCCGATGCAGGCCAGGGCGAGGGCAACGACCAACCGGAAGGTGCGACCAGGCTTCATCTCTCGTGATTCCCCGCCAAGTTCGACCGGACGATCGGTCGATCAGAAGATCTCGAAATACTCGCGCTGCTCCCAGTCGGTGACCTCGGCCTGGAAGCGCTCGATCTCCGCATTCTTGATGTGCGTGTAGTAGTCGACGAACGAGGAGCCGAGGGCGCCGCGAAAGAACGGATCCTCGTGCAAGGCATGGACCGCCTCCCGCAGCGACTTCGGCAGCAGCGGCGCCACGGCCTCGTAGGGCGTGTCGGCGCTCGGTCCGGGATCGAGGCCCCGGTCGGCGCCGTCGAGCCCGGCGAGGATCTGCGACGCCATGTAGAGGTAGGGGTTCGCCGCCGGCTCGCCGACCCGGTTCTCCAGCCGCGTGGCCGGGTCGCCCGGGCCGCCGAGGACGCGGATCATCACCCCGCGGTTGTCGCAGCCCCAGACGGCGCGGTCGGGCGCGAGCGAGTAGGACCGGTAGCGCTTGTAGCCGTTGATGGTCGGCGTCGTGAAGACGCCCGAGGCGCGCGCATGGGTCAAGAGCCCGCCCAGGAACCCCATGCCGAAGGCCGAGAGCGGCCCGGGGCCCTCGGTGGGCACGAAGGCGTTCGCCCCCGTCCGGAGGTCGCGCAGCGACTGGTGCAGGTGCCAGCCCGACGAGACCACGTTCGGGATGCGGGGCCGGCACATGAAGGTGGCGTGGTAGCCGTGGCGGCGGCAGATCTGCTTCACCGCGCTGCGAAACAGCACCATCAGGTCGGCGGGCACCATGCCGGTCGTCGGCTGGAAGGTGAACTCGCACTGGCTCGGACCGTACTCGACCTCGATCGAGCGCAGCGGCAGGCCGAGGGCGACGATGTCCTTGCGCAGGATCTCCAGGACCGGCTCGACCTGGTCGTAGCGCTGCTCGGTCAGGTACTGGTAGCCGTGCGAGATCAGGCTGACGTCGGGCGGCGTCCCGGGCTGGCCGGCATCGTTCGGCGCCATGCGGGGATCGTCGAGCTTGAAGACGTGGAACTCGACCTCGAGCCCCGCGACGTAGTCGAGCGACCGCCCGGACAGCGTGTCGAGGACGGAACGGTAGAGGCCGCGCGTGGCGAAGGGGACGGGACGGCCGTCGCGGAAGTAGAGGTCACAGAGCAGCCACCCGGTCCGCGGCGCCCACGGCAGCGTCCGGAACGTCGTGGGGTCGGGCACCATGACGACGTCGGCCGCGCCCTCCATCTCCCGCATCCCGAAGCCGCCGCCGGCGCTGAAGACCGGAAAGACGGTGCGGTGCGAGGTGTCCTTGGCGAGCATCGTCGTGGTGATCGCGCACCCGGCCTCGAGCGCCTTGACGGCCTCGGCGGCGACGAGCGTCTTGCCCCGCAGGATCCCGTGCTGGTCGGGGAAGGACAGGCGCACGGTGTCGATCCGGTCCGGGTCGCACCGCTCGCGCACCTCGCGGGCCGCGTCGGCCTGCGCGGTGCTCCACAATCCATGGTCCTGTACGAATGTCACGGCCGTCCTCCTCCGGCTCGGGCGGCGATCTGGGGCATTTTTCCGACGGATGGGGTACCGGCTCGTCGCGGAAAATGCGGCACAATCAGGGACCCGGAGAGCTCCGCGATGGCAGCGCGATCGTGAAGCGCTCCGGGCGCCGCCCTACTCGGCCGCGTCCCGGCGCGGCGCGGCGGACGCGGCCTGCGGGGCGAGGTCGGGGTTCCCGTCGGAGGGGAGGGCGGGCATCCACGGTGCTCCGCGGCGGCGGCGCACGTCCACGTCCATCCAGTAGGTCTCCCAGCCCTTCGACGGGCCGATCCCGTCCATCGTCGCGGGGCCCTGGATGCTTCTTGCGTGCCGCGCGTCGAGCACCATCAGCGGGGAGTCGCCCGAGGCGGCCTTGTCGATCTGCTCGCGCAGGATGCGGCGGTAGAGGATGATGGCCTTGTCCGACTGCCCGAGATGCTCGCGCGTCCGGTCCTGGATCGGCCCCATCGACTCGACGGCCCACTGGTCGTGGACGTTGATGTCGAGGCCCATCCCCGTATAGGTCGAATGGGCCTGCTCGTGCGGATCGAACCCGTAATCGTTGGTCTTGTTCTTGCGCGAGCGGTACTCGGGCAGCTCATAGAGTTCCAGGCGCTGGTCGCGCATCCGCTGCTTGTCGACCGGCGCTCCGTAGCTCGTGAAGATCGCGTACCAGTAGCAATGCTCATCGTCGACCGGGACGTGCCACTGCGTGATCGTCATGTCCGCCGACATCGGAATGACGAAGGCGTGCGGAAAGACCTGGTTCGTGACGCGGACGTGGGTGCGCTCCTGGTCGATCTCGCGCAAGGCGATCAGCCGCATGCCGTACTCCGTGCGCTCGACATTGATGATCGGCCGGTCGTACTCGCGCAGGATCTTCGTCATCGGCAGCTCGCTGTCGGCCGACGCGGCGCGGAACTGCTTGCCGTAGGAGGCGGCGGTGTCCTCGTCCTCGAAGAAGCGGTGCAGGAAGGAGGCGTGCGCCGGGTCGATCCCGACCTCGAGCGCCTGCAGCCAGTTGCACTCGAACAGGCCCTTGAACGCGAAGGTGTAGGCGTCGGGCGCGAGGAAGCAGTCGAGTTCGGGAAAGGCGGGCGGCTCGCCCTCGCCCAGATAGGCAAACAGGATCCCGCTGCGCGCGATCACCGGATAGGCGCGCTGCCGGACGTTCTGGCAGAGCCTGCTGCCCGCCGGCTCGGCGGGCGTCTCGAGGCAGCGTCCCTCCACGTCGAACAGCCAGCCGTGGAAGGCGCAGCGCAAGCCTCCATGTTCGAGCCGGCCGAAGGCGAGGTCGGCGCCCCGATGCGGGCAGTCGCGGTCGAGGAGGCCGTAGCGCCCGGCCTCGTCGCGAAACAGCACGAAGTTCTCGCCGAGCAGCCGCACCGGCACCACGGGGCGCTCGCCCTGCACCTCGTCCACGAGGGCGGCCGGCTGCCAGTAGCGGCGCATCAGCGTGCCGAGCGGCGTCCCCGGTCCGCTGCGGGTGATGTGGTCGTTCTGCTCACGGCTCATCATGGCGGCGGCCTCCGGCGAGCGTCTGCCCGCATTCGCTCGGGCTCATCGGCTTGTTCGTTGAACGAACACATGTTCGATTTTAAGTTGGTTTGGACGGGTTGCAAGCACGATCGGTGGGCAGGCCTCGCCCAACGCGGCGGCGTCCGGCGCCCACGATCGCGGCTCTTGCCAGGCCGCGCCGGGCCACGCACAGGGGCTCGGCTCATCGCACCGGATGCCGCACCAGAGCACTTCACGATCGCGCTGCAATCGCGAAGCTCTCTAAGTCCTTGTTTTGCCGCATACCTTCGACGAACCGGTATCCACTTCGTCGGAAAATGCTCTAGAGGCCGTTCCATGCCGCGCGTCAGACGTTCCGAGACCGAACAGCGACTCGTCGACGAGCACGGCCCGGACTTCTCCGAGGCCCTGGCGCGGGGATTGCGGGTGATCTCGGCCTTCGGTGCCGAGCGTCCGATGATGACGCTGGCCGACGTCGCCCGGGAGGTGGATCTCCCGCGGGCCACGGTGCGGCGGGCGCTCCACACCCTCGACCGCCTCGGCTACGTGCGGTCGGACGGACGGCTGTTCCAGCTGACGCCCAAGGTCCTGTCGCTGGCGACCGCCTACCTGGCCTCCAACAGCCTGTCGGCGACGCTGCAGCAGGCCGTCGAGCGGGTCGCGGGCCAGCTCAACGAGGCCTGCTCGGCGGCGATCCTGGACGGGGACGACATCGTGTTCATCGCCCGCGCCGGGCCGACCCGCCTGCTCGGCGTGGGCGTCGACATCGGCTACCGGATCCCGGCCTATTGCAGCTCGATGGGGCGGGTCCTCCTCGGCGGTCTCGACGACGGCGACCTCGCCGCGTTCCTGGAGCGCATCCGGCCCGAGCCGCTGACGCCGCAGACCCTCGTCGACCGCGCTGCCCTGCGGACCGCCATCCACCGCGACCGCGAGCGAGGCTACTCGCTCGTCGACCAGGAGGCCGAGGTGGGATACCGCTCCCTCGCGGTGCCGGTGCGGCGCTACGACGGGCGGGTCGTCTGTGCTCTGAATGCCGGTGCGAATGTCGACCGGGTCGCGGTGGAGCGGATGCTGGAGACGTTCCTGCCCGTCCTGCGCGACGTCGCGGCGGTCCTGGGACCCCAGATGGTGTGAGACGGCGCAGGGCGTCCGGTCATCGTTCCGACCGCTCCACGCGGCGGAGCTCGCGCGGTGAAGCCATAGGCTTCGCACGCCCGAGCGGAGCCGATCGTCCCGGTGCGACTGCGATCCGGCAGGATCGGCTCGAGCATTCGACCGGGAAGCGAACGATCCGCCAGGATCATCTCAAGCGGAGCGGGCCGGTCTTCCCCGGATCGGGACCGGCCACCGCAGCAGGCTCCTCGCGGCTGGTGCCGGCCCCGGCGGTGAGGCCGCGCATCGCGACGTCATCGGGGTTCGCGTCGCCTGGGATACCAAATCGATCTTAATGGTCAAAGGCTGGGCAGTCCAGGAGTATAATTTAGGCGAAGACGATTTTTGGCAAGTTATGCCAGTATGAGGGGCTTTACGCCACCGGTCTGGCTGCCTAACGTGGGATACCACCGCTGGAGCCATTGCCTCATGGCCGTCGAAGAGCCGGTACCGAGCAACATCGTGCCGCTGCCGCCTGCCGAGGGCGGCATCACGACTCAGGTCTATCTGCGCCTGCTGCGGGGGATCGAGCGGCGCGAGTACCGGCCGGGACGGCAGATGGACGAGCGCGGCCTGGCGGACGCCATGTCGGTATCCCGCACGCCTCTGCGCAACGCGCTGAGTCGGCTCCTCGGCGAGGGCTATCTCGAACGTCTCCCCAACGGCTCGCTCGCGGTCTGCGAGGTCGGCGCGGGCGAGGTGCTGGAGTTGCTGGCCGTGCGACAGCTGCTGGAGCCGGAAGCCGCCGCGCAGGCAGCCGGTCGCGTCGCGCTCGACGTGGCGATCGGCCTGCGTCGAAGGCTCCTCGACATCGATCCCCAGGAGCCCAGTCTGCTCGCCTGGCAGCTCGGCGACCGCATCCACGACCTCGTCGTCGAGCATTGCGGCAACCAGTCCCTGGCCAGGATCGTGGGCGATGCCCGCCGGCGCATCCACATGTCGCCGCTGGAGGACGTGTCGGGCCGGTTCGAGACGGCGAGAGCGGAGCATGTCGCCATTCTCGACGCTCTCGTCCGCGGTGACCCGGCAGAAGCCCGGCATGCGATGGCGGTGCATCTCGGCAACAGCCGTGCCGCTTTCCTCGCGGTCTTCGGGATCGGGCGATGATCATGCCGGCCGAGCCACGACCCGGTCTCACCGTCGCGATCGAGCCGCTGACGGCCGCGACGTTCGAGCCCTTCGGCGACGTCATCGCTCACGCGGGGAATGAGCGGCGCCGGTTCTTCCCGCAGGTCCTCGACCACGCGACCGAGGCGGGACAGGCGAGTTTCTGGGTTTCGCGCGTCGACGAGGTCGGTACGCTGCCTCTGACGGTGACGCTGCTCGAACGGCACCCCTTCTCGGCTCAGACCTTCCTGCCGCTCACCGGCGCGCGCTATCTCGCCATCGTGGCGCAGAGCGACGACGGCGGCGGACCGGACCTCGAGACGCTGCGCGCCTTCCTCGCTGAGCCGGGTCAGGGCGTCACCTACCGCCGCGGCGTCTGGCATCACGGCATGACGATCCTCGACGGGCCGGCGCAGTTCGCCGTGCTGATGCACAAGACCGGGCGTGACGACGACGACGTCTTCCTCACCCTCGCGGATCCCGTCATCGTCCGCCCGGTGAGGGCGCTTGCCGGAGGCACCGACGGATGAACAGGGACGTTCACCTCACGCGTGACTTCATCGGGTATGGCGCGACCCCGCCGCATCCGCGCTGGCCGCACGGCGCCCGGCTCGCGCTCAACCTCGCCATCAATGTCGAGGAGGGGTCCGAAGCCTCGTTTCCGGATGGGGACGGCCTGAGCGAGACGCGCCTCACCGAGGGGGGAGGGGGCTTCGAGGGCCGCGACCTCGCCGCCGAGTCGATGTTCGAGTACGGCAGCCGTGTCGGCTTCTGGCGCATCAACCGCCTGCTCGCCGAGCGCGGCCTGCCGGCGACGGTCTTTGCCTGCGCGCTCGCCCTCGAGCGCAACCCGGCGGCCTGCGTCGAGATCGCGGCGCGGGGCTACGACGTCTGCGCCCACGGCTGGCGCTGGGAACGCCACCAGGACCTGAGCGAGGACGAGGAGCGGGAGAGGATCGCGCGGACCGTCGAGAGCCTGAAACGGACGACAGGGCGGGGACCGGACGGCTGGTACTGCCGCTACGGACCGAGCGTCAATACGCGGCGGCTTCTCGTCGAGAACGGCTCCTTTGTCTACGATTCCGACGCCTATAACGACGAAATCCCGTACTGGACGCAGGTCCTGGGACGAAACCACCTCGTCCTGCCCTACAGCCTCGTGACCAACGACGCGAAGTTCATCGCCGGTCACGCCGCGACGGCGAACGACTTCTTCGAGAGCCTGCGGGACAGTTTCGACATGCTGTATCGCGAGGGCGCGCAGCAGCCGCGGATGATGTCCGTCGGCCTGCACCTGCGGATCGCCGGGCATCCCGGGCGTGCCGCCGGGCTCGAACGCTTCCTCGATCACGTGCTGCGACACGAGGACGTCTGGGTCTGCCGACGCGTCGAGATCGCCCGCCACTGGCGGGAGATGCATCCGCCTGCCGTCTGAGCACCGCCTTCAGGGCACCATCGAAAGAAGGAATCAACGATGATCGGACGTCTTTGCCGCCGGGTCGCGGCCGGTGCGATCGTGCTCGGCCTCGCCGCTCTGCCCGCCGTTGCGCAGGAGGCGGATCACCCGGGCGGCAAGACCCTCGTCGTGGGGACCGATTTCGGCGTCGCGCCGTGGATCATGCGCGGCGCCGGCGGTCCCGAGGGCTTCGGCAACGACCTCATCGTCGAGATCGCCAAACGGCTCGGGCGGCCCGGCGTCGAGATCGTCGACGTGCCGTTCTCCGGGCTGTTCGCCGCGCTCTTTGCCAAGCGCATCGAGTTCACGGTGAATCCGCTGAACATCACGGCGGAGCGGGCCGAGCGCATGCTGTTCACCGAACCGTTCTTCGCCACCGGAAACGGCTTCCTGACGCGCGCCGGCGAGACGATGAAGGGGTTCGAGGACCTCAAGGGCAAGTCGGTCTCGGTCAATCGCGGCACGATCTCGGACACCTGGGCCACCGCGAACGCCGAGAGATACGGCTTCGAGGTGCAGCGCTACGACAGCTTTCCCGACACGGTGCAGTCGGTGATCACGCGACGTTCCTTCGCCGCGTTGAACGAGATCCCGACCACCGTCTATGCCGCCAGCCGCAACAAGGCGCTCACCGTCGCGTTCAAGGACTTCAACGGTCGCAATTTCGGCTATGCCTTCCGGCTCGAGAGCGTCGCGTATCGCGACAAGGTCGAGGCCGTGATCGAGTGCCTGAAGGCCGAGGGCTGGCTCGCGAGGCTCTACGAGAAGTGGTACGGCACCGCGCCCGAGAAGGGAACCTCGATCGACGTCGTCTATCCCGGCTACGGCGCCCCGGGCTTCAAGAATTACGATCCGACGCCGCATGCTCCGGCCTGCAAGTGACCGGCCTGCAAGTGATCGTCCTGCGGCGGGGCGGTTGCCGGTGAGGCAAAGCCCTTCCGTGTTCAGCACCCGGCCATGAGCGGCCAAGCAGACTTGCCTTGGCAGGCCAACGTTTCGTCCGCTCAGGTTCTTGTTTTGCCGCCGATTTTTGGCGCCGAACCGGCATCCACTTCGGCGAAATCTGCTCAGGCCTCACACAATGTCGGAAGCGAGGCCGGCGGCTCCCGTCTCCCGACTCGTCCGAGCGCAGCATGGACCGGATCGTCGACAACTACTTCAATCTGCACGTCATGGCGGAGGCCTTTCCCGCCGTGCTGCGGGGGTTCGGCATCACCGTGCTGGTCACCGTGCTGGTGATCGCGTCCGGAGTCTCGGGCGGCCTCGGACTGGCCCTGCTGCGCACGCTGCGCATCCGCGTGGTCGACCTGCTGATCGTCGTCTATGTCGATGCCTTCCGGACGCTGCCGCAACTCGTCGTCATCATCGTCATCTATTTCGGCCTGCCCTATGCGGGGCTCGCGCTGTCGCCCTTCGTCACGATGGTCCTGGCGCTGGGCATGGTCCTGTCGGCCTTCGCGGCGGAAATCTTCTGGTCGGCGATGCTCGCCGTACCGAGGGGCCAGGGCGACGCCGCCCGCGCGCTCGGATTGCGGCCGCGCCACGTGCTGGCTCTGGTCGTCCTCCCCCAGGCCTTCCGCCTCGCCCTACCGATGCTGACCAACCGGGCGATCGCCATCGGCAAGGGCACGGCTCTGGGAACCGCGATCTCCCTGCCCGAAACGCTCGGCCAGGCGCAGAGCGTCATGGCGATCGTCGCCAATCCGTCACCGCTGACGCTCGCGGCGCTCCTCTATCTGGCGCTGTTCCTTCCGCTCGTCGCACTCAGCCGAGCGGTCGAGAGACGCTTCGGGCCTGGGCATTGAGGAGAGGGGCATGCTCGAACTCTTCACGGAAAACTTCCTCAACCTCGACTCGCTCATCCAGATCTATCCGCTGCTGTTGCAAGGGCTGCAATTCACGATCTTGCTGGCGGTCGTCGCCCTGCCTCTCTCGATCCTGTGGGGACTGGCATTGGCGATAGCCTATTCTTTCCACAATCGCGCGCTGAACATTTTCCTGATTTGCTATATCGACCTCGTGCGGGCGTTTCCGGTGGTGGTGTTGCTCGTGCTGATCTTCTACGGGCTGCCGCTCCTCGGCCTCAAGCTGGGAGGTTTCACCGCGGCGGTCCTGGCGATCGCGCTGAACAACTCCGGGTATTTCGGTGAGATTTTCCGTGCCGGCATCGAGTCGATCCCCAGAGGACAGCGCGAGGCGGGCCGGTCGCTCGGCCTGCGCGGCTGGCACGTGATCGCTCTCATCGTTCTGCCGCAGGCGCTGCGCAAGGCGCTGGCCCCCTTTGCCAGCAACTCGCTCGAACTGGTCAAGACGACGTCCATCGCGGCTCTCGTGGCGCTGCCGGAGCTGCTGCGCTCGGCCCGCGTCGCCCAGGAGCAGACCTACAACCCGACGCCGCTGATGGCGGCCGCGGCGATCTACGTCGTCCTGCTCTGGCCTTTCGCGCGCTGGGTCGCGGTGCTGGAGCGGCGCGCGCAGATGCAGCGCTGAGGCGGGAGACAACGTTCGGCCATGTCTCGCGGCACGGAAGCGACCATGAAGGTTCTGATCACCGGCGGCAGCGGCTTCGTCGGCCTCGCCCTGGCGGAAAGGCTGCTGGCGGATGGGGCGGAGGTCTGCCTCTTCTCCGCCGCGGCACCGCCTGACGCACTGGCCGGACGGCTCGCCTGCGAGCGCCTGCGCGTCGTCACGGGCGATGTCCGCTCGGCCGACGCGCTGGATGCGGCACTCGTGACGTGCGGGGCCACCCATCTCGTGCATGCCGCCGCGATCACGCCGGGACCGGAGCGGGAGATGCGCGAGGCCCGCACCATCCTCGACGTCAATATCGGCGGCACGGTCAATGCCATCGAGCGCGCTGCGGCGGCCGGCCTCGCACGGGTGGTCGTCGTCAGTTCGGTCGCCGTCTACGGCTTCTCTCCACCCGCCGCCTCGGGCCTCTACGAGGAGGCGGGCTCGGCGCCGGCGCCGGCGACGCTCTACGGCATCTCCAAGCTCGCCGCCGAGCAGGCGGCTCTGCGTCTCGGCGCTCTGCACGGGCTGGACACGAGGGTCGTTCGTCTCGGCCCGGTCTTCGGGCCGTGGGAATACGCCACCGGCCTGCGCGACGCGATGAGCCCCCACCGTCAGATCCTCGCCGCCGCCCGCCGGGGCCGGTCGATCGTCCTGCCGCGCCCGATGCGCGCGGACTGGCTCTATTCACGGGATGCCGGCGCCGGCCTCGCCGCGCTCCTGCGCAGCGACAGGCTGACCTGCCCGCTCTACAATCTCGGGGCCGGCCGGATGAGCGACCTGCCGCACTGGTGCGCCGCACTCGGCCGGGCCGGGCTGCACGCCGGCTGGCGCATGGCCCACGAGGGTGAGGAACCCGATATCCGCTACAATCTCGCGCAGGATCGGGCGGCGATGGCAACCCGGAGCATCGCGGCAGAGACGGGTTTTCGGCCGGGCGTCGACCTCGATGCGCAGGCCATGGATTATCTCGGCTGGGTCGAGGGCCTTTCTATTGAGGCAGCATTATGAATTGATCAGTATGTTTTCGATCTCAGCGCGAGAAAATACATCGCAATCGGCGGCGATCGCCGGCATAAATCCGGGATGGCGAATACGAGTTCCTGACCCGAGGCGGTCCATCACGACCTGTGTCCATGATGGCCGGTTCTAAGTGCTTCCGGTCATTGGGGTTCCTCTATCCCGCCACCCTGACGCTGACCATCACGCCGTGATCTCGCGGCGAACGCCTCGGCCATGAGCGTCGCGATCCGGTCTGCGCTCATCGGCAAGCGAGACCCGACCGGACGCTCCGCGAAAACGAAAACCGCGAAGCCCGGAAGCGCTGCCCCCGGACTTCGCGCGATCGTTGCTCTTGGTCTCTCAGAGGAACCCGATCGAGAACCACGGCACGAAGGTGAGGACCAGGAGGCCGAGGAACAGCGCGCCGAGATAGATCCAGATCCGGCGCATCCCGGCCTCGGGCGCCACTCCGCCGATGATGCAGGCGGCGTAGTAGCAGAGGCCGAAGGGCGGGGCGAAGAGGCCCAGTCCCATCGCCAGGATCACGATCATGCTGTAATGCACCTCGTGGATCCCGAACTGGTGCGCGATCGGGAACAGCAGCGGGCCGAACAGGACGATGGCCGGGATGCCTTCGAGCAGGCTGCCGAGCACGATGAAGGCCACCACCGAGATCAGCAGGAACCCGGTCTTGCCACCGGGCACCGCCGCCATCGCCCGGGCGAGGTCGTGCGAGAAGCCGGACTGGGTCAGCGCCCAGGCCATCGCGCTCGCCGCCCCGACGATGAACAGGATCGCCCCCGACAGCGAGGCGGTCCGCGCCAGCATCGGGATCACCTCCCGCCACTTCAGCCCGCCGCGATAGATGACGAGGCCGAGCACCAGCGAATAGGCGATGCCGATGGTCGAGACCTCGGTCGCCGTCGCGACGCCCTCCACCACCGCGGTGCGGATCAGGAACGGCAGCAGCAGGGCCGGCAGCGCGATCAGCAGGGTCTTCTTCACCACCGAGGCGGGCGCGCGCGGGATGACGACCGCGTCCTCCTCCCGCCCGGCGCGGTAGCGGGCCACGGCTGCCAGCACCAGGGCGAGCACCAGGGCCGGCAGGATCCCGGCCGTGAACAGGGCGGCGATCGAGACGCCGGTCGCCGACGCGATGGCGATCAGCACGATCGAGGGCGGGATCGTCTCGCTCATCGCCCCCGAGGCGGCGAGGATCGAGAGCAGCTCGCCGTCCTTCATCCCGCGCTTGCGCATCTCGGGAAACAGCACGGGCGCCACCGCCGCCATGTCGGCGGTCTTCGAGCCGGAGATCCCCGACACGAGCAGCATCGCGCCGAGCAGCACGTAGGACATGCCGGCCCGCACGTGGCCGAGCAGCGAGGCGAGGAAGGCCACCATCACCCGCGCCATCCCGGTCGCGTCGACGAGCTGGCCGAGCAGCACGAAGAGCGGGATGGCGAGCAGGATCAGGCTGCTCATCCCCTCGTCCATCCGCCCGACCACGATGGTGAGCGGCGTCGAGGTGGTGGTGAGGAGGTAGGCGGAGGTCGCGAGCGCGAACGAGAACGCGATCGGCACGCCGGCGAGGATCCCGACCCCGAGGAGCCCGACGAAGAATACGAGCAGCGCCCAGTTGCCCATGCCGGTGAGCACCGGCGCGCCGAGGGCGAGGAGCCCGACGAGGCCGAGGAGCACGGCGCCGACGCCGAGGAGGTCGGCCGGGCGGTGGCGGGCGAGGCGCAAGGCGCAGGCGAGCAGCGCCAGCACGAAGCCGACCGGCACGGCGAGGGCCCGCACGGTGCCCGACCAGCCGAGCGCCGGCGTCTCCACGAAGGACTGGTCCTCGGTGTAGTCGTAGGCGGCGTGCATCAGCAGCACCAGGAAGGCGAAGACGGTGCCGATGGCGAGCGCCTCGCACCAGGCCCGGGCGCGCGGCGACAGCCCGCCGACCACGAAGGTCAGCCGCATGTGCTCGCCGCGCTGCACCGCCACGACGCTGCCGAGCATCGCGAGCCACAGGAACAGGATCGAGGCGAGTTCGTCGCTCCAGATGATCGAGTGCCCGATCGCCCGCGAGACGATGCCGGCGAACAGGATGACCGCCTCGGCGGCGACGAGGACCGCCGCCGGCACCTCCACGACGAGGCGCAGGGCCCGCTCGGCGGAGGCGAGCCAGTCGGCGGGCAGGGCGGCAGGCCGGGCGCCCGCGTGGGTGTCGGCGAGCGCGCTCATGCCAGCCCCCCGGTCACGGCCTCGAGCGCCTTCCAGGCCTCGGGCCCGAACTTCTCCTTCCAGTCGCGGTAGAAGCCGGCCTGGGTCAGTGCCTTGCGGAACGCCGCCTTGTCGGCGCTCTCGAAGACGAGGCCGCGGCCGGCGAGCTGGGTCTTGAGCGTGCCGCCGAGGCGCACCACGTCCTCGCGCTGCTCGGTGGCGGCGCGGTCGAGCTCGCGCCGGACGATCTCCTGGAGCGCTTCGGGCAGCTTCCCGAAGGCGCGCCGGTTGGCCACGATCCAGAAGGGATCCCAGATGTGGTTGGTCTCCGAGACGTATTTCTGCACCTCGTAGAGCTTGCCGGCCTCGATCGCCACGAGGCCGTTCTCCTGGCCGTCGACGAGGCGCGTCTGCAGCGCGGTGTAGAGCTCGTTGAAGTTGATCGAGGTCGGGCTCGCGCCCAGCGCCGAGAACAGCGAGGTGAAGATCGGCGCCACCGGCACGCGGATGCGGTAGCCCTTGAGGTCGTCGGGCGTCTTGATCGGTTTGGCGCCCGAGGTGATCTGCCGGAAGCTGTTGTCGGCGGCCTTGGCGGGGATGACGAGGCCGGCCTTCTCGACCTGGGCCCGGACGTACTGGCCGATCGGACCGTCGACCCCGCGCCAGACCTGGTCGTAGTCGGAGAAGGCGAAGCCCACATTGGTGATCGCCGCGCCGGCTGCGACGGTCGAGATCACCGAGCCGGCGATGTTGAGGAACTCGATCCCGCCGCTGCGGACCTGGGTGATCAGGTCGGTGTCCGAGCCGAGCTGGCTTGCCGGGAAGAACTTCATCTCCATCCGCCCGCCGGAGGCCTCGCGGATGCGGGCGCAGGCCTGCTCGAGCCGGGCGTTGATCGGCTGGGTCAGGGACTGGCCGGTGGCGAGCTTGTAGGTGAACTCGGCGGCGCGCGCCGGCCGGGTGCGGATCGCGACGAGCGGCACGGCGGCGGCGCCGGCCAGGAACAGGCGGCGCGAGGGTCCGGCTTCGGGCTTGGACGTCATGGGTTTCCTCCGGCGCACCGGCATCCGCGGGGCTCGCGGTGCGGCATCGTTCAGGCCGAGGCGGAGGAGGCGCGAGGCTTGGCGCTCGTCGTCCTCCCTTGTGCGGCGCCCCTGTTCCGGGGCGTCCCGCCTCGCTGGGAACCGACACTACGGAAGAGCGTCCATGTAGGACAATCCAGATTATTTGCGCATCCGTGTAGCTCCGCTACAGTGTCGGGATGACGGTCCCGCTCCGCGCCATCACGGTCTTCCACGCCGTCGCCCGCTCCGGCAGCATCACCCGGGCGGCGGAGGATCTCGGCGTCACGCCCTCGGCGGTGAGCCAGCAGATCCAGGCGCTGGAGCTCAGCCTCGGCACAGCGCTCATCGGCAAGGCCGGCCGCAACATCGTGCTGACGGAAGCCGGCGAGCGCTACTTCGAGATGATCGGGGCCGAGATCGACCGAATCATGGAGGCGACGGAGCGCATCCAGGGCTTCCGCTCGGTGACGACGCTGACCGTGCGGGCGACCCCGAGCCTGTCGACGAAGTGGCTGCTGCCGCGGCTCGCCAGCTTCATCACGGCGCATCCGGACATCGAGCTGCGCCTCGACGGCACCAACGAGCCGACCGCGTTCCAGAAGGAGAACGTCGACATCGAGATCCGCCACGGCACCGGCGGCTGGCCCGGCCTGTTCGCCGAGGGGCTGGTGGAGGAACGCTTCCGGCCGGTCTGCGCTCCCACGCTCGCCGCGCCCGGCAGCCTCGCGGCGGCGGACCTGTCCCGCCACCTCTTGATCCACTCGGTGAAGTCGCAGGTGCAGTGGGCGCACTGGTTCAAGCTCGCGGGCTCGGTGCCGGCGGCGCGCTGGCGCCGCCTCCTGTTCGACCGGACGCACATGGCGATCGACGCCGCCGCCGGCGGGCTCGGCGTCGCGCTCGAGAGCGACCTGATGCTGTGGGGCGACCTGCGGGCCGGGCGCTTGGCCTGCCCGCTCGCCGCACCGCCGCGGATCGCCCTCGTCACCCAGTGGGTGACGTGCCCGCCCGACCACCTGCGCCACCGCAAGGTCCGCGCCTTCCTCGACTGGATCCGGCGCGAGCGCGACGCCTGGGCGTTGGAGCGGGACGCCGCGAGCCTTTAGCGCCGCTTCATGGTCGGCTCGGAAAACTGGATTGTCCTTCACGGATTCGGCTTCTAGCGTTCCGGTCGTTGGATCCCGCCCGCTCGACCGTGCTCGCAGGCCGCTCTCGCGGGATCGCGCCGAGACCGGCCCCGCCGTCCTTCGAGGACCGGCGGCGAGAGCCGGCCGGCCCTAGGAGGAAATCGATGAACCTCTCCACCCTGCTCCTCGCCCGTGCCTCCGCCGGCAAGCCGGTCCGCGTCGGCCTGATCGGCGCCGGCAAGTTCGGCTCGATGGTGCTGGCCCAGGCCCAGCGCATCGAGGGCCTGCACGTCGTCGCCGTCGCCGACCTCGATGCCGGCCGCGCCCGCGCCTCGCTCGCCCGCGTCGGCTGGCCGGAGGAGCGCTACGCCGCGACCTCGATGGGCGACGCGGTCAAGAGCGGCCGCACCTTCGTCACCGAGGATGCCGGGGCGCTCAGCGCCTGCGCCGAGATCGAGTGCATCATCGAGGCGACCGGCCACCCGATCGCCGGCATCCGCCACGCCATCCAGGCGATCGACGCGCGCAAGCACGTCGTGATGGTCAACGTCGAGGCCGATGTGCTCTGCGGTCCGCTGCTCGCCGAGCGGGCGCGGCGTCAAGGCGTCGTCTACTCGATGGCCTACGGCGACCAGCCGGCGATCATCTGCGAGCTCGTCGACTGGGCCCGCTCCTGCGGCTTCGAGCTGACCTCGGCCGGCAAGGGCATGAACTTCGAGCCGCGCTACCGCTACTCCACCCCCGACACGGTCTGGGGCTTCTTCGGCTGGTCCGAGGAGGAGGTGAAGAAGGGTGACTTCAACCCGAAGATGTACAACTCGTTCACCGACGGCACCAAGGCGGCGATCGAGATGGCGGCGGTGGCCAACGGCACCGGGCTCGACTGCCCCGACGACGGCCTCGCCTTCCCGCCGACCGGCCTGCAGGACCTCGCCCGGGTCTTCCGTCCGGTGAGCGACGGCGGGCGGCTGCCGCGCTCGGGCCTCGTCGACATCGCGGCGAGCCAGGAGCCGGACGGGCGCGAGGTGTTCAACAACATCCGCTACGGCGTGTTCGTCACCTTCAAGGCGACGAGCGAGTACACCAAGGCCTGCTTCAAGCAGTACGGCCTGCTCACCGACCCGTCGGGCTGGTACGGCTCGATGTGGCGGCCGTTCCACATGATCGGGCTCGAGACCAGCGTCAGCGTGCTCTCGGCCGTTCTGCGCAACGAACCGACCGGCTGCTCGAAGGAGTTCCGCGGCGACGCGGTGGCGACCGCCAAGCGCGACCTCAAGCCGGGCGAGATGCTCGACGGCGAGGGCGGCTACGCGGTGTGGGCGAACGCCATTCCCGCCTCGAAGAGCCTCGCGCTGGGCGCCCTGCCGATCGGGCTGGCCCACAACGTCAAGCTCAAGCGCGCGGTCGCCCGCGACCAGATCGTGAGCGTCGACGACGTCGAGCTGGTCAACGATCTCGACGTGGTGGCCCTGCGCCGCCAGATGGAGGACACCACCCGGCAGATGGCGGCCCCGAAGGCCGCCTGACGCCCGACGATCGGCGGCGCCGGAGACGATCCGGCGCCGCGCGTGCCTCTCCCTCCCGCGAGTCCCGTCATGCCCTCCCCGCCCCGGCCCTTCGTGGTCATCGCCGAGTTCCGGGTGAAGCCCGGCTGCCTCGACGCCTTCCTCGACCTCGCCCACGACGACGCCCGCTCCTCCGTCGCCGGCGAGCCCGGCTGCAGCGCCTTCGATGTCGCGGTGAGCGAGAGCGACCCGCGCACGGTGGTGTTCTACGAGGTCTACGACGACCGCGCCGCCTTCGACGCCCATCTCGAGACCCCGCATCTCGCCCGCTTCCGAGCCGGTTTCCCGGCCCTGATCGAGGAGGAGCGCCCGGTGCGCTTCCTTGCCCGCACCGCGAGCGGGGCGGAGAGCCGCTGATGGCCCCGCTGACGGTCGGCTTCCTCGGGACCGGCATCATGGGCGCCCCGATGGCGCGCAACCTGTGCCGGGCGGGGTACGCCGTGCGCGCCTGGAACCGCTCGCCCGACAAGGCCGCCGCCCTCGCGGAGGCCGGAATCAGCCTCGCCGCCGACCCGGGCGAGGCGGCGCGCGGCGCCGACGCGGTGATCTGCATGCTGAGCTCCGGCCCGGTCTGCGACGAAATCCTGCTCGGGCCCGGGGGGGTCCTCGCGGCG
The DNA here is from genome assembly GCF_053764715.1 of Methylobacterium sp. Gmos1. NCBI lineage: Bacteria > Pseudomonadati > Pseudomonadota > Alphaproteobacteria > Hyphomicrobiales > Methylobacteriaceae > Methylobacterium > Methylobacterium sp. Gmos1. Next base: position 215,986 of record NZ_JBSNCC010000004.1, on the reverse strand, counting down.
ATGGCGCCCGGCAGCCTGCTCGTGGTGACGAGCTCGATCCCGGTCGAGACCGCGCAGCGCCAGGCCTCTGCTGCGGCGCAGGCCGGTCTCCACTACGTCGACGCCCCGGTCTCCGGCGGTGAGCGCGGCGCGATCGCCGGCACCCTGGCGATCATGGCCGGCGGCAGCCCGGAGGCGTTCGGACGGGCCGAGCCCGTCCTCGCCGCGATGGGGCGCCCGACCCATGTCGGCCCGGCGGGCTGCGGACAGCTGGCCAAGCTCGCCAACCAGGCGATCGTCGCATCGACGATCGTCACGGTGGCGGAGGCGATCACCTTCGTCGAGCGCGGCGGTGCCGACCCCGCCAGGGTCCGCGAGGCTCTCCTCGGGGGCTTCGCCGACTCGACGATCCTCAAGCAGCACGCCCTGCGGATGATCGAACGCGATTTCGCGCCGGGCGGCCCGGCGAAGTACCAGGTCAAGGACACCGGAACGGCGCTCGCCCACGCGGCGACGCTCGGCCTGGCGCTGCCCGTCCTGTCCCTCGTCGATCGGATGTTTTCAGACATGGTCGCGCACGGCGACGGTGACCTCGACCATAGCGCCGTCCTCCGCGAGCTTTACCGCCGCAACGACCTGCCTCCTCCCTAGCAGCGCCACGCGTTTCGGATCGGGGTGCCGGCGTGGACCGCCGCGCCTGCCAAGCCGACGTCAGACACGCGAGCGCGAGGCAGGCTCGAGAGGCGTGCCAGTAGCTCAGCCTCGTCCCGAGGCCGTCACGACCGGCCCTGGCCACGGACGCGACGACCTCGATGCTCTGCCGCTCCCAGCCTCTGATCGTCGTCCGGTCGGCACGCAGCGGCGCGCCAATCGACGTCGATCGACCGCCAGAACCCCGGCCTACGGGGCGGCGGACCGTATCGCGCTCGCGGTGCTGACGGCGACGCGACCGACCTGAGATGGGGAGCGCAACCATGCCGATGACCATGGCCACCGACCCTGCCGAGACCGCCGCCTTCCTGCGCGATGCCCGCGCCGGCCTGTCGGCGCAGGTCCGGTCCCTGCCGGGCAAGTACCTGTGGGACGTCGAGGGCTCGACGCTGTTCGACCGGATCTGCGGCACGCGCGACTACTACCCGACCGGCCGCGAGATGACGCTCCTGCCCGCGGTGGCGGCGGAGGTCGCCGGCCTGGTCGGGCCCGGCGCCACGGTCGTCGAGTACGGCAGCGGGGCGAGCCGCAAGATCCGCGTCCTCCTCGACGCGCTCGCGCAGCCCGCGCGCTACGTCGCGCTCGACATCTCGTGGGATTTCCTCAAGGCCGCCATCGACCGGCTCAGCCTCGATTATCCCGGCGTCGCGATGATCCCGGTCCACGCCGACTACTCGCAGCCGATCGCGCTCCCGGTCGACCTGGCGGGCGGGCCGGTCCTCCGCTTCTTTCCCGGCACCAGCATCAGCAACTTCTCACGCCCGCAGGCGGTCGCCTTCATGGAGCGCGCCCGGGCGACGCTCGGGTCGGGCTGGTTCCTGATCGGCGTCGATCCGACCCGCGACCGCGACCGGCTGCTGCGGGCCTATGGCGGAGCCGAGGGACTGATGGCGGCGCTCCACCTGAACCTGCTCGCCCGGGCCAACCGCGAACTCGGCGCGAGCTTCGACCTCGACGCCTTCCGGCACGAGGCGCGGGTGCTGCCCGAACCGTTCCGGGTCGAAGCTCATCTGGTGGCGACCCGGGACACCGAGTGCCGCCTCGACGGCGAGGTCCACCGCGTCGCGGCCGGCGACAGCATCCACACCGACAATTCCTACAAATACGCGCCCGGGCGTTTCGCGAGATCGCGCGGGAGAGCGGCTGGATCCCCGAGGCGGTGTGGCTGGACGAACTCGGCGTGTTCAGCCTGCACCTGCTGCGCAGCCCCTGATGCCGCCGGTGGCAAGCGGACGTCGAACGGGGTGACGGAGCGAAACCAGGGACCGGCATCGGGACACAGGATCCACGTGGAAAAAAGACACGCATGAGGATGCATGTGCAAGGAACTTCGTTCACCTCGACCGAACAGGGACGGGTATCGAGCGGGCGATCGCCGGCCAGGTCCGGCGCAGGATTGTCGCGCAACGATCCTCTGCCCGTGGGGCCGGCTCACCTGCCGCTGCCCCGGGACGACCGCCACCATCCGCAGGTCGAGGCCTTCCGGGCGTTCATCGGCGCGGCCGGCTTTCCGTGCGTCGGGGCCAAGGCGGCCTTGTCCCGCGGCCGGATGCGCATCCTCGTCGCACGCAGCCTGACCTCGGCCTGGGACGACATGCGGATCTACCCGGCCCTCCTCGCCTTCGCGGCGCAGTACCGGGCGCAGCCCGACCTGTTCCAGAGTTTCGCCGTCGTGTTCGAAGGGCCGGATGCCGCGGATCCGGGGCGGTTGGGCGAGGAGGCGTTCGAGCGCCACCTCTGGGAGCGCCTGCAATCGCTCGCCGGCAAGGATGCCTGGCTCGGCCACCCTTGGGACGAGCGCGTGGCGGCCGATCCGGGCAACCCGCATTTCTCCGTGAGCTTTGCCGGCGAGGCCTTCTTCGTGGTCGGCCTGCATCCCGGGGCCAGCCGGCCGGGCCGGCGCTTCTCCTCACCCGCCCTGGTGTTCAATCGTCGCCGGCAATTCGAGCAACTGCGCGAGGCCGGGCGCTACGAGAAGCTGCGCGCCGCGATCCTGGAGCGGGATGTGGCGCTGGCGGGCTCGGTCAATCCGATGCTGGCGCGTCACGGCGAGGTGTCGGAGGCGCGCCAGTATAGCGGCCGGGCCGTCGGCGAGGGCTGGCGCTGCCCGTTCCGGCCGCCGGCACAGGCCGGGTCCCCCGCCGGCGCGTCCCGGACCGGCGCACCTCCAGCGGACATTTCCAAGGCCGGAGACCCCGATGCGCTCTGACGATCGCGTCCACGAGATCGCGCCGCGATCGGGCGTGGCCTTCACAATCGACAAGGGCGACCGCCTGACCGTCATCGACCCGCGGGGCGAGCAGGTGGCGGATCTCCTCGCTTTCAACCGGCACGACGTCGACGAGGTCATCTCCTCCGGACGCACCCTCGATTATGCGAGCCGGATCTACCTGACCACGGGAGATTCCCTCTACTCGAATCGCTCGAACGTGCTCCTGCGTATCGTTGAGGACACGGTGGGCCAGCATGACTTCCTGCTGACCCCCTGCTCGGTCGACACCTTCCGCATCATCTACGGCGACATGCAACCGCATCGCGGCTGCTTCGGCAACCTCGCCGCGGCGCTGGCGCCGTTCGGGATCGCGCCCGACCGGATCCCGGTGGCGTTCAACTGCTTCATGAACGTCGTCGTCGACGGCGCGACGGGGACGCTCAGCGTCGAGCCGCCGCTCAGCCGCGCCGGCGACCGCATCACCTTCGAGGCCGCCACCGACCTCGTCGTCGGCCTGACCGCCTGCTCCGCTCTGCAGTCGAACAATGGTCGCTTCAAGCCGATCCACTATCACGTCGATCGGCACACCACCGCCGGACGTGCATCGTGAGTGGTGTCTCGATGCCGCTCGCCGGGGCGCCCGCGCTTGGCGACCATGTGCTTCCAGGAGCGGGCCACCGGCAGGCGCATAGGTGCCGCCCGACTGCATAAGTCGGGCCGTACGAAACCGTTGCGTGACGGCAATCTATCGGGATGATTCGGCTTTCAGCAAGCCTGGCGGAGAGGGAGGGACTGTCCAAGCAGACTTAAAAACTCAATGAAATCAGCGGCTTCGCGTTCGGCTTTCCATACGCTTTGTACCAGCCCTTTGTACCCCGTGTCCAGACTGCCTTGATAGGTGGCGTTGCGACTCAGGGGTCCGACTTGCCCCTATTCATGGGCAAGCGGCTACCCTGCACGAGCTCTCCAATCTCGGGGTCTGTCCGCACGAGCGCCTTACGATGGGCGGCGAACTTCGCTTCAAGCTCCTCGGGGCCATACGCGAGCCTGACTCGGAGAGCCTTCGCGACTTGGCAATGGGAAATCCGTGAACGCGGTGGCGTAATCCATCGACGTGGCGAAGGCGGTTTGGCGCGCCGCGACCAACCCGGCCTGTCTGATTTGCTTGTCCACCGGAGTTGGCGCCATCGCATTGGTCGGCAGAGGCCATCGACCGGCATCCCCGCCGATGATGTATCGGTGTTGTCGGCACCTGCCCGCACTTCTGCAACTATGGCGATGACTGTTCGAGCCGAGCGTCGGGCTCGGCAGGGCGAGGTTGGCGCTCACCCCGGCCCGAACCGCCGGTCCTGACCCCTTGCGGACATTCGCTTTCGGATTGGGAACGTCCGGTGTTCATTTTTACCATACACTCATTTGCGCATAAAAATATTCAATGACAGAATTATGTATATTTCAAACAGATTTGGCAGATAAAATCAACTTAATAGGATCATTATACGATATATTAGCGCCACGTATCAGTTGTATGATTTCGATATCTTAAATTATGTTCGAAGCAATATATATTTTTATACTGATAATAAGACTCTAGAGAAGCGACAACGAACATACGCTCACTGCCACAATGCATCTATGAGTTGTCTGCCGACGTGAAGTCCATCAGCATCAATCCAGAATTCCCGGATGGTGTCGTCGTGCGGTCCGATCCTCTTCTTGATCACCGACACCGCCCGGCGCAAGTGCCCATCCGCCTCGAAGAACCGAAACAAAAGTAGGGTGTCAGCAATGTAGGTAGGATCAATCGCGGCCGAAATCTGTCCCACCAAGCCGTGCTGGACCAGCACGAGTAGCGTCGTCACCCTCTGCTGGTTCAGATAGGTCAGGATTTCGTGCATTTGAGGCAGTAGGTACTGCTCGCCTGGCATCGCGTTCTGATAGCCGGTGAGCGAGTCGATCAGCACGAGCCGCACGCCCTCGCGCTCGACAGCGTCGCTCACCATGGCGGCGAGCTCGCCCGGCGAGACCTCCGCCGGGTCGATCTGCTCGACCCGCAGGCGCCCCTCCGCGACCGCCGCCGTGATATCCATACCGAGACCGGCAGCCCGGCGCATCAGGATCCCGGTCGGCTCGTCGAAGCTCAGGATCAGCCCGCGCTCGCCCCGCGCCAGCGCCGCCGTCACGTAGGTGAGCGCGGTCGAGGACTTGCCGACGCCTGAGGGGCCGAGAAGCATCGTACTGGTGCCTCGGTCGAGCCCGCCGCCGAGTAGCGCGTCGAGGGCGCCATTACCGCTGCTGAGGCGATCGACCTCATAGGGATGGCCGTGCTCGACCGCGACCAAGCGCGGGAACACCGAGAGGCCGCCGCGGCGGATGACGAAGTCGTGGTAGCCGCCGCGGAAATGCGTACCGCGCATCTTGATCACCCGCAGGCGCCGGCGCTCGCCGCCGTAGAGGGGGACAAGCTGTTCGAGCTGGATCACCGCGTGGCAGAGATTGTGCAAGTTGAGGTCGTCCTGGTCGACGGTGAGGTCGTCGAGGAGGAGCGCAGTGGTGTCGTGGATGAGGAGATAGCTGCGCAACGCCAGCACTTGGCGGCGGTAGCGTAGGGAGCTCTGCGAGAGCAGGCGGATCTCCGACAGGCTGTCGAACACCACGCGCTGGGGCTTGATCCGATCTATCTCCGCGATGGCGAGCCGCACGGTCTCGCCGAGTTCGAGGTCGGAGGAATGGACCAGGCTCTGCTGCTGGCGCTTGTCGATGCTGAACTCGGGCGGCACCAGCTCGAAGATCTCGATGCCGTCGAGCGACCAGCCGTGTCGGAACGCCACGGAGACGAGCTCGCGGCGGCTCTCCGACAGGGTGATGTAGAGGCAGCGCTCGCCGAGCCGCGCCCCGTCGCGGAGGAATTGCAGCGCCAGCGTGGTCTTGCCGGAGCCCGGCCGCCCCTCGACCAGGTGGGCACGGTTGGCCGCGAAGCCGCCCCCCAGAATGGTGTCGAGGCCGAGTGCCCCTGTTGCGACAGGGGAGGCATCGACGCGCTGAGTGGGCATGGGAATACTTTCAGAGCATGGTGAGCTTCACCACGGCGCTTGCAGGGTAGAAGGACAAATAAGCCATCCATTTTTCAGGATATGTTAAATTGCTTATCCGGCGCCATCCAAAGGCCGCTCCCGCGGCTGCCATGCAAATGGCTTTTTCCAGGATTTGTGCCGATGCTTATTTGCCGGAGGCCCAGCGTATGAGGGCATTTCCGTCAATTTTTCAACGCGCCGGCGAAATTCTTCATTGGAAAGACTGCGCGCTGAACCTGTGATTAAATTCTTTGCCATGAAAAATTTCTCCCGATAACCTATATACTATAATCGCTACGATCTACCGTATCGCCGGCTTGAGTCATTAGAAAATAGCGGCAATCTCACTTTCTCTGACAGCGCGATCTCCCATACGAGATCGGATACGGTACGACGCCTCCCCACTCCGATCCTCTGGCATGAGCTGCACAATTTCGAAAGTATCTCCGCTGCTCGTCAACCTGTCGGAGAAGCCGCCTTGAACCATGCGGACTTGTTGGCGTAGTTTGAATTTATGGGACACGTGGCTTGATCCTTTATTCATGATCGGGAAGATCTGATATTTCCGCCAAAATGCATTGCAACCACATCCGAGCTTGCGCCTTGCGGGCATCTCGCGCGGCCTTCTGCTTGGCACACCGCTTAACTTTAGCGACTGCGGCGTCGGCAGCACGCAGCATTTCCCCAGGCGCCGCAAGCTCGCGCTCACGCACTTGCTGGGCTTCTGCTCCAGCCTACTGGATAATCCGAGTTGCTTTTCAAGCAGCTCGTTCTGTCTCTCGCTCGGTCAGACGAATAGATCTCGCTGCGAAGATAGCCCGCCGTTCGGCTTGCCTGTCCGCAGAGGCCAGGTCGTTCTCGGCGCGCCCCCCGCTGAAACCAGGCTTGCAAGGCCTGGCGTGCCGCGGAGGCGGAACCCAGCCTTTCACCCAGAGGCGCTTCATTGCATTTGCCCATGGCTCAGGCTCGGTTCCTGACGAGGGATCGGATTGGGGACAAAAAGCGGTTTGAGGCGTGTCAGTGCGGTTCGTGGACCGAGTGATCGCAGTAGGTGCGATCGGATAGTTGACGCCGCGATGCTGGTCACCAACCTATTGCGAGTATCGATTGCCGAGGAGCGGCGACAGCTTGATTGCTACAACGCAGAGAAAAATTTATATATTTTCCAAAAATTTACGTCGCTTTTTCGCTTAAAAATATACCGACACCTTAATTTAAAGCAATGGAAGTGAGGACAGATATGCCCTCACCCCAATGTAGTGAATTTTATGCTGACTGCAGATTGCCGGCAGACTGCTTGCCGCTGCGGCGATCGGATTCCATTTCGTAGAATAGTTTCTGTCCATCGGTAAGGGTCTGCATGCCAGCCCGCTCGACTGCTGAGATGTGGACAAAGACATCCTTGGTGCCATCATCCGGCTGAATGAAGCCGAAACCCTTTTGCACGTTGAACCATTTCACGGTGCCGACGCTCATCGCCATCTCCATATTTCCCAGGTGCATACATGAACTCAGCGCGCCACAACGTCGCTAAAGCTCCGACTATCGGCAGATCTGGAGAGAATAACAGAGCGGACGCCCGGGGTAAGCGGAACGAAAAGCCCGGCAATCCGGCCAATGATCAACTCGTCTCATATGGTTCGGATCAGGCGAATTAGCAAGGGTGCAGAGAAAAAACTTTTTGCGCGTTCGGTTTTCTAATACGAAATCTTGCAAAGGCGGCCTCATCGCGCAGCTGTCCGATTCGACATAAGATGCCAGGATTGCACCCTCTGCCTCGTCGGGCCTCTTCGCGCCGTGGCCGATCTCCTCGCCGATCGATGTCGTTATACGAGCTCGGTAGCCTATCGAAAGAAAAGGGCTGCGTTGCATTGCGCTGTAACGTCATTGATGAGAATAAACCCAAATTATACTACCTATCCTAGCACGATCACGAAGTATTGACGATCATATGCCGATCGAAATGTCGAGACTGTAGCTCATTTTTGATCAAGAAGGCGCCAGCGATGAGATCAGGATGATCTTCTTTCAGACATGTTTGACTATTGTTTGTGGCGCTGTCTAATTGCGGATTTATCGATAAGCCATAGCTTTATCCACTAGATTTAATATTTTACGGTCTTTCACATAAAAATATAATACATCGGAAAATAATTGGATGACGACCGTGGAGGCATCTCCGAAGGCTGGCACCGGATCGTCATTGGTGACGCCTTCAGCGTCTTTCGCCACCAAGCACCAGCCGGAGCGAGCGGGCGAGTTCGTCGCGGCGATAGGGCTTGCTCAGCACCGGCAGCTCGCCGCGCCCGATGACCTGCCCCTCGTCGAGATTGGCGACATAGCCCGAAGTGAGCAGGACCTTGATGCCGGGACGGAGCCGTTGCGCCTCGACGGCGAGCTGCGAGCCGTTCATGCCGCCTGGCATCACCACGTCCGAGAACAGGATGTCGATGCGCTCAACCCCCCTGAGGTGCTCCAGCGCCTCCGCGGCGTTGCGTGCGACGACCACCCGGTACCGCAGCTCCTCCAGGCTCTCGACAGCCATGGCGAGCACTGGCTCGTCGTCCTCCACGAGCAGCACCGTCTCACCCGCGCCGGCTCGGCGGAGAGGAATGGCGCTGACCGGCCCGGTTCCAGGCTCCTCGCCGGCTGGATCGGTCGAGCGTGGGAAACACAGGCTGACCGTCGTGCCCCGCCCGACCTCGGTCTCGATGCGTGCGAAGCCGTTGGCGCTGCGCGTGAAGCCGTAGACCTGGCTCAAGCCCAATCCTGTTCCCTTGCCGACCTCCTTCGTGGTGAAGAAGGGCTCGAACACGCGCGGGAGCGCGTCGGACGGGATGCCGCTGCCGGTGTCCGTGACCGACACCGTCACGTAGGGACCGGGCGGCACCCCCTTGTCGGCGACGGCCGAGGTACCGAGGTGGATGTTCCGGCTCGTCACGGCGATGCGGGCGGGGCCGTCCCGTCCCTCCATCGCGTCGCGCGCGTTGACGACGAGGTTGAGCACCGCCGCTTCGAATTGGGCCGGATCGATGCGGATCGGATCAATCGCGGGATCGAGGTCGAAGGCCAGCGCGACGGCTCCGCCGGCCGCCCGCTCGGCGAGTGGCTTGAAGTCCAGGAGCAGCCGGTTCGGGTTGAGCGTCTGCGGCCGCAGCATCTGGCGCCGGGAGAAGGCGAGAAGCTGCTGGGTCAGCTGCTCGCCGCGCCTCGCCGCGCCCATGGCCGCCTCGGCCAGGCGCTTCACGCGCTCGACCTGCTCGGGCCGACGCAGCATCATGTCGAGCCCGCCGACGATGACGGTGAGCAGGTTGTTGAAGTCGTGCGCCACGCCGCCGGTGAGTTGCCCGATCGCTTCCATTTTCTGGGCTTGGCGCAGAGCTTCCTCGGTGAAGCGCTGGTCGGTGCGGTCCATCAGGATGCCGGCGATCCGCGTCGCCGTATCGCCCTCGTCGCGGACTCGGCCCCTGAGCGCGATCCAGCGCACCTGTCCGTCGGCGCGCCGGATGCGGCATTCGAGGTCGAGCGTGCCGGTCTCGCGGGTCGCCGCGAAAGTGCGCTCGGCAATGTCGCGGTCCTCCTCGACGACGTGCGCGATCAGGCTCTCTCTGTCCCAGCGCGGGCCCGCCTCGCCGTACCCGAAGACGGCGTCGAAGCGGGGCGAGCGCCGCGCTGCGCCGGTGCGGTCATCGAGGTCCCAGGACGCCATGCCGGCGGCGTCGAGGGCGAAGGCGAGTGTCTCGTGAGCGGTCTCGACCTCCCGCGTGCGCTCGGCCACGCGCCGCTCGAGATCCTCGTTGGCGAGCCGGAGCTGCGCTTGAGCCCGCTCGCGCTCCAGGAGATGCTCGCGAGCCTGGTACTGGCGGCGGCGCGCCCGAAGGGCGGAGGCCGCGGCGCTGACGAGCGTCTCGGCATTCACCGGGCGCTCGAGCAGCACGACATTGGCGAGCCGGGCGAGCCGCTGCGACGCACGCTCGGAGCGGCGGCCGGCCTGGCGGGTCGCCAGCACGATGAAGGGGAAATCCGACCAGGCCGGTTGCGCATCGAGCCACGCGAAGAGGTCGGTGAGGTCGCCCTCCAGCGCCTCCTCGGTGACGAGGGCGGCACCAGCGCCGGCCCGCAGGCTGTCGAGCCAGCCCGTCAGGTCGGGACAGGCTTGTGCGGGCGCGCCGGTCCCGGCGAGCACCTGCCCGATCACTGCGGCATCGCGCCCCCGCGGCGCCAGGATCAGGATGCGCTCTTCGTGCGCGACCGGCATGCTCACGCCTCGCCACCCGCCGGAGCCTGGCCCGTCAGCATCGCCACCTTGCCCCGGTAGGCCGGCAAGCCCGTGAGCACGCCTTCGAAGTCCTCGAGCGCCTGGCCGACCTCGAGGCCGCCCTCGGATAGCTTCAGCTCGCGGATGGTGCGCTCATGCGCGTTGACCCGGCTCTTCATCACCGAGAGGGCGGTGCGAACCATGCCCTGAGCCTCGAAGAACCGGAACAGCAGGATGCCGTCGCTGAGATAGCTCAGGTCGACATCCGTTCGGACTTCGCCGACGACGCCGTGCTGGCCGAGGACCAGCAGGGTGGTGATGCCCTGCTGGTTGAGGTAGCTCAGCAACTCGTGCATCTGCAGGACCAGGAATTCCTCGCCCGGCATCGCGTGCAGGTAGGCGTTGAGGCTGTCGATGACGACGACCGACGACCCGCGCTTCTCGACCGCCTCCCTGGCCATGGTGGCGAACTCGCCCGGCGAAACCTCGGCGGGGTCGATCTGGGTGATGGTCAGCCGCCCGGATTCGACATGCGGTCTGAGATCCATGCCGAGCGTGGCCGCCCGGGTCATCAGGGTCGCGAGTCCCTCATCGAACAGGTAGTAGGTCGCCGTCTCGCCGCGCTCCAGCGCCGCCTTCATGCACCGGACCGCGGTCGTGGTCTTGCCGACGCCGGAGGGCCCGAGCAGGAGCATGTTGGTTCCGGGTACGAGGCCGCCACCGAGCAGCAGGTCGAGCTCGGCCGATCCGGTGGACTTGGCCACCGGGTCGAAGGCCGCGTGGTGCTGGGACGCGATCAGGCGCGGGAACACCCGGATGCCGCCGGTCTCCAGGGCGAAATCGTGGTGACCGCCGCTGAACTTGATGCCGCGCATCTTCACGATGCGCAGCCGTCGCCGCTCGGACCCGTATTCGCGCGCCATCTGGTCCAGGGAGATCACGCCGTGCGCGATGCTGTGCAGCTGGACATCTCCCGTCTCCGAGGTCTTGTCGTCGAGCAGCAGCACCGTGCAGGCGCGCTTGGCGAAGAACCGCTTGAGCGCCAGGATCTGACGCCGGTAGCGCAGCGGGTTCTGAGCGAGCAGGCGCAGCTCCGAGAGACTGTCGAACACGACCCGGTCGGGCTTCGTCTCGCCGACGCGGGCAATGACGTCCTTGACGGTCTCGCCGAGTTCGAGCTCGGAGGGATGCAGGATCGATTGCTCGCTGTCGGGATCGAGGCCCATCTCGTCGACGAGCTCGTAGAGGTCGATGCCGTCGAGCGACCATCCGTGCGTCGCGGCGGCGGCGCGGAGTTCGTCCGAGGTCTCGGACAGGGTGACGTAGAGCGCCCGTTCACCGCGGGCCGCCCCCTCGCGGAGGAACTGGAGCGCGATGGTGGTCTTGCCCGTGCCCGGGGTGCCCTCCAGCAGATAGAGCCGGCTCGGGGTCAGGCCGCCGCAGAGAACGTCGTCGAGACCGGGCACGCCGGTCGAGATCCGGGGCTCCTTGCCGGGCGTCCGGCGCGTTGCGGGTTCGGTCATCGCGGAGGGTCCAGGTTCCTTGGGGCCGGTGGAGACCGCCGCCCGGCACGGCGGCGGTCCTTCCGGTCCCTCGTGGGTGCTCGCGAACGGTATGTCGGGAGTACCGGAGAACGCGGCATACGCCGAGTGAGGGTGTCAGGATACATCCCTGGAGATTCCACGAACGACCGTCCGGCGGTCAGCCACCCGAGGTCCGGCCGTCCGCCCGTCCCCAGGCGACCTTGCCTAGCTCGTTCGCACGGCGACCGGAACCGGTGGAAAGGCGAGCGTACGAGTTCGTTCGGCGATCATGCGGCGGAAACTCCGCGGGTCCTGACCTGCCGCCAAGCCGCTACGGCGGCTCGTCGGGCCTCGTACGCCATACGCTGCGGCGTCCCTGGCTCACCCCTGCCGAGGGGGCCGTAGCCGTGCAGCAGGACGCCGTCGGGCCCATGGAGCCGCTGCACCTCGGCCCGCCACGCGCGATCGGCGAGGGCCAGCCGGTGCTCGGTCTCCACCAGGCGCTGCGCGTTCGTCGCGACGCTCGTTGCGGTCACTCCTGAGGCGGACACTCCCGAGGTAGTCATGGCGCCGCGAGCCGCTTGGTGTTCGCCGCCACGTGCTCGCGGTAGCGGGCGACCACCATCTCGGGCGACCCGCCGGACGAGAGCGTCACCATCGCCTCGCCGGCCGCCGAGACTTTCTCCGTCACCATGGACTGAGCCTCGGCCCACCCCTCGGGACCGCCCCAGGCCAGCCGGACCATTCGCAGCTCGACGACCTTCTGGGCTTCGATCGCGAGCATCATCGAGGACAGCAACAGGTTGATCATGTCTCGCTCCGCACCGCGGCAGATGCGGCACGGCGTCAACCCGCCGCGACCGAGGATTGATCCGGCCCCGAAACGCAGCGCAGCCCTGCAAGCCGCCCCGTGACCAGGGGCAACCCGCGCGAGCCCGCGAGCCGACGGGCCGGGCCGGATCGTCTCATGCCGTGAGCGGCGTCGCCTCCTCGGTCGTCACCCGGAAATCCACGAGGGTGTTCGGCCCGAACGTGAGCGTCAGGGGCACGTCGGCGGCGTCGCGTCCGTAGGCGATCAGGATTCTGCCGATTCGCGAGCTGTTGTTGCGCGGATCGAAGGTGTGCCAGCGGCCGCCCAGGAAGACCTCCATCCAGGCCGCGAAATCTCCCGGAGCATGCGGCAACGGCAGACCGATGTCGCTGACGTAACCGGTGCAGTAGCGAGCCGGGATGTTGAGGCAGCGGCAGAACGCGATCGCGAGATGGGCGTAGTCGCGACAGACGCCGCGACGTTCCTCGAAGGCCTCCAGCGCCGTGCGGGTGGGCCGGGAATGCTCGTAGCCGAAGGCGATGCGATCGTGCACATAGTCGCAGATCGCCTGCACCCGCGCCCATCCCGGCGCCATGGCGCCGAACAGGTCCCAGGCCGTCTGCGACAGGCGATCGGTCTCGCAGTACCGGCTCCCGAGCAGGTAGAGCAGCGTGTCGACGGGCAGGCTGCGCACCTCCTCCTGCCGTGCGACCGTGTCGGTCATGTCCCCGTTGCCGTGATCGCGGACGACCGTGTCGGTCTTGAGCGTGAAACGTCCGGCCGGCGCGACGAGCCGGTTGCACCAATTCCCGAACGTGTCCCGATAGCCCTCCAGGGGCACGGCCGGCACCGTCAGCAGATAATCCGGTCGCTCAAGATCGGAGAACCGCGACGCGTGGACGTTGAGCATCGTGACGACCGGCGTGTCCTGCACGAAGTCGTAGGTCATTTCACAGCCGACGTGGATGCGCATCGCGTGTCTCCGGGGGACGGCAGGGTCGCGCTCTCCCTGAACGCGGGTCGGCTCGCGTCTCCGGTTCACGTGGCTGCACTCGAACGATCCATGACACGAATGGGCGATCTGTACAGCACGAAGAAAGAGCTTTTCCGTTCGCCGGACCGGAACGCGATCATCGAAGCGACAACCGGCCCCCGGCAGGGCAGTGGCCGGTCGCTCCCTCCCATCGCGGCATTCGCGGTGGTGGCAGGCATTTGGGCGTCGTGGTCCCGACGGGCCGAAAACCTGCGACGGCGTCGGAATCCAGCCGCCACCCTTTCATGCCAAAACATGATAGAGTGGGTTTTTAGAAGGTCTCCCGATGAACCGTCAAAATAATGCAGTGGTGTTTCTGGCCACGCTGATCTGCGCGGGTGTCCTCTCCAGCACCTGGTCCAGCGCCGGAGCGCGCCCGGCCGGTGCCGGGCATTCCACCGAGCGATCCGTCGATGGGGCCGCTTCCAAGGTCAGATTGGATCCCGCGAAAATCGAGGACCGCGCCAGGAGAAGAAGGGAGGCCGACCGCAGGCGCGACGAGCGCATGAACAAGCTCGGTGCCTCGATCTGCACGGGCTGCGGCGGTCCCATCGTTCCCTTTGACCCGAGCGGAGGCGATCCGAGCATCAACGGCAGATCGAAACCGCAAAGGCGCTGAATGGTCGATCGGAGTTCGTTATCGAGTGCGCAGCCGGGCGAGAGGCGGGCGGAAGCCATGACGACACGCCATTGGTTTCGCACGATGAATCGGCACCGATGGTCCTTACCCGCTGGGCGAGATCGGGTGCCAAGCCCGTATAGCGATCGAGGAGCGGGATGTTCCCGCTCGCCGACGCGCCGCTTCGTGAGACCAAGGCGATCTTCGGACCATCGCTGCATGGGTTCGATGTCGCAGCCCGGATGGCAGCGTGACGGCCACGCCCACCTCCGGCTCGAAAGCCGGCTATCGGGTATCGGCCGCCTGTCGCCGCTCCGGGACGGCGAGGCACTCAGCCGGTCGTGCGAACCCGGGCGGGCTACCGTTTCACGCCGGGCTTGCCGTTCGCCACGACCTGGCCCTTCGTACTCGGTGCAGCCGCAATGACTTTCGGGGTTTCCTTCTTCGGCTTCTTGGCTTCACGATTTCCACGAGTTCGATCGCTAGTCATCTGGACTTCTCCGGTCAGATGTTGGGAGCCTGCGAGTCTTGCGCCTCGGGCTCCGTCAGCCCCGACAGACGCGCGAAGTCGGACAACACGGCGGCGACCATGCTCTGCAAGCGAGGATCATCGCAGGAGAGCGTCGCGGCAAACCTTTCGAGCAGATACTTCGCCTTGTCGGCGGCCTCCGGCCATGTCGTCGCCTCGGCCGCGAACAGGTGGGCTTCCAGGTCGTGCTGGCGCGCGACGAGGCCCGCACGTTGCGCTTTCACCGCAGCTCGCCTGCGGCGCACCTTCGTCGCCTTCTGGGCGGCCATGCCGCGCCGTTCGTCAAGCTCGATCGGACGATCCGTCATCCAGCCAACCCTCTGTGCTGCGTTGCTGGCTCTTCGCCGCCGGGATGCGAACGCGGGTGCTCCGAGGGACCCTCTCGGACCGCAGCCGACGGAGCCGGTGGAAAGGGGGTCATGGCCTCGACACCTTGATATGCGGGGCACTGGACCCACGCACGTACGTTCCTTGCGCGAGCGAGGTTCAGGGACCAGGAGTGGCCATGGCTGCCGGCAACGACGCCAAAGAATTCGGGTCACGCGTGGAGCTCGTGCCGATACCGCTGAGCAAGCGCTCAATCAGCATCGTCGCTTCATGGATCTGCATTGCCGCGGTTCTGATCGTCTCGAGGCTGGCTCGTCCAGGCTCGTCGGTACTCCACCAGCGACCGTTGTCGATGGCTTGAAGCAGGCGGCCGATCCGTCTGTGATCCCGTTCGATTTGTTCGATAACCTCAGCACCGTAGGGCACGACTATCTCCTAGAATGAAACGACAGTGAGATCTGCTGCCAAAGGCGCACGGTGCGATCATAGGATATTTGGCCGACAGCATGAGAGCGATCATAACCGCGACGGTTTCCCTGCACACGTGCCAGTTTCAGCCGGCTGACGATCCTGTCGAGACGCCGCTCCTCGCGTGCAATTCTCGACAAGATGTCGCGTGCGCGATCGCAAAACACGTCCTTGGATTCGACTGTGGTTGTTCCGTTCGCACTCGGCAGTGCTCCTGGACCTGATCCTTCTGACGTGCGACGATGCAGTTCGGCCCAGGCATTCAGGTGGCGCAGGAGCCTGATGTGATCGCGTTCCTCAAGCGCCTGTTCGATGCGCCAGCCGAGCAAGCGGAGCCGCAGGTTGACGATGACGGCACGCAGGGTCGATCGACCGTAATCTGGAGAACGCTGTCGGCGAGAAGGAAAGTCGGTGGGCATGGCGCCCTCCGGTGCAGTCCTGGCCCATCGCCACGACACCAGTACGTATATGGTGTGCAGTGAGCGGATAGCAACTCAAATCCAAAAATACTCAAAAAATCACCGTGCGGCCAATGAAGTTGTAGGCCATGAGAATTTTTTTTGCCCTGTGGTTGTTGGTCTCGAAGCTGAGCAATATGGACGTCGACAATCGCGCTTCTCCAGCGAGCCCGGGACGCTATCGACGCGCAAAGCGCGTTCGAGCGGACTCCGCTCGCCGCCGTGCCGACGGGCATGAGATCGCTCAAGGTCGGCGACGATGCGAACGAACTCCGCTGCATTCGCAAGGAAATGGCATACAGATCCAAGGGCGTCTCAAGCCGCCAACCCGTCATGATCGATTAAATATTTCAACAAAAATACTATAGCTTTTTCCCATAGAATAAAATCGCCATGCAGCCAAAAGTTCAGCAGGGACTTGAAGCAGCAGATTTGGCCATCTCGTGTTAAGTAATGCTGCCCTACGTTAAAATCTCAGGCTGTGTCGATCAACCATTCCGCGCTAAGAATGAGAGAGGCTGCGAATAATGCCTGCCCTGCCTCGTCGCGCATCAGCACCGCAACCTGCCGGCTTTTACCCAGGCTCATTTCCTCACGCGCGATATCTGGCAGAATACGGATCGCGGCATCGCGGGCAGCATGAGCGTTAGGAAACTCGGTTCCTATATCGTCGGGGATCAGTTGGCCGTCTTGGATGTCGAAAAAGAAACGCGGCATCGCATGCTCCGCTCGTGTAACCCGGGAGCGCGCATGTCTCACAGCCGCCAAGGGGCAAAACAGGTGTTGGCGATGATGTGGCCTTATCTCGAAAGAAATCGAGGTGCATTAACATAAAGCAAACCAGGCGGATCGCAGCCGCTGCCCCGCCTCTCACAAGACCGATGCGTGAAAATTTCTGCCCGACTATGGTCGGTTTAGCTCACTAAGCGCGTTGCGTTAAGCGAACCTACCTGCCGTGAGTGACAGTGGGCGTAGCGTTCAGCGTGGGAGACGAAAAACGATGCCCATCACATACGACGAAGAATGGAAGCCCGGCTCTGACAAACATTCGAGCGTGAGGCAGGTTTATCGCGATGGGAAGCGGCTTGGCCGAGTACGATCCTGGAAGGCAGAAGATCCTGGCGAGTTGACTGGCGAGTGGTTCACTGTCGAACGATGGGAGAAGGGTCTGCATGTTCCTCAAGAAGGAATGTATGTTGATTTCCAAGAGGCCCTGGAGCGGGTTGCAATCTACAATGCAACACACTAAAAGTAGGCGCCTGTGTCATCAATCCTGGCATTTTTTACCTAAGCGCCCTTTCTTATTTCTTACGCTAAAGCAATTTTCAAAAAACTTTACGACTAATCTATTTTAGTTTGGCTGTCTCAGATTTACAAACACAAGTCTTAAAAGGTCCAAAATTATAAATGGCAATAAGTGGTCTGGTTTGCTCTAGCAACTTACGAGATTTTGCTATGATTTCATGCGATGATTCAATTAGCCAGGCATCGTACTCTGAAGCTGCGAAACGCTTGTGAGATGACATTGCCATGACAGCGCTCCTCGCGATGCAGGCGGGAGCGCACGTCTCTCTCGGCCACCAGCGCCTACAGGTTAAAACGGCTGGCGATGGCGGCATCCTGCGCCTGCATTGCGAATTATTCAAGTGAGGTGGCACAGATTATTTGTAATCAGATCAGAAAATTGAGTCCCGTTGGCATCTTGTTCAACAGTTCTATGACATGCAGCGAACGCATCTCGAACTTCGTCAATCAGACGCGCGTCTTCCACATCACCTTGCGCCCCTCCAGCAGTAGTGGCGCGATTGAGGCAGGCGGTGAGGGTGCTGGATGAGAAGGCAGGTCGGTACTCCATCCTCCCGCTGAGCCAGTACTGTCAAACTGCGCCGCTCCGGCCATCGCCCAGGCGCGCATGCGAACTTATCTAGGATGCCTGGCTCGAGAAAACTCGCTCAAGAGAGATCGGTGACCCTCAAGGATAATCCGCTTTGTCTACGATCGAGCTCGCGACCTCATTGCCGTGCACCTTAATGATGAAGTGCAAGCGCTTCGTTGTAATTGCTCGGCGCTCTTACATCCCCGCGCCGCGTTCAAGAATATTTTCTCTCTCGCAAATTTGCTTGTTATCTAATGAATGCTAGCAGACGATATTTTGTATTTTATTCTGAGTTTTTTCAATATCATAATTACATAATCAGCAAGCATTACATCTTCTACATCAGATGTTTCTTCTGTATCCATTACAAAACTAGCCATGCTGTTATCATCATCGATATCTTTGAATTCAATCCAAAGCAGATTGTGACCGCAAGGAAATTTCTTGATCTGTTGTAGCACCATGATCGCAATCTGCGGCCACGTTTTCCATTCGCGTTGCATGCGCTCGTTCCGGAGGCGGCAGACACTGCTGCGCCACCGCAGGCCCACAGTCAAATTAAAAATTCTGTTTTCCTACAATCATACCCTTATGCCGCACCCTCGATCGCCGATATTCGCCATCAAACAGGGGACAATGGATTGAATTAATATCATTTAGGATTAAACTTTTACTTATGGATGTCGATATATTATTTTTCGACATTGCACTTGCAATGGTCGTAAATCTCGCGGTTGAACCGCCCTTCGAACACAATACGGGTGAGTTCAACACGCCTGTCTGAAGCTGGAGCAAATCTATCGAGCAGGTGTTGCGTGCTGCGATGGGCAATCGCAGCTCCCTCAGAACGGAGTCGGCCAAGATTCTAAATCTCTGGCGGTCTTTGTGCTGCCGGAACCGGACTAGCACCCGAACATTGACCCCGCAGTCACACCAGCCTGCCGCCTCACGGCCGCTCGGCTGGCGTCACCGGCGGGCCGGGTCTCCGTGACGGGGAAAACGCTCCCGGTCCGCCGCGCGGTCGGCGTTCTGCTTAAGTCGTGTTCATTTCTGGAAAAGCTAGATTTTTCCCGCAGGGCGCAGGTCCGGTGCGTGGTATGTGATCACCCACACCTGCACAGAGTTTCCCGCCTCGGCAATGATTGGTGGTAATACGCTGGAAACTCGATTTGTCTCCGATCGCGAGGATCACCGGTTCCGGCAGCGGCAGCGGCAGCGTGACGAGGACTTGCTCGCCCGCGTTTCGTCGCGTTGATGGTGCCGACGGTAGCCCGCCGCAACCACGACACGGCCAATATTCAGGATGCCAACCTGGCGGCGCGCTGCCAGCGCTGTCACATGTTGCGCAATCGCGATAAGCATCAGAGCTGCCACTGGCTCACTCTGTTTCGGCGCAAAGCCATGGGTGACATGTCCAGGGACGCTACCGACTTGCCTCATCTCGGCCGAGCCGACTCGATCACTCCGGTGGCGGCTCCTGATCAAAACGTTAGGAACGGGACATTCATCAATGCCAAGGTAGCTCTGGCGGAGGAACGTGGCGAGGGAACATGTCAGACAGCCAACGAGAAGCGGTGCGCCAGAAGGCGCTCGCTGAGATCGCGCTGCTCGACACGGCCCCGGAACGCGAGTTCGACGCTCTGGCGAAGCTCGCTCAGCGCATGCTCGGCACCCGCATGTCCTCGATCACGCTCATCGACCCTGAACGGCAATGGTTCAAGGCGCGATGCGGTCCCTTGGCGTCCGAGACGCCTCGTGCCGGAGCATTCTGCCCGGTCGTCTTCCAGACCGAAGCACCTTTGGCCGTGGCCGATGCTCGACTCGATCCACGCTTCGCGTCGAGTCCGTTTGTCATTGGCGCCCCTAACATCCGCTACTATGCTGGGGTGCCCGTCCGGGTCATGCAGACCGGCGGTGATGCGGTCGTCATTGGTACCCTCTGCGTGCTGGACGATAAGCCTCGTGAACCCTGCGCCTCTGATGTGGAGGTTCTCTCGGAACTGGCCTGCATAGCCGAAGCACTTCTTGAGGCAAGATTGGCCGCGTTACTTGCGGCCGGAGCGGCCGAGGATAGACGGCTGACCGTCGAGCACCTCGAGCGCGAGCGGCGGCAGTTCAAACAGGCGGAGCGCATGGCCGTGATGGGCTCCTGGCGCTACGATCTCGGACTCCACGCCGCGACCTGGTCAGACGGCATCTTCGCGATCCATGAGCTGCCCGTGAGCGGCGGTGTGCCGAATGACGAGATTATGAACTTCTTTCCGGAGCCGGATAGGAGCGCGTTTCTTGCCGCGGTGATGCGCACGCTCAACACGGGTCTGCCCTTCGAGCTGGATGCTGACTTGATGACGGCAAAGGGCAACCGCCGACGAGTTCGTTGCCTCGCGGAGATCGAGGTGTCGAAGGGAAGGCCCGTCGCGCTGATGGGCCTGCTTCAGGACATCACCGAGCAGTATCGTATGGAGCAAAAGCTACGACAGACCGCTCGCACCGACGATCTTACTCAGCTATCCAACCGGGCGGAGTTTAACCGGGTTCTGGACAGCCGCCTGCGGGAAGCCGACGCTAGGAATACGGAATTTGCGGTGCTGTTGATCGATCTCGATGGCTTCAAGGACGTGAACGACGCTTTGGGGCACGCCGCAGGCGACGAAGTGCTGCGCCGCGTGGCGGACCAACTCCGTGCCGAGTACCTGAGTTCATGTATTCCGGCACGGCTCGGAGGCGACGAGTTCGCCGTTCTGGTCCCGCCGACGGTGGGTCGAGTCGCCATTGAGGCCCTGGTGCAAAGGCTGCTTCACAGCCTCCGCATCGTGGCGGATGGGCCTGGGCAAATTGCGAGCGTCACGGGGACGATCGGGGTCGCCTGGTCTGGTGGGGAAGCGCGGAGCCGAACAGAACTCCTTCGTAACGCAGATACGGCTCTCTACGAGGCCAAGCGCACGTGCAAGGGTACCGCGCGCACCTATTCGGGGGCATCAGATCGCCGCACCGCCGGCTGAACAAGGTCGTCAAACGGTATCCAAACGGGGTTCATCCGCACTTTCAGCGCTGATGACTCGCCGTCCGATTAACTGCCGTCGGTCTCGGTGGAGATCAGGAACTATGCGACCGATCATACGACCTGATTAGAGGTCCGAAAGTCGGTGCATCACCGTCCGGCCGGGCAGAGGAGGGGAGGATGTCGTCTCTCCTGTCGGCGCACATAGCATCGCAGGTCCCGGTTCGTTTCCATTCCCTGAGCAGGTCAGAGGCGTCCTGGGCGGTGGCCCCGGACGCCGCCTTCGTCGGTTTCGTCGGGGCATCGGTTCGCCCCGGGGCCGGGGCTAGCCCATGACCTGTGCGGCGATGCCGTTGAGGGCCTTGACGATATCGTCCGGCGGGTATGGCTTGGCGAAGAACAGGCCATTGTCGGGCAAATCCTCCTTCGTCACCTTGCGCCGCCCCGACGTGACCATGATGGCGACCGGGGGCCAGCGCTCCCGCACGGCGTGGGCCAGCTTCAAGCCGTCCATCGAGCCCTCCATCTCGATGTCGGTGAACAGGACGCGAATCTCGGAATGGCGTTCGAGGAGTCGGATGGCCTGGTCGGCGTTCCGTGCCTCATAGGTCGTGAAGCCCGCCTCGATGCAGAGGTCGACGGCTTCGGCCCGAAGCAGGGCGTCGTCCTCGACGACGAGGACGGCGACGTCGGCCGGATTGAAGGACTGTCCCATTATGCAACCCGAACCATCATGCCTCGACCGCGATGCTGCCGGGCACGCCCGTCAGCCTGAACCTGATGCCCGCCGGGTCGAAATCCAGGTGGCCCTCCCCCTCGAAATAGGCTGCCACGATCCGTTCGATCAACTTGGAGCCGAAGCCCCGGCTCCCGGGCGGGACGACGGGAGGCCCGCCGGTCTCGACCCAATCGAAGGCGAACGCGCCATCCTCGAACCGCCACGACATCGCGACGCTGCCGGCCTCGTTCGACAGGGCGCCGTACTTGACCGCGTTGGTCGCCAACTCGTGGACCGCGAGCGAGAGGCCGAGCGCCCGCTGCGAGGTGAGGATCAGAGGCGGGCCGGACCAGGAGATGCGGTCTCCGACGACTCGGTACGGGTCGATGGCGGCCGCGACGACGTCATGGATGTCGGCCTCGGTGAAGTTCGATCGGGTGAGGATGTCCTGCGCCCGACCGAGGGCGGACAGGCGCTGCCCTACGGCCGCGCGGGCCTCTTCCATCGACTTCGCCTGGCGCAGCGTCTGGGTGACGATGGCCTGCACCATGGCGAGCGAGTTCTTCATGCGATGGGCCAGTTCCTGGGCCAGCACTGCGCGCGCCTCCTCCGCCACCTTCAGGTCGGTGATGTCGCGCGAGATCGACAGGATGCGCTCGGGCTTCCCATCCGCTCCCACGATCGGGGAGACCTGCACGTCCCAATACCGGCGGTTGCCCTTCATCGTGTCGGCGTAGCCCTGGAATCCGGACGCAACGCCCGCCCTAGCCGCGGCAACGGCTTCCTTGGCGGCGAGGTTGCCCTCGCCTTCCCAGAAGCTCGGCCAGGGACACCCGGCGACGGCGTTGAAATCAGAGACATCCATGACGCGCTTGCCTCCCTCGCTCATGAAGGTGAGCCTGGCGTCGAGGTCGAGCACCTTGATACAGTCGCTGGAGGCGGCGAGCACCCCGCGCATGAAGGATTCGCTCTCGCGCAACTGCTCCAAGGCGCGATGCCTCGCGGTCGCGTCGGCGGCCATGCCGAACCATTCCGTGACGCGGCCCTCGCCGTCTCTCACGGGGACCGCGCGTGAGAAGATCCAGCCCGTGCTCCCGTCGGCGAGGCGCACCCGGTGCTCCATCTCGAAGGGCTCGGTCCGCGCGACCGCCGTCGCGATCCTGTCGCTGACCTCGGTCCGGTCCTCCGGGAGCAGGTATTCGTCCATCCAGCGCACGCTCGGCGCGTCGGCGTCGGTGATGAAGCCGCGACCCTGCAAGGTGCGCATCTCCTGCCAATCCGGGCTCATCGAGTACAGGCTGTCCGAACTCGCCTCGACCAGCGCCGCCAACCGCTTCTCGCTCGCGCGCAACCGTTCGATGGCCGCGTCGCGCTCCCGCTGCGCGACGACCCGGGCCGTGCAGTCGGATGTCACGTTGAGCAGGCCGACGACTTCGCCTCCCTCGTCGCCAACGGGCGAATAGGCGAAGTCGTACCAGACCTGCTCCTCGAAGCCGTTGCGCATCATCGTGAGGGGCTGGTCGCGGAAGGCGCAGCTTTCCCCTCGGAAGGTTCGGTCGATCAGGGGGACGAGGTCGTCCCACAGTTCCGGCCATACGTCCTCGGTCCGGAGGCCCAGGGCGCTGGGGTGGCGCGCTCCCAGGATCTCGGCATAGCCGTCGTTGTAGAGGAAGATGCGCTCAGGTCCCCACATGACGCACATCGGGTGCAGCGACGCGAGCATCAGGTCGACCGTGGTACGCAAAACCGCGGGCCAGGTCTCCCGCTTCCCCAAAGGCGTCGACGCCCAGTCGTAAAGACGGAAAAGGTCCGCCATCCGCAGTGAACCGGTCCGTCCGGCATCCGTGCCAAGCTTGGCGTGTCGCATCATGCCTCGTCTCGCGAGATATCCCGTTCGGCGAGCGACCCGCCTGCACCATCTCTAGACGGTCACCGGCGTGCCAGGAAGGGAGGTGCGCCCACCTCTTCGTGAGGCGGGCTACCCGGACACGGCGACACGCCAACGCTTCCATGCCCCGGCGATCTCCGGAAGAAGGGCTTCGAGAAACCCTACCGACGCGACAAGGTCTCGGACGCGATGCGGCACAGGAAGGCCGCCCAAGGTCAAAACCCAACTCGCTTGACTGTGAGAGGGTCTACTCCCGACCGTTCGGGCTTTCGGGGTGACCGCTTCGCGGCCATCCCGCCGCATTCCTCCTTCCGGGTCCGGGGTGTCCGGTTCGCAACCTTTGACGGTCTCGACCGAGCGTGACAGACCGTTGGCATGCCGAACACGCCGACCCGCAACGTCTCCCTGGCGACCGAGTTGACCGCCTCCATCAACGCTCAGGTCGCATCGGGTGACCACTCGAACGCGAACGAGGTGGCGCGAGCCGGACTGCGCCTTCTCATCGAGGGTGACCATGCGCCGACCACGGATGGGCGCCCGGCAGCCCACGAAGCGGCCCGTGCAGACGATCGTCCGGGTCGCTGATCGATGGCCGACCCTCGACCTGCCTCGACGCTCCTTCAACGCTTCCTCACCGACGTCGTCGCGGTCGAGAGCATCGCGGCCGTGCCCACGATCCTCGACGTGGTGTGCCAAACCACCGGAATGGGGTTCGCTGCCATCGCGCGCGTCACCGATGACCGCTGGGTCGCCTGCGCCGTCAAGGATGACATCGCCTTCGGCCTCAAGCCTGGCGGTGAGTTGAGCCTCGAGACGACCATCTGCCACGAGATCCGGCAGAGCGGCACCGCGGTCGTGATCGACCACGTGGCCGAGGACCCGGCCTTCTGCGGCCACCACACGCCCGCCCGCTACGGATTTCAGAGCTACATCTCGATGCCCATCGTGCTGCCCGACGGCACGTTCTTCGGCACGCTCTGCGCCATCGACCCCAAGCCCGCCAAGCTGAACACGCCTGCCATCGTTGGCATGTTCAAGATGTTTGCCGACCTGATCGGCTTCCACCTCGATGCCAACCAGAGCCTCGCTTCACGTACCGCCGAGCGCGACCTGTACGAGAACATCGTCCAGTCTGACACCGCGCCGATCTGCGTCTTCGACACGGAGTATCGGCTGATCGCCTTCAACAAGGCCCACAACGACGAGTTTTTCCGCGTCAACGGCTTCACCACGAAGGTCGGCGACATCTTCCCCGACCTGTTCATCCCCGAGCAAGCCGCCGTGATGCGCGCCAACATGGCCCGGGCGCTGGCCGGTGAAGCGTACAAGGTCGAAGCCGTCTTCGGCCGGGCCGAGTTCGGCCAGCCATGCTGGGAGATCACCTACACGCCCCTGCGCGATGCGGCGGGCAAGGTCTTCGGCGCCTTCCACCAAGCTCACGACATCAGCGCGCGGCTCAGGGCGGAAGCTGAGCTTCAGGATGCGCAGGACGTGTTGCGCCAGTCGCAGAAGCTGGAGGTTATCGGCCAGCTCACCGGCGGCGTGGCGCACGACTTCAACAACCTG
This sequence comes from Methylobacterium sp. Gmos1, assembly GCF_053764715.1. Taxonomy (NCBI): domain Bacteria; kingdom Pseudomonadati; phylum Pseudomonadota; class Alphaproteobacteria; order Hyphomicrobiales; family Methylobacteriaceae; genus Methylobacterium; species Methylobacterium sp. Gmos1. The sequence goes on along the minus strand of NZ_JBSNCC010000004.1, from coordinate 190,935 downwards.
CTTACGGTCATCAAGTCCTCCACCGACCTCCTGAAGCGCCCGGATCTCGCAGAGGCACGGCGCGGCCGCTACATCGAGGCGATCTCCGACACGGTGGATCGCGCCGCGAAGCTGACCGGCCAGCTCCTCGCCTTCGCACGGCGGCAGACACTCCAACCCAAGGTGTTCGCAGCCTGCGACAGCGTGCGGGTACTCTCCGAAATGCTAGGCACGCTCACCGGCTCGCGCATCAGGGTCGTAACCGAGCTGCCGGAGAACGACTGCTTCGTGAACGCTGACCCGAACCAGTTCGACACGGCGCTGGTGAACATGGCCGTGAATGCGCGCGACGCGATGGAGGGCGAGGGGCAACTCACCGTTCGCGTGCGGGCCGTCGAACGGATGCCACCCGTGCGCGCCCACCCTGCGGTGGATGGACCGTTCGTGGCGGTGTCGATCAGCGATACCGGCGTCGGCATGACACCGGAGACGCTGGGACGGATCTTCGAGCCGTTCTTCACCACCAAGGCGGTCGGGCAGGGCACCGGCCTTGGGCTCAGCCAGGTGTTCGGCTTCGCCAAGCAGTCACAGGGCGAGGTCGTGGTGGAGAGCGTGGTCGGGCAAGGTACGACCTTCACACTCTATCTTCCCCGCGTGGGTGGCGCGATCCAGGCCCCGGAACGGGGCGAGCCGACGCCCGTGGTGGATGGCCATGGCACCTGCGTGCTTGTGGTCGAGGACAACGTGGAGGTGGGCACGTTCGCCACGCAGGCTCTGGCCGAACTTGGCTTTGCCACGGTCTGGGCGGCCGATGCCGGGGAAGCTCTGGCGGAGCTGGCCGACGACGCGGGTCGGTTCGACGTGGTGTTCACGGACGTGATGATGCCCGGCATGAACGGCGTTGATCTCGCCCGTGAGATCCGGCGTCGTCATCCCGGTTTGCCCGTCATCCTGACCTCCGGCTACAGCCACGTTCTGGCCCAGACCGGCACCGGCGGGTTCGAACTTCTGCAGAAGCCCTACTCGGTCGAACAGCTCTCGCGCACCTTGCTGGCGGTTGCCATGCCCGATCGCACTAAGCGCATCAGTGATGAATAGCGTCCGGCAACAAGCTGCAGCCCATTTCGACTGTCCACTCCGAGCAGTCCTTCGCCCACGGTGGCCCCTCGCACGGTCAAACTGATCGAGCCGAGACCGGTGTCCGCGGCAGCCCGCACGGTGTCAGGCTCCGCCCCTGAGCCCGACGCAGGCGTCCTGGACGGCACGGCGGAGGATGCGCGACAGATCGGCGACCGAGTAGGGCTTGCGCAGCAGGTCGAAGCCGTGCGTGCCCTCGGCGGCGAGCACGTCGCTGTAGCCGGAGGTCAGCACGACCGGGATGTCCGGCCGGCGCCGGCGTATCTCGCCCGCGAGCTCGACGCCGTTCATGCCGGGCATCACCACGTCCGAAAACACCACCTCGAACTGCGAGGAGTCGCGCTCGATCTCGGCGAGCGCCTGATGCGCATCCTTGGCCCAGACGGTGACGTAGCCGAGCTCGCGCAAGGCCTGCTCGGCGAAGGCGCCGACATCGAGGTTGTCCTCGACGACGAGGACCCGGGTCCCGTGCCCTTCGGCCAGCGCCTCCGGCTCCTCCACCGGCCCAGCGGCGCGTGACGGGCCGACCCGCGGGAGATAGAGGGTGAAGGTCGTGCCTTCGCCGAGCGCGCTCTCGACGGTGATTTCGCCGCCGGATTGCTTGGCGAACCCGAACACCTGGCTCAGCCCCAGTCCCGTGCCCTGGCCCACGGTCTTTGTGGTGAAGAACGGCTCGAAGATGCGCTCCAGGTTCTCGCGGGCGATGCCCGCACCGGTGTCCGAGATCGTGACCGCGACGAAGTCGCCGCGCCGCGGCGGATGCGCCCGGACAGAGGGGATGCGGGATGCACGGCGGAGCCCGATGCGCAGGCGGCCCTCGCCGTCCATCGCGTCCCTGGCATTCACCACGAGGTTTACCAACGCCGTGTCGAACTGGCTCGGGTCCGCGTTGACGTGAAGGTCGTCCTGTTCCCCGTCGGGCATGCCGAGCTCGACCCGGATGCGTGATCCGGTGAGCGTGCCGACCATGTCGGCGAGCGCCGCCACGGCGCGGTCGGCCGCGAAGGTCTCCGGCCGCAGGGCCTGTCGGCGGGCAAAGGCGAGGAGCTGACCGGTGAGCTTGGCGGCCCGGTCGACCGTGTCGGAGATCGCGCCGACGTAGCGGAGCCGGCGATCCTCGGCGAGGCCGGGCCGCTTCAGCAGGTCGGTCGAGGACTTGATGACCGTGAGCAGGTTGTTGAAGTCATGGGCCACGCCCCCGGTCAGTTGCCCCACGGCCTCGAGCTTCTGCGATTGGCGCAGCTGCTCCTCGAGCGCCCGCCGTTCCGTGACGTTGCGACCGGCGGCGTAGAAGTGGTCCCCCCGGGGAATGGCGTTCCAGGAGATCCAGCGATGACCGCCGTCTCTGGCGCGGACGCGCACGTCGACGTCGTGCAGCGCCAGCCCGCCCGTGACCCGCTCGAAGGCCGCAGCCGCCTCCGCCCGGTCGTCGGGATGGACGAAGGCGTCGAAGCGGGCGCCGACGACGTCGGTCTCCTCCCACCCCAGCATCTCGGTCCAGGCGGCGTTCGCCTTGCGGAAGAAGCCGTCGCGTCCGCAGACCACGAAGAGGTCGCGGCTGGCTCGCCAGACCATGTCGCGCTCGTTGGCCTGCTCCTGGGCAGTGGCCTCCAAGTGGTTTTCAAAGCGGCGCCGGTCGGTGATGTCGTTGAACAGGATGGCGACCCGGTGCTGCTCGGGGTCGCCCACCCTCAGGGCGTGCACGTCGTACCAGCGTCCCATCGCAATGGACCCGCTCTCGAACCTCACCGGCTGGCCGGTCCGCGCGACCGCGCCGTAGGTGTCGAACCAGGAGCGTTCGAGCCGGGGCACGAGCTCGCTCGCCCAGCGTCCAGCCGCATCGTGCAGGCCCGTCTGCGCCGCGAAGGCGGGGTTTACCTCGACGAAGCGGTAATCGACCGCGCGGTCGTCCGCGTCGAAGCGCATCTCGATGACGCAGAAGCCGCTGTCGACGGCGTCGAACAACGCCCGGTACCGGGCTTCGCTCTCGGCGAGTACGCCCTCCGTGGTCCGGAATCGGGTGACGTCGAGCTGGCTGGCGAAGAAGTAGCGGAGTTGTCCTTCAGCGTCGAAGACGGGGCTCACGTAGAGCTCGTTGCGGAAGGGTGTGCCGTCGCGGTGGTAGTTCAAGATCTCGACCACGACGTCGCGCCGGGCCACGATGGCGTCACGGACCTTTGCCACGTCGGCGGGGTCCGTGTCCGGGCCCTGGAGGAAACGGCAGTTTCGCCCGATCACCTCGGCAGCGTCGTAGCCGCACAGGTTCTGGAAGGCCCGGTTGGCGAAGACGATGGGATTGTCTGGCTGGTTGGGGTCGGTGATGATCTGCGGCATGCGAGTCTTCTCCGCCGCCGTGAATAGCAGGTCGGTCGATGCCGCCGAGGTTCGCTGCCCACGGTCCGGCCGGCGCAGGCCGTCACCCAGTTGGGCTTCAAGCCTCGCGACGCGGTCCTCGAGTTCGCGCTCGCGCCGCCGCAGCCTCTCGATCTCTGGGTCCATGGCCCCTCCCTTGGCGTGAGTACCTTCCGCACCGGCGCGGGACAACGGTCCGGGTCGGATAACGCGACAGCGGCGTCCAGGTGGCGAGGCGTAGAGTGCGACGTTCGACGGCGTCGTCCGTTGGCGTTTGCCCTAACCCGGGGGCGCCTGAGGGAAGGACGGCATGCAATCGGATACGCCATGGCCGGGAGGCGACCCGCCGCCGAACCGGCCCGCCAGGCGAGGCCCCAACACCCCAGCCTCCTGGCCCGATCAATCGGCGCTAGGCCCCGGACGTCGACGTCACAGCCCTGTACCCTTGACCGGGCGCAAGGCCACCACGTTCGCGGCCTCGGGCATCTCCGCTCCGGCGGGTCCGAGCACCTCGGCGACCTTTCTGGCGAGTTGCTCGCGCTTGAACGGCTTGGAGATGAGATGCACCCCGTCGTCGACCCGGCCATGATGAATGATGGAGTTCTCGGTGTAGCCGGACATGAACACGATCCGGACCTCGGGCCGCAGGGCCTGTACCCTCTCGGCGAGTTCGCGACCCCGCACCTTGCCAGGCAGGATCACGTCGGTGAGCAGCAAGTCGATGGTCGCGACGTTGGCGGCAAAGACCCTCAGCCCTTCCTCGCCGTCGCCGGCTTCCAGGACGCGGTAGCCGAGATCGGCCAGGATCGCGCAGGCGATTTCGCGAACCGCCGCCTCGTCCTCCACGACCAGGATCGTTCCCGATCCGCGTGGCAGATCGACCGGACTGCCGGACCGCTGGCCCGTCGCCGCCGCGGCCCCGACCGCACGCGGCAGGTAGAGCTTCACCGTCGTGCCCTCGCCGGGCTCGGAATAGATTTTCACGTGTCCGCCGGACTGCTTGACGAACCCGAACACCATGGCGAGGCCGAGCCCCGTGCCCTTGCCGTCGGGCTTGGTCGTGAAGAACGGCTCGAACACCCGCTTGACGATGTCGGGGGTCATGCCATGGCCGGTGTCGGAGACCGCCACCATGGCGTAGTCGCCGGGCACGGTTTCGGCGTGCCGGCGGACATAATCGTCGTCGAGGACCTTGTTGCCGAGCTCGATGGTGAGGCGGCCGCCGCCCGGCATCGCGTCGCGGGCGTTGAGCGCGAGGTTCAGGACCGCGCTCTCCAACTGCGCCGCGTCGGCCATCGCGGGCCACAGCCCGACGGTCTCGACGTAACGGACATCGATGGTCTCGCCGAGGGTCCGCCGCAGCAAGGGTATCAGGTCCGGCATCGTCGCGGCGAGGTCGATGGCCGACGGCGCGAGCGGCTGCTTGCGGGCGAAGGCGAGGAGCTGGCCGGTGAGCGTCGCCCCGCGCTGGGCAGCCCAGGATGCCCGCTCTATCCGCGTCTGGAGCCTGGCGTCGCCGTCGAGTTTCGCCCGGATGAATTCCAGGTTTCCGAGGATGACCTGAAGCAAGTTGTTGAAATCGTGCGCGATGCCGCCGGTGAGCTGGCCGATGGCCTGCATCTTCTGAGCCTCGCGCAGCACGCCCTCGGCCTGGGCGCGCTTGGTCATGTCCGAGATGGTCAGCACGAAGCCGCCGTCGGGCATCGGCGTCCGGCGGATCTCCAGGTGGTGCCCCTCCGCGTTCTCCCGCTCGTAGGTGACGGCCTCGCGGGGATTCCGGCTGCCGTGTCGGACCTGGTCCTCGGTCTCCAGAGCGGGACGCCCGGGTTCGCCGGTGTGCTCGACGAAGGCGCCGTAGGTCGTGCCCCGTCGGACCATCGCCTTCGGCAGGTCGAGTAGCACTTGGAAGCACTCGTTCCAGTTCGCGAGCTTGCGGTCGGGCCCGAACACCGCGACGCCCTGGCTGAGGCTGTCGAGGGTGGTGCGCAGGCGCAGGGCCACAGCCCGCTGTTCGGTCTCGGTCCTGTAGGAACGCGACCACGCCTGGTTCAGGAGGCGGGCCGCCCAGAGCAGGGTGAGGACCGCCAGCACGGAACCGGCGATGACCATCCAGCGCACCCAGGTCGCACGGGCGTCGTTCTGCACGAGGCGCTCGTCGAGGAGCCGCTGCTCGTCGGCGAGCATGGTCGCAAGAATGGTTTCGGCCTCGCGCATGTGGTTGCGGCCGGCGTCGCCGTTGATGATGCGCAGCGCCGCCTCCAGGCCACCGTCGCGGCGCGCCTGAAGCGTCTGGGCGAGTTCCTCCAGCTTGTGCTGGATGGCCGGGGCCAGCGCCCGGATGCGCTCCTGCTGCGCGGGGTTGTCGGCGGTCAGCTTCTGGAGCTCGCCCTGGAGGAGGCCGAGGCGGTCGCGCGCGACGTCGTAGGGGCCGAGGTACTCGGCCCTGCCGGTGAGGACGTAGCCGCGCTGGCCGCGCTCGGCGTCGCGCAAGGCGATGGCGAGGTCCTTGGTGGTGTCGAGCACCTGATAGCTGTGCCGCGACCAGGTGCGAGCGTCGCGCGAGGCGTTCAGCCGCTCCCAGGTCGCCGCACCGACCAGGGCGAGGATGGCGATCAGCACGCCGAGGACGAGGACGTTAGCGCGCCTGACGAGGTACTGGGTCATGGTATCCTAGTTGCGGCCGCAGCTTACTATTTGGTTCACGTCAGCGAGCGCGGTGCCATATTGGTCGCTAGTGAGACCTTGAGGCAATGCCCACTCGTGCGTCCAAGGTCAGCCCATGCGCCGCGATGCGGGCCTTTTACGGGCGCCGCGAACCGGGATCGTGGGACGCATCCCTCCGCGGACGCACTGAGTTTCCTGCTCTCAGCCGGCCCAGCGGGCATACCGGCCCTCGTTCCACGGTTCGAAATAACGCCCGAACGAGACCCGGACGTCCATCTACGCCTTGAGCATGACCGGTGTGGTGGGTTCATCGTTGCAGCGCGGCGCCGCGGATATCAGGGCCCGTGGCCCGGCAGACTCTCTGACGGCGTCAGGGGGAACCCCGCTCTACGAGAAGCTCGGCTATTTCCTTTATGATGCGGTCCGAGAACTCCTCGGCGCAGAAGCGGTCGAGCTGGATCTCGACCTTGGCGAGCTAAGCCTGGACGCGGACGTCCTCGGCCTAATCGGCTTTGGACCGGGCGTCCAGCGCGTCGTTCCCGGCATGAGGATCTTGTAGCCTCCCGTCCCGACCACTCCGTGCAGAGGCAGCTTGCGGTCGGATAGCGGATATTCAAGTAATTGTAGCTGAAGGTCCGCTAATGGCGCGCTGCAGACGTCCGCTGTCCGAACGCTGACCAGCTTCATTCCAGCCTCTGCAGCCCCCCCCTTAATATCAAGCTGAATGGGGATCCCCTTATTCCCGCACAAAGACGGGGTGCCGCCAGGGGTCCGTTGCCGGTTGCGGCGCGCTGTCGAGCTCAGCCGAGGAGGGGGGTAGCACGAGGATGTCGTCGAAGCCCGCCCGGCCCCGGGGGAAAGCCTTAAAGTTGTAGGTGTTCACGTACGGGACATCACCCGTCTCGATGGGCGTGGCAGTGATCGACGTGAGGGGGCCACCTCGGGGGCAGTAGCGCGCGCCGCGGTCGCCCAGGTGCTCGTTGAGCGGTTCGTGGAGGCGGCCGCACGGGGGCATGACCGCTATGCCCTGCAAATGCAGCCCGTCATTGGGGACCAGGGAGCGGACGCTGACCTTCGCGCGCTTCGCGACGGGGTAGTCGGGAGCGAGGATCCAGTACGGCCGCCAAGGCCGGCGGCTCGGCGCATTCGCGTTGCGCCACACCCGCTCGCACAGCCACCCGTGCGCCCGCTCCGCTTCGTGATGCATCTGGGCAAGGACGGTGTCGCGGCGCCCGCCTAAGTGGCGAAACTTCAGGACGAGGAGGTAGGGGGCCCAGCCCTCGGCGACGAGGTCCACGGCGAGCTGCCCATAGCCATGGGTCAATCGATTGATCTGGTCACTCCTGGAGAGGGTAGGGAGGGAGGAAAGTGAAGTCATGCCTGTGCTTCCTGGGTGAGACGGGAGGGGGAATGTGCTCTGTGTCGCTGTGCTCACTGAGCTGGTGTGCTCAATCGACTCTATTTCGACACACCAAACCATATGCCCGCCCGTAGACGTGCATCTTAGCGCGAAGCATCGCGCGCCAGCTTGTGGCAGCTTCCAAGGCAAGCCGGCAGTGTTTGCATACGCAAGCACTTTACCGTGTTGGGAAATTAGCGATGCGGCGTAGATGCTATTGGCATTTGCGCATAGCTCACGCCGCCAACGTCAGCGCGATCTTGGTTTCAGGATAGCCGGCGCTGTCGGAACAGCGGGATAGGGCCCCTGAAACAGGTCACCCAACGCCTTGCGCCGGAACAGGGTCCGCAAGCGGCGGCGCTGATGCTCGTCACGGTCGTGCAGCATGTGACAGCGCTGGCAGAAGGCTGCGAGGTTGGCGCTCTCGTTATTGGCCGTGTCGTGATCGCGGTGCGCGGCCGCCAGCACCACCCGCGTGACCCGGACCCGGGCGAGTAGGTCTTCGTTGCGCAGTCGGTGCCGGAGCCGACGGCCCTAGCCATTGCGCCAGCCCGAGACCTCGGCATCCCACCACCGACCGTCGCCGAGGTGGAAAACCCGCTGCAGGTGTGGACGGGCGCACGCTTCGCACCGCCCCTGTGCCCGACGGAAGCGGATCGCGTCGGAGAGCTGGGGCCAGTCAATGGGGTAGAAGAAGCGGTGCTCCGGCCGGATCGGCATCCCTGCTCCCCGGCTCCCTGGGCCTCAGTGCGGCGGTAGCCTATCACCTCCTGTGGTTAAGCTCGACCTACCAGGACAGCTTGCTGCTGCCCTGGATCGCGAGCACTTTCAGGGTAAGCGCGTGCAGCGGGTTGCAGGACATGATTGGATCCAAGATTTAGGCCCAGCAGCCGTTTACGCGCACTGCAAGGCTCGAGGATAGCATGGCAAAATCGCAAAATGGACTGTACCGCCTCTATGACATCTCAGCTGCAGGCAACTACATACTCGATATCAGCAATTCACCATACTTGCTCGCTATCCGCTTATATGAACTGCAAATTGCGATCTTGTTTGGGCGAAAACTAAACGACCGACAGCGTCAGAAAAAAGAATTTCCAGATCGGTGGCTTGCGATATCCAACGATTTGCTGGCTTCTGCCTGTGTTTGTAGTGCAATGAAGTTGCTATGGTATATGTATAAGACGCAACGTATTGGCGGAAATTCTCAATTAGATCTCTTGGACGATCCGGATGCGAGGGAGGTGCTCGGTCGCGTGTTGAGGACTCCGGCTGGCCTCAAGAAAATTGCGACCGGCCACCGGCCCCGCGTCTTGGATATCAAACTGAGAAACCGCCGTCGCCAGCAGCGGAGATACGCACCCTTGTACGATGTCTCGTTTCGCTGGGAAATTTTGGACGGGTCGAAGTTGGAGGGCGGGTGGAGCACGGCGGAACGTATGTTCGACCAGAAGGCGGGAACGGACGCCCATGAGACCATCAGAAAGATCTACAAAGGATTGCGTGGTCGATCGACCGCCTACAAGTACAAGGACAAGGGCGATTTCATCGCTGGCTTTATCTGGCTTCGACACTTCTACGGTGGGGTCTTCCGACCGGGAGAAGTGGAAAAGGCCTCTTTTGCCCGTAAGTTGTTGGCGGAGGCCAACGACGTGGACAGCCTGCGTCGAGTTTTCGGTCAGTACGAATTCGTCAAGGCGCGGCTGGAGGAGCGCGGCTACGAACTCCTGGCGCTTGATCTCGCCCAGCCGGTACCCCTCATCGAAGTACCGATTTTGCCCCTCTCGGACGAGCTCCTCGACGCGATTGAATCAGCAGAAACAGCCACTTAGCAGGTGGTTTGCGCTCTAGGCGAACCACCTCGCTGGGAGAGGTGCGGTACGACGGCCAGGCCCTCAATTCGAGGGCTGGAGGCCCTGAAATGTTGGACACGATCCCGAACCTGCCCTGCGATGTCGACAGCAACCGAGCGCATGACCTTCTCGTTCTGAACGAAAACCTGGTCGACCGCCCCCTCACCGTTCCCGCGGACGAGCACAGCACGATCGCGGCGATCAACAAGGCCTACGCGGCCTGCCAGGCGGTCGGGGGCGATGACGGCTTCTTCGGCGACAGCTGGAAGCGCCGGGTCAACGAGTTGCTGCTGCCGAGCTACGGGCTGCTCCTCCTGACCCACGACAAGCCCGCTCAGCTTGCCCGTGTCGCTCGGCTAGGCGGCATCAAGACGACGCGAGCCACGGAGAAAAACCCGGCGCTCATCGCGATCAAGCTCGGGGCTCGCCCGGGCGACACCCACGAGGAGAAGCTGTGCTCGGACTGGTCGGCGGTCCTGCAGTGCGCGCAGGTCCAGCAGATCGCGGTCGAGGCGTTTCTCGGCTGGGTCGAGAACACCACGGTGGCGGAGTGCAAGCGGGAGGTGGCCGCACAGCGGCGGGCGGCGAAGCTTGCCGCGGGTGCGGCACCGCGGGTGCGGGCTGAGGCTCCTGCGCCCGAGAGCTTGAGCTCCTCGGACAGCGAGGCGCCCCGGCTCGAGCTGCGTCTGCTCGGGGCCGATGGCCCGGCCGAGGAGGCGGTCGAGTTATCCGAGGTGGTGTACCCGACCCTGCTGGCCGCCCTGACCGAGCCGGGCGCGCGGAGCGTGCTGGTGGAGCGCCTGGGGAGGTCGCTGCTGCTCCTCGCCGACGAGCTCCGGATGGCCGAGTCCGACGCCGCTCAGGCGGCGGAGGTCGCCCATGGCTGACCGTAACACCAAGGGGGGAGGGCCAGTGGCCCTCCCCACCACCGAGCGCGCGGTCGCGGTCGCGATGGCGGCGGGGGCGGGCTTCAACACCGAGGCGGTGACCTGGACCGTGGGACGGGGGCAGCGCGGCAAACGCAGCCCGCGTCGAGCCGAGATCCGGATCCAGAAAAAGCGTCGCCGCCGCTGGCTGCGCAAGCACGGACGGGTGCACCCCGACCTGGCGGCCCTGGGCCAGATCATCGCGGGGTGCCGGCGCGGCCGGCTGCAGCGGCGCTGCCTCCACCCGGCCTGCCCGGACTGCGCCCATGCCTTGCAGCGTCTGCTGGTGCGGACCGTGGGTCACCTCACCGCCGGCGGGCCAAAGGGAGCCTGGGTGACGGTGTCGATTATCCTGCCGGTCAGCCGCCGGGATGGGGAAGCTGACTTCGTCGGGGCCCGTGCGCAGGCGGAGACGCTGTTACGGGCGGCGGGCGTGACCGTCGGGGTGTTGGGCCTCGACGTGAGCTTCAACGAGGACCACCGCCACGCGCTGCCCGAACACGAGCGGTTTGCCGACCATGCCTCGGTGCACCTCTACGGCTTGATCCGGGCGGAGGAAGCCCCCGCGGCGCAGGCGGTGCTGAAGCGGCTGATCCCGGCCTCCGAGGCGATCCGGCGACCGGTGCGTACCAAACCCTGGGACGGGAACCTCACGGCGGTCGCCTACGCGCACAAGCCGGAGTTTCAGCGGCGGCAGACCATCCTGCGGGCGGATGCGAAGCGGGGGCTGGTTCGAGACACCCGTGATCGTTCCCTCACCGTCGAGCAGCGGATCCAGGCGGTCCGGGCGCTCGATCGAGCGGGACTGACGGGGCGGATCATCCTGCTCGGCCTGGACTTCAAACCGACCAACACGGGGCGCCTGAGACTCGTCCCGACGACCTAGAGGAGGGCCAGACCTATGGTTTTTTGGCTTTGGCCCCGGGCCCGTGCACCCCCTCCGGTAGGAAGTGCGTCTCCAACCTCGAAGTACGCGCCGCTCTCACCACGAAGTGCACGACATCGAAGTTTGAAATCGCACTTAGCACAGCAGCGAAAACAATTTCCGTTGCTACTGCATCATGCTCTATGAGCAAATTGCCAGGGAACTAATGTTGTAGTTAGTGAGTTGAAAGTATCCAGCCCCACTCATCAGCTTGCTTTGACACCTGCCTCTTCGAGGAGCGTGCCGATCAGAATGAGTGGGAGCTGGGAAACGGTGTGAACTGCAGCACGCCGATTTCACCGTGAAACGCCCGGCCATAGCTCACTCAGACAGCGTGCCACCCGTGCCGGGCGTGCCCCCCCAAGAACCTACGTGCAACGCCACCCGGCATGGGTGGCACGGGCGGCACGCTGACTAGGAGATCAACATGCCAAGCAAAGCCCTCGTCGTTTACAAGCCTCGGCGTGTTCCCAAGCGCAAGACGATCAACCCCAACTGGCGCAGGGTCCCGCGGCAACCGAGTGTCATCAAAACGGCTCGGGTCGTCGATGAGGCGACCAACACCGCCTATGATCGCTTCGAGGCTCAATCCGATCTCGGCGAGCCCGTGACCGCGGATGTGCCGTCCGAAGAGTCGGAGAAGTCTGCAAAGGTCATGGCCGAGTTGCGAAAGCACAACGCGGGGCTGACGAACAAGGCGTCGCTGGATGTGGTCGACGCCGCCATCGAGACGCGACCGCCGCGCTACCTGCGCCATGCTGCTCAGCCCGGATGGTACCGGGGTGAGCAGAACCTGTTCGTTCGCCCGACCCATGTTGTCGGAGCTATCCCGGGCATCGTGGAGGTCCTGCCGCCGCGGCCTCAGCCCGGTAAGAAGCGTCAGATCGTGTTCACGAGCGCCGGCACGGTCGAGGGGTGGCAGAATGGTGTCGCTCGCCGGGCGCGGTGGTCGACGCGAGCCACGCTGATGCTCGGGGCAGCCTTCGCCGGCCCGCTCCTGCGCGTGCTCGGAATGCAGTCGTTCGGCATCAACTTGTACGGCAAGACGAAGGTCGGCAAGTCTACCGCGCAGATCGTCGGTGGCTCGATCATCGGCTTGGGCACGGAGCGGGCGTTACCGAGCTTCAAGGCGACCATCGTCGGGCTCGATCAGATCGCCATCACCTGCAACGACATCGTATTGTTCATCAACGAGGCCGGCCTGCTCGGACGAGACGCTTACAACAAAATCAGCCCGATGATTTACGGCTTCAGCGAGGGCAAGGACAAGACACGGGCGGATGTGTCGATTTACGCGAGCGACGTAGCCGCTTCGGGTTGGTCGCTGGTCTACGTGCTGTCCTCCGAGCATGCGGTCGAGGCGCTAGCCATGCGGGTCGGGTCAACGCGTCAGGGCGGTGAGGAGCCGCGCTGTCTTGACGTGCCGGCCGTGCATAGCGGCAACGCGACGATCTTCGACCAGCGGCCGCCGGGCCTGACGGATGAAGGTTTCACCCGTTGGGCGCACCGGCAAATGGCCAAGATGCGAGAGGCATGTGAGGCGAACCATGGCGTTGTGTTCGACGCCTACTTGCGCGGACTGATCGACCTTGGTGACAAACTCAAGGCTCGCGCCCAATATTACGTCGATGAGTTTGTGGCCAGCTTGTTCCTGAAGGACGTTGACGGGGCCGTGAACCATGCTGCCCGCAACTTCGGAGCAATCTACGCGGGCATCTGCATAGCCATCGACATGGGTTTGCTGCCGTCGCCTTGGCGTAAGCGCGCTGCTCGAAAGGCGGTCAAAGGCTGCTTCCGCGACGGCCTCAAGGTCAGCCGGTTGCGGGACACGATCCTGGAGGAGGCCAAGGCGATCCTGCACCAACGCCTGAGCGATACCCCCCTCCCGCAGAAGCAGGACGCCCAGTCCAAGACGGATGCCGGCTTCCGGATGGCCGACGGTCCGCATGAGGTGGTGGCGATCCGCTCCACCGAGTTTGTCCGCTGGTTTGGCACCAAACGGGCCCATCTCCACGCTGTTCTTGCGTGGCTCGACGAGCAAGGCGCGCTGGTGAAGACGGACGCGGGGAAGTACCCCGTGGGCCGGGGCTACGAGTGGGCGGTGACGACGCCACGCTGGTCCAATGCCAAGGTGAAGTGCATCGTGTTCACGGTGCCGACCTCGAAGTGAGGCTAGCTGCCGGCCCACAACTACAGGGGCCGGCAGGGCCTCAATGAAATTGGCTGTATTAATATCAGCAGACGTTTGCATAGCCTGTAAATTGCCTATGATGAGGCGGCTTTGTCAGTTGTTTCACATGATCTATTCCTGTCTAAAACGATTGACATATACTGATGCTACGGACGGAAAATAGATCGACGCGGCGGCCTCATCAGCTTGTATTTATAGACTGGAGCTATTTACCAAGCAGGCGCTATGAACCGATCAACATCCAGACAGGAGTCAAGCATGGCCCGCTCAACCCAAAAACCTGTACAAAAAAACCCGCGAACCGCGCGTCCAACTACCAGCAAGGACACCAAAGGCGAACCCCACGCTCGCGAGGTCCGTCGCAGCAAGGCGCCTCGACGCCAGGATCCGATCGCCCCTCCCACCCACGCCGTCATCGCAGCACGCTCTGAGCTGCAGGAGTGGGTTGCCGGCAGCTGGTTGCGACGCGCAGACCCGTTGATGGTAACAAGCAAACTGCTCGCCGTCGCCATTCGAGAGGCCCGCACGTTTTTGGAACCGGAAGCTTTGGCGATGGCGTTGGCTGGGATCGGCATGACCCCGGAGACGATGGATGAGGACGATCTCGTCACCTGCATCGAGAGCCTTCTGATCGACGTACCAAACTTTCCTGAGTGAATCACCGGTATCGCCGTTAGAGGCCGATTCTATTTGGATGCAATGATTGCAGATAGTAAGACGGGGCACGCATCGTGCGTGCCCCGTTTTTACTTCGAATACATATAGTCAGCTGACGTAGCGAGTGGAGGGCCTGCAATTTGGTAGCGCCATCCCGGCCGCCTCGGCTTGGGCGCTCACCGTACCACCACTGGTCAATGCGGCGACCAGAGCTGTTGCTCCGATGATGATGCCGATCACCGAGGACGTGCGCGCACGTCGCACGTTCGCAGAAGCGATGAGGCGCGCCGTGCCAAGGTCAGCGGTCTGACGCTCACCGACATGGTACCGGCCAGCCGCGTCCTGCAGCACCGCGACCCCGTTCCTGGTCTCGATGTGCGTCAGCCCCGCGGCCGTGTAGCCCGACCATCGTGCTTCGATGGCCGAGACCATCGCCGGCAACGCCCCTTTGTCGGGTACCGCCGCCCACGCCCGCCGCAGTTCGTCGAGGGCAGGCGCCCCGTAGGGAGCGAGCTGCACCACGGTCGCTTTGAAGTCGGGATCGTAGGCAAGGAGGGCCCGCCAGGTCTCGTGTGGGACGCCACTCGACTGCTCCGGCTTCTGCCGCGAGCGCACAAACGGCAGGATCGCCGCGGGGACGATCAACAGCAGCGAGGCCCACGCCCAGCCGACGGCGTTGAGGCCCTTTCGGTGAGCCACGATGTAGCTCACCACGGCAGCGATCAAAGCAACAAGGAAGTAGGCCCCGGAGGCGGACAGCAGCATGACGGAGGTTCCTTGAAGTGGGTCGACGGCCTGCAGCCAAGCCCTTGGGTGCGAGTAGTGTCGGACTGTTGATCAGCCGTTCGTCAGGCTGCGGTTCTGGCTCTCTCGCGCGGTGGAGGCGTGAGCACTCATCGACTGGAATTTGTGATGCCTGCGCGTCGCCCAAGGCTTGTCGCCGGAGCGGCCGGCGCTCGCGGCTGGCATCGACCGCGCCTATGTCGGGCAGGTCGAGCGCGGCTCGGAGAACGTGACGATCTCGACGTTGGAGGCGATGGCGGTCGCCCTCGCTGTGCCAGTCGCGGCGCCGTTCATCGAACCCGAAGCCGGGGCCGTGCCGCCGATGCCATTGCAGGCCGGGCGGCGCACAAAGTCCGGCTGAACATCGAAACCGAGTCGGGAACGCCGGGTGCGCTTGTCGCGTCGGGCGCCTCATGCACCGATCTCCAGTTGCGGAGAGACCCGAACGAGAAGCGCCCAAGCTGCGTCGATCGCCGCGCGGGTCCGGGCGTCGAGGTCGCGCGATCCGAGGGCCGGCGCAGTGAGCAGCGCGAGCAGCCGTTCCGCGAGATCCGGCGCAGCGGCGACTAGCCGAGCGTCGGCGAGGCGCTGGATACCGGTGGCGATATGCAGCGGGCAGCCGCCGGGCTCGACGGGTGCATCCCGCCGGATGAAGTAGGGCCAGCCACTTGGCCGGTCCTCGGCCGCGGGCTCGACCCCGAGCATGTTTTGCGCGGGCGATGCTCCCGGTTCGGCCTCGCCGCGCGCCAGCCACGGCCCGGGGGTGGGAATGACCGAGGCCGCCAGTCTGCGTCCGGCCACGTCAGTACTCCCCGGCGAGCATGACGGTCAGCATCCGCGTCGTGATGCTACTGTCGGCTGGATCCGGGGAGTGCCCCTTCAGCGCGCGGTCGTAGTAGTCGATCTTGAAGAACACCCGCTCGCCTGCGACCTCGAGCGCACCGAAGTCGTGTTCGCCGCGGGGATCGTTGTCGGGCGTAAAGTCGTCGTAGGCGGCGATGGCGTCGAGAATGATTTGCTGGCGCTCGCGGCCGAGGGCGATGACGCCAGCGGTGAGCATGAGCAGGCCACCCGAGAGAGAGCGGCGGAGGATGTCGTTGAGCGCGCGGGTGCGATCCACGTCGAGGACGGTGGTCAGCATGATAGCCTCGAATATCGGAAGGAGGGTAAGCGGCGGCGCCGAGCGGCCTGCAGCTGGGCACCCGAGCCAGTCTGTGTGGCTCGGGTGGGAGGCACGAAACGGCTAGGCTTTGCCGGGTGGCAGCAGCGCGAGTTCGTCGGCGCGGCGCAGGATGGTGGGCTGGGTCGGGTAGTCGCGCCAGCGCAGCGAGTGGACGGTGCCGTTGATCCCGATCACCTCCGCCTCCCACCAGCCCTCGTCGGGCCCCTCGTGGGCGAGCACGATGCTGCCCAGTCCGATCTCGTCGCGGTCGCGCGGCAGCTTGTGCCCGACGAAGGGTCCGGGCGGAGCGGGCGGCGGAGGGGCTGCCGTCGTCGCGCGAGGCAGCGTTCCCCGCACGGGCTCTTGCGGTGCCGCGGGCGGGCCATTCTCGGCGGCAGGCGCCAAGCCCGTGCCATCTGGATCCACCTGAACGCCGGCGAGTTCGAGGAGGCGGGGGAATAGCTCCCGCCGGATATAGGGGATGAAGGCGCGGCCGCTGCCGAACAGCCGGCCATGGGTGAACTGATCGGCGAAGGCGCGCTGCTCCTCATCGGCGAGCTGCACCACGCGAAGGTTCATCACCTCGGCCGCTTGCGCCGCGAGCTTGGCTTCGCTGACATCGAACCATGCCGCGCGGGGCCGGCCGGCATCATCGCGGCCGAACAGCACGAGTGCCGGTGTCATGGGCCGCAGCGGCACTTCGGCGACGAGTTGGAGAGCAGCTTTTCCACTCATCAGAGTGCTCCTGAAACGAAGAAGGCCCCCGGAGCGGGGGCCTTGGCGAAAAGGTTGAAGCGGAGTGCGCGTTGTCGGGGCTGCGGCCGCCATCGACGCTGGGTAGGGGAGGGTGGTGTTTTGATCATCACAGGGCTCATTGGCTCACATCAATCGGCGCGAATGCGGTGCACCGGCCGGTTTTGACAATAACAATACTACACGAAAGAAGAGATAAGTCAATGTTTTGATCGAAATTTATGAGTCTCTAGCACTGCGCGCATGGTACATCAAAATAAATACCTTAGATTAAAAATAGCAACCGATTTCGATACCGCCTTCAGATTGCCTCATGCTGTTCCGCGCTACATCGCTTTCAACCCAACGAGATCATTCACGCGTGACCGTGCGAATCCCGAAAGCGGACGCTTGTTCCGCTGTTACTATGGCGGAGTTGCGCCCGTCCTCTCCGTTCAGCTAAGTTCGACCCAATCCCGAAACCCGCCGGTCGTTCATACAGCCCTTGGTAGCCGCAAGAATCTTGCTGCATCTGATCAAATTTTGCTGAGAAGTAGCGGACACCTAGTCGCAGGATTAAGCAGTTGCGTCCAGCTAGCGCACGGTCGTTGCCTTCGAGATGAAGATCAAGTCGGGGACATTGGCAACTACACCGCCGTCGATCATTCACTTGTCGCCCATCCTGTGCCCCGGGAAGTATGTTGGGATCGCTGCCTCCCGCGAACGCCCTATGAATTCTTGTATGCAGCAACAAGCCGCTCTCACACAGGTTGCGATTAGGACGACCATCGGCTCTAGTTGATCGCTTCCGTACGAGCCGAATCAATGCAGCCAACCGATTCGAAATCATATTCGCCACGCCGCCGCCCGGGAAATCCGAGCGCCGGTGCCCGTGCTTCGAACTAAGATGGCGAACGGCGGATCGGATAGCGACGGCCCCGATGAGGAGGTGGAAGCCCTCGCTCGCGCGCTCGCGACCCTGCTGAATCCTTCGAAAATCGATGGCGTGGTGAACTGCTGCGTTCGGGCGGTCCATGACGAGGCCTGGGAAGGCCCCCGGATGGGCTTACTACACGTCCGGTTCGGCGAGGATAGGCCGAGGGTGGAGGACCTCGCCTACCTACTCTGGTCGGAGTGTATGTACTACGCACTCCCCCGGCGTAGGCAGGAGAGGTTCCGCCGTGAAATCGCAGCGGATATGACGGCGGTCGCGCGATGCTACCGGGCTGTCAGGGATCTTTTTATCGACTTTAACGCGCGCCATCCCGAGCGCGCGAGCGAACTGGGCGAGGTGCTGGCCTACTGCCTGGTGCAGGAGCACCTCGGGGCCGCGCAGGTGGCGAGTAAGATGTCCTTGAAGACGGCGGCCAACATGCCCGTGCACGGGCTCGACGGCATCCACGCGGTTTTCGAGAACGGCGCGCTGACGGTCTACTTCCTGGAGTCGAAGCTAGCGAGCGAGGGCCGGCGGGGCGTAGCGTCCTACGCCGCGTCGGCCGCCGAGTTCCTAAGCGACCGCCGCCAGTATCTCCGTGAGTACGAGATCGTCGCAGACCTCGGGAACCTAGACGCGCTTGAGGGCGAGGCAAGACAGCGCGCACTCGACCATTTCGACGTAATCGGTCACCCCGAACTCCGGCGCAGGGAACGGTTCGTGGGGATCATCTGCCATTCGGAACCGGGGCACTTCGGCAAGCGCCTGCGCATACGCGATGACCAGCCCCCCGACATCCACGAGCGCGACTTTGCGGAACGGTACGCCGCTGACCACGGCAAGCTTCGGCTTACCGCGAGGAAGCAGTTGCTGAAGCATGGTGCAGACCCCGCGAAGGCGATCGTCCTCCTCGTTGCAGTGCCCGATGTGCGCGAGCTGCGGAAGGCGTTCTACGCGGCGATGGGCGTGGCCGAACGGGAGTTCCCGCTGGATGGCGACGACCTTGAGATCGACGACGACGAGGGCGCGGGAGGCGACCCGGCATGAGCTTTGCGCTGGATCTCTCGGACCGCATGGCGGGCCATGCGGCATTCTCGGACATCTTGTGGCGCCTGGAGAGCTCGGGCGCCGCCCGTTCCATTGCCGCCGAGATCGAGACCGTGACGGAGCCGCCATCCGACGAGGACCTGCACAAGCTCCTCTACTGCGCGGGCGTCTTCGTGCAGACGGACGTTTTCGCCTACAGGCGCATGGCGCAATCCATCGCCTTAAATTCGCTCATCGTCGCCGGGGGCGACGAGGGAGCGTACCAGCGCGGCCGCCGCATTCTGACGGACCTTGGCAACTTCCCCGCGCTCGACCGCGTCAGGCGCGAGGGTGCCGAGGCTGGGGCCTCGTTCCTCGACGCACTCCGCTGGACGCTTTCGCGCGAGCTGAATACCGTCAAGGTCGGCGACCAGTGGATCCCCCTGACTGACTTTCAGAAAGACGCCTGGGACGAGCTGCCCGAAGCGCGGGCGATCGCCATCTCGGCGCCGACGTCGGCGGGCAAGTCGTTCCTCGTCATCGAGCACCTGTGCCGGCAGGTCGAACGGGCGGCCTCCTTCCGCGCCGTCTACGTCGCTCCCACGCGCGCGCTCCTGTCGGAGGTGAGCGCGAAGATCCAGAGGCGCCTCGGCGCGGCGACCGACGTCAGGATCACCACCGTGCCGACGCAGGACCCCTCCGGCCCGGACCGCCAAGTCTTCGTGCTGACACAGGAACGCCTCCAGGTGCTGCTCGCCGCCTCGGCCGTGACGTTCGACCTCGTCGTCGTCGACGAGGCTCAGAACCTCTCGGACGGCTCCCGGGGGATGATCCTCCAGGACAGCGTCGAGCAGGCGGTTAGCCGAAGCGGGACAACCCGCCTCGTGCTCCTCGCGCCGGGTGCTCGGGGCTTCGAGGCGGTCGGCGCCTCGATCGGCGCGCCCGATCTCACCGTGACGCGTTCCGAGCTTCCCTCCGTTCTCCAGAACAGGATCCAGTTGAGGAAGGCGGAAGTCGGCAACGCGCTCGAACTGGACCTGCTGACGCCGGACGGTCCGCGACGGCTCGGCACCTACCGGAGCGGACGGGGTTTCGACGTGCCGGACAGCCGACTGGCAGCCGCGGCACTCGAGTTGGGCTCGACAGGGGGATCCCTCGTCTACGCGACTGGCCCAACGGAAGCGGAGAAAGTCGCGCGGCAACTATCCCACGACCTTGAGGACGGAAGCGACCCCGCGCTGGCCACGATCTCCGATTTCGTGAGGAAGCACATCCATCCCGACTACACGCTCGCCGGGATGATCCGTAAGGGTGTGGCATTCCACTACGGCAAGATGCCGACGCTCCTTCGCGAGACTCTTGAGGGCGCCTTCCGCGACGGCCACGTGAATTTCCTCGTCTGCACGACGACGCTGTTCGAGGGCATCAACCTCCCAGCACGGAATGTGTTCATCGACACGCCCACCAGGGGCGCGAGGAAGCCGCTCGCTGCCGCGGCGCTGTGGAACTTCGCCGGGCGCGCCGGGCGCATGTCCGCCGACATCGTGGGAAACGTGTTCCTCGTCGACTACGAGGACTGGCCGGATAAGCCCCTCGACGCGTTCGTCGGCTACGAAGTCCAGTCCGCGTTCTTTCGGACGGCCTCGGAGGTGCCGGACCGCCTACTTGGGGCGTTAGGTGGCGTTATGCCTGCCGAGTTGCCGAATGACGACGACGCCCCGCGCGTGAGGGCAGCCGCCGGGCTGCTGATCTCCAAGGCCGCTGGGAATGCGGTCCGCGGGTACGTCGAACGTACCCTCGGGAGCCTCGACGAGGGGCTGCGTACCCGCCTGACGGAGGCGAGCATCACCGCCAACGAGCAGATCGGTCTTCCGGCGACGCTGCTGGCGACCAACTGGACCGTCGATCCCTTCGGCCTGCGTCGGCTGTACGACAACATGCTCAAGAAGGTCGAGGAGGGGAAGACGAGCCGGCTAATACCCGTCAGTCCGCTCGGGAAGGGAGCCTATAAGTCGTACAGCTCGATCTTCTCTAGGATCCATAGGGAGGTGAACGGGGGGAGCGTCAACTTCGCGGGCCTAGTGTCCGGCATCGCTGTCGATTGGATGTGCGGGTTGACCTATCCCGTCATGCTCGCCAAGGCGGTCAAGCGGCAAAGGAGATCCGACGAGAAGAGGATCGAGCGCAACAAGATCACTCGCGAGAAGAACCCCGCTAGCAGGGTCCGGGACCCCGACGAGATTGTTGTAGACGACGTCGTCCGCCGGGAGTTCGACCTCATCGAGGACCAGGTACGCTTCCGCTTCGTCCAGCTCGGCAAGGCGTACATTGACATACTCATCATCGTCCTTCGGGAGACTGGGCAGGAACGATTGATTGGCGACGTCTACGATTTCCCGTTGGCGTTGGAGTTGGGTATCTCGACCAAGTCCGGCTGGTCGTTCATGGAGCTCGGCCTGTCCCGGATCGCCGCGGCGGCCCTCCAGCCGGAGTTCCCCGACAGCAACCTCACACCTGATGCGGCGCGCAGGTGGCTGGCGGGAATCCAGGACATCGGTACGCTACGCCTAGGGCCGGTGATCGTGGATGAACTGCGGCGCTTGAAGCTCGTAAGCCCGGCGGCGTGATCCGTCCGGGGTGGACGCTCTGGCGTAGTTCGTTTGGACTGCGACACTGCCGCCAGCACCGATGCACCCCGTGGGATAACGGCGACGTCGAGTCTTGTACTGAGATCCAGTCGCAGGCATCGACGCAAAGACTGCTTCCCGCCCCTTGCGCTCCTCCAGTGCCGGCGGCTCATGGGTCCGGAAGGAGGCACGTGTTCGCGTGCTGCTCGTTCGGCTGCTCGCTGAGCCTTGACGAAGGCGGGCTCAAGGTACTGTAGGCGATATTTCTATTATGGATTGTCTTTTGCGATCTGTGCGTATTTAACATATTTTGTGTATATTTCTAGGCCGCCGACTCGCAGCTATGGCCTGGGAATTTTTTCGATTTCTCTCTTCATCGCCTGAACGTCATACTCACCATATCCGTCCCCAACCGATCGATGCGCATGTCCGGTGATCGCATCAGTCACATCGCTAGCAAGGCCATGATTTCGCGCCAGTGTTTTGAAGCGGTGCCGCCACGAATGATTCGGGGCAAGGCGTGGATCGGTTAGGCCGAGCCCGCGCACCCACCGACCGAGAATCTTGGTTCCGTTGCCGCCGCGCTTGCCGAACTTGTCCGGCGGCAAATCGGGGAACAACGGCCCGGCCTTCTGGCGGCCTACAAAATCAAGGAAGCCGGCCGCGATGAGCGCGGAGTGCAGGGGCACCGTCCGCTCCGAGCCGACATTCTTCAGCGACCCGGCCTCGGCATCGAAGTGCATTACGGGGATCCCGTCGACCTCGCTGATATCTTGAACGCGCAGTTGGCACACCTCCGACAGCCGCGCACCCGAGTACGCGCAGACAAGTGGCACCCACCGCTTAACCGGATCGCTCTCGGCAGCAGCCGCCTGCAAGATCTGGGTGGCCTCGGCGTCCTTGAAGCCGCGCTTGCCCTGTCCCGGCTTCTGTTTGACGCTGATCGTGATCCGCTCGGCGGGATTCTCGGCGAGCCGGCGGTTATCGACGCCCCACCTCAGGATCGCCCGAACGGGTGCGAGCCGGCTTTCACGGATGGTTTTTGCGGCAAGCCCGGACGCGACGAGGCTGTTCTTCCAGGCGATCAGATCCTCGCTCGTGACCCTGGCTGCGTCGCGATGCCCAAGAAACTCGGCGAGCTGCACCATCACGCGCTTCCAATCGTAAAGCGTCTTCTCGGCCGGTTTGCGCTCGGCGGCCCAGCCTTTCACGAGCTCATCGAACTCGACCTCCGACGGCGAGGCCTTGGCGGCGGGCACAGAGGCTGCAAAGCGGGGTCGCACAGGCGGTACTTCGTCACCCACATCGCCAAGCGCGAATCGCTCCAGGGTCAGGCTGGCGCGCTGGAGTGACGCCCCGACCGCCTTGGCGAGGGTGCGGCGACCGTCCTTGTCGACGACCAAGCCTTTCGCTTCGATGAGTTGATCGGCCTGCTCGAAGCAGAGCACCTCCATCCCGTCCTCGCCGCGGTCGGCGTACTCGCCGTGGAGCACCTGATGAATCAGGTCCGGCCGACCCCACAGGCCGGCCCTCCTATTCCGCCACAGGCGCTCGAAGAGATCGGTCCGCCATGGGTTGCGGCTCGGATTGTCGCGGTGGAGGGCCACCCAGTCGTCGCGGACAGGGGAGGCGAGTTCGTGGGCCTCTCGCTCGCTCAGCACCTTTGGGCCGGCCTCAAGCGCAGCCAGCCATTCCTCGATTTCGCGGATCGCCTCGGGGTGCAGCCGGCGGGCTTCGTCGGGGTCCTTCGTCCCGAGGCTGACCATCACGGTCCACTTGCCGACCAGCGGGCGCAGGTGAGCTGGCACGCCCTTGCGAGCGTAGTAGACGCCGTTGTGGTGCTTCCAGGGACGGGCCATCGGCAGGGGCATTTGTACCACCCGTTTGTACCAAGCGGGCCGTACGAAACCGTTGCGGGACAGCAACTTACCGGAATGATTGAGCTTTTAGCAAGCCTGGCGGAGAGGGAGGGATTCGAACCCCCGATGGACTTGCGCCCATGCCGCATTTCGAGTGCGGTGCATTCAACCGCTCTGCCACCTCTCCGCGGGCGCCGTCACCAGCGCAGGCGGGGCATTAGCATGGGTTCTCGCCGGACCACAAGCGGGGATCGGCGAGAAACCGCAATTTGCGGGAGACCGGGATCCGGCGCTCAGGCGACGGAGCGGCTGCCCGCGAGGCTGATGCGGCGCTGGCCGGGATGCCGAGTCTCGGGGGCGCGCGGCGCGGAGCGGGACTGGGCGAACAGCACCGCCCCCGCCGTCCCGGCCACCCGCACGAGGTCGGTCTCGGTGCAGGCCGAGGCGACGCGCAGGCCGAGGGCGTGGAGGTGGCTCTTGCCGTACAGGTACGTCGCGAGGCGAGCGCGCGTCGCCGACGGGATGTCGGCGAGGAGCGTCTCCACCGCTTCGGCATCGGCGCGGTAGAGCGTGCCGAGCACGTCGAGCGGGACCGGGCAGTCGTCGGAAGAGGGCAGGCGGGCCTGCTGCGCGGGCATGGGATCCTCGGGATGATCTGGAATTGCCCCGAGGGTCGCCCGGCGTGCTTAACAACAGGTTAAGCGTCACCGTAAAATCCCCCGCGTCCAAGTCGTCACGAGACCTGATGCGCCAGGGCCACTGTCCTGCCGCGGGCCGCATCCCGCCGCCGTCCTGCCGATCCGCTCGCCCCGCAATGGAGCGGCGGCAGGACAGGGGGAAACCTGCGACGTCCGCGCGCGGGAGACTATGGGCTGCTCGAAACCGACCCCGTGGAACCGCGATTACTCTCCCGCGTTGTCCCGCCCCCGCGGAGGCGCCGGGGGCGCCAGGCAGGGTCACGGGTGCTTGTGGATCGGGTCGACCCAGTACACCGCTTCCGGCCGCTCGACGGGCTCGATGTCGGTGATGTTGACCACCACCGCCTCGTTGTCGGAGCGCACCAGCACGCATTCCAGCGCCTCGTCCGGCGAGGCGTTGATCTCCTGGTGCGGCACGTAGGGCGGCACGTAGATGAAGTCGCCCGGGCCTGCCTCGGCGACGAATTCGAGCCGCTCGCCCCAGCGCATCCGGGCGCGGCCGCGCACGACGTAGATCACGCTCTCCAGCGCCCCGTGATGGTGCACGCCGGTCTTGGCGTCGGGCTCGATCGCCACCGTGCCGGCCCAGATCTTCTGCGCCCCGACCCGGGCATGGTTGATCGCCGCCTGGCGGAACATCCCGGGGGTCTGCGCCGTATTCGGGTCGAGCTTGTCGCCGGTGATCACCCGGACGCCGTCGTGCTTCCAGCGCGGCGCGTCATGATCGTGATCGTGATCGTGCGTGTGGGGATGGGCGTGGTCGTGCGGGTCGTTCGACATCGGTGTTCTCCGGAAGGGCCCTGGATCCGCATCGTGCGCCACCCCGCGACGGCGCGCCAGGGTGTGCCCGCGGCGGGATGTTTGTTTTAAAGAACGAATGTCGGTCGTGCGCGAGGCGATGGCGTCAAAACGAGCCGCGACGCAACGATCTTTCCGTGAGAAGGCGCGTCGGCAAAAGCTCCTTGTCTTTCGAGTTGTTCCATAAAAAGAACATTCTCGTTGACATCGACGCCCGTCCGGCCGATCTTGATTGGGCCTTCGGGGCCGTCCACGCGCCCCTGCCGCGGTGATTTGAGGCGATTGCGCCGCGAGACCAAACGCTAAAGCACCCCGGCGCGCAGACGCGGCGCCGGCGGGCCAACCCGGAGATCCACCCGATGCTGCTCAGCCGCAAGCCCTTCGCCGGCAGCCCCGTTCCGGCTCGTTCGGCGCCGTGTCGCCGCGGCGGACGCCGCGGCTAGGCCCGCGCCGTCCGTCCCGGGCCGGTCGAGGCCGGCCCGACTCTTGCAAAGCTTTCGAGACAGGATTTTTCGCGGCGCGCCCTGAGCGGCGGCCGTGACCGGAGATGCACGCCCATGCAGCCCGCCCGCATCGTCGAGATCGGCGAGACCTCCGCCGGGATCGTCGTCCCC
Organism: Methylobacterium sp. Gmos1; assembly: GCF_053764715.1. NCBI lineage: Bacteria > Pseudomonadati > Pseudomonadota > Alphaproteobacteria > Hyphomicrobiales > Methylobacteriaceae > Methylobacterium > Methylobacterium sp. Gmos1. Next base: position 165,619 of record NZ_JBSNCC010000004.1, on the reverse strand, counting down.
GAGACCGACGGTTTCCGCTTCTTCTCCGCCCATCCGGACTTCCACACCCTGGAAGGACGGGTTTTCCGCAGCCCGCGCCACGCCACCCGGGCGGCGCAGGACCTGCACGCCCGCCGGCGCAGCCGGCGCCTCAACGCCTGAGCGCGGCGACACGCTCGCGAGCGAGCCCTCGCAAGAGGGCAGGGGCCGTCCCTCCGGGGCCGGCCCCGCTCGTCGTCAGCGGTTGCGGGCGAGCAGCAGGATCCACCCGATCCCGATCGTCAGCACCAGGATGCCGATGGTGGCGAAGGCCGGGGTGCCGTGCTCCATCAGCCGGGGCGCGAGCTGGGTGGCGAAGGCCGCCACCACGAGGCCGACCGCGACCCGCGCCGCGGCGCGCTCGATGCCGCGGGTCAGCTTGTCCATGCCCTTGAGCTCGATCTCCACCGTGACCCGGCCCTGCTTGAGCCGCACCAGCATCAGGTGGATCAGCGTCGGCAGCTCGGAGGCCGCGCCGTAGAGCCCGGTCGCGAGGCCCTGGAACTTGCCCTTCATGTCCTTGACCGAGAACTGCGACCGCATGTGGCGGCTCACGGTCGGTCCGGCCGCCGCGAACAGGTCGAAGGCGGGGTCGAGCTGGCGCATCACGCCGTCGGCAGTGACGAGGCCCTTGAACAGGATCGCGAGGTCGGTCGGCATCGCGAGGTCGTTCTCGCGCGCCATGGTCATGAAGTCGGTGAGCACGAGGCCGAGATTGAGCGTCGCCCCGTTGTGGCGTGTGACGAAGGCCTGCGAGGCGGCCTCCAGCCGGGTCAGGTCGGGGTTGCTGGCCCCCGTCCAGTCGAGCAGCACCGCCATCAGCCCGTCGGCATCCTCCTGCAGCATCGCGCCGATCAGCATCAGGAGCTGCGAGCGGCGGCGCTGCGACAGCCGCCCGACGATGCCGAAATCGATGAAGGCGATGCGGTTGCCGGGCATCGCCAGCAGGTTCCCCGGATGGGGATCGGCGTGGAACAGGCCCTCGATCATCGCCATCTGCAGGAAGGCGTCGACGCCGCGCTGGGCCAGCACCTTGCGGTCGAGCCCGGCCTCCTCGAGGCGCTTGGTATCCGTCGGCGGGATGCCGTGGATGAATTCCTGCACCAGCACCCGCTCGGAGGTGTATTCCCAGTAGACCTTCGGAAAGACGACGTCGTCGCGGTCGGGGAAGAGGGCCGCCAGCATCTCGCAGTTGCGGCCCTCGTTGGCGAGGTCGAGTTCCTCGCGCAGGCCGTTGGCGATGTGGCGCATCTGCTCGGTCGGCCGGTAGCGGGCCATCTCGGGCCACTCGGTCTCGACGATGCGCGAGGCGTGCGACAGGAGCCGCAGGTCGGCCTCGATGATCTTCTGCAAGCCCGGACGCCGGACCTTGACGATCACCTCCTCGCCGGTCTCGAGCCGGGCGCGGTAGACCTGGGCGATCGAGGCCGAGGCGATCGGGTTGGTGTCGAACTCGGAAAAGATCTCGGCGGGGGGCGCGCCGAGATCGGCCTCGAGCTGGGGCCGGATCACCTCCCAGGGCAGCGGCGCGACCTTGTCGTGCAGCTTGCCGAGCTCTTCGGTCCATTGCGGCGCGAGCAGGTCGGCGCGGCTCGCCAGCACCTGGCCGAGCTTGATGAAGGTGGGGCCCAGGGCCTCGATCGCCCGGCGCAGGCGCTCGGGCTGCGACAGGCGGGCGAGGTCGACGGCGGGCGCGCTGCGCCAGGCGAGCCGCGGGATCGCCCGCAGGCCGAGCCGGTCGACGACCTTGTTGACCCCGAAGCCGATCAGGATGCCGGCGATTTCCTGGAGGCGCTGGCGGTCCCGCGCCGCGACGATGGCGGTTTTCAGCATCTGCGCGTCGAATCTGCTCGGCTGGCGTGGGTGGGGGCGCCGGCCCGGGCGAGCCGGACGGACGGGGCGAGGCGGGCGACAGCGTCGTCCGGGCCGGGTGTGGAGATGGGTGCGCGCCTCGGCATCCTGATCCTCCCGAACACGTCCGGCTCCCGACGCGGCGCGCGTCGACCATCTCCATGCGGCGTCAACCGGGCGGGAAAGGGGCGGCTGGCGCGAGCCCCGGCGGTAGCGCATGACCCGGGTGAGCACAATCACATCGGGGCCCGGGCGCTCCATTGCCGCAACCACGCGCAACGCCGGCGGCCGCCTTCCGCACGCGCGAAGGCCGGCCCCGGGTGCCCCCGGGACCGGCCTCGCTCAGTGTCGGACGATTGAGGGCGCCGGATTACATCCGGCCGCCCGCGCCGCCGGGCTGGCCAGCCTTGGCGCCGCCATCCTGCATTGCCTTGCCGTCCATCCCCTTGCCGCCCATCTGGCCGCCGCGCTGGGTGCTGCCGGTGGTCTCCGGGCCGGCGCCGCGGCCGCCCATCTGGCGATCTTGGGCTTGACGATCTTGCGCCTGACGCTCGTTCATGCCGCGCTCAGCGCCGTTGCGGCCCGGCTGGTTGCCCGCCGCCTGTTCGGGACGGGCGCCGTTGCGCTCGCCCATCTCGCGCCGATCCTTGCCGTCCTTCATCTCGCCCCGCGACAGGTCGCGGTTGCGCTCGCGGTCCATCCGGCCGTCGCGGCGCTCCTCGCTGCGGCTCAGGCGATCCTCGCGGCGCTCGCTGCGCACGTCCTCGCGGCCGCGAACGCTGCCGGTGACGCTGGTGCGCTCGGAGACCGACAGGCGGCGGTACTCGGGCGAGCCGACGAGGACGCGACGGCCCGAGATCACCACGTAGCGGTCGCCGCCGGTGCGCTCGGAGACGATCAGGCGACGGTACTCGGGCGAGCCGTAGATCACCCGCTGGCCGCGCACCACGACGGTGCGGCGCGGGCCGCTGTTCTCGCGGATGACGAGGCGGCGGTACTCGGGCGAGCCGACCCGCACCCGGCGGCCCTGGATCGTCACGTACTCGACCCGGCCGGCCCGCACGCCGCGGTTCTCGCGCTGCTCGACCACGACGAGGCGGCGGTACTCGGGCGAGCCGTAGAGCACGCGCTGGCCGGCGATCGTCACGTAGCGGCGGCCGCCGACGGTGGTGATCCGGTCCTCACGCGCCTCGCTGCGGAAGCCTGCGCGGCCCTCGCGGCGCTCGAACCGGTCGGCCCGGTCGTCGCGGCGGTCCATCCGGCGGTCGCCGTCGCGGCGCTCGTCCATCGCCCGGCGGGAATCCCGGTCGCCGCCGCGCTCGCCGGCGCGGCTGTTCTCGGCGCGGTCGCGGTCCTTGCGGTCGGCCCGGTCCGCCCGGTCGGTGTCGCCCTTGTTCATGCCGTCGCGGCCGGCGGATTGATTGGTGGTCGGGCGGCCCTGCTCGGCGCGGGCCTGGCCCATCTCGCCCTTGCCGGCGTCGGCCTTGCCCATCTCGCCCCGGCCCGTCTCGCCGCGGGCCTGCTGGCCGGCGCCCATCTGGCCGCCCTGCCCGGCCCTCGCGCCCGACTGGCTCATCTCGCCGCCGCGGCCCGGCGCGCCGCCGGCGCCCGGGGTTCCGGCCGTCTGCGCGTAAGCCGAAGTGCTGAGCAGCAGCGCGGCCAGTCCAACTGTCAATCTGTTCATGGTCGGTTGCCTCCCTGCGCGCCGGGATTGGTGCGGCGGCGCTCCGAAGATGCTTCAAAACGCCGACTTCAACATATCGTTCCGGACTATTCGCGGGTCGTCTGGCGTATCGTGTTACCCAACGGTCGAGCTTCCGGACGAAGACTTGCCGTCACATCGGGCGCGCGCGGGCGGACTGCGCCTTTCCCCCGGCCGGGACCGCCTGCGCGCGTCCGGGCACGGAACTGTTTCCGCAGCGCCAACGTTGCTGGCACCGTAGCCGTTTCGTGCCCCGCCTCGGCGTCGCGGGGCCGGCGGCATCGCGACGAAGGGATGAGCGCGCGGGATGGTGGCGGAGCCGATGACGACGCAGCCGGGGCGGGATTGGCTCGACCTCTCCAGTCCGCCGCCGCCGGAGCATCCGGAGGCCCCTGCTCCCTCCCGCCTCACCGCCGTCCGAAGCGGGTTCTCCGCGGGCTCGCTCCTCGAGCGCTTCGGGGATCGCGTGGCGCTGGTCCGCACCGGCGCCGCCCAGGCCGGGAGCGCCGCCGCCGGGCATCTCCAGCCGGTGCTCGCCGCCGCGGCCGCACCGCTGCGTCGGGCCGCACCCGTCTGGCAGGACGCGACGGAGCGCGTCGGCGCCCACCCTCTCGCGTCCCGCGCGGCCGGCGCCGCGCGGCGGGTCGGGGCGCTGCCCTGGGGGCGCGTGCTGCTGCTCGCGGGCCTGGGGACTCTCGGCGCCGCCTCTCTGTTCGTCCTGTGGTGCGCCGCGACGCTGCCCCCGTTGAGCGGCACCCAGCCTTCGCCCCGCACTCTCACGGTGCAGGCGGAGGACGGCACCTCGATCGCGCGCCGCACCGTCGAGCGGGGGCGGGCGCTCCGCCTCGACGCGGTGTCCCCGGCCATGGCCCAGGCCTTCCTCGCCGCGCAGGATCCGTGGTTCGAGGACGGCTACCGGCTCGACGCGGCGGGCGTCGCCGCGGTGATCGGGCGCGCCTTTCGCGACACGATCAGCGACGGACCCCGCTCCGGCGGCCCGCGCCTGACCCAGCGCCTGGTTCGCCGCGACGTGATCGGGGCTCGGCCGGGCGAGACGCGCAGCCTCGCCGACCGGGCGCGCGAGGCGATCCTGGTGCTGTGGCTCTCGGCTCGCGAGTCCAACGGGCAGATCCTCGCCCGCGCCCTCGACCTCGCCCATTTCGGCCCCGGCCTCACCGGGGTCGACGCGGCGGCCCGGACCCTGTTCGGCAAGGACGCGAACGCCCTCGGCACCGCCGAGGCGGCCTACCTCGCGGGCCTGAGCCTCGCCCCCGACCTCCAGCCCGACCGGGACGTGACGACCGCCCGGGCGCTCGGCCGCACCGTGCTCGACGGCATGGTGATGCGCGGCACGCTCTCTGCGACCGAGGCCGCTGAGGCCGCGCGGGCGCTCGACGGCCTCAGCCCCGCCGGCGCCACGCCGGTGACCCGCAGCGGCTTTCCCGACCTCGTCCTCGCCGAGGCCGCGGGCCGCCTCGGTCCGGGTGCGCCGCACGAGGCGGTCGTGCGCACCACCCTCGACCGCGACCTCCAGGCGATGGCCGAGGCGGCCGCCGAGCGCCGCCTCGATGCCGCCGGTCGCGCCGGCGCCCGGGCCGGCCTCCTGGTGCTGGGCCCCGACGGCGGCGTGCAGGCGGTGGTCGCCGGCGGCGTCCCGCTCCGCGACACGCCGGAGGCCCGGCGCGCGGCGAGCGCCAGCCTGCGCCATCTCGGGCGCGACGGCCGCCCGGTCTACGACCGCCTCGTCGCTGGGCCGATGCCGGCGGCGGAGCGGCGCACGGCGCTGCTCGCGCTGCTTGCCGGCCTGACCCGCCCGCCGGCGGGCGCCGACGATCCGGCGAGCCGGGATGGGCTGTTCGTCGGCCCGGTCGGAGACCTCCTGGTCGGAACCTACCTGTCCGGTACGGCGACCGAGAACGGGGCCGGCGACGGGCCGGAGGCCTTCTTCCAGGATTTCTCGGCCCAGGTCGCGAAGGCCCGCCCGACACCGCAGGCCGCCGAGGCGCGCGAGGGCGCCCGCGAGACCGGCAGCACCACCCGCCCCGCGTCCCGTCCGGCCTGGCAGAATCCCGGCGAGCGCCCGGCCGCGAGTGCCATGTTACGCGGCGTACCGCGGGTGATCGACACCGGCCGCCTGCGCCTCGACGGGCAGAGCGTGCGCCTCGCCGGCGTCGAGGGGCAGGGCGGCGCACCCGCCCGCGAGTTCCGCCAGTACCTGCGCCGGCGCGAGGTGACGTGCCAGCCGGCCGGCGCCGCCGATCTCTACCGCTGCCGCGCCGGCGAGCAGGACCTGTCCGAGGTGGTGCTGTACAACGGCGGCGGGCGCGCCGCGCCGGGAGCGTCGCCGGAGCTGCAGGCGGCGGAGGCGAGCGCGAAGGCGCGCAAGGCCGGGCTGTGGCAGTAGAAGCAGGGTGAGGACGGCCACGCGACGTCCGCCCGGATCGTCGCAACATTGACGAAGCCCGGGATCCCCGCGCCCGCACCTCGCGGCGATCCGGGGGTCTCCCCGAGGGGCGGTGATTGCTGCGGCCGCATCGTCGGCGACAGGCCCGCTCCTCACCCCGCACGCGATGCCGCACCCGCGTCCTTCCCGGGACCCCGCCGCCCGCACGAACGTTTGGTGAGCGATCGCGTCGCGGCCCAAGGGCTGTGCCGGCGCTGGGCGCGCTCTCGCGCCGTCACCTCGTTTTCGGGCCGGGAGGCACCATGGACAAGTCCGATTCCGCGCCGCGGCCGACGCGCCGGAGCGTTCTGGAGAGCGGCGTCGCCGCCGCGGCGGTGCTCGGCTTTGCCGGACCGCTCCGGGCCGCGACCCCGCCGGCGCAGGCGCCCCAGGCCCTCGCCGCCGAGCCGGCGACGCCGCGGATGCCGGTGACCCTCCAGGTCAACGGCCAGGCCCGGCCGCTCGAGGTCGATCCGCGCACCACGCTCCTCGATGCGCTTCGCGAGCGCATCGGGCTCACCGGCTCCAAGAAGGGCTGCGACCACGGCCAATGCGGCGCCTGCACGGTGCTGGTCAACGGACGCCGGATCAATTCCTGCCTGACGCTCGCGGTGATGCACGAGGGCGACGAGATCCAGACCATCGAGGGCCTCGCCGAGGGCGACCAGCTGCACCCGCTCCAGGCCGCCTTCGTCAAGCATGACGGCTTCCAGTGCGGCTACTGCACGCCGGGCCAGATCTGCTCGGCCGCCGGGATGCTGAACGAGGCCAAGGCCGGCTGGCCCTCGACCGTGACGCAGGACCTGACCGCCACGGTCGCCCTGACCGACGCGGAGATCCGCGAGCGGATGAGCGGCAACATCTGCCGCTGCTCGGCCTACCCGAACATCGTCGCGGCGATCCGCGACGCCGGTGGCGCGGCCACGCGGCTCTGAGGGGGATCCCATGAAGGCTTTCACCTACGAGCGCCCCGCCAGCGTGGCGGACGCCGCCAAGGCCGTGGCCGGCCAGCCCAATGCCCGCTTCATCGCCGGGGGCACCAACCTCCTCGACCTGATGAAGCTCCAGATCGAGACGCCGACCCACCTCGTCGACGTCAACCGCCTGCCGCTCGACAGGATCGAGGCGACGTCCGAGGGCGGGTTGCGCATCGGAGCGATGGTGCGCAATTCCGATCTCGCCGCCGACGAGCGGGTGCGGCGCGACTACGGCGTGCTCTCGCGCGCGCTGCTCGCCGGCGCCTCGGGCCAGCTGCGCAACAAGGCGACGACCGCCGGCAACCTGTTGCAGCGCACCCGCTGCCCGTACTTCTACGACACCGCGATGCCGTGCAACAAACGCCAGCCCGGCTCCGGCTGCTCGGCGATCGGGGGGTTCAACCGCATCCTGGCGGTGGTCGGCACCTCCGAGCACTGCATCGCCACCCACCCCTCCGACATGGCGGTCGCCATGCGGGCCCTCGACGCCACGGTCGAGACGGTGACGCCGGAGGGGGCGGAGCGAAAGATTCCGATATCCGACTTGCACCGCCTGCCCGGCGACACGCCGCAGATCGAGACGAACCTCAAGCCCGGCGAGATCATCACCGCCGTGACCCTGCCGGCGCCGGTGCGTGGCCGCCACGTCTACCGCAAGGTGCGCGACCGCGCGTCCTACGCCTTCGCCCTCGTCTCGGTGGCGGCGGTGATCGAGGCCGACGGCAGCGCGATCCGCTCGGCCCGCCTCGCCTTCGGCGGCCTCGCCCACAAGCCCTGGCGGGTGGCGGACGCGGAAGCGGCCCTGGTGCGCGAGGGCGTGGCCGCCGCCGGCGAGGCGGCGCTCAAGGGCGCCCGCGGCTACGGCGCCAACGACTTCAAGATCCCGCTCGCCAAGCGCACCCTCGCGGCCGCGGTCGCGGAAGCGATGCGCGCCTGATCGCCGGACTCGGGAGAACAGCCATGGACATGAGCCAGCCGATCGGCGTCACGCCCCTCGACACCCACGCGAACGGCCCGGTGGGCCAGCCGATCGACCGCGTCGATGGCCCGCTGAAGGTCACCGGCCACGCGACTTATGCCTACGAGAGCCGGGAGATGACAAATCCCGGCTACGGCTTCGTCGTCACCGCGACGATCGCCAAGGGCCGCATCCGCGACATCGACACCGCGGCGGCCGAGCGGATGCCGGGCGTGGTCCACGTGCTGACCCACCGCAACGTGCCGCCGCAGGGCGAGAAGAAGGAGCAGGTCGCTCCCCTTCTCACCGGCACCGACATCAAGCACTGGGGCCAGCCGGTCGCCCTGGTGGTGGCCGAGAGCTTCGAGGAGGCCCGCGCCGCGGCGGCCGCCGTGCGCGTCGCTTACGACCAGGAGAAGGGATCCTACGTGCTCGCCGACGCGCTCGGCGAGGCGAAGAAGCCCGAGAAGGCCAAGACCCCGCCGGATTCGAGCCTCGGCGACTTCGATGCCGGCTTCGCCTCGGCGGCAGTCAAGCTCGACGCGCGCTACACCACCCCGGTGCAGAGCCACGCGATGATGGAGCCGCACGCCACCATCGCCGCCTGGGAGGGTGACAAAGTCACGCTGATCACCGCCAACCAGATGCCGAACCGCGGCCAGGACGCCCTCGCCTCGGTGTTCCGGCTGCCGAAGGACAACGTGCGCCTCATCAGCCGCTTCATCGGCGGCGGCTTCGGCGGCAAGCTCCAGCCGCAGGCGGACGCGATCCTGGCGGCGCTCGCCTCGAAGAACCTGAACGGCCGGCCGGTGAAGATCGCGCTCACCCGCCAGCAGGTCTTCCACGTCACGACCCGGCGCTCGGACACGGTGCAGCGCATCCGCCTCGGCGCCGACCGCGACGGCAAGCTGACGGCGATCGCGCACGAATCCTGGTCCGACACCACGCCGGGCGACAGCTTCTTCGAGACCTCGGCCAACGTCACCCGCTCGCTCTACGCCGCACCGAACCGCCTGACGGCGCACCGGCTGGCCTCGCTCGACCTGCCGCTCGCCTCCTCGATGCGGGCGCCCGGCGAGGCGGTCGGCATGCTGGCCTTCGAATGCGCCATGGACGAACTCGCCGAGGCGCTGAACCTCGATCCGATCGAGCTGCGCATCCGCAACGAGCCGACCCAGGATCCCGAGAAGCACGTGCCCTTCTCGACCCGCCAGCTCGTGCCCTGCCTCAAGGAAGGCGCGCGCCGCTTCGGCTGGGACCGGCGCAATCCCAAGGCCGGCGCGACCCGGGACGGGCAGTGGATGGTGGGCCACGGCGTCTCGGCGGCGGCCCGCCTCAACCCGCTCCAGCCGGCCAAGGCGCGGGTGCGCCTCGACCCCGACGGCACGCTCACCGCCCGGATGGCGATGACCGACATCGGTACCGGCACCTACACCATCCTGAGCCAGATCGCCGCCGAGATGCTCGGCGTGACGATCTCGCAGGTGAAGATGATCCTCGGCGACACCGCCGATCCGATGTCGTCGGGGTCCGGCGGGTCGTTCGGGGCGGCCTCCTCGGGCTCGGCGCTCTACATGGCCTGCGAGGCGCTGCGCTCGCAGCTTCTGGCGAAGGCCGACCTCAATCGTGAGAACGCCGTCTTCGGCGACGGCCGGATCACCTCGGGCAACCGCTCGGTGGCCTTGCGCGACCTGATCGGCTCCGGCCTGGAGGCCGAGGGCGAGATCAAGCCGGGCGAGAACGAGAAGAAGTTCTCGCAATACTCCTACGGCGCGCATTTCGCCGAAGTCGGCGTCGATTCTGACACCGGCGAGATCCGGTTGCGGCGGATGCTCGGCGTGTTCACCGGCGGGCGCATCCTCAACCCGAAGACCGCGCGCTCGCAGGCGATCGGCGGAATGGTGTTCGGCGTCGGCGCGGCCCTGATGGAGGCGATCGAGGTCGATCCCCGCTACGGCAGCTTCGTCAACCACGACCTCGCCGAGTACCACGTGCCGGTCCACGCCGACCTGCCGGAGATCGACGCGGTCTTCCTCCCTGAGCTCGACGACAAGGCGAATCCGCTGAAGAGCAAGGGCCTGGGCGAGCTCGGCATCTGCGGTGCGGGGGCGGCGGTGGCGAACGCGGTCTACAACGCGACGGGCATCCGGATCCGGGACTATCCGCTGACCCTCGACAAGATCCTGGAGGGGTTCACGGCACGGGAGACCGGGCAGCGGCGGGCGTGAAGGGTCTCGCAAAAGCCCGATGTGCTTCGGGTAAACCGAGGTGACGCACTCCACGTCATCCCGGGGCTCGCCGAGAGGCGAGAACCCGGGATCCATAACCGCTGATGGTGCCGAACAAGGCGATCGACGTTCCGCTTTGTCTTGGAATGTCGGCGGCTATGGATCCCGGGTTCCGCTGCGCGGCCCCGGGATGACGCTGCTGGTGTCAGAACTGCCAGCGGGAATCGACCATCTTCGGGTTCGCACCTACGACCGGAAGATCCGCGTGTACTGCGTCTCGTGCCGGAACGAGCCGAGGTCGAGCCGCACCGTCGCGGTCCCGGCCTCGTCGAGGGGTACGCCCCGCACGGCCTCGGCCAGGGCCGCCGCCCGGGGCATCAGCGCGGCCACCACCCGCGTGCCGGCGGTCTGGCCGACGGGAGCGAGGCGCAAGCTCGCCGAGACGAGGTTCTGGAGGAAGGCCGCCAGGTAGGCCGCCAGCATCGTCCCGCGGTCGAGCCCGTGGGCGCCCGCCGCCGCGCCGACCGCGACCGGGTAGGCCACCGGCCCGTCGAGACGGGCCCCGAGTTCCGCGAGGCGCGGCGTATCCCAGGCGGCGCGGGTCGCGTCGAGGAACGAGCGCCCCTGCTGGCTGGTCTCCAGGTGCAATTCTCGCGACGGGCTGAGCGCCAGGGCGAGATCGTTGACGGCGACGAGGGCCTGCGCGTCGCCCGCCGCCGCGGCCTCGTGCGCGTGCGCGGCCAGGATCGCGTCGCTGCGGCCGGCACCGTGCTCCAGCACGTCGGCGAGCCAGTCCCGCAGGGAGGCTTCGTCGCGCACGTCGCCGGCCTCCACCGCCCATTCGAGACCGTGCGAGTAGGCATAGGCCCCGACCGGATAGCCGGGCGAGAGCCAGGCGAGCAGCACCAGGGCGTCCGGGACCCGCTCGGCCAAGGGAACGTCAACCATGGGAATGGTCGTGCGGGTGGTGATGCCCGTGACCGTGGTCGTGCGAATGCTCGTGCGCGTGCCCGCCCGCATAGGCCCCGCCCTCGGGCCGGAACGGCCGCTCGACCGGGATCGCGGTGCCGCCCAGGCCCTCGACCATCGCGGCGAGCACGTGGTCGTAGGCGATCCAGAGCGCGTCGGTGCCGATCTCGGCCGGGATGTGCCGGTTGCCGATGTGCCAGATCAGCCGCTTGAGGGCGTGGTCGGTGGGGGCGCGGATCTCGAGCAGCCGCTCGGGCGCCGCCTCGACCCAGACCAGGCGGCCGTCCTCGAGGCGCAACGCGTCGCCGTCGTCGAGCACCGCCGGTTCGGGCAGGTCGAGCAGGAAGGCGAGGCCGCCGACGCCCCGCATCGCCATGCGGCGCCGGTGCCGGTCGCCGGAATCGAGCACGATGCGGTCGACGATCTCGCCGGGGCCGAGGGCGTCGCGGCGGATGACGCGGGTGGCGCGGATCATCGCGCCGCCTCCCGCCGCCACCAGCCGGCCCCGCGGACCGCGTCGTCGCCGTGGGGGTCCGGCAGGAAGCCGGGCGTCAGGATCTCCTCCTCCGTGAACGGGCAGGACTCCGAAAAGCTGTCGTCGAACAGGGCACTCTCCAGCACGGCGCGGGTCTTGGCCTCGGGATAGACCTCCGCCACGAGCCAGGGAAGCTCCGGCCGCAGGCTCGGGCTGTCGTCGAGGCGGGAGGCGACGATCCGGCGCTGCCGGTCGATCGTGATCGCCCAGCCCTCGCAGCGCAGGTCGACCTCGGCGGCCCAGCGCAGGAGGCCGGTCAGGATCACCCCGAGGCGGTCGCGGATCTCCCGCCGCTCCCGCTCGCCGAGATCGCGGACGATCTCGGCGATGTGGGCGTGATCGATCGCCTCGACCTCGCCGGCGGCAAGCAGGTGGGCCTGCTCCTCGGCCCAGGCGCTCAGGTCGGTCGAGAACAGGTCGCGCCGGTCTCTCTCGCTCACGGCTCGAACTCCGGATCGAGGATCTGGTCGAGCGTGAGGGGCAGGACCGGCGGGAAGAGGCGCGGATCGATCCGGGTCTCGCTGGCGGCATCCCGCAAAGCGTCCCGATAGGTTTCGTCGAGGATCGCCGCGGGAAAGGTGCGCAGGCTCGGGTTGCGGACGATCAGGCGCGCGATCGCCATGCGCTGCGCTTTCAGGGTGTGACGCCAGCTCGGTGTCGCCCGCTGTGGCTGCACCTGGAACTTCAGCAGATGAACGAGAAGCACGCGCAGGTGGGATTCGAGCGCCGTGCGCTGGCTGCGGCCCACGCTCTCCACCTCATCGAGCAGGTTGACGACATCGAGACGTGCGATGTCGCGGCTCGCGAGGGCGGCGGCCTGATCGCGGGTCCAGCGATGGAAATCCGTGTCGTAGGCGGCGCTGATATCCGGCGCCCGCTCGGCGAGCCTAGGCATGACACACGCTCCTGCCCCTCCAGGATAGCCTGGATCGGAGAACGACGCGCCATGATCGTGCGGGCGGTGCAGGTCCGGTCCGCACCATCTCAGACGACATCCGGCTCCTCCGGTCCCGGATAGAACCGCTCGTCGAGGATCTGCGCCAGCGTGTACGGGCAGTCCGGCGGAAAGCTCCGCTCCGGCAGCCCGGTCTCGTCGGCCGTCCGCACCCGGGCGAGGCGATAGGCCTTGCCCAGAACCTCCGCCGGCCAGGCGCGCAGGCTCGGACTCATCGTCACGAGGTCGTCCAGGCTCACGCGCTGCTCGACGATCGTCGCCCGCCAGCGGTACATCCTCTGCTGCGGCTGATGCTCCCACTTCAGCAGGTGGTGCAGCAGGACGGTGAGGCGGCTGCGGATCTCGGATTTCTGCGAGCCGCCCAAGTCGGCGATCTCCTCGGCCAGGGCCTCGCGGTCGAGGGCCGACCAGCGGCCGGCCCGGATCAGCGCGGCCTGCGCTTGCGTCCAGAGGAAGTAGTCGGTCTCGTGCGAGACGTGCATCTCTGGCAGGACGCCGGCATCCGGCGCCCGCCCGGCGAGCTTGGGCATGGAGTCGCTCCTGCTCCCCACACTCCCTCAGAACAGGAAGTAGCGCTGCGCCATCGGCAGCACCTCGGCGGGCTCGCAGACCAGCAATTCGCCGTCGGCGCGCACGTCGTAGGTCTCGGGGTCGACCTCGATCACCGGGGTGGCGTCGTTGTGGATCATGCTCTTCTTCGAGATGCCGCCGCGCACGTTCTCGACCGCGACCATCTCCTTCATCACCCCGAGTTTTTCGCGAAGCCCCGCCTCGATCGCGGCCTTCGACACGAAGGTCAGCGCCGTCGAGGCCGGCACCCGCCCGAAGGCGCCGAACATCGGGCGGTAATGCACCGGCTGCGGCGTCGGGATCGAGGCGTTGGGATCGCCCATCGGGGCTGCCGCGATGGCGCCGCCCTTGATGATGAGGTCGGGCTTCACCCCGAAGAAGGCCGGCGACCACAGCACGAGATCGGCGAGCTTGCCGACCTCGACCGAGCCGATATGGCGCGAGATGCCGTGGGCGATCGCCGGGTTGATCGTGTACTTGGCGACGTAGCGCTTGGCCCGCGCGTTGTCGTTGCCCGACGCATCGCCCGGGAGCGCGCCGCGCTGACGCTTCATCTTGTCGGCGGTCTGCCAGGTGCGGATGATGACCTCGCCGACCCGGCCCATCGCCTGGCTGTCCGACGACATCATCGAGAGCGCGCCGATGTCGTGCAGGATGTCCTCGGCGGCGATCGTCTCCTTGCGGATCCGGCTCTCGGCGAAGGCGAGGTCCTCGGGGATCGACGGGTCGAGGTGGTGGCACACCATCAGCATGTCGAGATGCTCGTCGATGGTGTTGCGGGTGAAGGGCCGCGTCGGGTTGGTGGAGGAGGGCAGCACGTTCGGTAAGCCCGCCACCTTGATGATGTCCGGCGCGTGGCCGCCGCCCGCTCCTTCCGTGTGGAAGGCGTGGATGGTGCGGCCCTTGAACGCCGCGATCGTGTCCTCGACGAAGCCCGATTCGTTGAGCGTGTCGGTGTGGATCATCACCTGGATGTCGTGGGCGTCCGCCACCGACAGGCAGCAATCGATCGCCGCCGGCGTGGTGCCCCAATCCTCGTGCAGCTTGAGCGCGCAGGCGCCGGCCCGGATCATCTCCTCCAGGCTGTCGGGCTTCGAGGCGTTGCCCTTGCCGGCAAACGCCAGGTTCATCGGGAAGGCGTCGGCGGCCTCGATCATCCGGGCGATGTGCCAGGGGCCCGGCGTGCAGGTGGTGGCGAAGGTGCCGTGGGCCGGGCCCGTGCCGCCGCCGAGCATCGTGGTGACGCCGGAATTCAGCGCCTCGTCGATCTGCTGCGGGCAGATGAAGTGGATGTGGCTGTCGAAGCCGCCGGCGGTGAGGATCTTGCCCTCGCCCGCGATCACCTCGGTGCCCGGCCCGACCACGATGGTGACGCCGTCCTGGATGTCCGGGTTGCCGGCCTTGCCGAGCGCCGCGATGCGCCCGCCCTTGAGGCCGACGTCGCACTTCACGATGCCCCAGTGATCGAGCACCACCGCGTTGGTGATGACCGTGTCGACGGCGCCGCCGGCGTTGCTCGCCTGGCTCTGCCCCATCCCGTCGCGAATCACCTTGCCGCCGCCGAACTTCACCTCCTCGCCGTAGCGGGTGTGGTCCTGCTCGACCTCGATGACGAGGGAGGTGTCGGCGAGGCGGATGCGGTCGCCCTTGGTCGGCCCGAACATCGCCGCGTAGGCGGCGCGGGGGAGGCTGGCGGGCTTGGGGGTGTTGGACATGGGCAGGGCGGTCCGGTCAGGCGGGCGTCGTGGGTTCGGATTTCGTGCGCTCATCCTCGGCCAGGAGAATAATCTCCGATCGGGTCCGCGCTGGCGGCTGGCGGGCCGGCCCTGGCGCGGGCGCGGCGGGCGATGCCCCGCAGGGCAAAAAGGGCGTCGGGCTTCGTCGGGCGCGCGCGCCCTTCATCCCCCGTGGCGGGAGAGCCGCGGTCATCCGGCGCGAGTCCAGGGCTCTGATGGGCGTCGGCTGCCAGGGTCACCTGTCCTCCATACCTCGCTTCACACGATCTCCGCCTGATCCGCTCTGGAAGTTATAGAGCGCGGGATCCCCTCTCCCGTGTGGGAGAGGGGTAGGGGTGAGGGTGGAGACGGTGCTGGATGAGACACCGAACGTTCCGATGCCAGCACGACGCTCAGCGTTTCACATTGAAGCGTGTCACCCTCACCCCCGACCCCTCTCCCACACGGGAGAGAGGAGAGGTGCCCTACCTTTATTCGAACGGATCGAGCGGTAATCGTATTGTTCTACCCGCGATCTCAGGATGGGACCGGGGAAAAGCAGGCTCGTGCCGCTCACAAAGCCCCCATCACGTCGCCCCGGAACCCGTACACCGCGCGCCCGCCACCCATCGGGATCAGCACCACCTCCCGGGTCGAGCCCGGCTCGAAGCGGACAGCCGTGCCCGGCGCGATGTCGAGGCGCTGGCCGCGCGCCTTGTCGCGGTCGAAGCGGAGCGCCGGGTTGACCTCGAAGAAGTGGTAGTGGGAGCCGACCTGGATCGGCCGGTCGCCGGTATTGGCGACCTCGATCATCGTGCGGGGTGCGCCCTCGTTGAACACGATCTCGCCGTCCGGCGTCGTCACCGCGCCCGGCACCTCGGCGGCGGGGGTGCCGCGGATCGGGTGGTGGACGGTGACGAGCTTGGTGCCGTCGGGGAAGGTCGCCTCGACCTGGATGTCGTGGATCATCTCCGGCACCCCCTCCATCACCTGGTCGGCGGTGAGGACCTGGGCGCCGAGCCGCATCAGCTCGGCGACGGTGCGGCCGTCGCGGGCGCCCTCGACCACGAAGTCGGTGATCAGCGCCACCGCCTCCGGGTGGTTGAGCTTCACGCCCCGGGACAGGCGGTTGCGGGCCACCATCGCCGCCATGGCGACGAGGAGCTTGTCCTTCTCGCGGGGTGTCAGCAGCACGGGAGAATCCTCTGGGTCAGGGCCGCCGCCATCCTTCACCGAGGCGCGGCCGCGAGGCAAGGTTTCGGCAGGCAAGAACCGAGCCGTGCGCTCACGTCTGCCACACCCGCGGCAGGGGCCGGCCGCGGAAGCCTTCGAGGATCCGCGCGGCGGCGAGGCGCAAAGGCCCGATCTCCGCCCCGAGCAGGCGCATGACCAGCATGCCGTTCCAGGCGCTCGCCCCGGCCTCGACCGACAGCGACTCGCAGCCGGCCGTGGCGATCAGGTCGCGGGCCTGTTCGAGGCGGCCCTCGGCGTCGGGCGCGAGGTGGATGAGCGTTCCCATCGCCCGGGCGCCACCGGCCACCGCCCGGCGCGCGAGCTTTGCCGCGATGTC
Organism: Methylobacterium sp. Gmos1; assembly: GCF_053764715.1. NCBI lineage: Bacteria > Pseudomonadati > Pseudomonadota > Alphaproteobacteria > Hyphomicrobiales > Methylobacteriaceae > Methylobacterium > Methylobacterium sp. Gmos1. Next base: position 149,128 of record NZ_JBSNCC010000004.1, on the reverse strand, counting down.
GCCTTCGAGCCGGAAGGTGTCGGCATAGGTCAGCCGACCGGCGCGGCGCAGCCGCCAGGAATCGGTGAGGAGGCCGCTTCGCATCACCTCGCCCTTCGCGGCTCGGCCGAAGACCAGGGTCTCGAACAGGGTGAGCCGCGCATCCGCCGCCATCTCGGCCGAGAAGCTCCGGGCGAGCCGCGCCCCGTCGAACAGGATCGTCTCCTGCGGCAGCCAGGCCAGGGCGGCCCCGCTCTCCAGGGTGAGATCGACGTCGAGCCGCGTCACCGGCCCGTCCGAGCGGTAGATCTTCTCCGCCGCCGTGGTGGTGAGCACGAGGTCGGCTTGCCGGGCCAGCCGCGCCTCGACGGTGAAGCGGTCGCCGCAGGCGATGCCGCCGGCGCTGTTGAGCAGCACCGCCTCCATCGGGCCGGGCTCGGGCCGCGGCAGGCGCAGGCGCAACGGGCCGGCTTCGAACAGGTCGGCCGTTCGCGTGGCGCCGCCCGGCATCCGGGCGACCGTCAGCGCGACGTGCCCGATCGAGCGCTGGCGGCGGAGGGCATCGGGAACGGGGAAAGCGTGCATCGTAAGCCCGGGACCGGCGCGGGGAAGGCGGGCGCGGACGGCCCTCGCGCCTAAGCTTAGACCGCGCGAGCGACCCCGCAGGCAAGCCCTTGCGCCCATCCGATGATGCCGGATCCGCCGGGCGCCCAGCACAATCTGCCGCGAAGGCTGGGCTCTCCGGCGTCCGCGCGCGGCCGCCCCTGATAGTGTCTGACGGTCAACGGGAGCCCACCATGCCTGCACCTCTCCTCCACATCGACACCACGCCGGACCTGCCGGCCGCCGCCGAGGTGGTGGTGATCGGGGGCGGCGTGGTCGGCACCTTCACGGCCTATTACCTGGCGCGCCGGGGCGTCAGCGTGGCCCTCGTCGAGAAGGGCCGGATCGCGGGCGAGCAGTCGAGCCGCAACTGGGGCTGGTGCCGGCAGCAGAACCGCGACGCCCGCGAACTGCCGATGGCGACGAAGAGCCTCGAATTGTGGGACCGCCTGAAGGCCGAGACCGGCGAGGATCCGGGCTTCCGACGCTGCGGCCTGCTCTACCTCAGCAACGACGAGGCCGAGATCGCCCGCTGGGCGAAGTGGCGCGATTTCGCCGCGGGCGAGGGCGTCGTCACCCACATGCTGAGCGAGGACGAGGCGCGGGCGCGGGGCGGCGCCACCGGGCGGAGCTGGAAGGGCGGGGTGTTCTCACCCACCGACGGCATCGCCGATACCTCGCGGGCGGTGCCGGTGGCGGCGCGCGGCGTGATGAAGGCCGGCGGCAGCGTGCACCAGTTCTGCGCCGCCCGCGGCCTCGAGCTCGAGGGCGGGCGCGTCAGCGGCGTGGTGACCGAGAAGGGCACCATCCGCACCCGCACGGTGGTGATGGCCGGCGGCGCCTGGGCGTCGTCGTTCTGCCGCCAGCTCGGCATCCGCTTCCCGCAATCGGCGGTGCGCTCCTCGATCCTGGCGGTCGGCCCGCACGTCGAGGGCCTGCCGGACGCGCTCCACACCGCCGAGATCTCGGTGACCCGCCGCGGCGAGAGCGGCGGCCACACGCTCGCCATCAGCGGCCGGGCCAACGTCGATCCCACGCCGCAGCAGATCCTGTTCGCGCGTGAATTCGTGCCGATGTTCGCCAAGCGCTGGCGCGTCCTGCGGCCCGGCGGCACCGAGGGCTGGCGCAGCGGCCACGAGACCGCGGCGCGCTGGCGCCTCGACGAAGAGACCCCGATGGAGCGCATGCGCATCCTCGATCCCCGGCCGGACGCGCGGCTGGTGGCCGAGACCCATCGCCGGGCGCTCGAATTGCTCCCCGCCCTGCGCGGCACCGCGATCACCGCCTCCTGGGCCGGCTACATCGACGCGACGCCGGACGGCGTGCCGGGCATCGGCGAGGTCACCGGCGTGCCGGGCCTGATCCTGGCGGCGGGTTTCTCCGGCCACGGCTTCGGCATCGGTCCGGGTGCCGGCCACCTCATCGCCGACATCGCCTCCGGCGCCGAGCCGATCGTCGACCCCAAGCCCTACCATCCGGACCGGTTCACGGCCTCGGCCTGGGGGAAGGTGGCGGATTTCTGAGAACCGCGCTCTGGCCCAAGCAGATTTCGCCGAAGCGGTTGCCGGTTCGGCGCCGAAAACCTGCGGCACAACAAGAACCTCAGCGGACGAAGCGTTGGCTTGCCCACGCAAGTCTGCTTAGACTGTCCTGCGCACCAGCGGAGGATGCGCCATGGACCTGTCGTCGCCGGACACCACCTGCCGGGTCGTGCGCCCGGGCCCCGACTACGTCGGCAAGCAGGCCCTCACCTACGCCCCGGCGGTCTCGGCCGAATCGGTCGGATCGACAGGGCTGCACATGCAGCTCGTCACCCTGCCCCCCGGAGCCCGCGCCAAGGCGCATCGGCACGAGGCGCACGAAACGGCGCTCCACGTCCTCTCCGGTATCGCCGGCATGTGGTACGGCGAGCGCCTGGAGCAGCACCTGTGGAGCCGGGCCGGCGACTTCGTCTACATCCCGGCGGGAGTGCCGCACCTGCCCTATAATGCTAGCCGGACCGAGACCTGCACGGCGGTGATCGCCCGCACCGACCCGAACGAGCAGGAGAGCGTGGTCCTGCTGCCGGAACTCGACGGGTTGCGACCGCCGGAGGCGGACGTGATGGCCTGAGCGGACTCGCGTTGGCAGGCCACGCAAGTCTGCTTGGATTCTTGTTGTGCCGCAGATCTTTGGTGCCGAGCCGGCAACCCCTTTGGCGAAATCCGCTTAGAGCAGGGCCGGATCACATCGCGGCACGGTCCACGACACGGTCTTCTAGCGACGATGCGGCGCGGCGGCGGTCCCTCGCTTGGCCGGTCGGTCTTCGCGGTTCCCCCGTTCCCGGATGACGGGAACGACGTGGAGGAAGATCAGGGAATTGCCGCGAAAAGTCGCGAAGCGTCCGCGTGTCCGCGACGGTGCAGCGTTCGTGCGAGATCCCATCGATGGCTTCGGGCGATCCTTCTGGATCGCTAGCGCGATGCGGATTTCGGTTTCGCAGGGGCGAGCGAAGTCTACGGCTTGACCGCGCGCTGACGGTGCCGTCTTCGCACGTGATCTGCCGGACATGGCATCGGCGGCACGCCGTCCTCGCGGTCCTCGCGAACGGGACTTTTTCGCGAGGACGTGCGCCGACTTGCGCGCCCGGCCGACCAACGCTCTCCGCGGAGGCGGGGCCGGCCCGCCTTCAGGCCGCCGCCCGCAAGCCCGTCTCCTCCGGCCCGACCACCCGCACCGGCTGGCCCGGGCGGGCGAGCAGCGTGCCGCCCTTGGGCACCTCCGCCCAGCCGGCCCGCAGGCCGTCGATCGGCTCGGAGACGACCGCGAGGCCGGTGCCGGTCTCGCGCCAGTACAGGCTCGGCGGGCGGCCGTCGCAGGCCCAGCGATAGGCGGTCAGGCTCTCGCCGTCGGTGAGCACGGCGGTGAAGCGCAGGGGCTCGTCGATGCCGGCCTCGCGCATCAGGCCGCGGGCGGCGGACACGCTCGCCGCCATCGCGCCGACCGGATCCTGGTCGAGGCCGTGCGCCAGGGCGAGCAGGAACAGCGCCTCCGAATCGGTGGTGCCCTGGCGCGCCTCGTAGAGCGCGTCGGGGATCATCGCCTCGAGCCGCCGGCGGATGCGGGCGTAGCCGCCGATCTGGCCGTTATGCATGAACAGGTGACGGCCATGGGCGAAGGGGTGGCAGTTCGCCCGGGTCGTCGCTGTGCCGGTCGCGGCGCGGACATGGGCGAAGAAGGTGCGGGCGCGGATCTGCCGGGAGAGGCTGCGCAGGTTCTCGTCCGACCAGGCCGGTCGCACGTCGCGGTAGAGGCCGGGCTCGGGCCGGTCGCCGTACCAGCCGATGCCGAAACCGTCGCCGTTGGTCTCGGTCTGGGCTTCCGTGGCGTGCAGCGACTGGTGCACGAGCGAGTGGGTCGGCGCGCAGACGAGCTCGTCGAGATAGACCGGGTCGCCGTGGTAGGCGAGGAAGCGGCACATCGGCTCTTCACCTCCCGCGGCGGGTGCCGGTCCCGCTCCGGGCCGTGCCTCGTCCGCCGCCTTCATCGAACGGTAACATTCTGCCTGGGACGGTGAACAGGTCGTTAATGCACCGCACCATGCAAGAAAGTTCCTCATCTGCCCAAGGCTCATGCCCAAGGTGCGGGCAATCGCGCAGGGGGAGGGCGCGACATGCGCGCGGCGCATCGATCGCCCGGGCGAAGGTAGACCTTTTGCCGGGATCAATGTCAGGATTGAGTCGTTGATGCTCACGCGAGCGTGTTCGCGTCGTCGAGTTGCGTCCTCTTCCGGCACGCGTGTCACGCCGCGCTCGGTTTTCCGTCCCCTCGGCTCCGCTCGTTCCCCCGGCATCCGTATCGGGGGATCCCGCGGCGATTCGGCGGGCGGCCGATCGGCTCCGCATCAATCCCGAGCACTCACGGGGACCCGGGAATCAACCAGACTCTCAGAACATAACAGGAGGCTTCATGGGCAGAGCAGCACCCACCGCGCCGATCGCCGTCGTGGTGGAGGACGATGAGTCCGTCCGGGATTTCGCCGCGGCGATCCTGGAGGAGACCGATCTCGCGGTGATCGCGTGCGACAGCGCCGCCGACGCGCTGGCGGTGATGCGCGAGCACGGCTCCGAGGTCGCGCTGCTGTTCACGGAGATGCAGCTCTCCGGCGAGATCGACGGCGCCACCCTGGCGCGCACGGTCGAGCGGGACTGGCCGGACGTGCGGCTCGTCGTGACCTCGCGGCCGGGGGCGGCGCAGGCCGTGCCGGACCACGCCGTCTACATGCAGAAGCCCTGGCGGCCCCTCGACGTCCTGGTCGAGGCCGAGCGGGCGGCGTACGGCGCCGCGGCCTGACCAACGCGAAGAGCCCGCACGCCTCGCGGCGTCGGGCTCGACGGTTCGGGATGTGCCCCGCCGCGGAGGCGGGGCGCAAGCCGTATGCTTTACGCGTTGGCAGCCGGAGCGGCGGCGGGAGCCGGCGCCGACGGGGCCATGCCGGGACGGCGGGGACCGCCGACGCGGGGCTTCGGCTTCGGAGCGGCGATCAGGCCCTCGCGGATGGCGGTCTTGCGGGCCTGCTTGCGGGCGCGGCGGACGGCCTCCGCCTTCTCGCGGGCCTTGCGCACCGACGGCTTCTCGTAGGCCTTGCGCTGCTTCATCTCGCGGAAGATGCCCTCGCGCTGCATCTTCTTCTTGAGGACGCGGAGAGCCTGATCGACGTTGTTGTCCCGAACGAGTACCTGCAAGGGTGTCTATCCTTTTGTCTAAATCCAGAATCGTGGCCGACCTTGCGCGGAACGCGCCCGGATGGCTGCCTGCCCGGCCAACCGAAATGCGCCCCGCGGCCCGGACCTGGTGAGGACCGGGAGGGGCTTGGGTCGCATCGCGGTCGCACCGGAGCCCGGCGCAAGCTGTCGGCGCACGGTATGCGCCTGATCGGGGCCTTACACCACTCCGCCACGACTTCCAACCGGGGAGTGGTCGCCTGACCGAAATTTGAGCGGCTACGGGACTGAAACGCACCGCGTGCCGGATGGCATCGTAGCTAGGCGGACGGCGGCCCGGATCAAGCGTTGGCCTGGATGAAGCTGCGCACCAGCGGGTAGGTCTGGCCCTCCCATTTGCGGCCGGAGAACACCCCGTAATGGCCGACTCCGGGTTGGAGGTGGTGGCGCTTGCGGAAGGGTTTCAGGCCGGTGCAGAGGTCGTGCGCCGCCATCGTCTGGCCGACGGCGCAGATGTCGTCGCGCTCGCCCTCCACCGTCATCAGGGCGGTCTTGCGGATCGCCCGCATGTCGATCGGTGAGCCGCGGAAGGTCAGCTTGTTCCGGGCCAGCGTCGCGTCCTGGAACACGGTCTTGACCGTCTCGAGGTAGAACTCCGCCGCGAGGTCGAGCACTGCGAAGTACTCGTCGTAGAAGGTCTCGATCTGCGCCGCCTTGGCGGTCTCGCCCTCGGCCAGGTGCCAGTACAGGTCGAGATGGCCGTGCATGTGGCGCGCGGCGTTCATCGACATGAAGGCGCCGACCTGCATGAAGCCCGGATAGACGCGCCGCCCGGCCCCGGCATGGCGGCGCGGAACGGTGGCGATCAGATTCTTCTCGAACCACTCGATCGGCTTCGAGGTCGCGAGCTCGTTGACCTTGGTCGGATTGATCCGGGTGTCGACCGGCCCGGCCATCAGGGTCATGCTCGCCGGATGCGCCGCGTTGCGGCTCTCGGCCATCACGGCGGCGGCGGCGAGGGCCTGCACGGCGGGCTGGCACACCGCCACGAGGTGGGCGCCCTCGCCGATCGCCTCCAGGAACTGCACCAGGTGGGCGACGTAGTCGTCGAAGCCGAAGCGGCCGGCGCTCAGCGGCACGTCGCGGGCGTTGTGCCAGTCGGTGATGTAGACGTCGTGGTCGGCAAGCAGCGTGCGCACGGTGCCGCGCAGGAGCGTGCCGAAATGGCCCGACAGCGGCGCCACCACCAGCACCCGGGGCTGCTCGCTGACCATGTCCTTGCGGAAGCGCAGCAGCGTGCCGAAGGGGGTGGAGAGCACCGGCTCCTCGGTCACCGGCACCTCGCGGTTGCCGATCCCCACCGTCTCGATCCCGTAGGAGGGCCGGGCATGGGTGAGGCCGGCGCGCATCATCATCCGGGCGGCGGCCGCGACCCAGGTCGCCGGCGCGCCGTAGCCGGCCCGCATCCAGGGCGCCGTGCCCTCGTGCAGCACCCGTCCCCAGGCGCGCGTCGCGGCGGCGGCGTCCGACTGGACCTCGAAGGCATCGTACAGCATCGGCCCGGGCACTCCCTCACGGACTCGCGCGGGGTGCGGCCCGCCGGCAAGCGTACGGCACGGCTCGTCCCCCCCGCGACCGGACTTTCGGCGGAACGCGGCAGCCATCCCTCAGCGCTCGCGGGATGCGACCCTCGTGCCAGTTTCTTCTCCTGCGCAGTCTAGGCCCGGGTGACTTGTGCGGAGATTGCGTCCCGGCGCGGCCAAGGGGGTCCGGTCGGCACGAGTCTTCGATCGGCATGAGTCTTCGATCGGCACGAGTCTTGGGTCGGCACGAGTCTTGGATCGCGAGGCCGGAAACCCAGGGGCAGACGGGCCGCGCGATGACGGCCCGGGGAGGACGGGATGGCCGAGGCGACGCTGACGATCTCAAGCCGCAACTACTCGTCTTGGTCGCTGCGCGGCTGGCTCCTCTGCCGCATGGCCGGGCTCGACCTCGACGTCGAGGTGCTGTCGGGCGATCCAGCGAGCCGGGCCGAGCTCCTGCACCTCTCGCCCTCGTTCCTGGTGCCGCGGCTGACCCACGGCGCGGTGCGGGTCTGGGACGTGCTGGCCATCGCCCAGTACCTGACGGAGGTGCGCCCCGAGGCCGGGCTCCTGCCCGAGGACCTCGCCACCCGCTCCTGGTCGCGCTCGATCTCGGGCGAGATGCACGGCGGCTTCATCAACCTGCGCTCGGCCCTGCCGATGAACCTGCGGGCGCGCTACGCCGACTTCAAGCTCTGGGGCGGCGCCCGGGCCGACATCGCCCGGGTGGTCGAGATCTGGCAGGAGGCGCTCCGGGCCCACGGGGGTCCCTACCTGTTCGGCGAGCGGCCGGTGGTGGCGGACGCGATGTACGCACCCGTCTGCACCCGCTTCGTCACCTACGGCGTCGACCTGCCGCCGGACTGCGCCGCCTATCGCGACCGGATCATGGACTGGGACCTGATGCGCGACTGGATCGCCGCTGCGGCGGACGAGCCGGAGGAGATCGAGGAACTGGACATGGAGTTCTGATACGATTTCCGATTGATCGCTTCGCGATGCGGAAATCGGTCTCGCTCACGCGCCGCGCGGGCTCGTGATACGAATTCCGAACTGATCGTCCGGAATTCGTATGAGACGGAGCGCCGAGCACGAGCATCCGCGTTCTCGCCGGATGAGCCTCGGCAGGCGGCGGGTTCGCTCACGAAGCGTCACGTCCGGCGTCTTCCCGTCGATCGCTCGACGCCCGGGAATCGAGGAGAGGCCGGCAGGCCCGCGCCTCACCCGGCCGCCCTGTCGCCACCCCCGGAAATACCCGTCACGAACTAAAAAACCCCGCCGGAGCGGGGTTCTTTCATCGTCCGGGCCGGATCCGGTGGTCAGACCGCGATACGACCCTCGTCCTCGGTCGGCTCGCGCAGCACGTAGCCGCGGCCCCACACCGTCTCGATGTAGTTCTTGCCCTGGCTGGCATTCGCCAGCTTCTTGCGCAGCTTGCAGATGAACACGTCGATGATCTTGAGCTCGGGCTCGTCCATGCCGCCGTAGAGATGGTTCAGGAACATCTCCTTGGTCAGCGTGGTGCCCTTGCGTAGGCTGAGGAGCTCCAGCATCTGGTACTCCTTGCCGGTGAGGTGCACCCGCGAGCCCGACACCTCGACCGTCTTCTGGTCGAGGTTCACGATCAGGTCGCCGGTGGTGATCACCGACTGCGCGTGGCCCTTCGACCGGCGCACGATCGCGTGGATTCTCGCGACCAGTTCATCTTTGTGGAAAGGTTTGGTGAGATAATCATCGGCACCGAAGCCGAGGCCCTTCACCTTGTCCTCGATCCCGGCCATGCCGGAGAGGATCAGGATCGGGGTCTTGACCTTCGCCACCCGCAGCGAGCGCAGAACCTCGTAGCCCGACATGTCGGGCAGGTTCAGGTCGAGCAGAATGATGTCGTAGTCGTACAGCTTGCCGAGATCGACACCCTCCTCGCCGAGGTCGGTCGTGTAGGTGTTGAAGTTCTCGGACTTGAGCATCAACTCGATGCTCTGCGCTGTCGCGCTGTCGTCCTCGATCAGAAGTACCCGCATCTCAGGTCCCCAAGCCCTGGCCCTCAAGGGTTAAGGCAAGCCCCCGCCGCCCGTCTCCCACCGGCCCGTGGGGGACGCCCGTTATCTTCCGAACCGCGACGCTATGCCCGAACGGTTAACAAACCCTGTTCCGGTCCCGCAAGCGGTTAGGAAACCGCCGATGGTCCGGACCCTTGCGGGTTGTCGTTCCGTTCCGGCCGAATCGCGGTAGCATATCTGCATCCCGCCACTGCCGGACCGCCTAAATGACTCGCATCATTGAGGCTCGCCCCTGATGTTGCGCCCGCGCCACGCCCCCGGAGAACCTCCGGGCACCCACCGCGGATCCCATCTGCCTCAGTGTTAAGGAGAGGGGTAAATGGATCGTTGATGGAATCCGGCAATGGCGCCATCACGGTTCGGGAAACGGCCTCGTATCAACAGGATGGTGAGATGAGCGCGTCCGCGTCCGGGGGAGGGCGCTTCGATGCCGCCCTTGCCGCGCTGTCCGGCATCGAGGAGGTCGAGACCTTCGGCCGGGTGGTCGCGGTGCGCGGCCTCCTGATCGAGGTCGCCGGCCCGGTGGCGGCGATGCGGCTCGGCGGCCGGCTCGACGTCGTGGTGAACGAATCCGCCGGCACCGCGGTGCCCTGCGAGATCATCGGCTTCTCCGGGCCCCACGCCCTGGCGATGCCGTTCGGCTCGCTCCAGGGCGTGCGGCGCGGCTGCCCGGCCCGGGTGCGGGCGGAGGGCGCCGGCGCGATCCGCCCGAGCCGCGCCTGGCTCGGCCGCGTCGTCGACGCCCTCGGCCGGCCGATCGACGGCAAGGGGCCGCTGCCGCCCGGGCCCGTCGCTTACGGCCTCCAGGCCGATCCGCCGCCGGCCCACGCGCGGCGCCGGGTCGGGCCGCCGCTCGATCTCGGGGTGCGCTGCATCAACACCTTCCTGACGATGTGCGCGGGCCAGCGCATGGGCATCTTCGCCGGCTCCGGCGTCGGCAAGTCGGTGCTGCTGTCGATGCTGGCGCGCTACACCGCCGCCGACGTCGCGGTGATCGGCCTCGTCGGCGAGCGCGGCCGCGAGGTGCAGGAATTCCTCCAGGACGACCTCGGCGAGGAGGGCCTCGCCCGCTCGGTCGTGGTGGTCGCCACCTCCGACGAGCCGGCCTTGATGCGCCGCAACGCCGCCTACGTCACCTTCGCGCTCGCCGAGCATTTTCGCGATTGCGGCGCGCAGGTCCTGTGCATGGTCGACTCGATCACCCGCTTCGCCATGGCCCAGCGCGACATCGGGCTCGCCGCCGGCGAGCCGCCGACCGCCAAGGGCTACACCCCGACGGTGTTCTCCGAGCTGCCGCGGCTCCTTGAGCGGGCCGGGCCCGGGACCGGCGAGGGGGCGATCACCGGCCTGTTCACCGTGCTCGTCGAGGGCGACGACCACAACGAGCCGGTGGCCGATGCGGTGCGGGGCATCCTCGACGGCCACATCGTGATGGAGCGCGCCATCGCCGAGCGCGGGCGCTACCCGGCGATCAATGTGCTGCGCTCGGTGTCGCGCACCATGCCGCGCTCCTGCGACCCGGACTTCCTGCCGGTGGTGCGCCGCGCCCGCCGGGTGCTCTCGACCTACGCCGACATGGAGGAGCTGATTCGGCTGGGCGCCTACCGCCCCGGCAGCTCGCCGGAGGTCGACGAGGCGATCGGGTTGATGCCGGATCTGGAGGCTTTTCTGGGGCAGGGTAAGGAAGAAGCAACCTCCATCCGCGAGGGTTACGAACGCCTCGCCGCGATCGTCGGCGGGCCGTGAGGGCCGGTCGCGCGGTCCGCAGACGCGGCCGCGTGACGGCGCGTGGCGGGCTCGAAGCTCGGCCGCAAGCCGCTGGCGGGAGTAGAGTACCAATGAAGTCGCGGGACACGCTCATCCGGCTGCGCCGCTTCCAGGCCGACGAGAAGCGCCGCAAAGTCGCGCAAATCGAGGCGATGATCGCCGATTTCGCCCGCATGGCCGCCGATCTCGACCGCGAGATCGGCCAGGAGGAGCAGCGGGCCGGGATCTCCGATCCGGCCCACTTCGCCTATCCGACCTACGCCCGCGCGGCCGCGCAGCGCCGCGACAACATCCGCCGCTCGGCCGAGGACCTCGACGTCCAGCTCGCGGAGGCCAAGGCGGCGCTCGCCGAGGCCTTCGAGGAGCTGAAGAAGGTCGAGATCCTCGACGACCGTGAGCGCTCGGGCGAGCGCGCCGCCGAGAACGCCCGCGACCAGGCGAGCATGGACGCGATCGGGCTCGGCCGCGCCCGGGCCTGACGACTCGTACGATTTCCGCTTGATCGCTTCGCGATGCGGAAATCGGCTTCGCTCAGGCGTGTGAAGCCCACGGCTTCACCGCGCGGGCTGGTGATCCGATGTCCGGAAGGAATCTTCCGGGCATCGGATCACCCCGCGAGCAACGGGATCTGCCCGGCAGCGATGCGGGGCAGGTCACCGGTGAGCCGCGGGTCCGGCGCGACCTCGATCGCCCGGGCGTAAGCGCGGAAGCCCGACCGCCGGTAGAACTCGACCGCGCCCGGATGGTCGAGGGTGCAGGTATGCACCCAGAACCGGTCGATCGGGCGCGCGAAGGCGCGGGCCACGGCCTCGTCCATCAGCCGCCGCCCGAGTCCCTGCCCGACCGCCCCCGGCACGAGGCCGAAATAGGCGAGCTGCGCCTCGCCGGGCTGGCGCCAATCGAGCTCGAGGAGGCCGATGTCGCGCCCGTCCGCGACGAGGGCTAGGGCCTCGACGTCCGGATCACCCAGGATCTCGAGCAGCGCGTCGTCGCCGATCCGGGAGCGGCCGAACCACAGCCACGGCGTGCCGATCGCGGCGTAGAGCGCCCGGTAGCGGGGGACGTCAGAGCCGATCGCCGCGACCTGGACAGGCTCGCGCGGTCGCGGGGGAGGGGGCTCGCGCATCTCCAGGTAGGTCACCACGGCGGCGACGTGGGTCGGCGGAACCGGGGTGTAGCCGTCGAGGCACAGGCGCGGTCCGTCGGTCGGTTGGTCGCTCACGGCGCGAATGTCTCCCGTCGGGATGTCGGGTCCCGAAGGGGCCGGGCCGTTTCACTTGTGTCAAGCTTTGTCGTGCCACGCTGTCGCGATTCGGGCGTTCCGCCGTCCGGACGGCTGGGCGAACGGGGCTTGGCCATTAGATGCGTTGGTGGGCCGGCCGCCGGACCGCTGAGAGGCACGAGCATGCACGACGCCCACGCGCGGGACCGGCGCCGCTTCACCGTCGTCACCGAGCCCCGCGCTCAGGTATCGCGCCGCATGATCGAGCGCGGCGACGGCCCGGCGCTCGAATGGATCGAGGCCGAGCCCGCCGGCGAGCCCCGCGGCGCGCCGCTCCTGTTCGTGCACGGCGCCTTCGGCGGCGCCTGGATGTTCGAGGAGATCTTCCTGCCTCACCTCGCCCGGCGCGGGCGCCGCGCGGCGGCGGTGAGCCTGCGCGGCCACGGCCGCAGCCAGGGCGGGCGCGACCTGCGCGCTAGCACGCTCGCCGACTACCTCGCCGACCTGAAGCTCGCGCTCTCGCAATGGGACGAGCCGCCGGTGCTGGTCGGGCACTCGCTCGGCGGGCTGCTGGCGCAGCGCGTCCTCGGCCACGTCCCGCTGCGCGGCCTCGTCCTGATGGCCTCCCTGCCGCCGGAAGGCCTGGGCGTCGTCGGCCCGCGCATCGCGATGACCGATGCGGGCTTCTGGGTCGAGGCGCTGGCGGGCTCGCTGCTGCCCGGCCGCGAGCCGGCGGTGGCGCTCGCCCGGCACTGGCTGTTCTCGGAAGGGCTGCCGCTGGAACGGGCGCAGAACTACGCCGCCCGGATGTCCGCCGAGAGCCCGGTGGCGCTCGCCGAGGCGCACGTGCCGCTCCTGCCGTTCTCGGCGGCCTTCGCGGGCGTGCCGACCCTGGTCCTCGGCGGCGGCGACGACCGCATGATCTGGCCGGCGACGACGTGGCGCACTGCGCTCTACCACGGCGCCCAGCACCGCACCGTGCCGGGCATCGCCCACTTCCTCCAGCTCGATCTCGGCTCGGAGGGCGTCGCGCGCCTGCTCCTCGACTGGCTCGACGCGAGGGGCGCCTGACCCTGCGTCCGGGACCGCGTCTCGCCGCGGGACCGGCACGAAACCGTCACGATCCCATGAAAGGAGGAGTCCGCCGCGACGGGCCATCCTTGCGGTCGCCCGCAGGGTCGGGCAGAAGCGCGCGAGAACTGGGGACGCGACGACCGCGATGAAGAAAGTCAAAGAGTTCATCTGGCCGGTCATCGGCCTCGGGGCCGTCGTGGTCTCGGTCTACCTGCTGTGGCACCTGCTCAAGGGCCTGTCCTTCGCCGACGTGAAGGCGAGCCTGGCGGCGATCCCGCCGCACCGCTACGCGCTCGCGATCCTCTCGACCCTGGTCGCCTACGGCGCGCTCGCCTGGTACGACCGGATCGCGCTGCTGCATCTCGGCGTGAAGGGCATCTCCTGGCTCTTCGTGTCGGTGTGCTCCTTCACCACCTACGCGCTGTCGCACAACATCGGCGCCTCGGTGTTCTCCGGCGCCGTGGTGCGCTACCGCGCCTACACGTCGAAGGGCCTCACGCCGGCGCAGGTGGCGGTGCTGGTGGCACTGTGCTCCTTCACCTTCGGCCTCGGCACGGCCTTCCTCGGCGGCTTGGTGCTGGTGCTGGAGCCCGAGCTCCTGCAGCGCGTCGCGAGCCTGCTGCCGCCGGTGCTCGCGAGCCCGACCACCGCCCGCCTCGTCGGCTTCGGGCTCCTCGGCTTCGTCGCCCTCTACGCCATCGGCTCGATCCTGCACTTCCGGCCGCTGCACATCCGCTCGTTCAAGATCGAGTATCCGCGCCCCAACATCATGGCCCGCCAGCTGATCGCGGCGCCGCTCGAGCTGCTGGGTGCGGCCGGCATCATCTACTTCGCCCTGCCGGAGGCCGGCAATCCGGGCTTCCTCGTGGTCCTCGCGGTGTTCCTCGCCTCGTTCTCGGTGGCGCTGGTCTCCAACGCGCCGGGCGGCATCGGGGTGTTCGAGCTCGTCTTCATCACGGCGATGCCGGACCTGCCGAAGACCGACGTGCTCGCCGCCGTGCTGATCTTCCGCCTGTTCTACCTGCTCGTCCCCTTCGCCCTGGCGATCGGCGTGGTGCTGCTGTTCGAGCGCGGCCGCCTCGCCGAGGCCCTGCGCAGCAAGGCGAAGTCGCCCGCCGCCGTGCCGCCGCCGCCCGTCGACGGCCCCGGCATCACCCCGGACCTGCGCGACATGACGGTGCGCAAGGCCGGATGAGCCGCCTGCGCCGCGCCGGGCTCGGTCTTCGCACCCTGCTCGGCCTGCCGGCGGGCGGCTTCCTGATCCCGTACCGGCACGCCGGTGCGGCGCGGGCGGAGGGCTACCCGGCCCTCCGCCCGATCTTGTCCGGGGCCGAGCCCGCATTCCGGGCGGTCCTGGCGGCGATCGAAGCGCACGCCCCCGATCTCGACCGGATCGCGGCGGGCGGGCCGGGCCTCGTCGGCGAGCGGCCGGCGCGCTTCACCCAGGACTGGTTCCCGCGCCTCGACGCCGCTGCCGCCTACGCGCTGGTGCGCCGCGAGCGGCCCCGCCGCATCGTCGAGATCGGCTCGGGCCATTCCACCCGCTTCCTCGCGCAGGCTGTCCGGGACGGCGATCTGTCGACCGCGATCACCTGCATCGACCCGGCGCCCCGCGCGCCCCTCGCCGGCCTCGGCCTGCGCCACGAGGCGCGCCTGTTCGGGCCCGCGGACGCGCAGGAGGCGGCGTCCCTCGGGCCCGGCGACGTGCTGTTCATCGATTCGAGCCACGTCGCGATGCCGGGCACCGACGTCGACCGGCTCTTCCTCGACGTGCTGCCGCGCCTCGCCTCCGGGGTCATCGTGCACCTGCACGACGTGTTCCTGCCGGACGCCTACCCGCCGGAATGGGCCTGGCGCGGCTACAACGAGCAACTGCTCGCCGGCGCGCTGCTTCAGGGCGGCGCCTACGCTCCGCTCTTTGCCAGCCGCTACGTCGCGGTCCGGACCGGGTGGCCGCTCGACGGCGTGCTCGCGCGGCTGCCCCTGCCGCCGGGCGCCTTCGAGACCAGTTTGTGGCTGCGCAAGGCGTGAGATTTTCCGGGCGAATCGCTCGAATGCCACCGATCGGGTGCGATGCCGGATTAACGCCGGAGGGCCATCATCATCCCCGGATCTGGCCGCCGCTCGCGGCCGCGAGGGGAAGACGGATATGCGTACGGGTCTGATGCTCGGTCTGGTCGCCGTCGGGATCGTGGCGGCCGTGCCCGCCGAGGCGCGGGGCCGGCGCGGCGGCGGCGGCGTGTTCTTCGTCTCGAGCCGCAGCCACGCCGCCCCGGCCGAGACCTCGCCGGCCCGGGCGCCTGCCGCCGAGCCGCGGACCTACGTGGCGGCGGCCGATGCGGGCGGGTCGGAGCCGATGACCACCGGCGCCACGGTGGCGGCCGTGCGGCCCGCGGCGGCCCCGGCGCCCGTTCGCGCCCCGGTGCCGGTGCGCCCCTGGTGCACCGGCCGGGTGTTCGGCTCCGGCGCGGGCTTCTGCGCCATCAACTAGCGCGATGAATGTCGGCGTTCCCGCGCGACCGGTCGCGCGGGATCGATGCCGGGTCCCTCAGTGGCCGCTGGTGCCGGCCGGAGCGGACAGGCGCTCGACGTTGTTGCGGACGTGCTCGCGGTAGCGGTCGATCACCGCCTCCGGCGTGCCGCCGCCGAGCAGGGTGCCGGTCGCCTCCAGGGCCGCGCCGATCTTCTCGCTCACCATCCTCTGCGCCTCGACCTGTCCGGCCAGGCCGCCCCAGGCGAGCTTGACCATGCGCAGTTCGATGACCCGCTGGGATTCCATGGCGAGCATCGCGGTCGCGTACCAAGCATCCAACATCCTGGTTTCCTTTGCGTTTTGCAAATCGCAGGGAGCCGGGCCGGCATCCGTGGACGGAGTCCGGCCCGGATCGGATCAGGCGGCGCGGGCGCGGGCGCGGGGCACCTTGAACGCCGGGAAGCGCCCCATCCGGCGGGCGAGGTCCTGCCAGCAGGCGAGCGCCGCATCGACGGCCCGGCTCATCTCGGCGGCCTGGAGCTGCGCGAGGTCGCCCGGGGTGCGGACCGCGAGCGCGGCCTTCCAGAAGGCGAGGGCCGCTTGGCTCTCGCCCTGGAAGAAGGCCACCAGCCGGCCGTTGATCTCGATGAGACCCTGCATCGCCGCGAGCGGGACCTCGTCCCGGTCCTTGGCGCCGGGACCGTCCGACGCGTCGGCGGTCGCCTCGGTAACGGGCGGTTCAGCCGTCGCCGGAGCGGTATCCTGAGGGGCCGGGTCCTGTGCCGGATCCTGGGCCGGGTCCTGCTCGGTCTCGGAGGCAGCGGCTTCCGCCGCGGGCGCCTGAGCGACGGATCCGTCCTGAGCCACAGCCTCCGCGGCGACCGGCTCCTCGGCGGCGGGCGCCTCGACTGGAGCGTCGTCCGACGACGCGTCGGCCTTGGTCTCGGCCTCGTCGGCGGGCGCCTCGGCAGGCTCTGCGGTCGCCTGCTCCGGCTCGGCGACGGGCCCCTTCGGCGCGTCCTCGGCCGCGGCGGTCGGGGCGGTGCCGGGCTGTTCGGCCCCCGCTTGCTCCAGCTCGGCGGAGGTCTCGTCGCTCATCGCCTCGTCGGACGTCGTCTCGGCCGCGGTCATCTCGCTGGCCGTCGGCTTGCTCGACTTGGCATGATCGTCCGCGCGTGCCGCCGTCCGGACAGGGGGGCGGCGGGGTGGCTTGCGGTTTCTGTCGCCGCGGCGCGTCGTGGTCATGGCTCGGCCTCCTCGGAGTAGCGGGCGCCGCGTCCCTGGCGCGTCGCCCGGCGGGCGGCCGCCCTCGCCCGATGCGGGGGCGGACGCGCGAAGCCGGCGCGCCGGCAGGCTCGTCCGGGGCACCGGCAGGTCGGCGCGGACGAGGCCGCGCGGCCGATCGACGGCGCAACGACGCGCGCCGCCGGTCACATTCTCCCGTCCGCGGGCGGTCGGCGGATCGCGGGTCTCTCGCCCGCGCCGCGACGGCCGGCCCGGTCTTCCGGTGCGGGGCGAAGCCTCGCCCGCGACGAAATCCGGGCCTCGGCCGGGTTACGCCTTGGCCTGGGCCTTGTTCAGGTCGGCCTTGATCGACTCGGACAGGGTGGCGAACTCCTTCGCCTGGCTCTGGAGCGCGCTCATCTGGTTGCGCATGTACTCGCCCTGGAGTTCCAGCGCTTCCTTGACGTCACGGCTGCGGACCAGCTTCTCGGCGAGGTCGAAGGTCGCGGTGGCGTGCTGCTCGGTGTAGTCGAAGCCGCGGGTCACGGCGGCGCCCATGCCGGTCTGCGAGGTCTGGGTCGAGGACTGCACGGTCTCGGCGAGCTTGCGGGCGGAGCCCAGGAAGGTGCCGAACGCCGTGCGGGCGTTCTGGACGCCCTTCTCGGCGAAGTCGCGCATCTCGGACGGGATCTCGAAGGGCTTCTGGGTGCTGCTCATGGGCGTTGCCTCTGGCTCTCGCTACGCGCGCCGCCCGTGAGGATTTGTGCGACGCAGCAATCACGATGCTGCAACGCAGCGCAAGTGTCAACGGGGCGCATGTGATGCAGGCCTTGCGGAGCGGCGAGGGGGCGCGACCGCTGGAATGCCCCAGCACCTCGTCCCGGACGCCGGATCCGGCCGGCAAGTCGAGGGACTATCACCGGGGCTCGGATCAATCGGTTAACCGCCGTCCCGTTGCCGGGCCCGTCACCTGATGGCGATCTATGCTCTAACAATTCGGCGAAGATGCGGCCTTGGACGGGTTATCCGCCCGGATCCGGCCACGCGATCCGGCTCGTCACGTTTCGTTAAGGTTTTCGGCGACGAATCGCGGCAAGCTGGCGTTAACGAAGCCGGGTCATACTGCGGGACAGTCGTGATCCCGGGTTCGGGACATCCTCGGCTGCCGCTGGCAGCCCTACGAGTACCTGACGAGGACTGCCGATGCGTACCCTGCGGTTCCGCCCTCATCCCGCCATCCTCGCCGCCGGCATCCTCGGCCTCGGCACCCTGTCGGGCTGGGGCGCCTACGGCGTCTCCTCCTCGGGCAAGAGCGCGCTGCGGGCCCAGCTGGCGGAGACCGAAGGCCAGCGCGACGCGCTCGCCGCCCGCTTCAAGCAGTTCCAGGACGTCGAGGCCGAGCTGCGCGACCGCCAGGCCAAGATCGCCGCGGCGCGCGACGAGATCGCCCAGCTCGGCGCGACCCGCGACAAGGCCAAGGCGCAGCTCGCCGCCACCCAGCGCGACCTCGCCTCGCTGACCAAGCGCCTCGACGCGGCAAAGGACAAGGTGACCCAGACCGGCAGCATCACGCCGCCGGCCGCCGAGGCGGCCAAGAAGCCGGCACGGTAGGTCGGGACTGGCGGAGGACGCCGCATAGCTCCGGGCCCGGTCGGGCCGGATGATAGAATCGCCATTCTCGACGTCATTCCAGGGCCGCGAAAGCGGAGCCCGGGAACCATGGCCGCTGACGATGCAGGCCGAGGCGGAACGCGATCCGCTTCCTCCCGCGTCGGCGGTCATGGATTCCGGGTTCTCGCCTGTCGGCGAGCCCCGGGATGACGCAGGGAGTTGTCGATGTGGGCGCCAGATCGATTGGCTGGCCGATAAAACGGAGTGTCGCCTGGGACGAAGCCGAGACGCCAGAACTCAGGCCGGCACGAGTTCCGCCGCCTGCCGCGGGGATTGCAGCACCGTCTCGGCCTCGCGGCGCGACAGGCTCTCGACCAGGGCGGCCCAGCGCATGCCGACCTCGTGCCCGAGGGTGAGGCGGCCGGCCTCGTCGTAGCGGCGCCAGCCGCAGCGCGGCGCCCCGTCGGCCCCGACCTCGTCGTAGGTCTCGTATCGGGCCACCAGGCGGTCGTCGCCGTCGTATTCCTGGTGGAACCAGCACATCCCGAACACCCGGCCGCCGCGGCCGAGCATGCCGGCGCTCTCGAGCCGGTGCTCGCCGGGGATGCGGAAGATGGTCTCGAAGGCGGGAGGCGCGCAGCGCATGGGCATCTCCGTCGCAAGATCGATCGAGGGAGCGGCGCCGGCACGGACGGGGCGCCAAGTCGAGCCCGGTGGTGCCGGGCGGGCGGCTCCGGGAGCGCCCCCGGAGATCGCGCGTTAATTGTTCCTCAACAATTTGTGCGCCGCAACCACCCGGGCGTCAAGCCCGGATGACTCGCCCCGCGGGCGCGTGAATTACTGGCCCTTGGCGGCGATCGCCTCGGCCCAGGCCACCGAGCGGCGGGCCATCGGGATGTGCTGGCGCTCGAACATGCGGCCGTTGATCTGGATCGCGCCGCGCTTGGCGTTCTCGGGCCGCTCGTAGATCTCGATCACCGTGCGGGCGACCGCGACCTCCTCCTCGGTCGGCGCGAAGGCGGCGTTGGCGAGCGGCACCTGGTTCGGATGGATCAGGGTCTTGCCGTCGAAGCCGAGGATGCGGGCCTGCTCGCATTCCTCGCGGCAGCCCTCGACGTCGGAGAAGTTGTTGTAGACGCCGTCGAGGATGACCAGGCCCTCGGCGCGGGCGCCGGCGAGGGCCGTCATCAGCCAGGGCATCATCGGGGCGCGACCGGGCACGATCTGCGTCCAGGTGTCCTTGGCGAGGTCGTTGGTGCCGAGCACGAAGCAGGTGAGGCGGGTGCCGGGGTTGCGCCGCGCCGCGGCGATCGCCTGGATGTTGAGGATCGAGGCCGGAGTCTCGATCATCGCCCAGATCTTGATCTCCGGCGGGGCGTCCAGGGCCTCCAGCCGGTCGGCGATGCTCTCGAGCACCGCCGGGGACGAGACCTTCGGCATCAGGATCGCGTCGGGCCTGGCCTCGATCGCGGCGCGGAGATCCGCCTCGCCCCAGGGGGTCTGGGGGGCGTTGACCCGGATGATCAGCTCGCGCTCGCCGTAGCCGCCCTGGCGCACCGCGGCGCAGACCTGCTCGCGCGCCGTCTCCTTGGCCTCGGGCGCCACCGCGTCCTCGAGGTCGAGGATCAGGGCGTCGGCGGCCAGCGTGCGCGCCTTCTCCAGCGCGCGCTGGTTGGAGCCCGGCATGTAGAGCACGCTGCGGCGGAGGCGGAGGTCGATCATGGCGGGCGTTCCCTTGCGGTCGCCCCTGCTTTATGTCAGCGCGCGATTGCGTTGCAACACGCCAGGCATGCCCCGCGCCGCGCGCTCTACTCGGCGGCGATGCGGCGGGGCGCGAGGTCGAGGGAGGCGTGGCCGAGGGTCTCCGCCACCGCCGTCAGGGTCCGCGACAGGGCGTCGAAGCCGGGGCGCGGCACGAGCTTGCGCTCGTCCATGTAGAGGGCGCGGTTGACCTCGATCTGGAGGGCGTGGCGGCCGAGTGCCGGCTCGCCGTAATGCTCGGTGATGAAGGCGCCCGCATAGGGCTTGTTGCGCACCACCCTGAGCCCGTGCCTGCGGAAGGCGGCCTCGGCGCAGTCGACGAGGTCCGGCGCGCAGCTCGTGCCGAAGCGGTCGCCGAGCACCACGTCGACGGCGGGCCCCTCGTCGCGGGCGAGGCTGGTCGAGGGCATCGAGTGGCAGTCGATCAGCACCGCGTGGCCGAAGCTGCGGGCGGTGCGCGCCACCAGTTCCTTCAGGGTGCGGTGGTAGGGCTTGTACAGATCCTCGATCCGCGCCATCGCCTCCTCGACCGGCAGGCGGGCGCGGTAGATCTCCTGGCCGTCCGCCACCACCCGCGGCACCGTGCCGAGGCCGCCGGCCACCCGCATCGAGCGCACGTTGACGAAGGGCGGCAGCCGCCCGTCGAACATCCGCGGGTCGAGCTCGTAGGGCTCGCGGTTGACGTCGAGATAGGCCCGCGGGAAGGCGGCCTGCATCAGCGGCGCCCCCAGGGACACGACGGGCGCGTAGAGCCGGTCGACGAAGGCGTCCTCCGAGCGGCGCAAGGCCACAGCGTCGAGCCGCGAGGCGGCGACGAAGGAGGCCGGGTAGACCGCCCCCGAATGCCCGGTGTTGAAGACGAACGGCAGGGTCTGCCGCTCCGGCTCGTCCACCCGGAAGGGCGGCGTGAACAGGCTGGCGGGGGAGACCCGGCTCATCCGGCCGTCCGGCAGAGCGGGGTGGGACGTGTTCGCACCTTCATCCGGCTAATCTGGCGTCCCTTCGCCGGCCTGTCCACTGCTGCGAGGAAGCGACGGCGCGTTCAGAATCCGCCGGGGGAAACCGGCGCGGCGGGCCCGGCGTCAACACTCTGTTTACCACGCGGCCGCTTTATGGAATGAACGCACCGAATCGGTATCCGGGACTTTCGTTCATGAAGATCCTCCTCGCGGAAGACGACAACGACATGCGTCGCTTCCTCGCCAAGGCGCTCCAGAACGCGGGCTACGACGTGGCCTCGTTCGACAACGGGCTCTCGGCCTACAATCGCCTGCGCGAGGAGCCGTTCGAGCTCCTGCTCACCGACATCGTGATGCCCGAGATGGACGGCATCGAGCTGGCGCGCCGTGCCACCGAGCTCGACCCCGACATCAAGGTGATGTTCATCACCGGCTTCGCGGCGGTCGCGCTCAACCCCGATTCGAAGGCCCCGAAGGACGCCAAGGTCCTGTCGAAGCCGTTCCACCTGCGCGAGCTGGTGACCGAAGTCGAGAAGCTGATGGCGGCCTGACGCCGCCGCTGGCGCGGCCGTGCCCGGGCTCCTATATCGGGGGCCTTGCCAGCAGCGCGCGAGCCGACGGATGCAGCCGGTCACGATCTACACCACCAGCTGGTGCCCCTATTGCGCGGCGGCCAAGTCGCTGCTGCAGGAGAAGGGCGCCGCCTTCACCGAGATCGACGTCGAGGCCAAGGCGGGCGCCCGGCGCGAGATGATCGACAAGGCCGGCGGCCGCACCAGCGTGCCGCAGATCTTCGTCGGCCCGACCCATGTCGGCGGCTGCGACGACCTCTACGCCCTCGACCGCTCCGGCCGCCTCGATCCGCTGCTCGCCGGCTGACCCTCTGGCAGGGTCCGGCCGCCCGTCGTAAGCTGGCCGGGCCTTCCCGGAGTTCCAGCCCATGACCGCTCCCCGCTTCGTCGCCGCCTGCGTGCAGATGCGCTCCGGCCGCGACCCCGCGCAGAACCGCGACGCCGCGGTGGCGGGCATCCGCGAGGCGGCGGAGCGCGGGGCGCACTACGTCCAGACGCCCGAGATGACCTCGCTCCTCGAGCGCGACCGGGCGAGCCTGTTCCAGAAGATCCGCGCGCCGGAGGACGATGCGACGCTGGGCGCGCTGCGCGACGTCGCCCGCGAGCGGGGCGTCGTGGTCCATGTCGGCTCGCTGGCGGTGAAGAACGGCGACAAGGTCGCCAACCGCGCCTTCGTGATCGACCGCGAGGGCGCGATCGCGGCGGCCTACGACAAGCTCCACCTCTACGACGTCGACCTGCCGAACGGCGAGAGCTACCGCGAGTCCGCGACCTATACCGGCGGCGCCCGGGCGGTCGTCACCGACCTGCCCTGGGGCCGGCTCGGGGTCGCGATCTGCTACGACGTGCGCTTCCCCGCCCTGTACCGGGCGCTCGCCGAAGCCGGGGCCGAGATCCTGTCGGCGCCCGCCGCCTTCACCCGCCAGACCGGCGAGGCGCATTGGCACGTGCTCCAGCGCGCCCGGGCGATCGAGACCGGCTCGTTCATGATCTCGGCCGCGCAGGGCGGCCGGCACGAGGACGGGCGCGAGACCTACGGCCACTCGCTCATCGTCGACCCCTGGGGCCGGGTGCTCGCCGAGGCCGACGGCAACGAGCCCGGGGTGATCGTGGCCGAGATCGACATGGCCCTCGTGACGGATGCCCGCGCCCGCATCCCGGCCCTGCGCCACGCCCGGCCGGTGGTGGTCGAGGCCGCCCGCGCCTGACGGGCGCCACCTTCCGAGAGGGCATTTCCCTTGGCGCCGGATTTCCGCCACAAGGGGTGCCTCAAGCGTCGCAGGCCCTCGCAGCCGCGCGCCCGCCCCCCGATATTCCGGTCATGATCCGCTACGCCCTGTCCTGTGATTCCGGCCACAGCTTCGAGAGCTGGTTCCCGTCGAGCGATTCCTACGACGAGCAGGCGCGGGCCGGCTTCGTGACCTGCCCGTTCTGCAACAGCCCGAAGGTGGCCAAGCAGATCATGGCGCCGTCGCTCGGCCGCGCGGCGAATCTGCCGGCCCCCGTCGAGGCGCCGCCGAGCGCGCCCGCGGCGCCGGCCCCGGCCGAGGCGCCGGTCAGCCTGGTCTCCGAGCCCGAGCGGCAGCTGCGCGCGATGATTCGCGCCGTGCACGAGCACGTCGCCCGCACCGCCGACCACGTCGGCGAGAATTTCGCCGCGGAAGCCCGGCGGATGCATTACGGCGAGACCGAGCAGCGGGCGATCTACGGCGAGGCCAGCCTCACCGAGGCACGCTCGCTCCTGGAGGAGGGAATCGCGGTGCAGCCGCTGCCGTCGCTGCCGGACGACCGGAACTGAGGGCGGCTGCGGATCAGCTCGCCAGGAACAGCACCGAGCGGTCCGAGGCCTCCAGCACCGTCTCGGCCAGCGGCCCGAAGGCGGCGCCGTCACCGGCGCGGCGGGTGACGCCCATCACGATCAGGTCGTGGTCGCCGGCGCGAGCCCGGCGCAGGATCTCGCGCTCCGGCGTCCGCGTGGCGCGCACCTCAGCCCGCGCCCGCAGGCCCGCCCGCTCGGCGAGGTCGAGCACGTCGCGCAGGGCCGATGAATCGCTCTCTCCCAGGCCGGTGAGGCGCCGGCGCGCGCCGGCGGCCTGCGACAGGAACAGCACCGTCAGCGGCGCGCCCGCGCCGCGGGCGAGCGTCACGGCGATCTCGGCCCCGCGTCGGGCGGCCCGGGTACCGTCGATCACCGCCAGGATCGACAGGGCGGCGCGCCCCGGATCGTCGCGGTGGGCGCCGCGCGCCGCCGCGATGGCGAGGGGACCGTCGAACCGCTCGGCCGCGCCGGCGACGGCGTCGGCAAGCCCGCCCTGTGGCGCCACGGTCGGGTCGATGCCGACGATCAGGAGGTCGTAGCCGTTGGCGGCCTCCTCGGCCACCGCCTCGGCGGCGGGCTCGGCCCGGACGAGCTCCGTCACCTCGACCGCGCCGGTCTCCTCGTCGCGCGCGCCGTGCGCGGCGTCCGCCACGGCGCCGGCCAGGATCGCACGGTCCCCCTCCGGTCCGAGCCGCACCACCGTCACCGGCATGCCGCGCGCCCCCGCGACGAGGCCGGCGATCCGGGCGGCGAATCGTCCCTTCGGGCCGTCGTCGGCGGCGACGAGCAGGCGCTCGAGATTGGCGACGAAGCCGCGTTCCTCCGCCGCCTCGCGCTCCAGCCGCGCCTTCTCTTCGCCCTTCAGCGGCAGGCGGTGGAGCGCCCAGCGCAGGGTCGGCGGCATCGCGAGCGTGGTGAGCAGCGCCATGGCGACGATCATCGTGAACAGGTCCTGGCTCAGCGCGCCCATGCCCAGCCCGATCGAGGCGACGATCACCTCGGTCGAGCCGCGGGCGTTCATGCCGCAGGCGAGCGCGAGCGATTCCGGCCGCCTCAAGCCCCCGAGCAGCCCGCCCGCGAAGGCGCCGGCGAACTTGCCGAGGCTCGCGATGGCGATGAGCCCGAGGGTGAGGAGCAGCAGGCGCGGGTCGCGCAGGATGGTGAGGTCGGCGCTCAGGCCCGCGAGCCCGAAGAAGATCGGCGCGAACAGCGCGGTCACGACGCCGCGCAGCTGCTCGTCGATGCGCCGCGTCAGGATCGGCGACTGGCCGACGAGGAGGCCGGCGACGAAGGCGCCGAGCACGGTGTGCACGCCGATCGCTTGCGTGATGAGCGCCAGCACGCCCATCAGCACCAGGATCGCGGTGATCACCGCGGCCTCGCTCCGCAACGAATCGTTCGCCCAGCGGATCAGCAGGAAGACGAGGCGGCGCCCGACCGTGAGGCTGAGGCCGAGGAAGACCAGGGTGCCGGCGAGGCTGCGGCCGACCTCCCACGGATCGATGGTGCCGGCCCGCGCCAGGCTGAAGATCACCGCGATGATGACCCAGCCGATCGTGTCGTCGATGATCGCCGAAGCGACGATGACCTGGCCGACGTTGCGGCGCAGGAAGTCCATCTCGCGCACCACCATGGCGACGATCTTGACCGACGAGATCGCCAGCGCCGTGCCCAGGAAGAGCGCGGTGACGAGGCGCAGCTCCGGGCGCGGCAGCATCGCCTCGGGCAGGAACCACCCGAGGAGGAAGCCGCAGCCGAACGGCACCGCGACGCCGGTGACCGAGACGCTGAGCGCCGCGCGCCGGACCTTGCGCACCAGGGCGAGGTCGGTCTCCATCCCGGTCATCAGCAGGAGGAGCAGGATCCCGAGCTGGGCGATGCCGTCGAGGAGCGCCTTCTGGTCGTGGCCCGGCGGAAACAGCCAGTGTTGCGCCTCCGGCCACAGCGCCCCGAGGCAGGAGGGGCCGAGCAGGATGCCGGCGAGCAGCTGGCCCATCACCGCCGGCTGACCGACGCGCAGCATCGCCTCGCCGAGCAGGCGCCCGACGGTGAGGAGCAGCACGATCTGGACGATCAGCACGACCTCGGACGGCCCACCGCCCGAGCCGATGCCGGCGGCCTGCGCGGCGCCGGCGGCGAGGAGCGACACGGCCGTGAGGAGGAGCGCTGGCCTCACGCGGCGGGCCCGGCGGGCGGAGACGAGGGGAGGGCGGAGGGGCGCCTGGTCTCTCGCACGCGGATCTCTCGTGTCCTCTCGCTTCGAGCGAGCGTCAACCGGGGGCCGCTTGGCCGGTTCCGCGCGGCGGGGGCGGCGTCGAAGCCGGCCAGCGGAGTATCGCTCGAAGTGCAGCACGCCCCCCACCCCGCGCGGATGGTCGGGCTCGCTCGATGTGGCTTTGCGAAGCCCCGTGCCCGCCTCGGCTCGGCGGGCCGTCGGTTCGGACGCAGCCACCGTCTCGGTGCTGCCGCTCGATGCCGGCCGTTCGCTCGTGCGCATCACGTCGGGAGCCCGACCGACGAGAGAAGCCCCGCCGTGGCGGGGCCGGGCGGGGCGTGAAGTCGAGGTCCAGAGATCGGCAAGGTAGCGCCGGTCACGGGGCCGGCGCATCCTCCATTTGCGGGAGCAATCAGGCGTGCGGGCGGGCCCGGCGCCGCGGCATCGCCCGCGCCGTCGCGGCCGGGGCGCAGCGCTGCCAGCCCCAGTGCTCGTAGGCCGTCGCGGCGCGCGATTCGCACCAGCCCTGGCGGCGCAGAGCCGCGGCGTAGCGGTCGCGGTTCTCGCAGGCCTGGTTGGCCAGCGGCGAGGCCGGCAGGGCGCAGGCCGCGTCGGCCTGCTGCCAGCGCGCCACCGCGTCGTCGGCGGCGAGGGCGGGGGCGGGGAGCAGCAGAGCTAGGACGAGGAGCGAACGCAGGGACGGCATCACGCGGACCTTCGGTGGAGTGCAGGACGATCGACGCGGGGTGACGGATGACGATCGATCATGGCGGTGTTCGGGTGGTTTCGCACAGTGGGGTCAAGAAGAAACCGCACCCTGCCATCAGGCTTAATCCTTTCGGTCGGGTTCTTCCGCGGATCCGGACTGCACCTCCACACGCCGCCGCGGGGCGTCGGACCCGACATCCCGTCGATGCATCTGCCGTTGCCGGCGCCTCCGGGCCTGTGCCGCCGACGCCCTCGCCAGCGCCGCAATCCTGTGCTCAAAGACCCCGGACCGTATCCCGAACCTCCTGCCAAGACGGGCTCTCCCAGACCCATGCTGCGCCGCCTCTACGAGTGGATCCTCGCGCTCGCCGCGCGCCCGTCGGCTCCCTACGCCCTCGGCGCGGTGTCCTTCGCCGAGAGCTCGTTCTTCCCGATCCCGCCGGACGTGATGCTGGTGCCGATGGCGGTGACCCGGCCCGAGAAGGCCTGGACCTACGCGCTGATCGCGACGCTGACCTCGGTCGTCGGCGGGGTTGCCGGCTACGCCATCGGGGCGCTGCTCTACGATTCTCTCGGCGCCTGGCTCTTCCACCTCTACGGGCTCGACAAGGGCGCCGACGCCTTCCGGGAGGCCTACGCCCATTACGGTCACTGGGTGATCCTACTCAAGGGCCTCACCCCGATCCCCTACAAGCTCGTCACCATCACCTCGGGCTTCGCCGGCTACGACCTGTTCTGGTTCATCGTGCTGTCGCTCGTCACGCGCGGCGCGCGGTTCTTCATCCTGGCGGGCCTCGTCGGCCGCTACGGCGTCGGCATCCGCACGGTCCTCGACCGGCACCTGAACGCGGTGGCGGCGGTGTTCGTGGCCGTCGGGGTGCTCGGCTTCGTCGGCTTCCGCTACCTGTTCTGAAGGCACCACGCGCAAGGGTCACGCTTCCAAGGATCACGCTGCCATGGCTCAGGCTTTCACGGTCCAGGCTCTCACCGCGCCCCGGCCGGCGGCGCTGCTGGTGCTCGCCGGCGCCGCCGCGACGGTCGGCGGCGCGCTGGTCTTCCAGCACGGGCTCGGCTACGTGCCGTGCAAGCTGTGCCTGACCGAGCGCCAGCCCTACTACCTCGCCCTGCCGCTGCTGGCCGCCGCCCTGCTGCTGCCGCGCCGGCTCTCGGCCTGGCTGCTGGCGCTGGTGGCGCTGATCTTCCTCGTCGGCGCCGGGCTCGGCGCCTACCATGCCGGGGCCGAGTGGGGCTTCTGGCCCGGCCCGAGCGATTGCGGCGGCGGCGCCGGCCCGGCGCCGGCGGGCGTCAACGACTTCCTCAAGACCCTCGAGACCACCCGCCCGGTGGATTGCACCGCGGCGGCCTGGCGCTTCCTCGGGATCTCGCTCGCCGGCTACAATGCCCTGATCGCCCTCGGGCTGGCGGCGCTCGCTGGCACCGCCGCCTCGCGGGCCCTGCGCCGCGGCTGAGTTTTTTCTAGCGCTTCGGCTTCATCACCGTCGGCTCGGCCAGCAAAGCGGCGAGGCGCTCGGAATCGAGGGCCGGCTCGGCCTTCGGCCTGGCGTCCTTCTTCGGCTCCGGCTTCGGCTCGGTCTTCGCCAGCCGGGCCACCTTGGCGGCGGCCGGCGTCGGCACGATCGAGCCGGTGGTGACCGGCTCGTCGAGCGGCACGGCCTTCACGGCGGCGACGAGCTGGGGCGGGCGCGGCGGCTCGCGGTCGAGCTGCGCCGAGCAGACGGCGCAGATGGTGGAAAAGCCGAGGCCGGCGATCGCCACGAGGGTGAGGTTGGTACGCAGGGACACGGTCGGGCACTCAACAACGGTTGACCATCCGCGAGCCTAGGCGCCGAGCCTTAACGATCCCCTGGAGTCCCGCTCCCCCGGACGTCCGATGGCCGTTCGGGATGCGCAGGCCGCGACGGCGAGCCTGTCGGCGTGACCACGCGGCAGGCGGCAAGCAAAGCTCGACCGTTCTGCTGCGCGGACGAAGAGTCGCCCCGCTCACCCTGCGTTGTTCTTGCGGTTCCTTGCTCGATGCTCTTGGCGGCGCGGTCCGGGCGGCCTATGCATCGCCCCCATGGAACTCCAAGCTCCCGCCCATTCCTCCCCGGTCCCCGCGCGTTCCGTGGCCCCGTTGCGTTGCCAGTCGCCGCCCGCCGGCAAGGCGGCGCCGTTCCTGCCGATGAGCCGCGCCGAGATGGCCGCGCTCGGCTGGGACGCCTGCGACGTCGTGCTGGTGACGGGCGACGCCTATGTCGATCATCCGAGCTTCGGCATGGCGATCATCGGCCGGCTCCTGGAATCGCAGGGGTTCCGGGTCGGCATCATCGCGCAGCCCTACTGGCAATCGGCCGAGCCGTTCCGGGCGCTCGGCAAGCCGCGGCTGTTCTTCGGCGTCACCGGCGGCAACCTCGATTCGATGGTGAACCGCTACACCGCGGATCGTCGCCTGCGCCACGACGACGCCTACACGGCGGGCGGGGAGGGCGGGAAGCGCCCGGACCGCTCCACCATCGTCTACACGCAGCGCTGCCGCGAGGCCTACAAGGACGTGCCGATCATCCTCGGCGGCATCGAGGCGTCGCTGCGGCGCATCGCGCACTACGATTACTGGTCCGACAAGGTGCGCCGCTCGATCCTGGCGGACGCCAAGGCCGACCTCCTGATCTACGGCAACGCCGAGCGCGCCGTGGTCGAGGTGGCGAACCGCATGGCCGCCGGCGAGGCGCCGCACGAGCTCGACTCGATCCGCGGCGTCGCGCTGTTCCGGCGCGTGCCCGAGCATTTTTCGGAGTTGCCCGCCGACGACCTCGATTCCGCCGACGAGGCCGCGACCCGCAAACCCGGCGACACCGTGATCCGGCTGCCGGCCTACGACGAGGTCAAGGACGACAAGGAGGCCTATGCCCGGGCCTCGCGCGTGCTGCACCGGGAGGCCAATCCGGGCAACGCGCGCCCGCTCGTCCAGCGCCACGGCGACCGCGACCTGTGGCTGAACCCGCCGCCGATCCCGCTCACCAGCGAGGAGATGGATGCGGTCTACGACCTGCCCTATGCGCGGGCTCCCCACCCGTCCTACGGCGACGCCAAGATCCCCGCCTGGGACATGATCAAGTTCTCGGTGACGATCATGCGCGGCTGCTTCGGCGGCTGCACCTTCTGCTCGATCACCGAGCACGAGGGCCGGGTCATCCAGAACCGCTCGGAGGGCTCGATCCTGCGCGAGATCGAGCGGATCCGCGATAAGACCCCGGGCTTCACCGGCGTGATCTCGGATGTCGGCGGACCGACCGCCAACATGTACCGGATGGCCTGCAAGGACCCGAAGATCGAGGCTGCGTGCCGGCTGCCGTCCTGCGTCTTCCCGGATATCTGCCCCAACCTCAACACCTCGCACGACGACCTGATCCGGCTCTACCGCAAGGTCCGCGAGGTGAAAGGCGTCAAGAAGGTGATGGTGGCGTCCGGCGTGCGCTACGACCTCGCGGTCCGCAGCCCGGAATACGTCAAGGAGCTCGTCACCCACCACGTCGGCGGCCGCCTGAAGATCGCGCCCGAGCACACCGAGCGCGGCCCGCTCGACAAGATGATGAAGCCGGGGATCGGCACCTACGACCGCTTCAAGGAGATGTTCGACGCCGCCGCCAAGGAGGCGGGCAAGAAGTACTACCTGATCCCGTACTTCATCGCGGCGCATCCGGGCACGACCGACGAGGACATGATGCACCTCGCGCTCTGGCTCAAGAAGAACAACTACCGCGCCGACCAGGTGCAGACCTTCCTGCCGTCGCCGATGGCGACCGCCACCGCGATGTACCACACCGAGATCAATCCCTTGCGGGGCGTGCGGCGCGGCGGCAGCGAGCCGGTCGAGGCGATCAAGGGCCTGCGGCAGCGCCGGCTGCACAAGGCCTTCCTGCGCTACCACGATCCCGAGAACTGGCCGCTCCTGCGCGAGGCGCTGCGGGAGATGGGTCGCGCCGATCTCATCGGGCCGCGGCCCGACCAGCTCGTGCCGTTCTCGCAGCCGCCGGGAACGGGCCTGGGCGCCGGCAAGGGCCGGGGCCCGCAGCGGCCGGTGCGTCCCCCGGCGGGCGGGCAGCGGTTCACCACGAAGGGCGTGCCGCTGCGCAAGTGACGGCGAGGGCCGCCTTCGACGGCCCTCGCCCTCAATCCTCCGGGATCTCGCCCGGCGGCAGCAGGCCCGGCGCCGCCTCCCGCCGCGGCGCGGCCGGGACGACCGGTGCGGGGCGGGCGACCGGCGCAGGGCGCGCCGCCGCCGCCGGCGCGGGCGCGCGGTCGACGATGTCCTCGGGTGCGGCCAGCTCGACCATCCGGGAGGCCGCGGCTGGCACGCGGTAGCCGAGCGAGGTGGCCGTGCCGCGCAAGTCCCGCACCGCCTGCCTGGCGACGTCCGGGCCGTGGCAGATGGCGAAGTACATCGCCACGAAGTTGGCGTTCTTGCGGATCGTCTCGGGGCTGTCCTCGCTGGCGAAGGGCGCCAGCAGGAAGGCCGCCGTGCGGGTCTTGCCCTGCGCCATCACGGCGGGCTTCGTCGGCGAGCAGTAGACGTAGCCGCCCTCCGCCTCGCGCTCGCTGCGGCCGGCATGGCTCGCGTGGAACGTCTTCACCTGCGTGCGCTTGAGGCTGCCGGTGGTGCCGGTCAGCATCGGCTCGACCCGAAGGACCTGGAACTCGTCGCAGCCGTCCTTGTGGCAGAGGCCGCGCACCACGTCGGCGCGGTTGTAGTCCTGCGCGAGGGCGGGACCGGCGAGGAGCAGGAGGAGCGCAACTGTACGGACGAGCATCGGCGATCGGCTGGCTGTGGACGGGAGGCGGGATACGTAGCACCGGTTCCTGGCGTGAGCGTGGCCGCCTTGCGTGCGCCCGTCACCGCGTCCCGGCCATCTCCCGCCGCAGCCACTCCGCCACGAGGCGCAGGTCGGGGCGGTGGCGCAGGTGCCCGGCGCTCCAGAGCTGCATCTCGTGCGGGCCCGGCACGAAGCCGAGCGGCGCGACGAGGTGGCCGGCGGCGATCTCGTCCTCGACGAGCAGGCGCGGCGCGAGCGCGAAGCCGAGGCCGCAGGCCGCCGCCTGGATCACCAGGTAGAAGTGCCCGAAGACCTCGTCGGGAGACATCGCGAGATCGGGCCGCCCGATCGCCCGGGCCCATTCGGACCAAGCATCCGGCCGCGTCGCGGTGCCGAGGATGCGGGCCCGCGCCGCCAGTTCGTCCGGCCCGTCGATCGTCATCCGGTGGGCGTAGGCGGGGTGGCAGACCGGCCCGATCTCCTCGTGGATCAGGGTCTCGGCGAGCGCGCTCGCGGGCGCCCGGACCATGCTGTTGCGGATCGCGAGCCCGATCTCGTCGCGGATGAAGTCGACCTCGCCGGTGCTGACGGTGAGCCGCAGCTCGATCGACGGGTGGGCCCGCTTGAACCGCTCCAGCCGCGGGATCAGCCAGCGCATCATCACGGTGGCCGAGCACGACAGGGTCAGGGGACCGGGCTGCACGCGGGCCACCGCCGCCTGCATCATCGCGAAGCCCTCCGCCAGCTCGGCGGCGAGCCGCGCCCCAACCGGCGTCGGCGCGACGGCGCGCGCGCCGCGTTCGAGGAGCGGCAGCCCGAGCTGCGCCTCCAGGGCGCGAACCTGCCGGCTCACCGCCCCGTGGGTGACACCGAGCTCGACCGCCGCGGCGCTCATGCTGCCGAGGCGGGCGGCGGCTTCGAAGGCGCGCAGCGCGTTGAGGGGCAGGCGCGGCTTCGCCATGAAGGCTCCCGGATGAGCTGGGAGTTTTTCTCACAGGTTGCGGCGCCGAACTCAAGTTCTCTCGCGAAAAACCCTTCGCTAGGCTCCCGCGCCAACGCCGCGTTTGCCGGAGCCGAGTGCATGAGCCAGAGCCAAGCCGCGCGCCCGATCCGGATCGAGGCCGACTACCTGCTCGAGACCGCGAGCGATCCCCGCAAGGTGGCCGACACGATGGCCGGCGAGCAATCGAGCGGCACCTTCGTGCCGGTGCCGGGCGAGACGCCGGAGCTGAAGGCCCGCTCCGCCGCCCGGGTCGAGCGGTTGGAGCTGCTGGACGATGCCGTCACGGCGCCGTCCCTGCCGACGACCGCGGCCGTGGACCCCGGCAAGCTCCGCCGCGCCCACGTCACCCTGTCCTGGCCGATCGAGAATCTCGGGCCCTCGCTGCCGAACCTGCTGGCCACCGTCGCCGGCAACCTGTTCGAGCTGCGCCCGATCACCGGCCTGCGCCTCCTCGACATCCGCCTGCCGCAGGCGTTCGCCGACGCCTATCCGGGCCCGCGCTTCGGGATCGCGGGCACGCGCCGACTCGCCGGCGTCGAGGCGCGCCCGATCATCGGCACCATCATCAAGCCGAGCGTCGGCTTCGGGCCCGAGGAGACCGCCGCCCTGGTCCGCACCCTGTGCGACGGCGGCATCGACTTCATCAAGGACGACGAGTTGCAGGCCGACGGGCCGCATTGCCCGTTCGAGGCCCGGGCGCGCGCCGTGATGCGGGTCGTCAACGACCACGCCGAGCGCACGGGCAGGAAGGTGATGGTCGCCTTCAACCTCACCGGCGAGATCGACGAGATGCGCCGGCGCCACGACCTGGTGCGCGATCTCGGCGGCACCTGCGTGATGGCGAGCCTCAACTCGGTCGGCCTCGTCGGGATGATCGCGCTCGCGCGGACGAGCGAATTGCCGATCCACGCCCACCGCAACGGCTGGGGATACCTCACCCGTCACCCGCTGCTCGGCTGGTCCTACGTCGCCTGGCAGAAGATCTGGCGGCTCGCCGGCGCCGACCACATGCACGTCAACGGCCTCGACAACAAGTTCTCGGAGGACGACGACAGCGTCGTCGCCTCGGCGCGCACCTGCCTGACCCCGCTGTTTCCCGACAAGCCGTGCCTGGCGATGCCGGTCTTCTCCTCGGGCCAGACGGTGCGCCAGGCGCCCGGCACCTTCGCGGCGCTCGGCTCGACCGACCTCATCGTGACGGCGGGCGGGGGCATCGTCGCCCATCCGGGCGGGCCTGGCGAGGGGGTGGCGGCCCTGCGCCAGGCCTGGGAGGCGGCGGTGGCGGGCATCCCCCTCGACCACCACGCCCGCACCCACCCGGCGCTCGCCCAGGCGCTGGAGGGGGCGGCGTGAGCGCGCGCCCGCTCCCCGACGGCCCCCTCGTCACCTTCTACGGCGACGACTTCACCGGCTCCTCGGCGGCGATGGAGGTGCTGGCCTTCGCCGGGCTCGAGACGGTGCTGTTCCTCTCGGTCCCCGAGCCCGGGCGCCTGCGAGCCTTCGCGGGCGCCCGCGCGATCGGCATCGCCGGGGTGGCACGCTCGCAGCCGCCGGCCTGGATGGACCGGGAGCTGCCGCCCGCCTTCCGGCTCCTCGCCTCGCTCGGCGCGCCGGTCACGCATTACAAGGTCTGCTCGACCTTCGATTCGGCGCCGCAGGTCGGCTCGATCGGGCGGGCAGCCGAGATCGGCCGGAGCATCGTCTCCGACGACTGGACCCCGATGGTCGTCGCCGATCCGGGGATGGGCCGCTACCAGAGCTTCGGCCACCTGTTCGCGATGGCGAACGGCCGCGGCCACCGCCTCGACCGCCACCCGACCATGGCCCGCCACCCGGTCACGCCGATGGACGAGGCCGATCTCGGTCGTCATCTCGCCCGCCAGACCGACCTGCCGGTCGGCCTCGTCGATTTCGTGGCGATGAAGCGGGGCGAGGGCGACGCGGCGCTCGCCCGGGCCATCGCCGAGGGCGCGAGGATCGTCTCCCTCGACGTGCTCGATGCCGAGACCCTGGCCGAGGCCGGACGCCTCATCTGGGAGCGCGGCGGACGCCCGGTCTTCGCCATCGGCTCGCAGGGGGTCGAGGCCGCCCTCGTCGCCCATTGGCGCGCCGCCTGCCTGCTGCCGCCCGAGCCGCCTGCTTCCCGATGCGCGCCGGTGGAGCGGATCGCGGCCGTGTCCGGCTCGGTCTCGCCGACGACGGCGGGCCAGATCGCCCACGCCCTCGATCACGGCTTTGCCGGCATCCGGCTCGACGCGCGGCGCCTCGTCGACGAGCAGGCCTTCGCGCGGGAGATCGGCCGGGTGGTCGAGGCGGCGCGGCACGCCCTCGGCGAGGGCCGCTCGCCCCTCGTCTACAGCGCCGCCGGCCCGGACGACCCGGCGGTCGCGTCCTTCCGCGAGGCGGTGGCGGCGGCCGGCCTCGACCCGGTCCTGGCGAGCGAGCGGCTCGGGGCGGGCCTCGGGCGGGCCTTGCGCGAGATCGTGCTCGGCGCCGGCCTGACCCGGGCGGTGATCGCCGGCGGCGACACCTCGGGCCACGCCGCGCTGCAACTCGGGATCGACGCGCTGACGGCGCGCGCGCCCCTCGATCCCGGCTCGCCGATCTGCCGCGCCCACGGCGCCGACACGCCCCTCGACGGGCTCGAACTGGCGCTCAAAGGGGGCCAGGTCGGCCGGCCCGACTTCTTTTGCGCCGTCAGGCAGGGCGGCCGCGATTCCGCGTGAGGAGATGGACATGACCCAGCGGCTGGCAGGCAAGGTCGCCCTGGTGACCGGGGCGGCACGGGGGATCGGCTTCGCCGTCGCGACCGCTTTCGTGCGCGAGGGGGCGAACGTCGTCGTCGCCGACCTGAACCGGGAGGGCGCGGCGCACGCCGCCGCCACCCTGGGCGAGGCGGTGATGCCGGTCGCCGTCGACGTGGCGGAGGCCGAATCCGTCGCCGCGATGATGGCGGCGATCCTCGCCGGTCACGGCCGCGTCGACATCCTGGTCAACAATGCGGGGATCGGCGGCAACACGCCGTTCCTGGAGACCAGCCTCTCCGAGTGGAACCGCATCATCGGCGTCAACCTCACCGGCGCCTTCATGGTGGCGCAGGCCTGCGCCCGCGAGATGGTGCGGGTCGGCGGCGGCAAGATCGTCAACATCGCCTCGCTGTCGGGCCAGCGCGGCGGCAACGGGCGCGCCGCCTACGGCTCGGCCAAGGCGGGGCTCGAACTGCTGACCAAGGTGATGGCGGTGGAACTCGCCCGACACAACATCAACGTCAACAACATTGCGCCGGGCGCGATCGAGACCGAGATCGCCAAGGCGATGCACGACCGGGCGACCCGGGCCGCCTACGCCGCCCGGATCCCGATGACCCGCTACGGCACCCCGGAGGAGATCGCCGACGCCGCGGTGTTCCTGTGCTCCGACGAGGCCCGCTACGTCCACGGCCACACCCTCAACGTCGACGGGGGCTTTCGCGAGGCGGGGCTGATGTTCGAGCGTGATACGGGGTGACCGCCGGGGAGGTATGATTATCCTGCGCCGGCCGTGCGCGGCACCGTCGCCGATCCTCTTGGCCTGAACGCGGAACGGGATGGAGGCGAGCCTTGAGGGCGCTGGCGCCCGCGGGCTCGCGGCCCTCACACCCACTGCCCCGCCGCGCCCTCCGCCGCCCGGCGGATCGCCGCGATGTTGCCGGCATAGGCCTCGCGCCCGCCCTTGAAGGTGGCCGAGCCCGCAACCAGCGCGTTCGCCCCGGCCCGCACGACGGCCGGCGCCGTCTCCGGCGTCACGCCGCCATCGACCTCGATGTCGATGTCGCGTCCCGCGGTCATGGCGCGCACGCGCGAGACCGTCTCGCAGACCGAGCCGATGAAGCTCTGGCCGCCGAAGCCCGGGTTGACGGTCATGCACAGCACGAGGTCGACCATGTCGAGCACCGGCTCGACCAGGCTCGCCGGCGAGCCCGGGTTGATCGCCACGCCCGCCTTCTTGCCGAGCGCCCGGATGGTCTGGAGCGAGCGGTGCAGGTGGGGACCCGCCTCGGCATGGACCGTGATGATGTCGGCGCCCGCTTCCGCGAAGGCCGCGAGGTACGGGTCGGCGGGCGCGATCATCAGGTGGACGTCGAACACGGCGTCCGTGTGCGGACGCAGCGCCTTCACCACGACGGGACCGAAGGTGAGGTTCGGGACGAAGTGGCCGTCCATCACGTCGATATGGACCCAGTCGGCCCCGGCCGCGACCACGTCGCGGACCTCCTCGCCGAGCCGGGCGAAGTCGGCCGAGAGGATCGAGGGAGCGATCACCAGGGGACGAGTCATGGCAGGCCTCGCAGAATCAGGGGCGCAGACGCGCAAAAGGCCAGGGTTCTCACCCCAGCCCCGCGCAGACACAGGTCTTGGTTGGACGGATCAGCGCCGGCGGAACTGGCTGCCGCCGCGGAACGGCGGGCGCGGGCCCGAGGAACGCTCGTCCTTGTGACGGAACACCAGCCGGCCCTTCTCCAGGTCGTAGGGCGACATCTCGACGGTGACGCGGTCGCCGGCCAGAGTCTTGATGCGGTTCTTCTTCATCTTGCCGGCCGTGTAGGCCACGATCTCGTGGCCCTGGTCGAGCTGCACGCGGTAACGCGCGTCCGGCAGGATCTCGAGCACGAGACCGTCGAACTGCATCAACTCTTCTTTCGCCATTCACACTCTCCACCCGGGTCGCCGTCGCGGTCGGCGCCGCCGGGAGCACATTGTCGAAATTCGGTCGCGACGCGGCCGGCCGTACGGGTGCTCGGCCGAGGTGCCGGGCGCGCTGATGGCCTTGTAACGCTCGCTGTGCATGTAAGGTGAGGCGAAGGGACGCGCAAGCCGCGCGTGTGACGCACGCACGGCTTCGTCAACGGAAAAAGGCCCGGCGCGCGGTGGCGCGCCGGGCCGGTCCGGAAGCTTCGCCCGTTACTGGGTCAGCTCGTTGCCGGTGTAGTCGATGCGGCCGTCGCCGCCCTTCTTCCACATGTACATCACGTAGTCGGGGCGGGTGATGTCACCCTTCTTGTCGTACGAGATGTCGCCGATCACGGTCTTGAACGGCTTGCCTTCGGCCATGTAGGCCGCGACCTTCTTGCCGTCGGTCGACTTGGTGGCCTCCATCGCGGCCTTCAGGATCTGCACGGCGGCGTAGGAGTACAGGGTGTAGGCCTCGGGATCGATGTTGCGGGCCTTGAAGGCCGCGACCACGTCCTTGGCGTTGGGGTTCTTGCGGGCGTCCGGCGAGAAGGTCATCAGCGTGCCGTCGGCGCCCGGGCCGGCGATCTGGGCGAACTCCTTGTCGGTGATGCCGTCGCCGCTCATCAGCGGGGCGTTGAGGCCCTGGTCGCGCATCTGGCGCACGATCAGGCCGGCCTCGGTGTGCAGGCCGCCGTAATAGACCACGTCGGCCTTGGCCTGCTTGAGCTTCGAGACCAGTGCCGAGTAGTCCTTCTCGCCCGGGTTGATGCCCTCGAACAGCACGTCCTTGCCGCCCTTGGACTTCAGGGTCTTCAGGGTCTCGTCGGCGAGACCACGGCCGTAGGGGGTCTTGTCGTGCACGAAGGCGATGTTCTTGCCCTTGAACTTCTCGGCGAGCCAGGTGCCGGCCACCGCGCCCTGCTGGTCGTCGCGGCCGCAGGTGCGGAAGGTGTTCCACAGCTTGCGGTCGGTGTATTTCGGGTTGGTCGAGGCCGGGGTGATCTCGACGATGCCGGACTCGGCGTAGACGTCGGAGGCCGGGATCGAGACGCCCGAGTTGAAGTGGCCGACCACGGCCTTCACGCCCTCGGCGGCGAACTTGTTGGCGACCGAGACGCCCTGCTTCGGGTCGGAGGCATCGTCGCCGATCACCAGGACGATCTTCTGGCCGTTGATGCCGCCGGCCTTGTTGATGTCGGTGACGGCCTGCTCGGCGCCGTTCTTGAGCTGGGCGCCGAAGGCGGCGTTGGCGCCGGTGATCGGGCCGGCGACGCCGAGCTTGATCTGGGCCTGCGCCGATCCGGCAAAGGCGAATGTGGCCGCGAGGGCGAAGCCGGCCAGTAGCGTGCGCTTCATCTCAATACTCCTCTGGAACGACGGTAGCGTCGGGCTCGCGGGCCCTTTCGGCCGGGAGACCGGGGCGTGGGGACCCCGGATCGGTGGTGACCCCGCGGACGGCGCAGGGCAGGGGGCGTCAGGCTCTCAAGCCTTCGCCCGCCAGGTGAGCGGGCCGCTGCGCTCGTAGAGCCAGCGGTACTGGGTCGTCATCTGCCGGGCGCGGGTGGCGCGGTAGCCGGCCGAGCCGATGACGAGCAGCACGATCGTATCGACGACGTAGTAGTGCGGCGACACAAACGTGCCCTCGAACAGGGCGTGGTGGATGAAGCGCACGGCGATGCCGAGCAGCAGGAGCGAGAGGATCGCCTGCCAGTACGGCTTCCAGCCGAGCGCGATGCCGCGCCCGATCATCCAGGCCATCCAGCCGCCCATCACCACGGTGACGAGCAGGAAGAGCCAGATCGTGCTCTCCTCGTAGAGGATCCCCTGCATCAGTGCCGTCCTCCCTCGAGATAGGCGGCCTTCACCGACGGGTCGTCGAGGAGCTGCTTGCCGGTGCCCGACATGGTGATGGTGCCCGTCACCATGACGTAGCCGCGATGGGCGAGCTTGAGGGCGTGGTAGGCGTTCTGCTCGACGAGGAACACCGTCATGCCGTCGCGCTCGTTGAGCTCCTTGATGGCGGAGAAGATCTGCTTGACGATGAGCGGGGCGAGGCCGAGCGACGGCTCGTCGAGCATCAGGAGGCGGGGCCGGCTCATCAGCGCGCGGGCGATCGCCAGCATCTGCTGCTCGCCGCCCGACAT
Organism: Methylobacterium sp. Gmos1; assembly: GCF_053764715.1. NCBI lineage: Bacteria > Pseudomonadati > Pseudomonadota > Alphaproteobacteria > Hyphomicrobiales > Methylobacteriaceae > Methylobacterium > Methylobacterium sp. Gmos1. Next base: position 110,125 of record NZ_JBSNCC010000004.1, on the reverse strand, counting down.
CGTGCCGCCGCGCTGGTACAGCCGCTCCTTGAGCCGCGGGAACATCACGCAGACCCGCTCCAGGTCCTGCTCGAAATGGGCGCCGCCGTTGACGGCCGCCCCCATCTGCAGGTTCTCGTAGACGGTCATCCGCGGAAAGATCCGCCGCCCCTCCGGCGATTGCGCCAGGTTGAGACGGGCGATCTCGTGGGTCGGCATCTTGGTGATGTCCCGGCCCGCATAGGTGATGGTGCCCTCGCGCGCCCGGGGCGAGCCGAAGATCGTCATCATCAAGGTCGACTTGCCGGCCCCGTTGGCCCCGATCAAGGTGACGATCTCGCCCTCGTTGACGTCGAGATCGACCCCTTTGAGCGCGATGATGTTGCCGTAATAGGTCTTGACCCCGCGCACCGTGAGGAGCGGCGCCCGGGAGCCGGCTTCCCCGGCGCGGGTCACGTCCACCAGGACGTTGATGCCGGCCACGCACATACCCCCACCTCCGCCACGACCTGCTCCACCTCGTCGTCCTCGACGCCGAGATAGGCCGCGATCACGCTCTGGTCGCTCTGGATCTCCGCCGGCGTGCCGTCGGCGATCTTGGTGCCGTAATCGAGCACCACGACGTGGTCGGAGATCTCCATCACCACCGACATGTCGTGCTCGATCAGGAGCACCGAGGTGTCGTGGTCGTCGCGGATCGCCCGCAGGAGGTCGTTGAGCAGCAGCGATTCGCGCGGGTTCAAGCCCGCCGCCGGCTCGTCGAGGCAGAGCAGGACCGGGTCGGTGCACATCGCCCGGGCGATCTCGAGCCGGCGCTGGTCGCCGTAGGGCAGGGCGCCCGCCGGATCGTCGGCGCGGTGCATCAGCTGGATGCGGTCGAGCCAGTCCTTCGCCCGCTCGACCGCCGCCTTCTCGGCCCGGCGATAGGCCGGCAGGCCGAGGAGCCCCGCGATGGTGAAGCCGGAGGCCACCATCAGCGGGTTGTGCTGGGCCACCAGCAGGTTTTCCAGCACGGTCATGCCGGTGAACAGGCGGATGTTCTGGAAGGTGCGGGCGACCCGCGCGTTCCGGTTCACCGCGTAGCCCGGCAGCTGCTCGAGCAGGAACTCCGCGCCGTCGCGGTGGCGCAGGGTCATCATGCCTTCCGTCGGCTTGTAGAAGCCGGTGATGCAGTTGAAGACCGTGGTCTTGCCGGCACCGTTCGGGCCGATCAGCGCCGTGATGTCGCCGCGGCCGACCCGGAACGACAGGTCGTTGACGGCGACGAGGCCGCCGAAGCGCATGGTGACGTGATCGACCGTCAGGACCGGGTCGGCCATGCGGGGGGAGGCGAACGTCTCGGCCATCAGCCGTGGCCCTCCTTCACGAGCGAGCCCGAGATGCGCTTGCGCTCCTTCAGCACGATCGAGGGCGCGCGCTCCGAGATCAGGCCGCGGGGGCGCCAGATCATCATGATCACCATGGCGAGGCCGAACAGGAGCAGGCGGTACTCGCTCGGATCGAAGCCCTCGCCGAACACCGCCTTGAGGAAGCCGAGGTTGCGCAGGAGTTCCGGCCCGCCGACCATCGCGACCGCCGCGACCGCGACGCCGATCTGCGAGCCCATGCCGCCGAGCACCACGATCGCCAGGATGATCGCGCTCTCGAGGAAGTTGAAGCTCTCCGGGCTGACGAAGCCCTGGCGCACCGCGAAGAACGAGCCGGCGAAGCCGCCGAACATCGCGCCGAGCGCGAAGGCCGTGAGCTTGGTGTTGGTGGTGTTGATGCCGAGCGAGCGGCAGGCGATCTCGTCCTCGCGCAGCGCCTCCCAGGCCCGGCCGATCGGCAGGCGGCGAAGCCGCAGGGTCACGCCGTTGGTGATGAGGGCCAGCGCCAGGATCAGGTAGTACAGGAAGATCACCCGGTGCATCGGGCTGAAGTCGAGTCCGACCTTGGCGGCGAACCCGTCCTCGTCCGCCGTGAACGGGATACCGAAGAAGGTGGCGCGGGGGATCGACGAGATGCCGGCGGCGCCGCCCGAGAAGTCGGTCCAGTTGATGAGGACGAGGCGGATGATCTCGCCGAAGGCGAGGGTCACGATGGCGAGGTAGTCGCCGCGTAAGCGAAGGACCGGGAACCCCAGCACCATGCCCCACAGGCCCGCGAACAGGCCGGCCAGCGGCAGGCAGACCCAGAACGACAGGCCGAACACCGTGGAAAGCAGCGCGTAGGAATAGGCGCCGACGGCGTAGAACGCGACGTAGCCGAGATCGAGGAGGCCCGCGAGCCCGACCACGATGTTGAGGCCCCAGCCCAGCATCACGTAGGTGAGGATCAGGATGCCGAGATCGATCCAGTAGCGCGATTCGCCGAGGCCCCCGGTGCCGAGCACGACGAGCAGCGGAAAGGCGAGCGTGACGCCGAGGAAGGCCGGCAGGGCGTAGGACGAGAGCTTTTGCGAGGCGTTCGGCTCGGCGTGGACCGCCTCGGTCGCCTGGACCGGCGACGGGGTCAGCGCCCGGCGGGCGTCGCGGTTGGCCAGCACCAGGCGCTGCGCGAGCCGCGCGACGAAGACGACGCCGCACAGGATGGCGACGAGGCCCCAGCGCGGCACGAGGTCGAGCGAGGAGGTCTGGCTCAGGTCGGTGCGGAAGGCGATGACCGGAATGCACAGGCCGAGGGTGACGAGCGCGAACAAAGCCGCGTCCTTCACGATCGCCGCCATGTCGGTGGCGGCGCGGTCGGCGGCGTTCGGCGCCGCCAGGGTGTTGGCCGGGTTCGCCATCAGACCTTCTCGACCTCGGGCCGGCCGAGGATGCCGGACGGCATGAAGATGAGCACGATCGCGAGGATCGAGAACGCCGCCACGTCCTTGTATTCGATGGAGAAATACGCCGACCAGAAGGTCTCGACGAGGCCGATGAGCAGGCCGCCGAGCACCGCGCCGGGCAGGCTGCCGATGCCGCCGAGCACCGCCGCCGTGAAGGCCTTGACGCCGGGGGTGAAGCCGTCGGCGAAGGACACGACGCCGTAATAGAGCAGGTACATCGTGCCGGCGACCGCCGCGAGCGCGGCACCCAGCACGAAGGTCAGCGAGATGGTGCGGTCGACGTCGATGCCGAGAAGCGCTGCCATCTTGCGATCCTGCTCGCAGGCGCGCTGCGCCCGGCCGAGCGGCGTCTTCTGCACCAGGTACCAGAACCCGGCGAGCAGCACGACGGTCGTCAGCATGATGATGATCTGCTTGTACGAGAGCGCCACGGCGTAACCGTTATCCCCGGTCCACAGCGTGATCACGTCGCGCATCATCGGCGGCGTCGGCTTGTTGCGGGCGCCCTGCACCACCTGGACGAAGTTCGACAGGAAGATCGAGACGCCGATCGCCGAGATCAGCGGCGCGAGCCGGAACGAGCCGCGCAACGGCCGGTAGGCGATGCGCTCGATCGCCCAGCCCCACAGGGCGGTGAGAACCATCGCGCAGATCAGCACGATCAGCAGCGCGAGTGCGATCGACGAGATGCCGAGCCAGGTCGTGACGATCAGGAAGGTGATCAGCGCGATGAAGGCGGAGAGCATGAACACGTCGCCGTGGGCGAAGTTGATCATGCCGATGATACCGAACACCATCGTGTAGCCGATGGCGATGAGGCCGTAGATCGACCCCAGCGTCAGCCCATTGATGAGCTGCTGCGCGAAGACCTCCATGCGGTCACGTTCTCCATTCGCGGGCTGTTCGGGCCCGTGCCTCCCTGGCCGCGCCCCGTCATCCGGGTGTCACGGCCGTCCCTTGCCGTGAGCCTTAGCAAGCACCGCACCACTCGACAATCCGGGGTTGCCGAGCGGGTGTGCGAAAGGCCGACTGGCCGTGACCCTACGGCTCCGCTACCCTCTCGGCGAGGCCCGTTCCACAACGACAAGGGGAGGCTCGCCGCCATGGCGATGACGATGACCGGCGAGGTCGTGCTGCCGGCCGACCAGCAGACCGTGTGGGAGAAGCTCAACGACCCGGAGGTGCTCAAGCGCTGCATCCCGGGCTGCGAGACCCTGGAGAAGGTCGGGGACAACGAGCTGCAGGCCTCGGCCAAGATCGCCGTCGGCCCGGTCAAGGCGACCTTCAAGGGCAAGGTGACGCTGACCGACATCGACCCGCCGAACGGCTACCGCATCACCGGCGAGGGCCAGGGCGGCGTCGCGGGCTTCGCCAAGGGCGGCGCGGTGGTGCGCCTGGAGCCGGCCGAGGGCGGCCAGACCAAGATGACCTACGACGTCGAGGCCAGCGTCGGCGGCAAGATCGCCCAGCTCGGCGGCCGCCTGATCAACGGCGTCGCCAAGAAGTACGCCGACAATTTCTTCGACACCTTCGCCAAGGAGGTCCAGGGCAGCGGCGTCGCCGGCGAGACCTCGGCCGCCTGAGCGCACCTTCGATCGCCCGCGATCAACTTGTTGCGAGGCGAATGGGCAGAATGCCGCGAATCGGCGAAAAAACGGCCGGTTTGCGCGCCAAAAGGCCGAGGCGGAGCGCCTTGACCGGCGCTTCCGCCCGGTTGACACTCGAATTCGAGCGATTCCAGAGAGGCACGGCCGGCCCGGCCACCACGAGCGACAGGGTCCGACAGACAGGATCCGCGGGTTTCCGGCCAGGAGGAGGATGTCCACCATGAGCGCTGTCAGCCTGACGGTGAACGGCAAGGCCGTGACCGCCGACATCGATCCGCGCACCCTGCTGGTGCAGTACCTGCGCGACACCCTGCGTCTCACCGGCACCCATGTCGGCTGCGACACCTCGCAGTGCGGCGCCTGCGTGGTCCATCTCGACGGCGAGGCGATCAAGGCCTGCACCGTGCTGGCGGTGCAGTGCGACGGCCGCTCCGTCACCACCATCGAGGGACTGGCCTCGGGCGGCGAGCTGCACCCGATGCAGGCGGCCTTCCGCGAGCATCACGGTCTCCAGTGCGGGTACTGCACCCCCGGCATGATCATGACCGCGGTGGACCTGGTGCGGCGCAAGGGCAATGCGCTCGACGAGCAGACCATCCGGCACGAGCTGGAGGGCAACATCTGCCGCTGCACCGGCTACCACAACATCGTCAAGGCGATCGCGGCGGGGGCGGAGAACATGGCAGCCGAGCCGCAGAAGGTCGCGGCGGAGTAACGCGACGCTAACCCTCCCCCCTCTGCGGGGGAGGGTGCCCCACAAAGTGGGGCGGGAGAGGGGGCGACGCTTCCGGAGATGTCGCGACTATTCTGAAGGGCGCTACTCTCGGCAGCGTCGCGCTGCCCCTCTCCCGGCTCGCTCCGCTCGCCACCCTCCCCCGCAGAGGGGGGAGGGTTCACGGTCTGCGCTATCCGAAAAAATGTCCGCATCATCCGGACCAACAAAAAACGCCACGACAATCCGAGGCCGGCCTCTCGCGCCGGCCCGCTGAGGCCAGATCCGGGAGAGACACGCACATGACCGCCACGGGCATCGGCGCCTCGGTGCGCCGCAAGGAAGACCAGCGCTTCATCACCGGCAAGGGCCGCTACGTCGACGACTACAACCGTCCGGGCCAGGCCTATGCCTACTTCCTGCGCTCGCCGCACGCGCATGCCACGATCCGCGGCATCGACACGGCGGCCGCCGCCGCGATGCCGGGTGTGGTCGGGATCCTGACCGGCGAGGACTTGGCCGCCGACAAGGTCGGCGGGCTGATCTGCGGCTGGATGATCCACTCCAAGGACGGCACGCCGATGAAGGCCGGCGCCCACCCGGCGCTGGCGCAGGGCAAGGTGCGCTACGTCGGCGACCACGTCGCGGTGGTGATCGCCGAGACCCTGGCCCAGGCCAAGGACGCCGCCGAGGCGATCGCCGTCGATTACGACGTGCTGCCGGCGGTGGTCGAGACCGCGAAGGCCGCGGGCGCCGGCACGGTGGTGCACGACGTCGCCCCCGACAACACCGTGTTCAACTGGCATCTCGGCAACCAGGCCGACGTCGAGGCGGCCTTCGCTCGCGCGGCGCACGTGACGAAGCTCGACATCGTCAACAACCGCCTGGTTCCGAACCCGATCGAGCCCCGCGCCGCGGTCGGCGAGTACGACGAGGCCGAGGAAGCCTTCACCCTCTACACCACGAGCCAGAACCCGCACGTCGCCCGCCTCGTGCTCTCGGCCTTCATCGGCATCGCGCCGGAGAACAAGCTCCGGGTAGTGGCGCCCGACGTCGGCGGCGGCTTCGGGTCGAAGATCTTCATCTACGCCGAGGAGACGGTCTGCGTCTGGGCGGCGAAGAAGGTCGGCCGGCCGGTGAAGTGGACCAGCGACCGCACCGAGGCGTTCCTGTGCGACGCCCACGGCCGCGACCACGTCACCCATGCCGAGCTGGCGATGGACGAGGGCGGCAAGATTTTAGGCCTGAAGGTCCACACCATCGCCAATCTCGGCGCGTATCTCTCGACCTTCTCCTCGTCGGTGCCGACCTACCTCTACGCGCCACTCCTGTCGGGCCAGTACAACATCCCGGCGATCTACTGCGAGGTGGATGCGGTCTACACCAACACCGCGCCGGTCGACGCCTATCGCGGCGCCGGGCGTCCCGAGGCGACCTTCGTCATCGAGCGGCTGGTCGAGGTCGCGGCGCGCGAGCTCAACCAGGACCCGGCGAAGTTCCGGCGCAAGAACTACGTCAAGAGCTTCCCGCACCAGACGCCCGTCATCATGATGTACGACGGCGGCGACTACTCCGCCTCGCTCGACAAGGCGCTGGAGATCGCCGACCACAAGGGCTTTCCCCGCCGCCGGCGCGAGAGCGCCCGCAACGGCAAGCTTCGCGGCATCGGCTTCTCGTCCTACATCGAGGCCTGCGGCATCGCCCCCTCGCAGGCGGTGGGCTCGCTCGGTGCGGGCGTGGGTCTGTGGGAATCGGCCGAGGTGCGGGTGAACCCGACCGGGTCGATCGAGGTGCTGACCGGCTCGCACAGCCACGGGCAGGGGCACGAGACCACCTTCGCCCAGCTCGTCTCCGACCGGCTCGGCGTGCCGATCGAGAGCGTCACCATCGTCCACGGCGACACCGACAAGGTGCAGTTCGGCATGGGTACCTACGGCTCGCGCTCCGGCGCGGTCGGCATGTCGGCCATCGCCAAGGCGATCGACAAGGTCGTGGCCAAGGGCCGCAAGGTCGCGGCCTACGCGCTGGAGGCCGGCGAGGACGACATCGAATTCAAGGACGGCCGCTTCTCGGTCGCCGGCACCGACAAGTCTCTCGCCTTCGGCGAGGTGGCGCTGCAAGCCTACGTCGCCCACAAGTTCAGCGGCGCGCAGCTGGAGCCCGGCCTGAAGGAGGGGGCGTTCTACGATCCCACGAACTTCACCTTCCCGGCCGGGATGCACATCTGCGAGCTCGAGGTCGACCCCGATACCGGCGTCGTCACCATCGAGAAGTTCACCGCGGTCGACGATTTCGGCAACGTCATCAACCCGATGATCGTCGAGGGCCAAGTCCATGGCGGCATCGCGCAGGGCGTCGGCCAGGCCCTGTTCGAGGGCGCGCTCTACGATTCCGACGGCCAGCTCGTCACCGCGAGCTTCATGGATTACCGCATGCCGCGGGCGGCCGACCTGCCCTCGTTCGAGGTCGGCATGACGGTGACGCCGTGCCCGTCGAACCCCCTCGGCATCAAGGGCTGCGGCGAGGCCGGCGCCATCGCGGCGCCGGCGGCGGTGATGAACGCGCTCACCGACGCGCTCGGCCACGAGAACATCGCGATGCCGGCGACCCCGCTGGCGGTATGGCGGGCGGCTCAAGAGAGCCCCCACCTGCGCCCCGAGGCCGCGGAATAAGATCAAGTCTGGAGAGCATCATGTACGCTTTCGCCTATCACCAGCCGACCAGCCTCAAGGAGGCCGTGAGCCTGCTTTCCGGCGAGGACGCCAAGCTCGTCGCCGGCGGCCACACCCTGATCCCGACGATGAAGCAGCGCCTGGCCGCCCCCGGCACGCTGATCGACCTCGGCAAGGTGCCGGACCTCGTCGGCATCGAGCGCAGCCCGCGCTCGATCACCATCGGCGCCATGACCACCCACGGCGCGGTGGCCGACTCGAACGACGTCAAGGAGGCGATCCCGGCTCTGGCCGAGCTGGCCGCGCTGATCGGCGACCCGGCGGTGCGCCACCGCGGCACGATCGGCGGCTCGGTCGCCAACAACGATCCGGCGGCCGACTACCCGGCGGCGTGCCTCGCGCTCGGCGCCACGATCAGCACCAACAAGCGCAAGCTCAGCTCGGAGGAATTCTTCACCGGGCTGTTCGAGACGGCGCTTGAGGAGGGCGAGATCGTCACCGGCGTCTCGTTCCCGATCCCCCACAAGGCGGCCTACGAGAAATTCCGCAACCCGGCCTCGCGCTACGCCCTCGTCGGCGTGTTCGTCGCCAAGCGCCCGAGCGACATCCGCGTCACGGTGACCGGCTCGGGCTCGAACGGCGTTTTTCGCTGGACCGAGGCCGAGGAGGCTTTGGGCAAGCGCTTCGCCGCGAAGTCGCTGGAGGGGATGTCGCCGTCGGCGAGCGGGCTCAACAGCGACATCCACGCCGATGCCGACTACCGCGCCCACCTGATCGGCGTGATGGCGCGCCGCGCGGTGCAGAAGGCGGCGGATCGGTAAGCCGCGACGGCGTCAAGAGAACCCTCCCCCCAACGAAACTCGGGCCTGCCCGAGTTCCTCATCCTCTTGCCCAAGTCGGGCAAGCCCGACTTGGGACGGGGGAGGGTGCCCCGTGGATGCGGGGCGGGAGAGGGGACCGCGACGGTGCCGAACGGTGGCGCCCGTGATCACGGTCGCGACCTCTCCGGAAGCGTGGTTCCCCTCTCCCGACCCCCGCTGACGCGGGGGCCACCCTCCCCCGCAGAGGGGGGAGGGGATGGAACGGCGCGGTTCCGCTCTAATATTCCACCCTCTGAGTATTCGGCGGAAAGCCGACCGCCCTCGCGAGAAGCCCCCTCCGCCGAATGAATCTCCCCGCCTCCATCGACGCCACCCAGGCGCTGCTCTCCTCCGCCGGCTACGTCGCCGACCGCGCTCTCTCGACCGTCGTCTTCCTGTCGCTCAAGCTGGGACGCCCGCTCTTCCTCGAAGGCGAAGCCGGCGTCGGCAAGACCGAGATCGCCAAGGTGCTGGCGAAGTCCCTCGGGCGGCCGCTGATCCGGCTGCAATGCTACGAGGGGCTCGACGTCGCGGCCGCCGTCTACGAGTGGAACTACGCCGGCCAGATGATGGCAATCCGGCTCGCTGAGGCCGGCGGTGCCGTCGACCGCGAGCGGCTGGAATCGGAACTCTTTTCCGAGCGCTACCTGATCCGCCGGCCGCTGCTCCAGGCGCTGGAGCCCGGCGCGGGCGGGGCGCCGGTGCTGCTGATCGACGAGCTGGATCGCACCGACGAGGCCTTCGAGGCCTTCCTGCTCGAAGTGCTGTCCGACTTCCAGGTGACGATTCCCGAACTCGGCACCGTGCGCGCGCCCGAGCCGCCGCTGGTGATCCTGACCTCGAACCGCACCCGCGAGATCCACGACGCCCTCAAGCGCCGCTGCCTCTATCACTGGGTCGATTACCCGGACGCGGAGCGCGAGTTGCAGATCCTGCGCTCGCGCCTGCCGAACGCGCCCGAAGCCCTGTCGCGCCAGGTCGTCGCCTTCGTGCAGGCGATCCGCAAGGAGGACCTGTTCAAGGCGCCGGGCGTCGCCGAGACCCTGGACTGGGCCACCGCGCTCGTCGAGCTCGACGCCATCGCCCTCGACCCGACGCTCGTCATCGACACGCTCGGCGTCTTGCTGAAGTACCAGGACGACATCCAGGCGATGCAGGGCGGGCGCGCCAAGGCGCTCCTCGACGAGGTGAGATCGTCCGCCGGATGACAGACGGTCTCCCGGGCACCGGCCGGCTTCCCGACAACATCGCGTATTTCGCCAGGGCCCTGCGATCTGCGGGCGTGCCGGTCGGGCCCGGCGACGTGATCGACGCCGTCACCGCGGTGGAGGCCGCTGCCATCGGCACCCGCGAGGACTTTTACTGGACGCTGCACGCCGTGCTGGTGCGCCGGCACGAGCACTCGGCCCTGTTCGCCGAGGCCTTCCGGCTGTTCTGGCGCCGGCGCGACCTCATCGAGAAGATGATCGCCCAGATGTCGCCGGTCGCCCCCGACAAGGCGCCGTCGAAACCCCCGAATGCCGGCGCGCTCCGGGTGCAGGAGGCGCTGTCGCCGAAGACCGAGCGGCCGAAGCCCAAGGTCACGGAGGAAGACCTCACGACCGTCACCCTGTCGGTGTCGCAGGCCGAGGTGCTGAAGGGCAAGGACTTCGCCCAGATGAGTGCCGACGAGGTGGCGCAGGCCCGCCGCCTGATCGCCTCGTTGCGGCTGCCCGACGACGCCACCCGCACCCGGCGGTTCGAGGCGCGACCGCGCGGACGCATCGACCCGCGCCGCAGCTTCCAGCGCACGGTGCGGGCGGGCGGCGCCATCGACCTCGCCTTCCGGGCGCCGCGCGAGCGGCCGCCGCCGATCGTGGCGCTCTGCGACATCTCCGGCTCGATGGCGGAGTATTCCCGCCTGTTCCTGCACTTCCTGCACGCCATGAGCGAGCAGCGCCGGGTGCACAGCTTCGTCTTCGCGACGCGGCTCACCAACATCACCCGGGAACTCACCCGCCGCGATCCCGACGAGGCGCTCGCCCGCGCCAGCGCCCGGGCGCAGGACTGGGAGGGCGGCACCCGCATCGCCGAGGCGCTACACCTGTTCAACCGGCACTGGTCGCGCCGGGTGCTCGGCGGCGGCGCCGTGGTGCTGCTGTTCACCGACGGGCTCGAGCGCGAGGTGACGCCGGAGCTGACCCACGAGATGGACCGCCTGCGCCGCTCGTGCCGGCGGCTCGTCTGGCTCAACCCGCTCTTGCGCTTCGAGGGTTTTTCGGCGCGGGCCAGCGGCATCCGGGCGATGCTGCCCCACGTCGACGATTTCCGGCCGATCCACAGCCTGTCGGCGATGGCCGATCTCTGCCGCGCGCTCGGCGCACACCAGCCGCGCGGCCGCGCCCCGAAGGCGTGGTTGCGCGCGGCGGGCTGACGCCTAACTCTTGTGGCGGGGCTCGCCAGTCCCGGAGACCATTTCCATGCTGTCGACAGATACCGACATCCTCGCCACCGCCGAGACCTGGCGCGAGGCCGGCCGCGGCGTGGCGCTCGCCACCGTGATCGAGACCTGGGGCTCGGCCCCGCGCCCGGTCGGCAGCCACCTCGTCATCGACCAGGAGGGCAACTTCCTCGGCTCGGTCTCGGGCGGCTGCGTCGAGGGCGCGGTCATCGCCGAGGCCGCCGACGTGATCGAGGACGGCAAGCCGCGGGTGCTGGAGTTCGGCGTCGCCGACGAGACCGCCTGGCGGGTCGGCCTGTCCTGCGGCGGGCGCATCCGCGTGCTGGTCGAGCCGGTCGCGTGAGGCTCGACATCCTGCGGGAGATGAACCGGGAGCGCGCCGCCCGCCGCGCCGTCATCCTGGTGACCAACACCGCCGACGGCGCCCAGCGCCTGGTGCGCGAGGCCGACGCGGAGGGCGACCCGCTCGCCGCCGAGCTGTCGGCGCGGTTCCGCTCAGGGAAAAGCGGGATCGTCGAGGCCGAGGGGCAGTCGCTGTTCCTCACCGTCCAGGTGCCGCCGCCGCGCCTCGTGGTGATCGGTGCCGTGCATATCAGTCAGGCGCTCGCCCCGATGGCGCGCCTGACCGAGCTCGACGTGACCATCATCGATCCGCGCACCGCCTTCGCGACGCCGGAGCGCTTCCCCGACGTATCCCTGCTGGCGCTCTGGCCGGACGACGCGCTCGCCCAACTGCCGCCCCTCGACCGCTACACCGCGCTCGCCGCCCTGACCCACGACCCGAAGATCGACGATCCCGCCCTCGTCGCGGCGCTGAAGGCTGAGTGCTTCTACGTCGGCGCGCTCGGCTCGCGAAAGACCCACGGCCGGCGCGTCGAGCGCCTGACCGCCGCGGGCCTGGGCGAGGCGCAGATCGGCCGCATCGCCGCGCCGATCGGCCTCGACATCGGCGCCGTCAGCCCGGCCGAGATCGCCGTCTCGGTGCTGGCGCAGGTGATCGCGGCCTTGCGCCAGGATCGGCGCCGGGCCCCCGCATGAGGTTCGGCCCGGTTCCGATCGGAGAGGCCGCCGGGCTGATCGCCGCCCACTCGGTGCGCGCCGGCGATGCGGTGGTGAAGAAGGGCCGGCCGATCGGCGCCGAGGAAGCGGCCCGGCTCGCGGCGGCCGGCATCGCCGAGGTGGTGGCAGTCGCCCTCGAACCGGGCGATGTCGGCGAGGACGCGGCGGCGCAACGGCTCGCCGCCGCGGTGGCGGGGCCGGGCGTCACCGTCGAGCCACCCTTCACCGGCCGCTCGAACCTGCACGCCTCGCAAGGAGGCCTGCTCGTCCTCGACGAGGGGGTGATCGCGGCCGTCAACCGCGTCGACGAGGCGGTGACCCTCGCGACCCTGGTGCCGTTCAAGCCGGTCGTGCTCGGCGAGATGGTCGCCACCGTCAAGATCATCCCCTACGCGGTGCCGGGCGCGGTGCTGGAGCGTGCGCTCGCCGCAGCGGCGCCGGCGATCCGGGTCGCGCCCTACCGCCTGAGCCGGGTCGTGGCGATCTCGACCCTGCTGCCCGGCCTGAAACCCAGCGTCGTCGACAAGACCCTGCGCACCCTCGAGGCCCGCCTCGACCCGGCGGGAGCCCGCATCGTCGGCGAGGCGCGGGTGCCGCACGAGGCCGGCGCCGTGGCGAGGGCGCTCGGCGAGGCGATCGAGCGCGACGGCGCGGAACTCGCGGTGGTGTTCGGCGCCTCGGCCATCGCCGACCGGCGCGACGTGATCCCGGCCGGGATCGAGGCGGCGGGCGGCGTGGTCGACCATCTCGGCATGCCGGTCGATCCCGGCAACCTGCTGCTGCTCGGGCGGTTGCGCCAGGATTCGCCGAGCCCGGTGCCGGTGATCGGCGCCCCCGGCTGCGCCCGCTCGCCGAAGGAGAACGGCTTCGACTGGGTGCTGCAACGGCTCCTCGCCGGCCTGCCCGTCAGCCGCGACGACATCGTCGGCTTCGGGGTCGGCGGGCTCCTGATGGAGATCGTGTCGCGGCCCCAGCCCCGGGACGGCGGGGAGAGCGCGGATGAGGCCTGACCCGGTCGGCGCTGTGCTGCTCGCCGCCGGCCGCGGCACCCGCTTCGGCGCGAGCCCGAAGCTCCTGAGCCTTCTCGACGGCAAGCCGCTGGTGCGCCACGCGGCCGAAGCCGCGGTGGCGGCGGATCTCGGGCCGGTGGTGGCGGTGCTCGGCCACGCCGGCGACGAGGTGCGCGCCGCGCTCTCCGGGCTGCCGCTGACGCTCGTCGAGAATCCCGACTATGCGGAGGGCCTGTCGACCTCGCTGCGCGCGGGGCTCAGTGCCCTGCCGGAGACCGTCCCGGCGGCGCTCGTCCTCCTCGGCGACATGCCGCGGGTCGGGCCCGGCCTGCTGGTGCGCCTCGCCGAGGCGTTTCGCGCAGCGGCGGTCCCACCCTCGGCGGTGGTGCCGGTGCGGGACGGGCATCGCGGCAACCCGGTGCTGCTCAACCGCCGCCTGCTGGCGGACGGCCTCGCCGGCCTCACCGGCGACCGCGGCGCCGGGCCGCTGCTGGCGCGGCGCGACGACGTTCTGGAATGGCCGGTGGACGATCCGGGCGTGCTGGTCGACGTGGACACGCCGGCGGCCCTGGCGGGGCTGACCTGAGTCGTCGCCCGATGCCGTGGTCGAGGCCCCTAGGAGCCCGTCCGCTCGGCCTCCACGGACTTGGCATTCTCCAGGTCATTCCGGGCTCCGCTTTCGTGGCGCCGGAATGAACTGGTGGATGTCAATGACGTCGTGAGATCGGGCAACCTTCGGGATTAGAGGGCCGTGCCGGTCTTACGCCCCGGCCGCCGCGGCACCCAGGTTCAGCAGCCCCATCACCGCGGTGAACACCGCGTAGACGAAGCCGAGGTTGAGCAGCACGCCGAGTACCCCGATGCCAAGGCCTGCCGCCACCACGACGCCGTCGCGCTCGACGAGGCCGAGGCCGACGAGGGTCACGGCGAGGCCGAGGGGGATCTGGCCGACGAGCGGGGCAGCGACGATCAGCACCAGGGACAAAGCCAGGATCAGCAGACCCATGGTCCGCATGCCGATGTCGTTCTCGAACACCCGCAGGCGCGGCCGCGACCAGCGCTCGAGCCGGCGCAGCAGGGGCACGGCGCGGGAGACGGCACGCTGGAGGTCGGAGCGGGCGATCGAGCGGCCGAGCAGCGCGCGCGGCAGCCACGGCGCCGACATGCCGGCGGCGATCTGCGCCGCCACCAGGGCGAGGAGCAGGCCGCAGATCAGCGGGATCGGCGGCGGCATCGGCAGGCAGTTCGGCAGGCCGAGCAGCACGACGAGCAGCGCGAAGGCCCGGTCGCGCAGGACCGCCACGATGTCGCCGACGGTCAGCCGCTCGGTCTCCTGGGCGGCGAGGACGGTCAGGACCTCGGAGGTGCGGGCGAATTGCGTCACGGGGGTCTGGCCGTCCGGTGCCGGGGAGGCGTCCCCTTGCGGGAACGCGGCGCCCGTGGATGACGGGACGGCGCTCGCCGGCGGGGTCGCGGCGCCCCGGGCCGGGGTCGCCCGGCCTCCTCTAGCCCACTCCGCAGCCCGGGCCAACCCGCGCGCGTGGGTGGCGCGCGCGCCGAGATCGGCGCGGACGGGCCCGGCGGCGAGAAGGGGGCCGAGCCGCCGTCGAAGCGGCCCGGCCGCCGAGAGGATGCGCCTGTGCATGGTTCACCGACGTGAGCGCCGCGCTGCTCAACAGCGCGGCCGTGACGGGCCTCTCACACGGCCAACCGGGCAATCGTAGGGCAGAGCCGTCGAAAAAAGGCCGGGCGCCCCGATTTCAGTGCAGCGTCAGCACCCCGTTCACGGCCCGGAACTCCGCCGGCTTGATGAGGTGCGAATGCGCCACCCGGACCGAGTGCAGCGGTCCCTCCAGCTCACGCTTCCAGAAATCCAGGAAGCCGGTGAGCACGGGGAAACGCGGGGCGAGGTCGTAATCCTGCCAGACGTAGGTTTGCAGCACGCCGGGATGATCGGGAATGCGGTAGAGGATGTGGGCCGTCGTCAGCCCGTATCCCTCGATCTGCTGCCGGAACTCCTTGGAGACCATGACACCTCCTGACGGGTTGAGGATCCTTCTCGGGTGCGTAGCGCTTTGCCGGCCAAGCGTCCGATGATGCGGTTAATCAATGGTTACGCTCAAGTGAAAAGAGTATCTAATGCGTTGATTTTTCAAGCAATAGCAGCCTAGTCGAGCGAGTGCTGACAGTCCCGGCGCACATCGCCTCGTCTGCGGTCCGGGCCGCGCCGGATCGCCATCCTGTGCAGTCGCCGCGCCCGTTCGATCACCTGTGCCATCGTCCAGGCCGCGTCTTGACGCAGCGTCTTTTGGAAAAGATATTTCCATGGACGCAACGGCAGGCTCGGTCCTCGTGCCTCATCCCCCGGTTCGACTTCTCCTGCTTCGCGCGGCGGCCGGCCTGGCCTGCCCGGAGGCGGCGCTCGCCGACGAGCGGGACGACGTGCGGACCGTGCTGTTCGGCAGCCTGGATGCCGGCCGCTCGACCTTCGTCAGCGCCGGGGCCAAGGTGGCGCCGGGCGGGATCGCCCGGGACGGCATCGTCACCCTCGCGACCCTCGGCTACGGCCTGCGGCCGGAGCGGGACTGGTGGGGCGATCCGCGCGCCAAGGCCGGCCTCGCCCCGCCGCGCACCCTGCGCCACACGGTGCAGGCCGGGGCGCTCGCCGGGTGGCAATGGGTGCGCGGCTGGGGCGTCGCCGCCCTGTTCGCCGGACCCGAACTCGCCTTCGAGGTGCTGGACAGCCCCGGCACGACGCGGCTGCCGGCCCCGCGCCCCGGCCTGCGGGTGCAGGGCGAGCTATGGGCGCGGCCGAGCGAGGCGACGCTCGTCACCGCGACCCTGATCGGCGGCACCGCGCGCTGGAGCGCCTGGGGCCGGGTCTCCTGGGGCATGCGCGTTCCGGAATGGACCGCGGCCTATCTCGGGCCGGAGGCCGCGCTCTACGCCGACCGGACCGGCTACCGGAAGTGGAGCCTCGGCCTCCACGCCACCGATTTCGCGCTGGCGCAGCTGAGCTTCCGCGTCTCGGCCGGCTGGGTCTACGAGGAGCAGATCCGGCGCCCCGGCGCCTACGGCACGCTCACCGCCTGGCTACCGCTCTGAGGACAGCGAGCCGAGGAAGCGCGCCGAATCCGCGACGATCGTGTCGCGGCGCGCCGGCGCCATCTTGTCGAGGGTGCGGTAGGGCATCGCGAGGCGCGGGTTGCCGCGCAAGGTCTCCTCGTTCCCGATCAGGAAGTTCCAGTACAGGTAGTTGAACGGGCAGGCGGCCTCGCCTTCCTTCTTCTTCACGTCGTAGGCGCAGCCGCGGCAGTAATCCGACATCCGGTCGATATAGGCGCCGGACGAGGCGTAGGGCTTCGAGCCGAGGAGCCCGCCATCGGCCCACAGCGCCATGCCGTGGACGTTGGGGAGTTCCACCCACTCGTAGGCGTCGGCGTAGACGACGAGGAACCACTCCTCGACCTGGCGCGGCGCGAGGCCGGCGATGAGCGCGAAGTTGCCGAGCACCATCAGGCGCTGGATGTGGTGGGCGTGGGCGAAGGCTTTCGTGTCGCGCACGCATTCGGCGAGGCAGGCCATGGCGGTCTCGCCCGACCAGTAGAACCACGGCAGGTCGCGGGTGGCGTTCAGCGCGTTGGTCTCGGGGTAGTCCGGCATCCGCGCCCAGTAGAGCCCGCGCACGTATTCGCGCCAGCCGAGGATCTGGCGGATGAAACCCTCGACCGCGTTGAGGGGCGCCGCGCCCTCGCGCCAGCGCTCTTCCGCCGCCCGGCACACCTCCTCGGCGTCGAGAAGCCCGAGATTGAGCGCTGGCGCGATCAGCCCGTGATACAGGAACGGCGTGCCGGAGCGCATCGCGTCCTGGTAGTCGCCGAACTGCGCCAGGCAGTCGTCGAGGAAGTGGCGCAGGGCCTCGAGGGCCTCGGCGCGGGTCACCGGCCAGCCGAAGCCGTCGAGGTCGCCGAAATGGTCGGGGAAGCGGCGCGCGACGAGGTCCATCACCTCCCGGGTCACCGCATCGGGCGGGAAGCGCCGGCGCTCCGGCACGGCGTGGCCGGCGGGCAGGCGGCGGCGGTTGTCGTGGTCGAAGTTCCATTGCCCGCCCACGGGATCGCGCCCCTCCATCAGGAAGCCGGTGCGCCGGCGCATGGCGCGGTAGAAGGTCTCCATCCGCAGGACCCCGCGCCCCTCCGCCCAGCGGGCGAAGACCGGACGCGCGCACAGGAAGCGGGTGTCGTCCCGGATCTCGACCGGCAGCCCGAACCGCTCCTCCCAGTCCAGCATCATCGCCTCGACCCGCCACTCGCCGGCCTCGGTCACGACGATCCGGTCGGGCCGGTGACGCGCGACCGCGCGGGCGAGCTCGCCGGTGAACGAGCCGGCATTGCCGGGATCGTCGAGGACGACGTAGTCGACCGTGACGCCGCGCTCGCGCAATTCGGCGGCGAAGTGGCGCATGGCGGAGAAGACCAGCACCAGCTTCTGCTTGTGGTGGCGCACGTAGGTCGCCTCCTCGGTGACCTCGACCATCAGCACCGTGTCGGTGGCGGGATCGAGATCGGTGAGGGTGGCGAGCCGCGGATGGAGCTGGTCGCCGAGGACGAGGCGGAGCGTGCGCATGCGTGCTCAGCCCCTGGCGCAGGCATGCGAAACGTTGGCTAACACTCGCGCCATTGCGGCTCCCCTTCGGCTGACCATAACCCTAGCTAGAGCGGTTAGGGACGCCGGCGCGCGGGTTGCGCCGGGCCGAACCGACGCAGGGGCGGGCGGGTTGAGTTCCGTCCGCCGGGAATGATCGGGTCTGAGGAGTCGCGTCGTGAAATTCGCCTTCGCGGGAATCGACTTCCTGGGCGGTGTGTTCGAGGCCCTGGTCGCGGCGGGCTGGCAACCGATCAAGCTGTTCTCCCGCCCCTGCGACGGGATCTACGACCAGAACGAGACGGTCGTGGCGCTCGCCCGGCGCCACCGGGTGCCGATCCAGCTCTCGCGCATCCGCGTCGCCGACATCGAGGCCCTGTCGGCCGAGCACGGGCGCGACTGGGCGCTGGTGGTAGCGGGCTATCCCTGGCTCGTCACCGGCTGGCCGGGCCGGGTGCGCTACGCCCTCAACATCCACCCCTCGCCGCTGCCCGACGGCCGCGGGCCCTACCCGCTGTTTCGCGCCGTCCTCGATTCCTACGAGAGCTGGGGCGTGACCGCCCACGTGCTCGCCGAGGAGGGCTTCGACATCGGCGACATCCTGGCGCAGGACCTCTTCCCGATCTCCGGCACGGAGACGCACGAGACCCTGCTCGCCCGCTGCCAGATGGCGGCGATGCGGCTCGCCCGCGGGCCGATCGCCCGCGACCTGCCCGCCCTGTGGCGCAAGGCCGAGCCGCAGGGCGACGGCGCCTACTGGCCGCGGGTCACCGATCTCGACCGCACCCTCGATTTCCGCCAGCCGGTCGCGGCGATCCTGCGCCGAGTCCGGGCCTTCGGGTCGATCGAGACCCTGGCGCGCGTCAACGACAACCGGATCTTCGTGCAGGAGGCCGAGGGCTGGACGGAGGCCCACCGCCACGCCCCCGGTACGGTGGTGCACGCCTATCGCCGCCAGATCCTGGTGGCGGCCCGGGACGGCTACGTGCAGATCACCCGCTGGAGCAGCATCCCGCTCGCCGATGCCGGCAAGACGGGGCGCTGAGGCGATGCCGAAGATGCGCCGCAAGGGCGACTTGCCGCAGAAGCTGTGCGCCCAGTGCGGCCGGCCCTTCGCCTGGCGCAAGAAGTGGGAGCGGGTCTGGGACGAGGTGCGCTACTGCTCGGATGCCTGCCGGCGGGCGGCGTACCGGGGCGAGCCGGCGCGGTCGCCCGACTCACCCCCTTCCCGATAGCTCACGCCTCGAGGTGGCGGGCCGGAAACAGCCGCCAGACCAGCCCGCCGCGAGGCCCGAGCAGCATCGAGGCGACGTAGAGGGCGCCCGCGGCGAGCACGATCGCCGGCCCGGTCGGCAGGCTGGCGTAGTACGAGACGAGAAGCCCCGCCACGCTCGCGACGAGCGCCAGGATCACCGCCGCCGGCATCAGCCCGCTGAGGTCGACGGCCCAGAACCGGGCGGTGATTGCCGGCAGCAGCATCAGCCCGACGGCGAGCAGGGTGCCGAGCGCCGCGAAGCCGCCGACGAGGTTGAGCACCACCAGGGCGAGGAAGGCGTAGTGCACCGGCCCGCTCGCCCGGCCGACCGAGCGCAGGAACAGCGGATCGACGCATTCCATCACCAGCGGCCGGTAGGCGACGGCGAGGCCCGCGAGGGTCACGGTGGCGATGCCGCCGAGCAGCACCAGGGCGTCGTCGTCGAGCGCCAGCACCGTGCCGAACAGGATGTGCAGGAGGTCGATCGACGAGCCCCGGGCCGAGATCAGCAGCACGCCGGCGGCGAGCGAGATCAAGTAGAACGCCGCCAGGCTCGCATCCTCGCGCAGCACCGTCGAGCGGGCGATGAAGCCCGAGAGCAGCGCCACCGCGAGGCCGGCGACGAGGCCGCCGAGCGTCATCGCCGGCAGCGACAGCCCGGCCCACAGGAAGCCGACCGCCGCGCCGGGCAGGATGGCGTGGCTCATCGCCTCGCTCATCAGGCTCATGCGGCGCAGCGTCAGGAAGACGCCGACCGGGGCGGCGCCGACCGACAGGGCGACGCAGCCGGCGAGCGCCCGGCGCATGAACGAGAACTCGACGAAGGGCGCCGTGAGGAGATCGATCACGCGGCGTGCCCGTGGGTGTGGTCGTGGTGCGCGTGGTCGTGCGACGCAGGATCGTGGGCCGCGGGCTCGTGCGGGCCGTGATCGTGATCATGATCGTGCCCGGGTGCGGCGCGGCACACCGGCGCGTCCTCGTCCCAGGCCTCGCAGAGCCGGCGGGCCCGGCGCAGGTTGTCGGCGGTCAGCACCTCGGACGTCGCCCCCCAGGCCACCGCCTCGCGGGCGAGGAGCAGCGTCGAGGGGAAGTGCCGGGCGACCTGGTCGAGGTCGTGCAGCACCGCCACCACGGTGCGACCCTCCGCGTGCCAGCCGTGGACCAGGCCCAGGAGCTCGTCGGTGGTGCGCGCGTCGATCGCCGCGAAGGGCTCGTCGAGCAGGATCACCCGCGCGTCCTGCAGCAGGACGCGGGCGAACAGGGCGCGGCGCAGCTGGCCCCCCGACAGCGTGCCGATCGGCCGGCGCTCGAAGCCGGTGAGCCCCACCGCCGCGAGCGCCGCCGCGACGGCGGCCCGGTGCGGCTTCAGGGCCCGCCACGGCCCGACTTGGCGCCACAGCCCCATCGCAACGAGGTCGAACACGCCGATCGGGAACGCCCGGTCGATCTCGGCGGCCTGGGGCAGGTAGGCGATGTCCTGCCGCGCCAGGCCGGAGCGGGCGACCTCGCCCTCCAGCGGCGCGATCTCGCCCATGATGCCCTTGAGCAGGGTCGACTTGCCGGCGCCGTTCGGCCCGACCACCGCGGTGAGCGATCCCGCCGGGATCGTGCCGTCGAGGTGGTGGACCGCCGGATGGCGGGCATAGCCGAGGGTGAGGCCGCGGAAGGCGAGGGCGCCGCCCGGGGTAGAGGATAACGTGCCGATCGGCGCGGGATGCTTGAGCGGTACCGTCACGCCATGGCCCAGCCGATCAGGCCCCAGAGGGCCGCTGCCAGGAGCGCGGCCACGGCGAGGCGCGGCCCGACGCCGACCCGCAGCAGGGAGAACGGTGCGGTCTGGGATCGCGGAGCGGCGTCGGCCCGCGGGGCGTGCGAATGCGGCATCGGCGAATCGGTCGTTCGGGTCCGGCTCGCGCCCTCGGCGGGCGGGCGCACGGACCCCATATAGGGGCGGCCGGCTGCCGCCCCGAGGCGGATCGTTACACTGTAACAGGCAGGGCCTGTCAACCGCCGCCGGGTTGGGGTAGGACGGCGTCCGGAGGGTGGCGGATGGACGAGCACGGAACCTGCGGGCATCACGGTCACGGCCACGAGGAGCACGGGCCCGCCCGGACGGCCGACCTCGTCGCGCGCGCCGAGCGGCTGGCGCAGGATCTCGGCCTGCAATTCACGACGCTGCGCCGCCGCACCCTGGAGGTGGTGGCCGAGGAGGGGCGCCCGCTCGGCGCCTACGACATCGCCGAGCGCCTGAGCGCCCCGGGCAAGCGCGTCGCCGCGGTCTCGGTCTACCGCGCCCTCGACTTCCTCACCGAGCACGGCCTCGTCCACCGCATCGCCAGCCGCAACGCCTTCGTCCCCTGCGAGCACGGCCACGGTGCCGGCGAGAGCGCGGTGTTCCTGATCTGCCGCAGCTGCGGCAGCGTCGACGAGACCATCTCGGCCGAGATCGAGCGCAGCCTCGACCGGACGCTCGCCCAGGCCGGGTTCAAGCCGGCGAGCCGGATCGTCGAGATCGAGGGGGAGTGCGGGGCGTGCCAGGGGCGGGGCGAGGGAGGCCGCTGACAGGGCCCGATATCCCCCTGTGGTGCTCGGGTGTCGCCACGCGGTCCATCGGCCCGCCCGGCAGCTCTCCCGTGTTCCGGCGCAGGAATCCGTGCCGCTGCAGCCCGTTCGAGGAACCCACAGGGCCGATCTCGCCATGAACGAGGCCGTGTGCCGCCCCGCGTCAAGGTCGAGGGCTGCGCGGAGTACGAGGCGTAGTGAACGGTCGTCCGACCCCGTCCCGGACTTCACCCAGCTGCCGGCCCGGAAGCCGATCTCGGCTCCTGACCAGTACGAGGGGGAGATGCAAGCGAAGGTGGCTCTGGGAGATGGGATGCCCGGCATACGGGCACGCCGGCCTCAATACGCGTTCTTGAACGCGCTCCGCGCCACCACCGTCATCACCAGGATCCTGATGTCGAACCACAACGACCAATTGTCGATGTAGAACAGGTCGTGCTCGACCCTGCGCTGCATGTCGGCATCGGTCAGGGTCTCGCCGCGCAGGCCGTTCACCTGCGCCCAGCCGGTGATCCCCGGCCGCACGTTGTGGCGCCGGGCGTAGAGCGCGATGCGGCGCTCGAAGCTGCGGTCGTGGGCCACCGCGTGGGGGCGGGGGCCGACCAGCGACATGTCGCCCCGGATCACGTTGAGGAGCTGGGGCAATTCGTCGAGGTTGGTGCGGCGCAGAACGCGGCCGATCCGGGTGATGCGGTCGTCGTCGCGGGTCGCCTGGCGGAAGGCGGCGCCGGACTCCTGGCGCATGCTGCGGAACTTGAACACCCAGAACGCCTCCTGGTTGAAGCCGTAGCGCTTCTGCCGAAACAGGCTCGGGCCACGGCTGTCGAGGCGGATCAGGATCGCGATCAGGATGAGCAGCGGCGAGAGCGCGACGAGGCCGAGCGAGGCCACCACGACGTCGAAGGTGCGCTTGGCGGCGATCTCCAGGGGGGAGAGGGGCGCACGGCCGACATTGATGCCGGTGAGCAGGCCGACCCGGCCGAGGCGGACGTCGCTGAAGCGGTCCATCACCCGGCCCGGGCGCAGGTGCAGGGCGACCGGCACCCGCAGGAAGGCGTCGACGCAGGCCTCGAGGTCCTCGACATCGGCCCAGGGCACAAGCACGAACACGTCGTCGGGCCGCAGGAAGCGCACGACCGACACGCTGAGGTCGAGATCCTCGGCGAGCTGGGCCTTGCGCGCCTCCGGCTCGGTGCCCGGGCCTGAGCTGCGCAGGGTGCTGACGCCGATCACCCGCAGGCCGAGCGCCGCGGTGTCGTGGGTGGCGTAGAAGCTCGCGACGTCCTCCTCGTAGCCGATCAGGTGGATGCGGCGGGCGGAATCGGAGCGCGGCGTGATGAGCCGGCGCACCAGGGTCACGGTGGCGAGGCGGGTGGCGACGAGGACCGGCAGGCCGGCGAGGAAGGTCGCCAGCGTCGCCACGCGGGAATGGTCGCCGGTGGTCTTGCTGAGGAAGCCGAGGACCAGCACCACCGTCCAGGCGCCGAGCCAGAGGCTGACCATCCGGCGGAAACGCGGCGCGCGGGCGAGGTAGTTCTCGATGCTGTACTCGCCGCGCGCGACGTTCGGCAGCACCACGAACAGGCCGAGGAACAGGCCGACCGCCAGCGATGGGCCGAGGTCCGGGTGCCGCTCGTAGGAGACGAGGTGGTAGATCGTCTCGCAGGCGAGACCGGTGACCGCCACCGCCACGAGCTCGGCGAGCGCCGCCCCGCCGGCGATCGCGACGCGCAACGCCGCCCGGCCGCGGCGGGGCAGGAGCGCGTTCCAGACCGCGCGCGCCTCCGAGGTGGCGAGGTGGGCATCGCCGTCTCCGGGGAACCGTTCGTGTCGCATGGCGAGAAGACCCGTGACCGCTGGCTGTGCCGGCGTGGGACGGACCGGGCGGGACCGTGCCGTTTCCGCACGTCCCCCGGGCCGTCGCCGGCTGGTTGACGGTCGGGCAGCAAGCCCGGGACCGGCGGCATCCCAGCCCTGCGGCGAGAGACGGGACGGGAGGATGCGACGGGTGTATGTGAAGCTCGCCGCAACCCCTGCGGACCGTCGGTGACGGGTACGGGGCGCGCGGCGGGAGCGGTCCGCGCCAGGACCGCCAGGGGAGCGAAGCGGGCGATGGATGCGCGAGCGAGCGAGGGCGGCGTGGCCGTGGAGGCGTCGGTGACCGGGCCGCCGGTGGAGGTCGTGACCAGGGCCCCGAGCCCGGCCGCCGCCGCAGGTCCGGCGGCGGTGGTTCTGGGGGGCCTGAGCCTGTCGCACCTCCTCAACGACATGATCCAGTCGCTGCTGCCGGCGATCTACCCCCTCCTGAAGCAGGCCTACAGCCTCGATTTCGGCCAGATCGGCTTCCTGACCCTGGCCTTCCAGCTCACCGCCTCGCTGCTGCAACCGGTGGTCGGTTTATTCACCGACAAGCGGCCGATGCCGTTCTCGCTCGCGACCGGCATGCTGCTGTCGCTCTGCGGCCTGCTGCTCCTTTCCCATGCCGGCTCGTACGGCCTCCTGGTCATGGCCGCCTGCCTCGTCGGCCTCGGCTCGGCGATCTTCCACCCCGAGGCCTCGCGGGTCGCCCGCCTGGCGTCCGGCGGGCGCTACGGCTTGGCCCAGTCGGTGTTCCAGGTCGGCGGCAATGCCGGCACGGCGCTCGGCCCCGTGCTCGCCGCCTTCATCGTCGTGCCCCTTGGCCAGCCGAGCGTGGCTCTGTTCGCGGTCGCGGCGCTCGCCGGGTTCGTGGTGCTGAGCCTTGTCGGGCGCTGGTACCGCGACCGCCTGCGGTCCGGGGCGGCGCGGGGCAAGAAGGGCGGGGCGGCCGTCCGCACGCTGCCGCGCTCGAAGGTGGTCGCCACCATCGCGGTGCTGCTGGTGCTGATCTTCTCCAAGTATTTCTACATGGCGAGCCTCAGCTCGTACTTCACCTTCTACCTGATCCACCGCTTCGGCGTGTCGGTGCAGCAGTCGCAGCTCTACCTGTTCGTGTTCCTCGGCGCGGTCGCGGCCGGCACGGTGGTGGGCGGGCCGATCGGCGACCGGTTCGGCCGCAAGGTGGTGATCTGGGGCTCGATCCTCGGCGTGCTGCCGTTCACCCTGGCGCTGCCGCACGTCAACCTGTTCTGGACCGTGGCGCTGACCGTGCCGATCGGCCTGATCCTGGCCTCGGCGATGCCGGCGATCCTGGTCTACGCCCAGGAGCTCCTGCCCGGGCGGGTCGGGCTGGTGGGCGGCCTGTTCTTCGGCTTCGCCTTCGGCATGGGGGGCCTGGGGGCCGCGATCCTCGGCGAGGTCGCCGACCATACCAGCATCGAGTTCGTCTACCGGATCTGCGCCTTCCTGCCGGCGGTGGGCCTGCTCGCTGCGTTCCTGCCGCGGCTCGACGCCCCCAAGGCCGCCTGACACCGGCGGCCTGACACCCGGGCACCCGTTACCCATTCGCGGCGCGGGGGCGGCCTGACCGGGCCACCCCCGCGTCCCGCCGTCACCCGTTCCGGGCGACGGTCTGGATCGTCTCGAACCCCTCGAATTGCGGGTGGCCGAGATAGAGCGGCTTCGTGCCCGGGGCGCGGCTATGCGCCTTGCGGAACTGCTCGGAGCGGGTCCAGGCCTCGAAATCGGCCTTCGAGGACCAGATCGTGTGCGAGGCGTAGAGGATGTGGTCCTCCGCTTCCGGCCCGCGCAGCAGGTGGAACTCGACGAAGCCCGGCATCTCCCCCAGGTGGCTGTCGCGCCCGAGCCAGACCTGCTCGAAGTCCTGGGCGGCGTCCTTGTAGACCTTGAACCGGTTCATGGCGATGAACATCACGGGCGTCCCTTCTCGGCGTTCTCGCGGGCTCATGCGAACGGCTTAAGTCGTTTGCGCATCAGGCCGCCGGACCAGCTCGATCTCGTCGGTGCCGCGCCCGGATATCCGGGGTGTCGGGCATGGCGACAATTCGAGAATGGACCCGCGGTTCGTCCCCGACGATCCCTGGTCTTGCGGGCCCGGCCCGTGAGATGGGAACCTGTTCGCCATCGGCAAGGTGACCTGTCGGATGCGGGCCGACCCCACCGGATACGCAACTGCCGGACCGGCCCCACTCAGTATTTTTTTCACCTTTGTTCCCTTGGGGAATTCACTCGGAGCGTGTAGACGTGAGTTGGGTTGCATGGCAGACCCGCATCCGCGTCGTCAGCTTGGCGACGGGATGGCGTCGAACGGACGGGAACGACTGGGTTTTGCGCGGTCCGGTCAGGACGCCGGGGTGGGCGGTGGCCGGAACGGGCGATCGGGGAAACGAGCGGACCGGATGCGAGGCGTCTTCGCCGCCGGCCCGGGGACGAGCGTCCGCGAGGGGGGCCGGAGCGGGAAGCGACGGCCGACGCGGGCATGGACGACGCGGGACGGCGGCCCTCTGAGATCGGGGAGGGGGCTTCCGGCAAGCCAGCACGTGAGATGTCGAGGACCGATGCCCAAGCAAACCACTGAGGTCGACCGTCTCGTCGGAGTCCGCATCACGGCCCTGCGCAAGGCCAAGGGCTTGAGCCAGACAGCGCTGGGCAACGCCGTCGGCGTGACCTTCCAGCAGGTGCAGAAATACGAGAAGGGCCAGAACCGCGTCGGCGCCGGCCGCCTGCGCGAGATTGCCCGGCTGCTCGAGGTGCCGGTCTCGGCCTTCTTCGAGGACCAGACCGGCGGCGAGACCGGCGACGACAACGTGTTCGGCTTCCTAAGCGCGCAAGGCGCGATCGAGCTGCTGCGCGCCTACGTGCAGATCGAGGACGAGCAGCTGCGCCGCGAGGTGCTGGCGATCGTGCGCTCCGCCGCCCGCCTCGGCCGCCATGCCGCCGCGGCGAGCGGCGAGGGCACCAGCGCGGCCGCCGAGTAGGGCCCGGCTGCGCTCGGCGCAGCCCGACACGAACCTCGGCCGCGCTCAGCGCAGCCCGACGAGGTGGAAGAAGCTGCCGCTGACCCGACCGCGCCGGTGCCCGGCGAGGCCCGGGCTGCGGCCTTCCGCGTCGGTCACCTCGGCCAGGGCCTCGTCCGGCCCCGGTGGCGGCGTGAGTTCGCTGGCGTAGTGGAACTCGTGCCCGACGAGGCCCTGCCCGGCGGCCCCGAGCGCGCCGGCGCCGACGAGCGTCGCGATCCGGTAGCCGAGATGCAGGCGGCGGCGCGCGTAGGACGTCGCGACCGGCAGGAGGCCGGCCATGCGGTGGGTCGTGCCCTCGGCATCCTCCAGGCTCTCGCCCAGCACCATGTAGCCGCCGCACTCGCCATGGACGGGCTTCGTCCCGGCGAAGGCGCGCAGGCCGTCGAGGAAGCGCGACGCGGCTGCGATCGTGCCGGCATGCAGCTCCGGATAGCCGCCGGGCAGCCAGCAGGCGTCGCACCCGGCCGGCGGCGCCTCGTCGGCCAGCGGCGAGAACGGCACGATCTCGGCCCCGGCGGCGCGCCAGCCGGCCTCGAGATGCGGGTAGACGAACGAGAACGCGGCGTCGCGCGCGACCGCGAGGCGCTGGCCGGGCGGCGGCGGCAGATGCCCGATCGCCGGTTCCGGGACCCGCCCGCCGGCGGCGGCCACCACCGCGTCGAGGTCGATCGAGGCCTCCGCCAGATCGGCAAGGCGGTCGAGACGGGCGTCGAGATCCGCGGTCTCCCCGGCCTGGATCAGCCCGAGATGGCGCTCGGGGAGGACGAGCGCGGCCTCCCGCGGCACCGCGCCGAGCACCGGGATTCCTACCTTCGCCAGCCCGACCTCGACGAGGCGGCGGTGGCGCGGGCTCGCCACCTTGTTGAGGATCACGCCGGCGAGGTGGAGGCGCGGGTCGTAGGCCCGGATCCCGAGGGCGGTGGCGGCGGCCGATTGCGCCGCGCCCGAGACGTCGAGCACCAGCACCACAGGCCAGCCGTAGCGCGCGGCGATGTCGGCGTTGGCGCCGCTGCGGCCCTCTTGCGCGACGACGCCGTCGAACAGGCCCATCGAGCCCTCGGCGAGCAGCAGGTCGGCCCCCGCCCCGGCCCGGCCCGCCACCGCGTCGAGGAGTTCGCCATCCATGGCGAAGCTGTCGAGGTTGTAGCTCGGCCGGCCGGTGGCGGCGGCGTGGAAGGCGGGGTCGATGTAGTCCGGCCCGCACTTCGCCCCGGCGACCGAGAGCCCCCTGCGGCGCAGGGCGCGCAGCAGCGCGAGGGTCACGGTTGTCTTGCCGGAGCCGGAACGGGCGGCGGCGACGAGGAGGCCGCGGGGGGAGCGTGCGGTCACGAAGGTGTCCATCTTCTGGCGATCGGCGCGCATTCACCGCGCCGGCCTACGGTGATACCACGCCGCATGGATGCGACACGACCACGGGAGACCCTGCGCCGCGGCTGGACCACCGGCGCCTGCGCGGCCGCCGCCGCCAAGGCGGCCTATGCGGGCCTCGTCACCGGCGCCTTTCCCGACCCGGTCGAGATTCCGCTGCCGAGCGGCGCCCGCCCGGCCTTCGCCCTGGCGCGGACCGGGATGGTGGCAGACGGGGCGCTCGCCGGGGTGGTCAAGGATGCCGGCGACGATCCGGACGTGACCCACGGGGTGCTGGTGCTGGCCACCGTGCGACGGGGTCCGCCGGGCTCCGGCATCGCGTTCCGGGCCGGGCCCGGCGTCGGCACCGTGACCCGGGCCGGGCTGCCGCTGCCCGTCGGCGAGCCGGCGATCAACCCGATGCCCCGGCGGATGATCGCGGCGTCGATCGCGGAAGCCGCGGGCGGCCTCGGCGGTCCGGCGGACGTGGTGGTGGAGATCGCGATTCCCGGCGGCGAGGCGCTGGCGCAGAAGACCCTGAACCCGCGGCTCGGCATCCTCGGCGGCCTGTCGGTGCTCGGCACGACCGGGGTCGTGGTGCCGTATTCCTGCGCCGCCTGGATCGACAGCATCCACCGCGGCATCGACGTCGCCCGCGCCGGTGCCCTCGACCACGTCGCGGGCGCCACCGGCTCGACCTCGGAGGAGGCGGTGGCGCGCCTCTACGGCCTGCCGCCCCAGGCGCTGATCGACATGGGCGACTTCGCCGGCGGCATGCTGAAATACCTGCGCCGCCATCCCGTCCCGCGGGTGACCGTGGCGGGCGGCATCGCCAAGATGGCGAAGCTCGGCCACGGCCTCCTCGACCTGCATTCGCGCTCGGGCCCCGTCGACCTCGCCTGGCTGTCGGAGCGGGTGGTGGAGGCCGGCGGCGCGCCCGACCTCGCCCGGCGGGCCGCGGGGGCGAACACGGCGCTGGAGGTGCTGCACCTCGCGCAAGGCAGCGACCTGCCCCTCGCCGACCTCGTCGCCCGCTACGCCTGGGCGACGGCGGCAAAGGCGCTCGTGGGCTCAGGGACTTCGCTCGAGGTGGTGGTGTTCGACCGGGAAGGCGGGCTCGTCGGGCGGGCGCCGTTTCATCCGGTCGGGTGAGGAACCTCGTCAACGACCCGGTGACTCGTCCGGCTCCACCGGGTCGAGGGCCGTCAGTAAAGGTCGGTCGACCCGGGCTGACTGAGCACGGCTGGATCGGACCAGTGATATCGAATCACCGGCCGATCGCCGCCGCCGGGAACGTTATGCGTGCTGCGCTCGACGGCCACGCCGCCACGCCGCTCGTAGAACCGGCGCGCCGCCTCGTTCTGCTCGAAGCACCACAGGTAGATCCCCGAATCGGGATAGCTGCGCAGGGACCAGTCCGCGGCGGCGGCGAGCAGGCCCGCCCCTAACCCCCGTCCCTTCGCCTCGGGCAGGACGTGGAGATTGTCGATCAGCGTTCCCCAGCGCTCATCCTCCACCCCGACCGCGCAGACGAAGCCGACCGGCGCGTCGGCGGTCTCGGCGATGAAGGCGGTCACGTGCGGATGATGCGGCCCGATGCGGGACGCCCACGCGCCGAGACGGTCCTCCTCGATCGGACCGGAGAGGAAGTCCGGATCGAGGATCCAGCGATAGGCGCTTCTCCAGCTCGCCGTGTGGATCCGTGCGAGCAGGGCCGCATCGGCCTCGGTGGCAAGTCTCATCCGCATGAGCGAGGTTTACGGACGGGGCGCGAAACCCGCAACGGCCGGAAGCCGTCGCGGGTCGGGTCACGTCGACCGTGATCCGGCCTGCACCGTCACGGCCCCGCCCGGCCGGAACCGCCTGTCGTAATCCGCCGCATACAACGCGCTCTCGCGAAACGCCGTCGCCCCGAGCGCCGGCCCGACCAGGATCAGCGCCGTGCGCTCCAGCCCCGCCGCTGCGACCTGGGCCGCGATGTCGGCGAGGGTCCCGCGCAGCACCCGCTCGTCCGGCCAGGTGGCGCGGAACACGACCGCCGCCGGACAGTCCGGGCCGTAATGCGGGACCAGCTCGGCGACGACCGCGTCGATGACGTGGATCGACAGGTGCACGGCGAGGGTCGCGCGGGTCGCCGCGAAGGCGGCGAGGCGCTCGGTGTCGGGCATCGCCGAGGCGCGGCCGGTGGTGCGGGTGAGCACCACCGATTGCGCCACCTCCGGCACCGTCAGCTCGCGCCCGAGCACCGAGGCGGCCGCCGCGAAGGCGGGGACGCCGGGGGTAAGGTCGTAGGGAATGCCGAGGCGGTCGAGGCGGCGGGTCTGTTCTGCCACCGCGCTCCAGATCGAGAGGTCGCCGGAATGCAGCCGCGCCACCTCGAGGCCGGCCGCGTGGGCCGCCGCCATCTCGGCGACGATCGCGTCGAGGGAGAGGGGCGCGGTGTCGACGATTCTCGCGCCCTCCGGGCACCAGGACAGGATCTCCGGCGCGACGAGGGAGCCGGCGTGGAGGCAGACCGGGCAGCGGGCGATGAGGTCGCGGCCGCGTACGGTGATGAGGTCGGCCGCGCCCGGGCCG
The DNA here is from genome assembly GCF_053764715.1 of Methylobacterium sp. Gmos1. NCBI lineage: Bacteria > Pseudomonadati > Pseudomonadota > Alphaproteobacteria > Hyphomicrobiales > Methylobacteriaceae > Methylobacterium > Methylobacterium sp. Gmos1. The sequence continues at coordinate 79,694 of NZ_JBSNCC010000004.1, read as the reverse complement.
GCGCCGATGAAGTGGATCATGAGAGAAGGGCGTCTCCGCTGGCGGCGAGCGCGCAGGTGGCGCCCGCCGAGGCGATGCGGGGCAGGACGAGGCGGCCGTCCGGGCCGGCGGCGGCGAGCGCCGCCGCCTCGGCCAGCGAGCCGACGCCGCGCAGGGCCTCGATGCGGACCGAGCGGGTGACGACCCGGCGGCCGGCCTCGCGCAGGGCCTCGACCCCGACGGCGACGAGGGGCACGCCGAGCGTCCCGGCTGCCTCGACGATGGCGCGGTCGCCGGCCCGGTCCGCGGCGGTGGCGAGGCCCGCGAGCATCAGCCCTGGCCGGTCGGCCTGGCGCAGGCCTTCGGCCACCAGTGCCAGGATCTCCTCGGCCGAGGTGGCGTGGCGGAATCCGATGCCTGCGATCAGCGCGCGGGGCGCCTCGGTCGCGGGCGTGCGGGCGGGGCCTTGCAGGAGCGGCGGCGGCGGGGCGGCGCCCGGAACCCGCGCCTGGATGATCGCGGGCGTCACGGCTTCGTCAGCGCCCATTGCGTCACCGGCATCGCCGGGCGCCAGCCGGTGAGATGGCCGACCGGCTCGGCCCGGGCGACCGAGAGGCGCCGCAGGCTGCCGCCGCGCTCGGCGTGGAGGCGCAGCAGCAGCGCCTCGCTCTCCAGCGTCACCGCGTTGGCGACGAGGCGCCCGCCGGTCGGCAGAGCGTCGAGCACCGTCGCCACGAGCACCGGATTGGAGACGCCGCCGCCGAGGAAGGCCGCGTCCGGTGCCAGCAGCCCGGCGAGGCTGTCCGGAGCCCGGCCGACGACGACCCGGAGGTCGGGCACGCCGAGGTTGCGCGCGTTTCGGCGGATGCGGGCGGCGCGCTCCTCCCGGGCCTCGACCGCGACGGCCCGGTTGGCCGGATGGCGCAAGGACCACTCGATCCCGATCGAGCCCGAGCCGGCCCCGACATCCCACAGAAGCTGGCCGGCGCGGGGGCGCAAGGCCGCGAGGGTGACGGCGCGGATCTCGGCCTTGGTGAGCTGGCCGTCATGCTCGAACCAAGCGTCGTCGAGGCCGGGACTGAGCGGGATCACCCGGGCGTCCATGTCCGCCACCACCTCGACCGCGATCGTATTGAGCGGGTCGATCCCATCCTCGGAGAAATCCGCGGCGAGACCGGTGCGGCGGCGCTCCCGGGGACCCCCCATCGCCTCGAGCACCGTCAGTCGCGATCGCGAAAAGCCGCGCTCGGACAGGAGCGTCGCCAGCTTCTCCGGCGTCGTCCCGTCCCAGGACAGGAGCAGGAGCCGGGCGCCGGGCTGAAGGTGGGGGATCACCCGCTCCAGCGCCCGTCCGTGCAGGGTCAGGCAGGCGGTCTCGGCCAGCGGCCAGCCGAGGCGGGAGGCCGCTAGGCTGAAGGCGGAGGCCTGCGGGAAGGCGGCGATCTCGTCTGCCGGCACCAGCCGCGCCAGCTCGGCGCCGACGCCGTAATGGAACGGATCGCCGGTGGCGAGCACGCAGGTCGGCTGCCCGCGCCGGGCGAGGATCGCCGGATAGGCGTCGGCGAGCGGGCTCGGCCAGGCCAGGGTCTCGGCGGCGAGCGGCGCGGCGAGTTCGAGGTGACGGCGGCCCCCGATCACCAGCCCGGCACCGTCGAGGGCCGCGGCCGCCGCCGGCGACAGCCCGGCGCGACCGTCCTCGCCGATGCCGACGATGAACAGCCAGGGAGTTTTCGCGATGCTCGACTCGGGGCGAGGCTCAGGCGAGAAGGCGGCCATGCGCATCCTCATCCTGGGCGGCACCACCGAGGCCGCGGGGCTGGTCCGGCTGCTCGCCGGCCGGCCGGATTACGACGTCACCTTGTCGCTCGCCGGGCGCACGGCGGCGCCGCTCGCCCTGCCGGCGCGCACCCGCATCGGCGGCTTCGGCGGGGCGGAGGGGCTGGCGGCCACCCTGCGCGACGACCGGATCGCGGCGTTGATCGACGCCACCCACCCCTTCGCCAGGGTGATCTCCCGCAACGCGGCACTCGCGAGCCGGGCGGCGGGGGTGCCGCTCCTCGCGGTCCGGCGCCCGCCCTGGCGGCAGGTCGCGGGCGACGATTGGTGCGAGGTCGACAGCGTGGCGGGGGCCGTGCCGGCCCTGGGCGAGGCCCCGCGGCGCGTATTCCTGACGGTGGGCCGGCTCGAACTCGCCGCCTTCGCGGCGGCACCCCGGCACCGCTACCTCGTGCGCACCATCGAGCCGGTCGGCGACGCGCTGCCGGGGATCGACGTCACGGCGATCGAGGCCCGCGGGCCGTTCGGGCCGGCCGAGGAGGAGGACCTGATGCGCCGCCACGGCGTCGAGGTGCTGGTGACCAAGAATTCCGGCGGGGCGGCGACCTACGGCAAGATCGCGGCGGCCCGGTCGCTGGGCCTGCCGGTGGTGATCGTGCGGCAGCCGGATCTGCCCGACGTCCCCCGGGTGGCGGAGGCCGGCGCCGCCCTGGCCTGGCTGGAGGCTCATCGGGCGACCGACCGCGGCGTGTAGACGAAGGGCGCCTGCCCCTCCCGCGGGATCAGCCGGGTCGCGCTCGCCCCGATCATCACCAGGGTCGCCATGTCGGCGGAGGCCTCGCGCGCCTCGGCCAGCGTCAGGATGCGGATCGCCTCGTCGGGCCGGCCGACGGCGCGGGCGAGGATCACCGGGGTCTCGGGCGCACGTTGCTCGGCGGCGAGGCCCAACGCCGCGCCGAGCTGCCAGGGCCGCGCCCGCGAGATCGGGTTGTAGAGCGCCACGACGAGGTCGGCGGCGAGCACGGCTTGGAGCCGGGCGGTGACGACCTCCCAGGGCTTGAGGTTGTCCGACAGCGAGATCGCGCAGAAATCGCCGCCGAGCGGGGCGCCGACCCGGGCGGCGGCGGCCAGCATCGCGGTGATGCCGGGTTCGACCGTGATGGAGAGCGAGCGCCAGGCCGGATCGCCGGATTCCAGCGCCTCGAAGAGCGCCGCCGCCATGGCGAACACGCCGGGATCGCCCCCCGACACCACCGCGACCCGACGGCCGGCGGCCGCGAGTTCCAGGGCGTGGCGGGCGCGGTCGACCTCGACCCGGTTGTCGCTGGCGTGGCGCGTCAGCCCCGGCCGCTCCGGCACCCGGGCGACGTAGGGAAAATAGCCGATCAGGTCCTGCGCGGCGTCGAGCGCGCTCGATGCGGCCGGCGTCAGGTAGCGCGGGTCGCCGGGCCCGAGGCCGATCACCGTGACCGATCCGCTCACGGCCGGCGGCCCTCGCCCGGCACCAGCACCATCGAGAAGTAGGGCGCACGGTCGTCAGGCTTCTCGTTGAGCGCCGTCACGCTCTCGCCCGCCATGGTGCCGCGCTCGACGTAGACCGCGCGGCCGATCAGCCCGGCCTCGGTGAGCGCCGCGCGCACCTTCGGCAGGTGGCGGCCGAGCTTCATCACCACGGCGGCGTCGGTCGTCTTCAGGCGCGCGACGAGCGTCGCGTGGGGCAGCGTGGCGGGGAGCACGGTGAGCACGTCGTCGCCCCAGGTGATCGGGGTGTTGGCCCGGGTCCAGCAGCCCGACATGCCGGTCACGCCCGGCACCACCTCGACCGGGAAGCGGTCCTTGAGGCGGCGCCACAGGTGCATGAACGAGCCGTAGAAGAACGGATCGCCCTCCGACAGGATCGCGACGTCGCGGCCGGCCGCCAGCACCTCGGCGAGGCGGGACGCGGCCTCGTCGTAGAAGGCGGCGAGCGCCGAGACGTAGGCTGGGTCCTCGGGGTGCAATTCGGTGGTGTAGGGGTAGGGCAGCGGCCATTCGCGGGCCGGATCCTGCACCACCGCATCGGCGATGGTGCGGGCGTTGCCGCGCTTGCCCGCCTTGCAGAAATGCACGAGGTGGTGGGCGCGCTCCAGCACCCGCACCGCCCGCACGGTGAGGTAATCCGGGTCGCCCGGCCCCATGCCGACGCCGTAGAGCGTGCCGGTGACGGCCGTCGCCGGGGCGGAGGGGATCTCGGCCGCGTCCGAGCCGAGGAAGTCGGAAGGACCGTCCATCACTCGATCTCGTTGGCGAGCGCGTTGACGGCCGCCGCCGCCATGGCGCTGCCGCCGCGCCGGCCGCGCACCACCAGGAACGGTACCCGGCCATCCTCGGCGAGCGCGTCCTTCGATTCGGCCGCCCCCACGAAGCCGACCGGCACGCCGATCACCGCCGCCGGCGGCGCCACGCCCTCGTCCAGCATCTCGAGCAGGCGGAACAGAGCGGTCGGTGCGTTGCCGACGACCACCACTGATCCGGCGAGCTGGTCGCGCCACAATTCCATCGCGGCGGCGGTGCGGGTGGTGTCGAGGGTCCTGGCCAGCTCCGGCACCCGGGGGTCGGAGAGGGTGCAGACCACCTCGTTGCCGGCCGGCAGCCGCGCCCGGGTGACGCCGTCGGCGACCATGCGGACGTCGCACAGGATCGGGGCGCCGCGGCGCAACGCCGCCTCCGCCGCCTCGGCGAAGTCCGGCGACAGGTCGATGTCGGCGGGCAGGTCGGTCATGCCGCAGGCGTGGATCATCCGCACCGCCACCCGCTCGGCGGCGCCGTGGAAGCGCGCGAGGTCGGATTCGGCGCGGATCATCGCGAAGGAGCGCGCGTAGATGGCGGCGCCGTCGCGGATATAGTCGAGGCGCGGGTTCATGCGGGCTCCCGGAATGCGTCTCTCAGGTCCGAGGGATCGTCGAGGGTGGGTCGGACTCGCACGCTCTCTAGCCGCTCCAGCACGTCGCCGAAAGTCAGGACGAGATCGGTGGCCTTGCCGGCGTTGCCCCCCAGCACCACCCCGTAGCGGCCGTCGGGCCGCCCGACCAGGGTGAGGGCGGCAGGCCCGGGCTGGGCGCAGCCCTTCGGGCAGCCGGAGACGTGGGCGGTGGCCCCCGTCCGCGCGAGAGGGGCGAAGGCCGCGGCGAGACGATGGGCATCGGCTTGCGCCGGCGTGCCGCCGGAGGCGCAGGCCGGGGCACCCGGGCAAGCGGCGACCGCCCGGCGCGGGTCGGCGGGATCGACGATCAGGCCAGTGGTCCGGGCTTCGTCGCGCAGGGCCTCGGCGGTGGAGGCGTCGCGGGCCGCGAGCGCGACGCCGCGGCCCGGCGTGAGGACGAGATGGCCGTCGCTGTGGGATTCGCTCCAGGCGGCGAGGCGCTCGAGGAGCGCGGCGTCGCAGCGGCCGAAGGGGAGTTCCGCGAGGAGCGTGCGGCCGTACAGGCCTGCGGGTAGGGCAGTGGTTGCTGGGGGAGCTTCGCCCAGCTTGAATTCGGCCAGGAGGGCGTCGCGCTGCGATTGCGAGAGGGCGCGCATGCGGCGGGCGCCGGAAGCGGCAAGGCCGTGGAGGAGGGTGCGCAGGATGGCGAGGGCGATGGGGGCGGGGAAGGGTGCGAGCCAGAGCTGGCCGTCGGGGATGGCGACGGCGAGCTGGAGGGCGGGCAGCTGTTCCTTGCTCACGCCGACAGCGTGCGTGTGCGGGACCGCCTCGGTTCCCAGCAGTGGCGCGGGATCCCCTCTCCCGAGTGGGAGAGGGGTAGGGGTGAGGGTGGCGCGGCTCCGTGTGAATCGCCGAGCGTCGAGCTGCGCAGCTCGACGGTTCAGGTTCGTTGCGGAACCCGAGCCACCCTCACCCCTACCCCTCTCCCACTCGGGAGAGGGGATCCCGCGGGTTGCAATGAGGTTGGATAATCCTGGAACGACCCTCACCCGGACATCCGCCTCGACCGGCCCGAGGCCGCCCGTCTCATCCTCCACCGCCACCAGCGCCTTCGCCGGCAGCCCCGCGACTTCCCGGCCGATCGCCTCCACAACCGTCACGACGGCGAGACACTCCGCCCCGGCGAGCGGCGCGTTGAGCGTCAGTCGCTGCGGCCCGCCATCGTGGCGCACGTCACCCAAGTCGGCATCGCCCAGGATCGCGACGACGCACCCGTGGCTCTCCGCCGTCACCCCGCGGATCTGAAGGTTCCCCCGGGCGGTGACGTCGAGGAGGCCGTTGCCGCCCTCCCGCGCCGCGCGGGCTGCGGCCCGGGCCTGGTCCGCGCTCAACCGTCCGGCGACCGGATGGAGCCGCACGAGGAGGCCGTCGCCGGTCGGCATCGGCCGGGCGAGGCCCGGGCACCAGCCGCGGCGAGGGGCGGGCTTCACGGGCGCCGGATCCAGGGAAGCGGAGCTCATTCGGCGGCCTCGCGGGTGTCGAGGGCGGCGAGCGAGTTGCGCCGGCTGCGCCACAGGCCGCGGTCGCGCAGGGCGGCGAAGCGGTCGCGCAGCGCCCGGGCGACGCCCGGATTGGCCGCCTCGATCGCCGCGAGCACGTCCGCGTCGCCGAGATAGGCGTCGTAGAGCCGGTCGATGTCGGCATCCGCGACCGCGTCGGTGGCCGCCGCCATGACGAACACCGCGTCGAGCCCTTGCGCCAGTTCCTGCGCCCCGCGCCAGCCGTGGCGCAGCTGCGCGGCGATCCAGCGCGGGTGGGCGAGGCGGCCGCGCACCAGCCGGGCCACGTCCTCGCGGGCGGTGCGGGTCCGGGGCACCTCGGGACGGCTGGTGTCGAGGCTGTAGAGGATCGGTGCCGCGCCGAGAGACGCGGCCGCGGCGGAAAACCCCCCCATCGCATCGGCGGCGGCGTCGCCGTCGAGGAGGTCGCGTTCGGCGACGTCGAAGGCGTGGAGATAGGCGTCCGCCGCCGCGACCCGGGCGGGGAAATCGGCGTCCTCGGTGCCGGTCGCCTCGGCCGTCGCGTCGAGATAGGCCCGGGCGAGGTCGTCGCGGCCGCTCCACGCGCCGTCGAGGGCGAGCGCGGCGGTGCCGGCGCCGTAGCGGCCGGGGGCCGCGCCGAAGACCCGCGCCGGTGCCTCGCCGCGGCGGCGGGCGGCGGCGAGCGGGTTGTCGGCGTCGTCCTCCTCGCGCGCCGCGACCGCCCGGGCGGCGCGGTCGAGGAGGGCCAGCGTCTCCGGGAAGGTGTCGCGGAACGCGCCGGAGACCCGGACCGTCACGTCGATCCGCGGCCGGTCGAGGAGGGCGAGCGGCAGCACCTCGAAGCCGGTCACCCGGGTCGAGGCGTGGTCCCAGACCGGGCGCACGCCCATCAGCGCCAGGGCCTGCGCCACGTCCTCGCCGCCGGTGCGCAGGGTCGGCGAGGCCCACAGATCCATGACGAGGCGGGCCGGATACTCGCCCTCGTCCTGGAGGTAGCGCCGCACCACCTCGGCGGCGGCTTTTTCGCCGAGCATCGCGGCGGCGCGGGTCGGCAGGGCACGGGGATCGAGGGTCGCGAGGTTGCGCCCGGTCGGCAGCACGTCGGCCCGGCCGCGGGCCGGGGAGCCGGCGGGGCCCGGCGGCACGAAGCGGCCGTCGAGGGCCTTCAGCAGGCCCGCCCGCTCGGCCGGGCCGCATTCGGGATGGATGTCCGGGCCTGCGCCAAAGACGTGCAGCCCGTCGCGCATCGTCACCTCGGCGAGATCGCACAGGTGAGCATCGAGGGCGGCGAGCGCGTCGGGCATCGGCGTCGCACGGTCGATCCCGGCGGCGGCCAGCAGCCCCGCATCCCCGGCCCGCTCCAGGATGCCGCGGGCGATGAGATCCGCCCGGCGCGGGTCGAGCACGGTGGCGGCGGAATACTCCTCCACCAGCTCGCGCAAGGTGGCGGCCTCCGGGTCGAGGCCGGCCTCGGCGGTCTCCGGCGGCAGGTGTCCGATCGTGACGGCGCCGATGCGGCGCTTGGCCGGCGCCGCCTCGCCGGGGTCGTCGACGATGAAGGGATAGATGACCGGCAGCGCCCCGATCGCGAGCGCCGGCCAGCAGGCGGTGGAGAGCGCCACCGCCTTGCCGGGCAGCCACTCGGTGGTGCCGTGGGTGCCGAGATGGATCACCGCGTCGCAGGCCTCGCGCAGCGCCAGGTGGAAGGCGAGGTAGGCGTGGGACGGCACCGCATCGGGATCGTGGTAGCCCGCCTTGCGGTCGCCCTTGTGGCCGCGGTCCGGCTGGAGCGCCACCAGCACGGAGCCGGCCTGCACGGCCCGGAACCGGAAGGCACCCTCTCGAAGCGCCGGATCGTCGGCAGGCTCGCCCCATTCGGCCGCGAGGGCGGCGCGCGCCTCTGCCGGCAGCCGGGCGCGCCAGGCCTCGTAGGCCGCAAGCGGCACAGCGAGGCTCGGGGCGTCCTCGGTGAGCCGGCGCATCAGGGCGTCGGGCTCCGGGATGCCGGAGACGGCGTAGCCCTCGGCGCCGAGGAGTTCGAGGATTCGCTGCGCGCTCGCCGGGGTGTCGAGCCCGACCGCGAAGCCGGCCCGGCCCCCGCGGGCGGGGTAATCGGAGAGAACCAGCGCGAGGCGGCGCTCCGACCGCGTCGTGGCGGCGAGGCGGGCCCAGGCGGCGGCCCGGTCGGCGGTGGCGGTAATGCCGGAGAAATCCGGTACCGCCCGGCGCTCGCGGAATCCCTCGACCTCGGGCGCTTCCTCCTTGTGCGAGATCGGGAAGCCGGAGAGCCGGCCGTCGAATTCCGGCAGCGCCACCTGCATGGCGAGGTCGGCGGCGCCGAGGCCCCGGGCCGAGGCCACCCAGGCCTCCCGGCTGGCGCCGACGGTGAAGGCCTGGATCACCGGGCAATCCGCCTCGTCGAGGACGAAGCCAGCCTCGTCCCGGGCCGAGAAGGCGGTCGCCGCGACGATCACCGCGGGACGCTGCACGGCAATGGCGGCGCGAACCGCCGCAACCGCCTCCGGATCCTTGAGGCTCGCCACCGCCACGATGGCGGGGGTGAGGCCGCGCTCCCACAGGGCGGCCGCGAGGGCGGTGGCCGGCGCGGTGTCGCCGCCGAGGATCGCCGAGCGGTAGACGAGGACGAGCGCCCGGGGCAGGGCCGAGGCGGGCTCCGGCCTGTCGCGCACGCCGCAGCCCGGGCACCAGGCAAATCCCCGCGGCAGCGCGCGCGGCGGCTCGGCCGCCACCGGCCGGCCGAGTTCAGCGGCGATCCGGGTCAGGAGCCGGCGCAGGTTGTCGGGCCCGCCGGCGCGGAAATACCCGTCGAGGGCCGCGAGCAGCTCCCGCGCCACGGTCGAGACGGCGTCGAGGCGCGGGTCGGGCCGGTCGCATCCCGGCAGCACCGCGAGGGGGATGCCGTTGGCCCGGCAGGTCTCGGACAGCCGCTCGAGCCCGTAGCGCCAGTAATCGAGCCCGCCGAGGCAGCGCACCAGCACGAAGCGGGCCCGCGCGATCACCGCGTCGGCGTAGAGGTCGACGGAGAGTGGGTGGCGCAGCTGTGCGAGCTTGGCGAGCCGCAGGCTCGGCCAGTCGCCCGGCAGCCCCGCATAGGCCTGGCCGAGGCCGGCGAGGTCGGAATCGGTGAAGGACAGGACGACGATGTCGCCGGGCGCCTGGCCCAGATCGACCGCCGCCTCGCCCTCGTCGAGGGAGACCGTATCGATGCGCAGGAGGTGCATCGGTTGTCAGACCCCCGAGACCAGGCGGGGCCGCGGAGGGAAGACGACGCCGTCGTAGATGTCCGCCAACGCCACGCTCGTGCCGAGTTCCGGCAGGTCGATCGTCTGGTCGAGCCCGGCGACGAGGCGTCGATGCCAGGCCCCGTCCGCATCCCGGCGCCACAGGGCGATCTCGGGGGCGTTCGGCTCGACCAGCAGGATCACCGCGAGGCTCCCGACCGACTTGTATTCCTCGAGCTTGTCGAACGCGTCGAAGTCGCGGGTCGAGGGTGACAGCACTTCGACGATCAGGCGCGGCTCCGCGGCGACCAGCCCGTTCGGGTCGCGGGTGCCGCAATCGACGCCGAGGTCCGGCCGGCGGATCTGCCCGGGCAGGGTCTCGACGCTGCCGTCGCCGGTGAAGGGGCGGCACGGCGTCCCGCGCAGCCGGGTGCGGAACTCCGCCACGAGGTTGACCACGATGTCGTCATGCACGTTGCGGGCGCCCGCCATCATGCAGACCGGCACCCCGCCGACCAGCTCGTAGCGCTCGTCCTGGCGCTCCTGCCAGGCGAAGAACTCCTGCACGCTCCAGCGCCGCGGCGCGGGCTCCGACATGCGATGCCCTCCGGGGCTGGGGTTTCTAGAGGTCGGAGGCGACGCGACTTGGACGATATAATGTCCACCACCCGCCGACCAAGACGGTGCCCAGATCCCGGGCAAGCCCGGGATCTGTCGCGGAGGCGGGGGAATGCACTCGACCCGGGCGTTCGAGCCCTCAGCCCTTCAGCGCCGCCGCCACCGCCTCCTTGTCGAACCCGGTGAGCCCGATCACCACCAGCGTCCCGTCCCGGTGCTCGCCCGGACGCCAGGGCCGGTCGTAATGGTGCGCGACGCGGCGGCCGACGCCCTGGACGACGAGGCGCATCGGCTTGTCGGCGACGGCGCAGAAGCCCTTGATCCGCAGGACCCCCGCCACCTCGGCGGCCTTGGCGACGCGGGCGGCGAGGTCGTCGGGCGAGCCGGCGGCCTTCACGGGGAGCGCGACGCTCTCGAAATCGTCGTGGTCGTGGTCCTCCTCGGTCTCGTGGTGCGAGGGCCGGGCGGCGAGATCGTACTCCGCCGCGGCGCCGAGGCCGAGCAGCACGCGGGGATCGAGAGCGCCGTGGGCGGTCTCGACGAGCTTGACCGCGCGCGGCAGGTGCGCCTCGACCTCGGCACGGACGCGGGCCCGCTCGCCCTCGTCGAGGAGGTCGGACTTGTTCATCACCACGAGGTCGGCGCAGAGGAGCTGGTCCTCGAACACCTCCTCGAGCGGGTTCTCGTGCTCGACGCTGGCATCGGCCGCGGCTTGCGCGGCCATCGCGTCGGGATCGTCCGCGAAGGCGCCCGAGGCTACCGCAGGGCCGTCGACCACCGCCACCACGCCGTCGACGGTCACCCGCGAGCGGATCGCCGGCCAGTTGAAGGCCTGGACCAGGGGCTTGGGCAACGCGAGGCCGGAGGTCTCGATCAGGATGTGCTCCGGCGGCTCGGGCCGGTCGAGGAGCTTATTGAGCGCCGGCACGAAGTCGTCGGCGACGGTGCAGCAGATGCAGCCGTTCGGCAGCTCCACCACCGCGTCGGCGTCGCAGCCCGGGATGCCGCACTCGGCGAGCAGCGACCCGTCGAAGCCGACATCGCCGAACTCGTTGACGATGATCGCGAGCCGCCGGCCGTCGTTGTGCTCGACGGCGTGGCGCACCAGCGTCGTCTTGCCGGCGCCGAGGAAGCCCGTGACGATGGTGCAGGGGATCTTGTTGAGGATGGTCATGTGTGAACCGGCGCGGGAGGGAGGCGGGCGACGACGCCCTTGCGGAATTCCTGCGGACGCTCGCGCCAGGGCACGATACCGTCCGGGGTCCCGGCATAGAGGCCGACGCCGTCGAGGATGACCTCGGGGGAAATCGTGGGGTCGAGGTCGCCGTAGACGTAGGTCCAGCGGCCGGGGCTCGCGACAGCGACCGTGCAGGGCCGCTTGCAGACCGACAGGCATTCGACCGGCTCGATCCGCACGGCCGCGCCGGGCCGGGCCGCGAGCGCCCGCGTCAGCGCCTCGTGCAGGCGGGCGCCGGCGCGCGGACCGTCCGCCGGGTCGGCGGCGTCGCGGCAGGTGGTGCAGACGTAGAGGGTGCAGATGTCGGAGGGGATCGGCTCGTTCACGCGGCGACCTCGCTGCGGCGCGCGGCGCCCCTCGTCCCGGCGACGGCACCCCAGGCCCAGCCGAAGGCGAGGCCGAGCACCGCCCAGAACGCGAAGGCGACCGCCAGCGACCGGGCGGCGAACTGCGCCGCGTAGACCGGAGGCATCGCCGAGATCTCCTCGGGCCCGTGCGGAGCGCCCCAGGCGTGCGGCGTGACGATGAGCGCGAGGCCGACAGCGATCGCGGCCGGCCCGCGGCGGATCGCCACCAGGTAGAGGCCGAGGGCCGTGGCGAGCGCGGTCGCCACCCACCAGAGCTGGCGCGACTCGAGGGCGGCGGCCGCGGTGCCGGGCAGTTCCGGCGGCAGCCCCACCGCCGGCGCGAGGCTGGCGGCGAGGAAGCCGCCGATGGCGAAGCGCAGCGCCTCGGCGGGCGTGACCTCGCGGCCGGCCGCGACCAGCACGGCACCGAGCAGCAGCGCGTAGCCGACGCCGCTCACCAGGGTGGCGAGCGCCGTGAAGGCGAGGCGCGGCAGGCCGGGGGCCGGCTGCCATTGCGGCTCGCCGCCGTGGTCGTGCCCGGCAGAGCCGTGGCCGGCATGGGCCAGCACGATCAGCGGGTTGGCGGAGACGCGGGTGGGGGCGGGGCTCTCCGCCGTCTCGTACTTCTCCGCCGCGAGGATCAGCGGCGAGGTGAGGGCGAATTGCAGCAGCGAAGTCACGCACGCGGCGAGAAAGCCGGCGACCAGGGCCGCGGCGAGCAGACGTTTCGTCATGGGAGCGTTTCCTGCACGACCAAAGCGCCGCGGGCCCGCGGCCCCTCGGGGCGCAGGCCGCGCGGCTCGACGAGGGTCAGGCCCCGGTCAGTGGCAGGGGAAGTTGTGGGCGTGGCGCCAGTCGTGCGCGGCGTTGTGCAGGGCGACCACGGGTGCGAAGCCGGAGACGAACAGGAGCCCGATGCCGAGCGTGGCGGCCAGGAGGACGGCGCTCAGGCGCTCGCCGACGAGCGCGGGGGAGAGGGACCGGGTGATCGCGACCATGACGAACTCCTGCCGCCCCACCGGCGGCGTCGAGAGAAAGGGGTGACGGCAGGTCTCCTGGCTCGCGGCTTCCTGCCGGCCCACCGCCTTCCCGGATCGCTCCAGTGGCCGATGGCGGACCGTGTGCGACCGCTCACAGTTGCGGGGGCAGCCGCGGCGTACCGGACGAAACCCGGCTCCCGCGTTCCCTTTTCACCTCGTCGCCGAGGCACCGTCGTGCGCGACCCTAGCCGGTCGCCTGCGCGCTTGCAATCGGTGCCGCCTGCCGCGACACCTCCGGCGCCGAGATTTCCGCACAGGAGGGCCGAGTGCCGGATCCGATTCGCGCCGCCCCGCGCCTGACCCTGGTGCTGGGCGGCGCCCGCTCGGGCAAGAGCCGCTACGCCGAAGCGCTGATCGAGGCCCTGCCGGGGCCCTGGCGCTACGTCGCGACCGCGCAAGCCTTCGACGGCGAGATGCGCGCGCGCATCGCCGAGCACCGCGCCCGCCGGCCTTTGCCGTGGGAGACGGTCGACGCGCCGCGCGATCTGCCGGCGGCGATCGGCCGGGCGCCGACGGGCCGGCCGGTGCTGGTCGATTGCCTGACCCTGTGGCTGACGAACGCGATGCTGGATGACGAGGCCGACCTCGAGGCCGAGATCGACGCACTGGTGGAGGCCTGCCGGTTGGCGGCCGGGCCGCTCGTACTGGTCTCGAACGAGGTGGGATTCGGCATCGTGCCGGAGAACGCGCTCGCCCGCCGGTTCCGCGACGAGGCCGGGCGGCTGCACCAGCGGCTCGCGGCCATCGCCGACCGGGTGGTGCTGGTGGTGGCCGGCCTGCCGATGATCCTCAAGGGAGACACGCCATGAGCGACGACGAGGCGGCGCGCCACCGCGCCAAGATGGAGAAGCGCAAGGCGGTGCAGGACGCCGAGGTCGCGGGCAAGACGATCGAGAAGGGCCTGCTCATCGTCCATACCGGCCCCGGCAAGGGCAAGTCGACCGCCGCCTTCGGGCTGATGCTGCGGGCCTTGGGCCGCGGCTGGCGGGTCGGGGTCGTGCAGTACATCAAGGGCGCCTGGGAGACCGGCGAGCGCTTCGCGCTGGAGCGGTTCGGCGACCAGGTCGCGTGGCACACGATGGGGGAGGGCTTCACCTGGGAGACCCAGGACCGCGACCGCGACGTGGCGGCGGCCCGCGCCGCCTGGGCGAGGACCGAGGCGCTGATGGCCGATCCGGCGATCCGGCTCCTGATCCTCGACGAGCTCAACATCGCGCTGCGCTACGACTACCTGCCGCTCCACGAGGTGGTGGCGGCGTTGAGCCGGCGCCGACCGGACCTGCACGTCGTGGTGACGGGCCGCAACGCCAAGCCGGAGCTGGTCGCGGCAGCCGACCTCGTCACCGAGATGGGGCAGGTGAAGCACCACTTCGCCGCCGGGGTGAAGGCGCAGGAGGGCATCGAGTTCTGATTGACCGCCCGGGTAGGACAGCGCTACAGGCTCGGCCATGACCAGCGCCCTCCCGACCGGACTGTATTATTCGCCGCGCACCTAGCGGCGGAGTGCTCGTCATCTCTCTCAACCGCTGCGACGTGTCGGCGGTTGGGGCTTTCCGAGGAAATCCAGGCCCGCCGACCTCGCCCCCGCTCCGAGGTCTCCCGTGCCGTCCTCTCCCATCCCGCTCCCCGCCCTCGGCCTGATCGGTTTTGGCGCCTTCGGGCGCCTCGTCGCCGCGCATCTGGCCCCGTTCTTCACGCTTTGCGTCCACGACCCCTTCGCGCCCGCTGCCGCCTTCGCGGCGGCAGGGGTCGACGCGTGCGGCCTGGACGAGGCCGCCGGCTGCCCGGTGGTGATCCTGGCGACGCCCGTCCCGACCCTCGCCGAGGTGGTGCGAAAGGTTGCCCCGCACCTGCGGCCGGGCGCCCTCGTCCTCGATGTCGGCTCGGTGAAGGTGCGGCCGGCCGAGATCATGCGCGCCGGCCTGCCGCCTTGCGTCGACATCGTCGCGACCCACCCGCTGTTCGGGCCGCAGAGCGCGCGGGACGGCCTGCGCGGGCTCAAGATCGCGGTCTGCCCGGTGCGCGGCGACCGGGGCGTGGAAGTCGGCGTCTTCCTGCGCCGGGCCCTCGGGCTCACGGTGATCCTGACCACGCCGGAGGCGCATGACCGCGAGGCGGCGGCGGTGCAGGGCCTGACCCACCTGATCGCCAAGGTGCTGGTGGCGATGGAGCCGCTGCCGACCCGGATGACCACCCGCAGCTTCGACCTGGTGATGCAGGCCGTCGGCATGGTCCGGCACGACGCGCCGGAGGTCTACCACGCGATCGAGCGCGAGAACCCCTACGCCGGCGAGGTGCGGCGGCGGTTCTTCGAGCTGGCGGCGCGGATGGAGGGGGAACTGGAGGAGGTCGAGCCGGCCGGCGCCGGGGGCTGAGACTGGCCGCGGGGTTTTACGAAACCCTCCGCGTCATCCCGGATCCCGCTTCGCGGTCCCGGGATGACCGGGTGGTGGCACGATATCCTCGGGGGAAAGGAGAGGGCAGAGCCCTACTCCCCCGCCGCGTCCTCCGCCGCCCGGTCCCGCTCGCGGCGCTTCTCCATCGCCCGGACCGAGACGATCGACGCCTCGTAGAGGAGCAGCATCGGGATCGCGAGCGAGAGCTGGCTGATCACGTCCGGCGGGGTCAGCACCGCGGCGGCGACGAAGACCAGCACGATCGCGTAGCGGCGGCGCTCCTTCAGGAACTTCGAGTCGATCAGCCCGATCTGGCCCAGCAGGGTCAGGATCACCGGCAGCTGGAACGCGATCCCGAAGGCGAAGATCAGCGTCATGATGAGCGAGAGGTACTCGTCCACCTTCGGCAGGAGCTCGATCGTGGCCTCGCCGGGCTGGCCGATCTGCTGCAGGCTGACCGAGAACCGGATCAGCAGCGGCATCGCCAGGAAGTAGACGACGAGGGCGCCGAGCAGGAAGAAGATCGGCGTGGCGACGAGGTAGGGCAGGAAGGCCCGGCGCTCGTTGCGGTACAGGCCCGGCGCCACGAAGGCGTAGAGCTGGGTGGCGACGACCGGGAAGGACAGGAAGCCGGCGCCGAACACGCTGAGCTTGATGTTAGTGAACACCTGCTCGAGGAAATGGGTCGCGATCAGCCGCGCCTTCTCGGCCCCCACCACGCTGACATAGGGGTGGACGAGGATGTTGTAGATGTGCTGCGCGAAGAAGAAGCAGACGAAAAACATCACCCCGAAGGCGAGCAGCGACTTGATCAGCCGCGAGCGCAGCTCGATCAGGTGCTCGATCAGGGGTGCGCGCGAGGCCTCGATCTCGGCTTCATCGGCCTCGGTGATCATGCGGTCGGGCCCGTGCTGGCGGTGTCGTGGGGGGTGGAGGAGGCGGGCGCGGCGCGGGCCGCGTCGGCCTTGAGCTGCGCGGTCGCGGCGGCGAGCGCCGAGACCGACGGCTTCTCGGCCGCGGGCTCGGGCTGCGGGTAGGCCGGCGGTGCAGCGGGATCGACCGGGTGAGCGGGCTCCGGCAGTGCCGCAAAGGATTCCGACGGGAGAGGGTCGGTGCCCGGCAGTGCCGTCGTCGCGGGCTTGGGCACGCCGTCGACGGCGCCCTTGATCTCGTTGCGGATGGTCTGGACCGGGTTGAAGCCGGTCGCGGTCGCCGACGAGACGCTGCGGTTGATGCCCTCGACCTCGCGGCGGACCTCGTCGAGCTCCGCCTCGCGCATCGCCTCGCTGAACTGGCTCTGGAACTCGCCGGCCATGCGCTTGAGCCGGGCGGTGACCTGGCCGACGGTGCGCAGGGCCTTGGGCAGGTCCTTGGGGCCGATGACGACGAGCGCGACGCCGCCGATCAGCATCACCTCGCCCCAACTCATATCGAACATGGCGAAACGGCCCTGCTACTCGCGCGGCGCGACTGTTGTGCGGGCGCCTCGCGCGGGCTGTCTAGCACGCCGGTGCGCCGGCGCCAGTCACCGTCAGCAGGTTCCCGCAGCAGGTTCCCGCACGGTTGCCGGCGGCCGGCGACGAGGGGCGGGATGGCCTGCCGGGATGCCCTGCAAGGAGCGCGGAGGCGCGGAGCCGGGCCGGATGCCACGCGCTCCTCGCGGGGATGATCTTCGAGGGACCGCTCAGCCGACCTTGCGGTCGACGTTCGGCTCGGTGGTTCCGACCGGCGGCATCTGCGCGGTCGGCACATGCGTCGGCGCGACGGGAGCCGGCGGCACGTGAACCGGCTGGACCGGGGTCGGGTGCACCACCGGCGGGGCCACCTGCACCGGCGGGACCTGCGCGTGGGGCACCTGCGCCGTCGTGGTCGGGGCCTGATCCTCGTCGGCCATGCCCTTCTTGAAGGCCTTGATGCCCTTGGCGACATCGCCCATCAGGTCGGACACCTTGCCGCGCCCGAACAGCAGCATGATGATCACGCCGACGACGATCCAGTGCCAGATACTCGCGCCGCCCATGGTTCTCTCCTGCGCAGCGTCTCACGCCGCTGCGGCACTCTCGCGGGGCGCCGTGGACGCCCCAAACCTCTGATCCCGCAGGCCCAACGGCGACCCGAGCGCCTGCGGTGCGGCCGGAACGTAAGGACGGCGGGAGGCGAAAACAAGCGTTTCCTCGGGGGCCGGCGGAATGCCCCACCCGGGATTTCAGCCCGCCGCGGCGTCGCCGGGCGCCGGCGGATCCTGTTTTGGATCCTCCAGGGGATCCTCGTCCGGCCCGCCCGCGCCGCCCGGCTGGGGCACCCGGAAGCCGGCGGGCAGCCGTCCCTCGATCAGCCCGAGGCCCTTCAGTTCCTCCAGGCCGGGCAGGTCCGAGACGGCGTCGAGGCCGAAATGATCGAGGAAGGCCGGGGTGGTGCCGTAGGTCACCGGCCGCCCCGGGCTGCGGCGCCGGCCGCGCAGGCGCACCCAGCCGGTCTCGAGCAGCAGATCGAGCGAGCCCTTCGAGGTGGTGACGCCGCGGATCTCCTCGATCTCGGCCCGGGTCACCGGCTGGTGGTAGGCGACGATGGCGAGCGTCTCGAGGGCGGCCCGCGACAGTTTTCGCGGCTCCGGCACGCCGCCGCGCAGGGCGGGGGCGAGGTCGGGCGCGGTGCGGAAGGCGTAGCCGCCGGCCACCCGCGCGAGCGTGATCCCCCGGGGCGCGTAAGTACGCGCGATCTCGGCGAGCACCGACGACACGTCGGTCCCGGTCGGCAGCCGGGCGGCGAGGTCGGCCTCGGAGAGGGGCGCGGGCGCGCTGAAGATCAGCGCCTCGGCGAGGCGGGCGGCCTCGGAGGGGGGAGGCGGGGGAGTGGTCTTCGCCACGCGGGCTCAGCCTCCGGCGGCGCGGATCTGGATCGGCGCGAAGGGCTTGTCCTGGCGCAGCAGGATCTGGCCCTCGCGGGCGAGCTCCAGCACGGCCGAGAGCGAGGAGGCGCGCACGGTGGCGCGGCGCCCGGGGTCGGCGAGGTACCGGGCGAGGCAGGAATCGAGGTCGGTCCAGTCGTCCCGCGGGCCGACCAGCCGCTCCAGCGCGGCGCGGGCGTCGACCAGGGACCACACGCTGCGCGGCGGCAGCGTCACCTGCGCCCGCGCCTGCTCCTGGCGCTGGCGGGCGTAAGCCGCGATCAGGTCGTGCAGGGTGACCGCAAGGGCACCCGGCGCGGTGACGATGGGCTCCGGCGGGACGGCGCCGCGGCCGAACACGTCACGCCCGAGCTGGGAGCGCCCGGCGAGCATCGCGGCGGCGGCGCGGATCGCCTCGAGGCGGCGCAGCCGCAGGCTCAGGGCCTCGGCGAGATCGTCGGCGGCGGGCTCGGGACCCCGGGGTGGGGCCGGCAGCAGCAGGCGCGACTTCAGGTAGGCGAGCCAGGCCGCCATCACCAGGTAATCCGCCGCCAGCTCCAGCCGCAGGCGGCGCGCCTCGTCGATGAAGGCGAGGTACTGCTCGACCAGCGCCAGGATCGAGATCCGGGCGAGGTCGACCTTCTGGCGCCGTGCCAGTTCGAGCAGCAGGTCGAGGGGGCCCTCGAAACCGTCGACGTCGACCACGAAGGCCGCGCCCTCGGCGGCCTGCGGCATGCCGTCGACGAAGCCGTCCGCCATCTCAGGCAGCGGCGGCGAGCCCGGCATCCAGGCGGGCGCGGGCCTCGGCCGGGTCGAAGGCCGGGGCGGCGGGAGTCAGGCGGGCGAGCGCGCTGTCCGCCCGGCGCAGGGCCTCGCCGGCGAGGACGGGGGCGGCCGCGACGACCTCCTCCATCTCGGCCCGGACGCCGTTGCAGTGCAGGCCGATGTCGCAGCCGGCCCGGAAGGCGGCGGCGGCGCGATCCCGGAAGCTGCCCGACAGGGCGTTCATCGACAAATCGTCGGTCATTAGCAGGCCGTCGAACCCTATGCGGCCGCGCACGATCTCGCGGATGATCGTGGCCGAGGTGGTGGCCGGGCTGTCCGGGTCGAGGGCGCGGAACACCACGTGGGCCGACATCGCCATCGGCAGGTCGGCGAGCGCCCGGAAGGGACGGAAATCGTGGGCGTCGAGGTCGTCGAGGCTCGCCTCCACCACCGGCAGGGCGTGGTGGCTGTCGGCGCCGGCGCGGCCGTGACCGGGCATGTGCTTGACCACCGGCAGCACGCCGCCGGCCATCAGCCCCTCGGCCACCGCCCGCCCGAAGGCCGCGACCACCGCCGGATCGGTGCCGTAGGCCCGGTCGCCGATGACGTCGTGGGCGCCCGGCACCGGCACGTCGAGGACCGGGGCGCAATCGACGTTGATGCCGACCTCGGCGAGGTCGTGCGCCATCAGGCGGGCGCCGAGATGGGCCAGCGCCGGGCCGGCCTCCGGGCCGCCGGCGCGAAAGTAGGCCCGGCCGGACGGGTAGGGCTGCCAGTGCGGCCGCGTCATGCGCTGCACCCGCCCGCCCTCCTGGTCGATCAGGATCGGGGCATCGGCCCGGCCGACGGTCTCGCGGAGCGCCGCCGTCAGGGCGCGGACCTGCGCCGGCGTCTCGACGTTGCGCTTGAACAGGATGAAGCCCCAGGGCTGCACCGCGCGGAAGAAGGCGGCCTCCTCGGGGCTCAGGATCGGGCCGGCGCAGCCGAGGATCAGGGCGAGGGTCATCGACGGCGGCTCTCGTCGGTTGGAGAGGGAGGACAGGGTCGTACGCTCCCGCCCGGCGCCCATGCGGACGCCGACACGCGGGAATCGCAAGCGGAAAAGAGCGGAGAATCTAGGCGATTCGCCGACCCGCGACTGTCGGCGGGACGACACAGGCGGGTCGGAATTCGGGCGCCCGCCCTGACGATCGCTGCCGCCGCGCGGCAGTCCCGCCGGGTACCCGGACGATCCGAGCCGCGATTCTTCGCGGCTCGGACTGCTCCGGCACTCAGTTCTTGGCGACGAAGCAGGCGGCGCCCGCGGCCTTGAGCTTGCCGCACAGGCCGTCGGCGCTGTCCTTCGCCATCGGCCCGACGCGGACGCGGTAGATCGACTTGCCGTTGACCTCGGCCTGGCGGATCAGCGGCGACTGCCCGCCGAGCACGGCGCCGTAGCGCTCCTGGGCCTGGCGGAACGCGACCTCCGCCTCCTTCTCGGTGGCGCGCACCGAGAGCTGCACCGAGAAGCCGCCGACCGGCGCCTGGGACGCCGGCACCGCCTGGGTGGTGGACGGCGCCTCGGCGGAGGCGACGCGCTGCACCGGCTTTACCCGGGGCGATTCGGGGGGCGGGGTCTCGGCGGCGGGCGCCTCGGCGACCGGGGTGCGGGCGGCAGGCGCCGTCGAGATGGTGCGCGGGCCGCGCGGGGTGACCGGCGCCGGAGTCGAGCCCGTCGCCTCGCTCGGCAGGGTCATGGTCGGGATCGGCGAGGCCGCCGGCGCCTGGGCGGCCTGCGCCTGCGCGGCGGCCTGGGCCGCGCGCTGCGCCTCGGCCGGCGACGGCTCGGGCCGGACGGAGACGGTGCGCACCCGGCGCGGCTCGCCGAGGGATTCGGTCAGCGCGTTGCCCGGGGTGGCGGGGGCCGCCGACGCGCCGGCCTCGGCGGCGAGCGAGCGGGCCGCCTGCTTCACGTCGAGGGGCTGCTCCTCGCGGTTGACGATGCGGATCTGGCCGTCCTTGGCCGGTGCGGTCGCGGTGCGCTCGTAGATCTGCTTGTTCTGGTCCGGGATCTCGACGCCGCCGGCATTCTGCGGCGCCACCTTCAGCGGCGTCTGGTCGGCCACCACCAGGATCGGCGCGCCGGAGCGGCTGTGGTGGAACGCCTTCCAGGTCAGCGCGCCGCCGATCGAGGCCGCGACGATGCCGAGCGCCGTGCCGACGAGGGCGATGCGCCGGCGGCCCCGCGGCCGCGGCTCGGGCGTCGGCTCCGGCGCGGGAGCGGCGGCCTCCGGCTCGGAGTCGGTCTCGCGCTCGACCGCGGCGAGGTACTGGTTGAAGGCGGAGGCCGGCGTCTGGGCCGGCATCGGCGCCCCAAGGTTTGGCATCCCAAGGGTCGGCTCGCTGCGGGAAGCCAGGGCGGTCTCGGTCGGGGGCGCCTCGCCGTAGCTCGGCATCACCGGCTCGACGCGGCCGCGGGGCTCGGCGGCGCGGGTCGCCTCCTTGGCCTCCTTGGCCTCGAGCAGGGCGCGGAACGGGTCGTCCTGGCCGACGATGCGGGCGAGCTCGGCGAGGGGATCGGGCCTCGCACCCGGGCGGGCGGGAGCCGGCTGCCGTTCCTGCTCGTAGCCGTCGTAATCGACGGGAACCCGGGAAGCGTTGGTCGTCATGGCAGCACCATCCTGTTCGCCCTCGCGTCACCTCACCGCGCGTCGGGCCCGGCTCGGCGGCACCGGCCGCCGCTCCCGATATGGGAAGGGCGGCCGTCAGATCCCATCGCTCGCGTCCCGTCGCGGCCTGGCCGCACGGCCTGCCGCGACGTCCGGTCGCGCTCCGGTCCCCGGGCCGATCCCTCAGCGCATCTCGTCGGGGGCACCGACGCCGAGGATCCCGAGATTGGACGCGACCACGCCCTTGAGGGCAGCGACGAGGGCCAGCCTCGCCTCGGTGGACTTTCTGTCGGTTTGATTAACAAACCGTAATTGCGGCAAGTCTTTGCCCTTGTTCCAGAAACTGTGGAACGCGCTGGCGAGCTCGTAGAGGTGGAACGCGACCCGGTGCGGCTCGTGCGCGGCCGCCGCCGCCTCGATGACGCGCGGCACCTGGGCGATCAGGCGCATCATCTCGATCTCGCCCGGATCGGTCAGGCCCGACAGGTCGGCCTTCGCGAGGGCTTCCGGCGACAGGTCGAGATCGGGAAACGCCTCGCGGGCCTGGCGGAACACCGACGCCGCGCGGGCATGCGCGTACTGGACGTAGAAGACCGGGTTGTCCTTCGACTGCTCCACCACCTTGGCGAGGTCGAAATCCAGCGTCGCGTCGTTCTTGCGGTAGAGCATCATGAACCGCACGGGGTCGCGCCCGACCTCGTCGATCACCTCGCGCAAGGTGACGAACTCGCCCGCCCGCTTCGACATCTTCACCGGCTCGCCGCCGCGCAGGAGCCGCACCAGCTGGCACAGCTTGACGTCGAGCGCCGCCTTCCCGTCCGACACCGCCTTGACCGCCGCCTGCATGCGCTTGACGTAGCCGCCGTGGTCGGCGCCGAGCACGTCGATCAGCTCGACGGCGCCGCGCTCGACCTTCGAGCGGTGGTAGGCGATGTCGGAGGCGAAGTAGGTGAAGCTGCCGTCGGACTTCAGCAGCGGCCGGTCGATGTCGTCGCCGAAGGCGGTGGCGCGAAACAGCGTCTGCTCGCGGTCCTCCCAATCCTCCGGCAGCTGGCCCTTGGGCGGCGGCAGGCGGCCCTCGTAGACGAGGCCCTTCTCGCGAAGATCCGCGATCAGCGCCGCCACGGCGCCGCCGTTCCCGCCGCCCTGGAGGGTGCGCTCGGAGAAGAACACGTCGTGGTGGATCCCGATGGCCGCCAAGTCCTCGCGGATGCGGTCCATCATCCGGTCGATGGCGAAGTCGCGCACCGGCGCCAGCCACTCGCTCTCGGGCTGGCCGAGGAGCGTGTCGCCGTATTTCTCCTTCAGCGCCTGCCCGACCGGCACGAGGTAGTCGCCCGGATAGAGGCCTTCCGGGATCGTCACCGTCTCGCCGAGCGCCTCGCGGTAGCGCAGGAAGGCCGAGCGGGCGAGCACGTCGACCTGCGCGCCGGCATCGTTGATGTAGTACTCGCGCGTCACGTCGCGGCCGGCGGCGATCAGGAGGTTCGCCAAGGCGTCGCCGAACACCGCGCCGCGGCCGTGGCCGACATGCATCGGCCCGGTGGGGTTGGCCGAGACGTACTCGACGTTGACGCCGCCCGGGGTGGGGGCGCCGCGGCCGTAGGCCTCGCCCTCGCGCAGAACCGCCCGCACCACCTCGGCGTAGATCTCGGGGGTCAGCCGCAGGTTGATGAAGCCCGGCCCGGCGACGCTCGCCTCCGTCACGCGGGGATCGGTGCGCAGGTCGGCCGCCAGCGCCTCGGCCAGCGCCTTCGGATTGGTGCGCGCCTCCTTTGCCAGCACCAGGGCGGCGTTGGTGGCGAGGTCGCCGTGGCTCGGATCGCGCGGCGGCTCGACGACGACGCGGGCGCGGTCCAGCCCCTCCGGCAGGGTGCCGGCGCGGGTGAGCGTCTCGAGCGCCTCGCCGATGCGGGCCTCGAAGGCGGCGAAGATGTTCATGCGTTGACCAGTTCTGCAAAGTTCGGGCCGGGAGCAAGCGTGTCGCACCCGGCCGCCGGGCTCTTCTCACGCCGAGGCAGGCGGCTGCAAGCGGGGCCGTTCGGACGGGAGGGCGGCTCCTCCCTTGTCGCCGCCGGGCCGATGCTGCAAAGCGTCCGGGCGTCACCGGCCGGATTCGCCGGCCCTTCAGAGACAAACGATTCGGACCGCGCCATGCACGACATCCGGGCCATCCGCGACAACCCGGCCGCCTTCGACAAGGGCCTGACGAGCCGCGGGCTGGAGGGGCTTTCGCAGGAGCTGATCGGCCTCGACGACGCGCGCAAGGCCGCGATCTCGGCGGCGCAAGCGGCCCAGGAGAAGCGCAACGCCCTCTCGAAGGAGATCGGCGCGGCCAAGAAGGCGAAGGACGAGGCGCGGGCGCAGGAACTGATGGCCGAGGTCGCCCGGCTGAAGGAGGAGGCGCCGGCGCTCGATGCGGCCGCCGATGCGGCCGGCAAGGCGCTTGCCGAGCGCCTGTCGGCGATCCCCAACATCCCGGGCCCGGACGTGCCGGAGGGCCGCGACGAGCACGACAACGTCGAGAAGAGCCGCTTCGAGGGCCGCGGTCTCGCGCAGGAAGGCCGCCAGCACTTCGAGCTCGGCGAGGCCATGGGCCTGATGGATTTCGAGACCGCCTCGAAGCTCTCCGGCTCGCGCTTCGTGGTGCTGAAGGGACAGATCGCCCGGCTGGAGCGGGCGCTCGGCCAGTTCATGCTCGACCTGCACACCGGCGAGCACGGCTACACCGAGGTGGTGCCGCCGCTTCTGGTGCGCGACGAGGCGATGTTCGGGACGGCGCAGCTGCCGAAGTTCCGCGACGACCAGTTCGCGGCGGTCCAGGGCTCGCCCGAGATGGCGCAGGAGAGCGGTGCGCCGAACCGCTGGCTGATCCCGACGGCGGAAGTCCCGCTCACCAACCTGGTGCGCGAATCGATCCTCGCCGAGGACGAGCTGCCCTTGCGCTTCACCGCGCTCACCCCCTGCTTCCGGGCGGAAGCGGGGGCGGCGGGTCGCGACACCCGCGGCATGCTGCGCCAGCACCAGTTCAGCAAGGTCGAGCTCGTCTCGATCACCGCGCCCGAGCGCTCGGCCGAGGAGCACGAGCGGATGCTCGCCTGCGCGGAAGCCGTGCTCAAGCGCCTCGACATCCCGTTCCGGGTCGTCACGCTGTGCACCGGCGACATGGGCTTTGCCTCGACCAAGACCTACGACATCGAGGCCTGGCTGCCGGGGCAGAGGACCTATCGCGAGATCTCGTCCTGCTCGGTCTGCGGCGACTTCCAGGCCCGCCGGATGGAGGCGCGCTACCGCCCGAAGGAGGGCAAGGGCGTCGCTTACGTCCACACCCTCAACGGCTCGGGCGTCGCGGTCGGCCGCGCGCTGATCGCCGTGATGGAGAACTACCAGAACCCCGACGGCAGCGTCACGGTCCCGTCGGCCCTCGCGCCCTACATGGGCGGCCTCACCCGCATCGAAGGACACCGGTGATGCGCATTCTCGTCACCAACGACGACGGCATCCACGCCCCGGGCCTGCGCTGCCTGGAGGAGATCGCCGGGCAACTCTCGGACGACGTCTGGGTCGTGGCGCCCGAGACCGACCAGAGCGGCGTGTCGCACTCGCTGTCGCTCAACGACCCCTTGCGCCTGCGCCAGGCCGGCGAGAAGCGCTTCGCCGTCAAGGGCACGCCCTCCGACTGCATCATCATGGGCATCCGCCACATCCTGAAGGAGCACAGGCCCGACCTCGTGCTCTCGGGGGTCAACCGCGGCCAGAACGTCGCCGAGGACGTGACCTATTCGGGTACGATCGCGGGCGCCATGGAGGCGACGATCCTCGGCGTGAAGGCGGTGGCGCTGAGCCAGGCCTACGGCGCCGGCGGGCGGGCCAACGTGAAGTGGCACACGGCGGCCAAGCACGGCGCCTCGGTGATCCGGCGCGTCCTGGACGCCGGGATCGAGCCCGGCATCCTCGTCAACGTCAACTTCCCCGATTGCGAGCCCGACGACGTCAAGGGCATCGCGGTGGCCGCCCAAGGGGTGCGCAACCAGGCGCTGCTCTCGATCGACGAGCGGGTCGACGGGCGCGGCAACCCGTATTTCTGGCTCGCCTTCGCCAAGGCGCGGTTCGAGCCGGGCCACGGCACCGACCTGAAGGCGATCGCCGAGGGCAAGATCTCGGTGACCCCCTTGCGCCTCGACCTCACCGACGAGCCGACGCTGACGCGCTTCGCCCAGGCCCTGGCGTGAGCGAGGACGGCGCGCCGGACGAGTCCGGACAGGAGGGCGCCGAGGCGACCTCCGGCGCGGTCGAGACCGCGGCCTTCGTGCTGGGGCTTCGCGCCCGCGGGGTGCGCGACGCCGCGGTGCTCGGCGCGATGGAGCGGGTGCCGCGGGAGGCCTTCGCGCCCCTCGCCTTCCGCGACCTCGCCCGCCGCGACCTCGCCCTGCCGCTGCCCTGCGGCCAGACCATGACGGCGCCGAGCGTCATCGCCACGATGCTGGCAGCGCTCAACCCGCAAGGGGCCCGCGTGCTGGAGGTCGGCACCGGCTCGGGCTACGCCACGGCGCTGCTGCTGCGGCTGGGCGCCGCCGAGGTGGTCAGCCTCGAGCGCTACGCCACGCTCGCCCGCAACGCCCGCTCGCGCCTCGACGCGCTCGGCTTCGGCGCCGCGATGGTCGCCCTCGCCGACGGCTGCGCCCCGCCGGAGGAGGCCGGCACCTTCGACCGCATCCTGGTCAACGGCCTGCTCGCCGACCTGCCCCAGGCTCTGATCGAGCGCCTGAACCCGGGCGGGCGCCTCGTCGGGGCGCTCGGCACGAAAGCCGGGCCCCGCCTCGTCGCCATCGCGCAGGAGGCCGACGGACCGTGGCGGCAGGTGCGCGAGACGCCGCTGCGCATCGGCCCGCTGACACCCGGCCTCGCGGCCCGCCTCTGACAGGCCGCTCCCCGCCCCGCCTAAGCCGGAATCCGGCCCTCAGGGTGAAGGCGAATATCCGCCTCGCAACGGAAGCTTAACCTGAATCCGGTTTGAATCCGCCCCATAGGGTTGCGTGGATGTACGGGTGCGTCGATGCCGGATCGCGGGACAGGCAAGGGGATGCGGGCGCTGTCGCGCTTCGCCCTCATCGGGCTGATCGGGGGCGCGTCTGCGGCCTGCAGCACCGATGCGGTGCGGCTCGACCCGTTCTCGAACCCGTTCTCATCGAGTGCGAGCGGGGATCCGGGCGCCACCGGCAGCCTGCCCGAGGGCGGGGCGGTGGCGCCGGCGGTGCGCGCGACGCCGATCCAGTCGCGGCCGCTCTCGGCCCCGCTGGCCGCCGCGCCGCTCTCGAACCGCCAAGGCGCGGCGATGTCCTCGGTTCCGGTGCAGACGCCGCGCGTCGCCGCGGCGGCCCCGGTGACCGGCGGGACGGCCGGCTGGTCGGCCGCCGGCGGCACCACCATCACGGTCGGCGCCAATGACAGCCTGAACCAGATGTCGACCCGATTCGGCGTGCCCTCCGCGGCGATCCTCCAGGCCAACGGCCTGTCGAGCGCCGCGCAGGTCACCGCCGGCCGCCAGATCGTGATCCCGGTCTACCACGCGGGCGGTGCCCCTGCGATGAGCGCCCGGGCGGTGCCGGCGGCGCCCGCGCCGCGGGTGCCGGTCGCCGAGGCGCGTCCCGCCGAGCCGGTGCGCCGCGAGCCCCCGCGCCCCGAGCCGGAGCCCGAGCCGGCCCGCAAGCCCCACGCCCGCCCCGGCCAGGCCGAGGCGAAGCCCGTGGCGCCCGCCGCCGCCGAGCGCGCCGCCAAGCTGAACCACCGCAAGCCCGAGCCGCGGGACGACGACGAGGAGAAGGTCGCCGCCAAGCCGCAGCGGCCCGAGCCGAAGGTCGCCGCCAAGCCGGAGCCCAAGTCCGTCGCCAAGGTCGCCGCGCGTCAGCGGGACGACGACGAGGACGACGCCGTCGCGGCAAAGCCCCAGAAGCCCGAGCCGAAGGCCGCCAAGGTGGTCGAGAAGAAGCCCGAGCCGAAGGTCGTCGAGAAGGTAAAGCCCGAGGTCAGGAAGGTCGCCGAGGCGAAGGCCGAGCCGAAGAAGTCCGAGGCTCCCAAGCCCGAGGTCAAGAAGGTCGAGGCCAAGGCCGAGGTGAAGAAGCCGGAGCCGAAGCAGGCCGAGGCACCGAAGCCCGAGGTCAAGAAGGTCGCCGAGGTGAAGCCTGCGCCGGCGCCGAAGCCCGAGCCGGCCAAGCCGGTGAAGGTTGCGGCGCTGCCCGAGAAGGCGCCCGAGCCGGCTCCCGCTCCGGCCGTCGCCCCGGCGGCGCCCGCGCCCGATCCGCAATCGAGCTTCCGCTGGCCGGCCCGCGGCCGGGTGATCTCCGGCTACGGCTCCAGCGGCAACGAGGGCATCAACATCGCGGTGCCCGAGGGCACCCCCGTGAAGGCCGCCGAGGAGGGCACCGTGGCCTATGCCGGCAGCGACGTGAAGGGCTACGGCAAGCTGGTCCTGGTGCGCCACGCCAACGGCTACGTCTCGGCCTACGCCCATAACGGCGAGATCGACGTGCGGCCCGGCGAGAAGGTGAAGCGCGGCCAGACCATCGCCAAGTCCGGCGCGTCGGGCAACGTCACCTCGCCGCAGCTCCACTTCGAGATCCGCAAGGGCGCGACCCCGGTCGATCCGGTGCCGCATCTGGCAAGCAACTGAGCCTGAGTGGATTTCGCCGAAGTGGTTGCCGGTTCGGCGCCAAAAATCTGCGGCAGAATAAGAACCTAAGCGGACGAAGCGTTGGCCTGCCAATGCAAGTCTGCCGTTCCATCGTGATGAGGGCGGGGCGCGAGCGTCCCGCCCTTTTTGCGTCGGCGGAACACTTCCGGGATCAGGTCCGCTCGCCCCGCACGATCGGCCCCGACCGCCACCTCCCGATGAGGGGTTGCGGCTCGGACCGAAGGAGGCCCGCATTGCGCCGTTCCCGCGTGCCCGACGGGAGCCGCCGCAATGCGGTTTTCCCCAATGCCGCCTTCGATTGTTCTGAGTTTTCTTCCCGTGATCTCAGCTGATCCGATGGCGCCTCGGGCCCGCGGGCCGGCCTGCGGGCCCGACCGCACCGGCGCGACGGCCGGGCGCCGGCAGCGGACGCGACGGAAGGTCCGGGTCCCGGCGCGGGACTCCTGCTTGGACTCCTGTGTCGCCCGCGTGTAGAAGCCGGCTGATCCCAGTCATCGACTTCCGCTCCGGCGCTCCGGCCGGGCGGTCCCCGACGAACCCCGAGGCCATCATGAGCGTGGGCACCGCCGCCACTTCCCGGTCCAACTCGTTCTTCTCCGCGTCGCTGGCCGATGCCGATCCGGAACTCGCCGGCGCCGTCGCCAAGGAGCTCGGACGCCAGCAGCACGAGATCGAGCTGATCGCCTCGGAGAACATCGTCTCGCGCGCCGTGCTCGAGGCGCAGGGCTCGGTGCTGACCAACAAGTACGCCGAGGGCTATCCGGGCCGGCGCTACTACGGCGGCTGCGAGTTCGTCGACATCGCCGAGAACCTCGCTATCGAGCGCGCCAAGCGCCTGTTCGGCTGCGACTTCGCCAACGTGCAGCCGAATTCCGGCTCCCAGGCGAACCAGGCCGTGTTCATGGCGACCATGCAGCCCGGCGACACCTTCCTCGGCCTCGACCTCGCGGCGGGCGGCCACCTCACCCACGGCGCGCCCCCGAACGTCTCGGGCAAGTGGTTCAAGCCGGTCTCCTACACCGTGCGCCGCGACGACCAGCGCGTCGACATGGAGCAGGTCGAGCGCCTGGCCCAGGAGCACAAGCCGAAGGTCATCATCGCCGGCGGCTCCGGGTACCCGCGCCACTGGGACTTCGCGAAGTTCCGCGAGATCGCTGACAGCGTCGGCGCGGTGTTCTTCGTCGACATGGCCCACTTCGCGGGTCTCGTGGCGGGCGGCGCGCACCCCTCGCCGTTCCCGCACGCCCACGTCGTCACCACCACCACCCACAAGACCCTGCGCGGCCCGCGCGGCGGCATGATCCTCACCAACGACGAGGCGCTGGCCAAGAAGCTCAACTCGGCGATCTTCCCCGGCCTCCAGGGCGGGCCGCTGATGCACGTCATCGCCGGCAAGGCGGTGGCCTTCGGCGAGGCGCTGCGGCCGGAGTTCAAGGCTTACGCCCGTCAGGTGGTCGAGAACGCCAGGGCACTCGCCGACACCATCATCTCGGGCGGCTACGACATCACCTCGGGCGGCACCGACAACCACCTGATGCTGGTGGACCTGCGCGCCAAGGAGCTGACCGGCAAGGCGGCCGAGGCCGCGCTGTCGCGCGCCGGCATCACCTGCAACAAGAACGGCGTGCCGTTCGACCCCCAGAAGCCGACCATCACCTCGGGCATCCGCCTCGGCACCCCGGCGGCGACCTCCCGCGGCTTCGGCGTCGCCGAGTTCAAGAAGGTCGGCGAGCTGGTCGTTCAGGTTCTCGACGGCCTGCACCGCGCCGGCGAGGCGGGGGATGCGGGTGCCGAGGAGGCGGCCAAGCGCGAGGTGCACAGCCTCACCGATCGCTTCCCGATCTACGGCTGAGCTGTGAGAGCCTGATCTCCCGGCTTCCCCTTCCGCCGGGAGCGCTCTAGAACACGCCCCTTCCGGGGCCGGTCCCGCGCGGGGCCGGCCCTTTTTCGTACACAGAGGAACGGGCGGCCGATGCGGTGCCCCTATTGCGGCGGCCTCGACACGCAGGTGAAGGACTCGCGGCCGAGCGACGACAGCTCGGCGATCCGGCGCCGGCGCACGTGCTCGGATTGCGGCGGCCGCTTCACCACCTTCGAGCGGGTGCAGCTGCGCGAGCTCGTCGTCGTCAAGCGCTCGGGCCGCAAGGTGCCGTTCGATCGCGACAAGCTCCAGCGCTCGGTCGAGACCGCTTTGCGCAAGCGCCCGGTCGAGCCGGAGCGGATCGAGCGGCTGGTCAGCGGCGTCACCCGCCGGCTCGAGAGCACCGGCGAGGCCGAGGTGACGAGCGAGGCGATCGGCGAGGCGGTGATGGAGGGGCTGAAGGGCCTCGACGACGTCGCCTACGTGCGCTTCGCCTCGGTCTACAAGAATTTTCGCGAGGCCCGCGACTTCGAGGAGCTGCTGGGCCACCTCGCCGCCGGCGCGGCCCAGGCCGCGACCGACGAGGCGCCCCAGCCGGAGGAGGCGCCGCCGGCCCGGCGGCCGCGGAGCCGCGCGTCGTGAGCGCCCCGGATTCCCGTCAGGACGAGATCGACCGGCGCCACATGCGCCTCGCCCTCGCTCTCGGCCGGCGTCATCTCGGCCGGGCCTGGCCCAACCCCTCCGTCGGCGCGGTGCTGGTCGGCGGGCCGCCGGGGGCCGAGCGCATCCTGGCGCAGGGCGTGACGCAAGCAGGCGGCCGGCCGCACGCCGAGCGGGTGGCGCTGGCCGCCGCCGGCGAGGCCGCCCGCGGCGCGACGCTCTACGTGACCCTCGAGCCGTGCTCGCATCACGGCCGCACCAGCCCGTGCGCCGATGCCACGATCTCAGCCGGGGTCGCCCGGGTGGTGAGTGCGATGGACGATCCCGATCCCCGGGTCGCCGGCCGCGGCCATGCCCGGCTGATCGACGCCGGCATCGCCGTCTCGGTCGGGCTCCTCGGCGCGGAGGCCGCGCGCGACCAGCGCGGGCACGTGAGCCGGATCACCCTCGGGCGCCCGGCGGTCTTCCTCAAGCTCGCCCGCACGGCGGACGGCTACGCGGCGGGCGGGGAGGAGCGGCTGATGATCAGCGGGCCGCGGGCCAACGCCGAGATCCATCTGCAGCGCGCCCATTGCGACGCGATCATGGTCGGCGTCGGCACGGTGCTGGCGGACGATCCCCAACTCACCGTGCGCCTGCCCGGGATGGCGGCGCGCTCGCCGCTGCGGGTCGTCCTCGATCCCTGCCTGCGCACGCCTCCCACCGCCGGCCTCGTGCGCACCAGCGCCTCCGTCCCGACGCTGATCCTCGCAGGTCCGCAAGCCTCCGAGGCGGCGGCCGACGCCCTGGGCGCCGCCGGCGCCGAGGTGCAGAGGGTGCCGGTGACGACGGAAGGGCGCATCGATCTCCCCGCCGCCCTGCGCTTCCTCGGCGCCCGCGGGCTGACCCGGGTGTGCTCGGAAGGGGGACCGACGCTCGCCGACGCGCTCGCGCGCGACAACCTCGTCGACGAGTGCCTGCTCGTCACGGGCGATCTGCGCCTCGGCCGGCCCGGCCTGCCGGCGGTCGGCCCGCACCTCGCCGCGCGCCTCGCCTCCGCAGACTTCGCGGTGGCGGAGGACTACCGGATCGGCACCGATCGCTTCACCTGCCACGTACGGAGCCCGTAGATGTTCACCGGCCTCGTCTCGGATGTCGGCCGCGTCGCCGCGGTCTCCGGCGATTCCAAACTCAGGCGCATCGCCATCGACTGCGCCTACGACCCCGCCGGCATCCTGATCGGCGCCTCGATCGCCTGCTCGGGGCCCTGCCTCACCGCCGTCACGGTGACGCCGCGCGCGGGCGGCTGCACCTTCGAGGTCGATGCCGCCGCCGAGACCCTGGCCCGCACCACCGTAGGGGAGTGGGCGCCTGGCACGCGGGTGAACCTGGAGCGCTCGCTGAAGATCGGCGACGAGCTCGGCGGCCACCTCGTCACCGGCCACGTCGATGGCCTCGCCGAGATCGTCGCCCGCGAGGCGGTGACGGGGCAAGGGACAGGCCAAACCGGCGACGTCTGGGTCCCGAGCGAGCGCTTCGTGCTCCGGGCGCCGCCCGCCCTGTCGCGGTTCATCGCCGAGAAGGGCTCGGTCTGCCTCGACGGCACCTCGCTCACCGTCAACGGTGTCACGGGCGACACCTTCACGGTGCTGCTGATCCCCCACACGCTCGCCGTCACCACCTGGGGCGAGCGGCGGGTCGGGGACCGGCTCAACCTGGAGGTGGACCTGATCGCCCGCTACGCGGCGCGGCTGACGGAGGCGCGGGCGGCGGTGGAGGCTGGTTGAGGACCGGGGGTGATTGCGCGGCAGACTCGTGACAGGATGTGGTCTGCCGGTGCGATCAGCTTCCGACTGCTCGACGATGCCTGTGCCGATCCGGTCGGCACGGTCGAAGTCGTCACGCCGACCGGAACGCTGCTCGTGATGGCGGAACCGCGGATCGTGGGGCGGACGTTCTTCGCTGAGCGCATGCACATGCATGGGGTAGGCTTCGGGGCGAACGCGATCGGGCCGGCGGCCTTACGTATGCTGGCAGAGAGTTTCCTGCTGGAGATGGATTGCGATGAACTCATCGTTGAAGGAGCGGTTCGCACGACCGGGGCCAATCCAGGCCATCGACCGCGTCCCCTTCGGTTCACCCGGCGCCCTCGTCCTGCGGACTCATCCGGATCTGACGACAGTTAAAACCGTCTCGGCGGCGCTCTCCCTGTGTCGGCGCGGCGCGTCGATGCTGGAGGCCAAGCGCGCACTGGAGGCGATGCTGGAGGATGGTTGCGCGGCGATCCATCTCCCCAAGGTCGAAGATTCGGCTGTTCTGGCCCAGGAACTGGCTGCCAGCGGCGTGATCGTGACGCCCAACCTTCAGCCGATGGTCGATGTCCGGAGCTTGCGGAGCCAGCTCGGCTTGTCCCTCGATGACTTCTCGCTCCGCTACGGACTCGATCGCGAGACCGTTGCCGACTGGGAGACCGGCCGCGCCATGCCCGATTCGACGGCCCGCAGCTATCTGCGGGTGATCCAGAAGCTTCCGGAGGAAGCACGCAGGGCCGTGGCCGAGGCGAGCTGACCGTCACGCGGTACGGCCCGGGCGGGAGAGCCGCGCGGCGAAGAACTCGGCCAGGGCCTCGACCTTCGCCGGCCGTGCCTGCGCGCTCGGCGTGACGAAGGAAAGCGCGCCGCCCGGCAGGTGCCAGTCCGGCAGCAGCGCCTCCAGGCGTCCGTCGGCGAGGTACTCGGCGGCGATGAAGTCCGGCAGTTCGGCCACGCCGAGCCCGTCGAGCAGCACCGGTATCAGGGCGTCGGCATTGGTCACCCGCAGGGGACCGGCAGGCACGACGCTCGCCTCGGCGCCGGCCGGCCCGGTGAAGCGCCAGACGTCCCGCCGGGCGCGGTAGGCGTAGCCGAGGCAGTGATCCGGCCTCAAATCCTCCGGATGATCCGGCCGGCCGTGGCGCGCCAGGTAAGCGGGCGCCGCCACGACGAGGGCCGCGACTGGCATCAGCCGCCGGGCGACGAGCGCGGAATCCGGTAGGGCGGCGATCCGCAGGCCCGCGTCGAACCCCTCGCCGACGAGATCCACCGTCGCGTCCGAGAGGTGCAGGTCGACGGCGAGTTCCGGGTACAGGCGCAGCAAGTCCGGCAGCAGCGGCGCGACCCAGCGCAGCCCGAACGACATCGGCACCGCGAGCCGCACCGTGCCGCGCGGCCGACGCGACAGCTCGCGCGCCGCGTCCTCCGCCCCTTGCGCCTCGCGAAAGGCCCGGGCGGCGCCCGCCACCACCTGCTCGCCGAGAGCAGTGAGCGCCAGCCGGCGCGAGCTGCGGTTGACGAGCCGCCCGCCGAGCCGCGCCTCCAGCCGGCTCACCGCCCGGGATACGGTAGCGACCGAGACGCCCGCCTCGCGCGCCGCGCCGGCGAACGAGCGCTCCTCCGCGACCTTGGCGAAGAGGGCGAGCCCCTCGAAATCCGGCAGCCTCGACATCGACAGATCTGCAACGATGGTTTGCGACCGTCGCCATATCGCAAGCACTGACGCGGGTCCATGGTCCGGGCCACACACCCGAACGGGAGACATGGATCATGACGAACAGGCTCACCGACAAGGTCGCCGTAGTGACCGGCGGCACCAGCGGCATCGGGCTCGCCACCGCCAGGCTGTTCGCACAGGAAGGCGCCCGGGTCTTCGTCACCGGCCGGCGCCGGGCGGAGCTGGACAAGGCCGTCGCGGCGATCGGCCCCGCGGCCACCGGCGTGCAGGCCGACGCCTCGACGCTCGCCGACCTCGACCGGCTCTACGCGCAGGTGAGGGAGGAGGCCGGCCGCATCGACGTGCTATTCGCCAATGCCGGCGGCGGCTCGATGCTGCCGCTCGGCGAGATCACCGAGGCGCAGTTCGACGACACGTTCGGCCGCAACGTGAAGGGCGTGCTGTTCACGGTGCAGAAAGCGCTGCCGCTGCTCGCGCCCGGCGCCTCGGTGATCCTCACCGGCTCGACCGCGGGCACGGAGGGCACGGAGGCCTTCAGTGTCTACGCCGCCTCGAAGGCGGCGGTACGGGCGCTCGCCCGCAACTGGATCCTCGACCTGAAAGGCCGCGGCATCCGGGTGAACACGCTGAGCCCCGGGGCGACCCGCACGCCCGGCCTCGTCGGCCTCGCCGGCCCGGACGCGGCCCAGCAGCAGGGCCTGCTCGATTTCCTCGCCTCGAAGATCCCGATGGGCCGGGTCGGCGAGGCCGACGAGATCGCCCGGGCGGCCCTGTTCCTCGCCTCGGACGATGCGAGCTTCGTCAACGGCATCGAGCTGTTCGTGGATGGCGGGCAGGCGCAGGTCTGACCGGGCGCTGCGGAGATCCTGGTGGGGCCACCCGGTTCGCCGGGCGGCCTGACCCAACGATCATGCCGTCGCCGCGTCGAGCGTGCGCGCCACCCAGGTTTCCAGACTGATCCCGGCGCGCAGCGCCGCACTC
Source organism: Methylobacterium sp. Gmos1 (assembly GCF_053764715.1). Taxonomy (NCBI): domain Bacteria; kingdom Pseudomonadati; phylum Pseudomonadota; class Alphaproteobacteria; order Hyphomicrobiales; family Methylobacteriaceae; genus Methylobacterium; species Methylobacterium sp. Gmos1. The sequence continues at coordinate 44,655 of NZ_JBSNCC010000004.1, read as the reverse complement.
GCCGCCGCTTTGTGAGTCTTGGGATCGACGCGCACCACGAGACGTCCGGAGAACGGCTCTTCCGGTTCCTCTCCCCGGGCGCGGCAAAAATCTACGTAGTCGTCGATGCTCTCGGCGAGAGCCTGCTTCAACTCGTCGACCGACCGGCCCTGAAAGGTAATCACGTCGCGCAGGTTGATGACTTCGCCGTGGAAAAGACCAGCCTCGTCGTCGTACTCGACGACCGCTTGATAAGGCCCATGGTGCATGATGGTCATGGTTCGATACCCGCTTCGAGCAGGAAGCGTCGAACCGATTTCACGGCGCCGCGATCCGTTTCCTTCTGCGGATGCGGCCGATGAAACACGGCACGGACGCCTGACAGAGCGACCCGCACCCGCGATCCTCGACCTTCCTGTACCTCACCGCCGCAGGCGGTGAAGAGAGCTTCGATATCGACCCAATCGATGTTGGCCCGAACCGGGTCGGCGAAGATGGCTTGCAAGGTGGTGCGATGCTTCCCGCTGAGGCTCATATCGTAACCGGCCTTCCAACCACCAACAAGGATCCGCTCTCGAACAGCGACAGGCCCGCCAAGCTAAAAGCGGGGGGCTATCCGGATCCCGGTTGCATCAAGCGCCTGTCCACGAGGAGAGTTCGCCTCTTCGAAGCGCCAGGGTCGGACCGCTTCGGTGTCATGGAAAGGATTGTGACGGTCCAATCGGGGATGCCGAGCAACGGGGCATCCATGACACCGACGAGCACGGTGACGCTTCGGCGCTGGAGTTCGGTGACCGTAGCGAGCACCTGGTCACAGAAATCCCTCCGACGGACTGGTCCTCCGACACCGACGACGTCCGCGCTCATGACATCAGGACCTGTGACCATGGAAGCCAAATCCAGCCATCCGGTCAACTCCTCGACCAGTCCGTCGTAGGTCGACCCGAGTTCTGGGCGGTGGATCAGATAGGCTTGCGTGGCGGCGACCATGCGGACCTGACGACGGGTCTGGAATTCGCGCATCGCGACCGATGCGAGGTGGCCCCAGACCTCGACGAGGTCGTTGATCGCCTGCTCTTTCGAGATCGTCACGCGTAGCTTCGTGAAGGCGCCGGGTTTGTGACCGAATGCCCGCGCGATCCGGTCGAGACTCTCGGAGCCAACTGGCTCGGCGCGCTCGACTCGCTCGATGGTCGAGAGTGAGACTTGCGCGAAGTCGGACAATGTCTCTTTCTTCCATTGCCGGAGTCCTCGACCCATTCGGGTCACCATCGCCACGAGTTCTGTGGCCGGAGCCGCGGCAACGCCAGGCGCGCGCGCCGGCATCGCCGCCACGCGCTCGACGATCTCCTTGGTCTTCACGTCCATCCTCCGTTCGACTTGGGGAAGATGGTCTGGACGATCCGCACAAAGGAGCCCGAAAAACCCTTCAGGATGTCCATGCGGCCGAGGCAGGGCTCTCGCACGGGAGTGACGGAACCGGAAGGTCCCAGGACCGCCGTCGAAAGACGGCGGTCCTGGGTAGTTCTGGGTCGTCCGATGCCGCGCTTCGAAACTCGCCGGGGGCCCGGCTGCAAATTCAGCTATGCGCCAGGATCGCCAGCAGCAGCAGGGCGATGATGTTGGTGATCTTGATCGCCGGGTTCACCGCCGGGCCGGCGGTGTCCTTGTAGGGGTCGCCGACGGTGTCGCCGGTCACCGCGGCCTTGTGGGCGTCGGAGCCCTTGCCGCCGTGGTGGCCGTCCTCGATGAACTTCTTGGCGTTGTCCCAGGCGCCGCCGCCCGAGGTCATCGAGACCGCGACGTAGAGGCCGGTGAGGATCACGCCGAGCAGCATCGCGCCCACCGCCGCGAAGGCTTGGCCCTTGCCGGCGATGGCCTGGATCACGAAGAACAGCACCACCGGCGACAGCACCGGCAGCAGCGAGGGCACCACCATCTCCTTGATCGCCGCCTTGGTCAGCATGTCGACGGCGCGGCCGTAATCGGGCCGCTCGGTCCCCTGCATGATGCCGGGCTTCTCGCGGAACTGGCGGCGAACCTCCTCGACCACCGCGCCCGCCGCGCGGCCGACCGCCGTCATGGCGATGCCGCCGAACAGGTACGGGATCAGGCCGCCGAGCAGGAGGCCGACGACCACGTAGGGGTTCGACAGCGAGAAGTCGACGGTGACGCCCTGGAAGTACCGGTACTGCGTCGCCGAGGCGTTCTTGATGAAGTAGTTCAGGTCCGAGGTGTAGGCGGCAAACAGGACCAGCGCGCCGAGGCCCGCCGAGCCGATGGCGTAGCCCTTGGTGACCGCCTTGGTGGTGTTGCCGACGGCATCGAGCGCGTCGGTGGACTTGCGGACCTCCTTCGGCAGCCCCGCCATCTCGGCGATGCCGCCGGCATTGTCGGTGACCGGCCCGAAGGCGTCGAGGGCGACGACGACGCCGGCGAGCGCCAGCATGGCGGTGACCGCGATGGCGATGCCGAACAGGCCGGCGAGCGAGTAGGTGACGATGATGCCGGCGACGATCACGATCGCCGGGAGCGCGGTCGATTCGAGCGAGATCGCCAGGCCCTGGATCACGTTGGTGCCGTGGCCAGTGACCGAGGATTGGGCGATCGACTTGACCGGCCGGTAGTTCGTGCCGGTGTAGTACTCGGTGATGACGACGATCAGCGCCGTGATGACGAGGCCGGCCACCGCGCAGAGCAGCAGGCTGAGCGAGGTGAAGCTGTCGCCGCCGGCGGTGGTGAAGCGGGTCGAGAAACCGCCGAACATCACCAGGTTGAGGCCGGCGATCGCCGCGATCGAGAGCGCGCCGGCGCCGATCAGCCCCTTGTAGAGCGCCCCCATGATCGACTGGTTCGAACCGAGCCGCACGAAGAACGTGCCGATGATCGAGGTGATGATGCAGGCCGCTCCGATCGCCATCGGGTAGATCAGCATCGTCTCGAGCACGTTGCGCCCCGCCACGTCGGTCTGGCCGGCAAAGAAGATCGCCGCCAGCACCATCGTGGCGACGAGGGTGACGGCATAGGTCTCGAACAGGTCGGCGGCCATGCCGGCGCAGTCGCCGACGTTGTCGCCGACATTGTCCGCGATGGTGGCGGGGTTGCGCGGGTCGTCCTCGGGGATCCCGGCCTCGACCTTGCCGACGAGATCGCCGCCGACATCGGCGCCCTTGGTGAAGATGCCGCCGCCGAGACGGGCGAAGATCGAGATCAGCGAGGCGCCGAAGCCGAGCGCCACCAGCGCGTCGATCACCTCGCGGCTCGACGGGTTCAGGCCGGCGAAGCGGGTGAGGTAGGTGTAGTAGAGCGCCACGCCCAGGAGCGCGAGGCCGGCCACCAGCATGCCGGTGACCGCACCCGACTTGAACGCCACCGACAGGCCGGCGCCGAGCGACTGCGCCGCCGCCTGCGCGGTGCGCACGTTGGCCCGGACCGAGACGTTCATGCCGATGAAGCCGGCGACGCCCGACAGGACCGCGCCGATGAGGAAGCCGACCGCGACCTTGAGGCCGAGGAACCAGGCGAGGAGCACGAACAGCACCACGCCGACGGCCCCGATCGTGGCGTATTGGCGGCGCAGGTAGGCCTGGGCGCCCTCGGCGATCGCGCCGGCGATCTCCTGCATGCGCTGCGTGCCGGCGTCGCGCCGCATGACGTCGTTGATGGTGACGATGCCGTAGGCAACGGCGCAGAGGCCGCCCAGGATGATGAGCAGGAGTGCGGTCATTCTACCGTCCTTGATTGTCGGGCATTCCCGCGACGTCGGACGGCCGAGATGGCGAGCGGCCGTGAACGCGCGACGCGGGCCTCCCTCCCTGTTGAGCGGACCCGCGTGGCGCGGATCCACGCTCACAGTGGTGCCAAACTTCCCATCCGAGCGCAAACGCTCCCAAGCTTCATCCGCCTGAGACTTTCGATGTCGCCCTTTCTCCGTCGTCGGAGCGGGTCTAGAAGTGGCTGAACGATGCGGTGCGGAAGCGGCGCTCGCTGCCGTCGGCGGCGCGGAAGACCGGGGGGGCGCTGCCCTCCGTCACCGTGCCGATCGCGGTGAGCGGCACGCCGGCCCGCGCGGCGGCCTCCTGGAGCGCCGGGACCTCGGCCGGATCGACGGCGCAGAGGATCTCGTAATCGTCGCCCCCGGTGAGCGCGACGTCGAGGAGGTCCGGCTTCACCGCCAGCGCCGCCCGCGCTGCATCGGAGAGCGGGATTGCCGCGATCTCGACCTCGGCGCTGAGGCCGGCGGCCCGCATCATCTTGGCGAGGTCGCCGACGAGCCCGTCCGACACGTCCATCGCCGCCCGGGCATGCGCCCTCAGCGCCGGCGCGAGGGCGAGGCGGGCCTGCGGATGCAGGTAGCGGTCGACCAGGGTGGTGCGGGCCGGGAAGGACAAAGCTTCGCCCCAGGACGTCGCCGGCTTTGCCCGGAGCCGGAGGCCGAGCGCCGCGTCGCCGATGCTGCCCGAGACGAGGAGCCGGTCGCCGGCCCGCGCCGTGCTCCGCCGCACCATGGTGCCGGAGGGCACCTCGCCGAGCGCGGTGATGCCCAGAAGCGTCGGGCCGCCCGCCCGCACGGTGTCGCCGCCCAGCAGCGGGCAGCTCGCGAGAGCCGCGGCCTCGCTCAGGCCCGTGCAGAACTCGGCGAGCCAGGCTTCGTCCCAGGCGTCCGACAGGGCGAGGGTCAGGAGGAAGCCCCGCGGCTCCGCCCCCTTGGCGGCGAGGTCGGACAGGTTCACGCCGAGCGCCTTGCAGGCGATCGAGGCCGGCGGGTCGTCCGGGAAGTAGTGCACGCCGGCCACCACCGCGTCGGTGGTGAGCACCAGGTCGTGGCCCGGGCTCGGGGTCAGCAGGGCGGCGTCGTCGCGCAAGCCCAGCCCGCCGGCGCCGGCGAGCGGCGCGAAGTAGCGGGCGATCAACTCGTCTTCCGTGGGGCGGGGCAGGTCGGGGCGTGCCATCGCGGGGGCGGTCTCACGGCAGGGGACGGGCGGCGGTCAAAACCGCGATCGGCCCGAACCTCGGCCGATAGCTAGAGCGCAGGCCGGCGGACCCGCAATGGCCTAACGCAACAAACGGGAGAATTATCCCAAATTTCCGGAAGGTCCGGCCCTCCGGACCGGCAATGCAGCGGCGCCTCGACCGCCGCCGGAGCCGTCAGCCGGCGCGCGAGCCCTTGCTGAAGTCGTCCGGGCGCACGGCGCGACCGACCTTGTCGAGCACCGCATTGACGAGGCCCGGCTCCTCGCCCTCGTAGAAGCTGTGGGCGACGTCGACGTACTCGGAGATCGCGACCTTCACCGGCACGTCGCGGCGGAACATCACCTCGTAGGCGCCGGCGCGCAGGATCGCGCGGACCACCGCCTCGAGCCGGCGCAGGGGCCAGCCGGCGGCGAGCGCCGCGTCGAGGCGCTGGTCGATCGCCCGCTGCTCGTCGACGGTGCCGCGCAGGAGGTCGCGGAAGAAGGCGGTCTCGGCCGGCGGGTGCTCGACCTCGTCGATCACCTGGCCGATCCAGAACGCCTCGAACTCGGCCAGCGCGTCGATCACGCCCTTGCCGGAAATCTCCATCTCGTAGAGGGCCTGGACCACCGCGAGGCGGGCGCCGCTGCGCTCGGCGGGCTTCATCTCACTCGGTCTCCGGGTTGCGGCGGGGGGTGAAGCCGATGGTGCGGTCCTGGCGGTTCGCGTCCTGCGCCCGGCGCAGCGCCAGCACGGCCAGGGCCGCTTCCGCCGCGCCGCCGCCCTTGTTCATCTCGGCGACCCGGGCGCGGGCCTGCGCCTGGGCCTCGGTCTCGACGGTCAGGATGCCGTTGCCGAGCGGCAGGCGCAGCACGACGGAGAGGTCCATCAGCGCCCGGGCGCTCTCGCCGGCGACGATGTCGTAGTGCCCGGTCTCGCCGCGGATGACGCAGCCGAGCGCCACCACCGCGTCGTAGGGCTTGTGCGCCCGGGCGGCGGCCTCGAGCAGGATCGCGACGGTCTGCGGGATCTCCAGCGCGCCCGGCACGGTGACGACCACCGCCTCGGCCCCGGCCGCGGCGATCGCCGCCGTCGCGCCGGCGAGGAGCTCGTCGGCGATGTCCTCGTAGTAGCGGGCCTCGACGACGAGCACCCGGGCTCCGGGGAGCTGGGGGCGGTCGGCACCGCTGTCTCGGCGTGGCGTGACCATGGCGACTTCTTACATCTCGAACGGGCACCGGCTCGCGCACGGCCGCGGCGCGGCCTCGCTGCGGTGCATCACCGGTGGGGGAGGGGAGCACTAGACCAGAAGAGGGCCCTCCCACAAGGGCTTGGGGCTCCGCAGATCGTCGCTCCTTGCCAAGCGCGGACAATCCGGTCATCCCGGGCACCAGAGCCGGGCCCTCACAACCCGGCCGCAGCGAGACCGTGGCTCCAAGAATTGTGGCCCCGAGATATGGCCCAACGACGACAGGCCGGGAGGACAACGCCGTGACGACCGACATCGAAGCCCGTACCATCAGGCGCATCAGCTGGCGCCTGATCCCGTTCCTGATCGTCTGCTACTTCGTCGCCTATCTCGACCGGGTCAACGTGGGCTTCGCCTCGCTGACCATGAACCGGGATCTCGGCATCTCGGCCACCGCCTACGGGCTCGGCGCCGGGCTGTTCTTCATCACCTACTTCATCTTCGAGGTGCCCTCGAACCTGGCGCTGGAGAAGTTCGGCGCGCGGCGCTGGATCGCCCGCATCATGCTGAGCTGGGGCGTGATCTCCGGCGGCATGGCCTTCATCGGCGGCGAGGCCAGCTTCTACATCATGCGCCTGCTGCTCGGCGCGGCCGAGGCCGGCTTCTTTCCGGGCATCATCTTCTACCTGACCCTGTGGTTCCCGGCGGCCTACCGGGCGCGCATCGTCTCGCTGTTCATGGTGGCGATCCCGCTGTCGAGCGTCATCGGCTCGCCGATCTCCGGCCTGCTGCTCGAACTCGACGGCGTGCTCGGCTTCAAGGGCTGGCAGTGGCTCTACGTGATCGAGGCGCTGCCGGCGATCGTGCTCGCGGTGATGACCTACTTCTATCTCACCGACCGGCCGGCCGACGCCAGGTGGCTCGCGGCGGACGAGCGCGAGTGGCTGGAGCGGACGCTCGCCAACGAGGCCGCCCGCAACCCGCGCCGGGGTCACGTGCCGCTGACCCAGGAGATCCTCAACCCGCGGGTGCTCGCCATCGCGGTGGTGTATTTCGGCGCCGTCGCGCTGCTCTACGCCTTCGGCTTCTTCCTGCCGCAGATCTTCAAGGGCTTCGGGCTCACCAACGCCCAGACCGGCTTCGTGATGATCATCCCCTACGCGGTCGGGACGGTGGGCATGCTGTGGTGGGGCAAGCGGTCGGACGCCAAGCGCGAGCGCCGCTACCACCTCGCCGCGGCGCTCGCCTGCGCCTCGCTCTGCACCATCGGGGCGGCCCTCGTCGGCGATCCGGTTCTGAAGGTGGTGCTGTTCTCGGGCGCGGCGCTCGGCATCTTCGGGGCGCTGCCCATCACCTGGACGCTGCCGACCGAGACCCTGTCGGGGGCGGCGGCCGCCGGCGCCATCGCGGTGGTGAACTCGATCGGCAACCTGTCGGGCTTCGTCGCCCCCTACGCCGTCGGCGCGATCAAGGACTGGACCGGCAGCTTCACCGGCGGCCTCCTCCTGATCGCCTGCGCGGGCATCGTCGGCATGATCACCGTGCTGCGCCTGAGCCATAGCAGCGCAGCCGCGGGCCCCGGCCGCGTCGGCGCACCCGCCGAGTAGCGCGTCCGCGAGGTACCGGGACGGCCCGGGGGGGTCGTCCCGGTGCGCCGCAACACACTCGCGGGAAATCTGGAATTCCTCCGGATCGGGGCGCCTTTTCGCCCTTTATTCCGAGGCTTGACCGTGCAACAGAGCTAGCCGCGCGGCGACGCCCGGTCGCATTGCCGCCACGAGTGGGGAGGTGCTTCGGTCCGGCAGGACCGGGGTCCGAAAAACCCCGCCGACCCTTCCCGCGGGCCTCGACGCCTTGTGAAGAAGATTCGGGCGCCGCGCGAGCGGCGGCCCGCGCCGTCAACGATTTTCGGGAGAGCCGGAACTTGGCCACCACCGTCGCCCCATCCGACGCCGCGCATCCCCACGGGTCGACCCGCCGGGACTTCCTGTTCCTCGCCACCGGCGCGGGCGCCGTGGTCGGTGCCGCGGCCCTGGCCTGGCCGTTCGTCGCCTCGATGGCTCCCGATGCCGAGACGATCGCCGCCGGCGCGCCCATCGACGTCGACCTCACGCCGATCGCCGACGGCCAGATCGTCAACGTGTTCTGGCGCGGCAAGCTGATCTTCGTGCGCCACCTCACCGAGAAGGAGGTCGCCGACATGAAGGCGGTCGCCCCGGCGAGCATGATCGACCCGGCGCCGTTCCTCGGCCGCGTCAAGGACGGCCACGAGCGCTGGCTCGTGACCTACGGCAACTGCACCCATCTCGGCTGCGTGCCGATCGCCAACGCCAACGGCCACGAGGGCTGGGGCTGCCCCTGCCACGGCTCGCAGTTCGACGCGGTGGGCCGCGTGACCCGCGGCCCCGCCCCGATCAACCTGCCGATCCCGCCCTACGCCTTCCAGGGCGACACCAAGGTCCGCATCGGCGAAGGCGCCACCGCCTAGAATCCGCCGATCGTGAAGCAACGCCAGACGCGGGCTGCCCCATGAGCGCACACGCCACAACCTACGTTCCCAAGAGCCGCTTCGCGAAGTGGTTCGAGGCCCGGCTGCCGATCGCAGGCCTGGTCCATTCCTCGTTCATCGCCTTCCCGGTGCCGCGCAACCTGAACTACTTCTGGACGTTCGGCGCTATCCTGATCGCGATGCTGGGCTCACAGATCATCACCGGCGTCTGGCTGGCGATGCACTACCAGCCCTCGGCCACCGAGGCGTTCAACTCCGTCGAGCACATCATGCGCGACGTGAACTACGGCTGGCTGCTGCGCTACATGCACGCCAACGGCGCCTCGATGTTCTTCATCGCGGTGTACGCGCACATGTTCCGCAACCTCTATTACGGGTCGTACAAGGCCCCACGCGAGGTGCTCTACATCCTCGGCGTCATCATCTACCTCCTGATGATGGCGACCGCGTTCCTCGGCTACACCCTGCCGTGGGGCCAGATGTCGTTCTGGGGCGCCACTGTCATCACCAACATCCTGGCGGCGATCCCGGTCGTCGGCGACACGATCCAGAGCCTGCTCTGGGGCGGCTACTCGGTCGGCAACCCGACCATCAACCGCTTCTTCTCGCTGCACTACCTCCTGCCGTTCATGATCGCCGGCGTCGTCGTCTTGCACGTCTGGGCGCTGCACGTCACCGGCCAGAACAACCCGACCGGCATCCCGATCAAGTCGGGCAAAGACGCGGTGCCCTTCACCCCCTACGCGACCATCAAGGACGTGTTCGCGGTGGTGGTGTTCTTCGCCTTCTTCGCCTACTGGATCTTCCTGCAGCCGAACTACCTCGGCCACGCTGACAACTACATCCCGGCGAACCCCGCCGTGACGCCGGCGCACATCGTGCCCGAGTGGTACTTCCTGCCCTTCTACGCGATCCTGCGCGCGGTGCCGGACAAGCTCGGCGGCGTGATCCTGATGTTCGGCGCGGTGATCATCCTGGCGCTGGCGCCGTGGCTCGACACCTCGCGGGTGCGCTCGGCCAACTACCGGCCGATCTACCGCCAGTTCTTCTGGGTCTTCATCTTCTGCTGCTTCCTGCTCGGCTGGCTCGGCTCGAAGCCCCCGGAGGGCGGCTACGTGCTCGCCTCGCGCATCGCCACCTTCTACTACTTCGCCCACTTCCTGATCGTGATGCCGCTGGTCGGCCTCTTCGAGACGCCGAAGCCCCTGCCGGGCTCGATCCTCGAGAGCGTCACCGGCCCGGGCAAGCAGGTCGGCTCCTCCGGCATGCCGGCCGGCGCAGCCGCTGCGCCTCCGACCAAGGGCTGAGACAGGCCCCGGGCGGGCGGGTGCTCCACGCATCCGCCCGCGCCACATCGCGATGAAGCACTAACGACGCCGCAAGGGGCATCGAGGGGAATGATCAGAAAACGCGCTCTCGGGACACGCGCCCTCCTGGCCGCCGCGCTCGCCACGTTCCTGTCGGCCGGCGCTGCCTCGGCCGAGGAGCACGGCCCGCTGCCGACCCGCGAGAAGTGGACCTTCTCCGGGATGTTCGGCACCTTCGACCAGGCGCAGCTGCAGCGCGGCTTCCAGGTCTACCGCGAGGTCTGCTCGAACTGCCACAGCCTGAACTACATCCGCTTTCGCAACCTGGAGCAGGAGGGCGGTCCCGACTTCTCTGCCGCCCAGGTCAAGGCGCTGGCGGCCGAGTACAAGGTCAAGGACGGCCCGAACGATTCCGGCGACATGTTCGAGCGGCCCGGCCGCCCGGCGGACAAGATCCCGGCGCCGTTCCCGAACGAGCAGGCCGCGGCCTCCGCCAACGGCGGCAAGGCGCCGCCGGACCTGTCGCTGATGGCCAAGGCCCGCACCTTCGCCCGGGGCGGCCTGTGGTTCATCATCGATTGGCTGCCCTTCATCGGCTACACCGAGCAGGGCCCCGACTACATCCACGCCCTCCTCAACGGCTACAAGGACGAGGTGCCCAAGGGCGTGACCGTGCCGGACGGCGGTCACTACAACGAGTACTATCCGGGCCACGTCATCGCGATGCCCAAGCCCCTCAGCGACGGTCAGGTGACCTACGCCAAGGGCGCGAACGGCCAGCCGGTGGCACCCGAGACGATCGACCAGTACTCGCGCGACGTGACCGCGTTCCTGATGTGGACGGCCGAGCCCCACCTGCTCGCGCGCAAGTCGCTGGGCCTGCGGGCGATCCTGTTCCTGCTCGTGCTGGCCGGCCTGCTCTACTACGTGAAGAAGAAGATCTGGGCCGACGTCGGCGGCGAGACGCACGGGCTGCAGCCCGAGCTGCACAAGACCAGCTGACGCAGAGCCTGCAACCCTTCCAGAGGCCCCGCGAGGGGCCTCTTTTCGTTACAGGAGAACCCTGATGGTCAAGGCCGTGCTCGGAGTGATCGGTGGGTCGGGCGTCTACGACCTGCCCGGGCTGGAGGACGTGCGCGAGGAGGCGGTCACCTCGCCCTGGGGCGAGCCCTCGGACGCGTTGCGCATCGGCCGGATCGGCGGGACGCCGGTGGTGTTCCTGGCCCGCCACGGCCGCGGCCACCGGCTCTCGCCGTCCGGCATCGACTATCGCGCCAACATCGACGTGATGAAGCGCGCCGGCGTCACCGACATCGTGGCGCTCTCGGCCTGCGGCTCGTTCCGGCAGGAGCTCTATCCGGGCCTGTTCGTCCTCGTCGACCAGTTCGTCGACCGCACGGTCGGGCGGACCTCGTCGTTCTTCGGCAACGGCTGCGTCGCCCACGTCTCGATGGCCCATCCGGTCGGTCCCGGCCTCCAGGCCCGCATCCTGGCGGCGGCCGAGGCCGAGGAGATCGCGGTGAAGAAGGGCGGCACCTACGTCTGCATGGAGGGGCCGCAATTCTCGTCCTACGCCGAGTCGCTCAATTACAAGGCGCAGGGCTACGACGTGATCGGCATGACCAACATGCCGGAGGCCAAGCTCGCCCGCGAGGCCGAGATCACCTACGCGACGATCGCCATGGTGACCGACTTCGATTGCTGGCATCCGGAGCACGACGCCGTCGACGTGGCGTCCGTGGTGGCGGTGGCGCGCGCCAACGCCTCGAAGGCCGCGCGCCTGGTGAGCCGTCTCGCCCGCGATTTCCCGGCCGAGCGCGAGCCCTGCCCGGCGCGCTCCGACCGGGCGCTCGACGGGGCGATCATGACTGCGCCGACCCACCGCGATCCTGCGCTCATGGCCAAGCTCGACGCGGTCTGCGCGCGGGTGCTGGCTGAGGTGTGAGCCTCGTCGTCCCAGGGTCGAACGGGGAAAGGCGTAAAACCCGCATCCCCCCTGGCGTTTCCGCGGGCTGCCTTTTAACAAGGCAGCCCGTTTCCGTTGGCGATACTCCTCTTCCGATGACCGAGACCACCCTCCGCGCCGGCCACGTCGACCGCCGCACTGCCGAGACCGACGTCAGCGTCGCGCTCACCCTCGACGGCACCGGCAAGGCCAGCATCGCGACGGGGGTCGGCTTTCTCGACCACATGCTGGAGCTCTTGGCCCGCCACGCCCTGTTCGACCTGGAGGTCAAGGTGACGGGCGACCTCCACGTCGACCAGCACCACACCACCGAGGATTGCGGCATCGCGCTCGGCCAGGCCTTCGCCCAGGCGCTGGGCGACAAGCGCGGCATCCGCCGCTACGCCGACCTGCACCTGCCCATGGACGAGGCACTGACCCGGGTCGCCGTCGACATCTCGGGCCGTCCGTTCCTGGTGTTCCGCACGCAGTTCGCCCGCGAGAAGATCGGCGTCTTCGACACCGAGCTGGTGCGCGAGTGGTTCCAGGCCTTCGCGATGAATGCCGGGATCACCCTGCACGTCGAGACCCTGTACGGCGACAACCAGCACCACATCGCCGAGAGCTGCTACAAGGGACTGGCACGTGCCTTGCGGCACGCCGTCGAGGTCGATCCCCGCGAGGGCGGCCGGGTGCCATCGACCAAAGGCTCGCTCTAGAGCCCTTCGCCGCAACGACGGATCCCGGGGGGAACCGGATGACCACCTACACCCTGCACGTGCCCGACGAGGTCGATCCCGGCGAGCCGGAGGCGCTCGACCGCGCCAAGCTGGTGCCGGACGCCTTCGTGTGGCCGGCCTTCTGGTTCTCGGCGCTGTGGTTCTTCTGGCACCGGCTCTGGCTTGCCGGCCTCGCCGTGCTGGCGGCCGAGATCGTGGTCTGGCTCGCCGGTCTCGCCCTGGGGTTGAATCCGGTGGCCGGCTTCGCGATCGCGCTGCTCCTGTCCTGGCTCGTCGGGCTCGAGGCCTCGTCGCTGCGGCGCTGGACCTATGCCCGCACCGGCCGCCCGATCCGCGACGCGGTGACCGCCTCGGATGCCGCGGAGGCCGAGGTGAAGTTCGTCGCCCGCTGGCTGCGGGAGGAGGGCGCGCGGATCGCGACCCCCGTCGCCCGGCCGGCGACCCCGGCCAGCACCCGCGCCGAGAGCCCGGCCCTCGGCCTGTTCCCGGAGGCGCACGGATCCCGGTGAGTGCCGCAACCACCCCATCGAGCGCCCTGTTGACCGACGTCACCGCGACCTGGGAGGATCTCCGTTGAGCGCGGACACCGTCGCCATCATCGATTACGGTTCGGGCAACCTGCACTCGGCCGCCAAGGCCTTCGAGCGCGCCGCCCGCGAGACCGGGACCGGCGCCCGCATCGTCGTCACCTCCGACCCCGAGACCGTGGCTGCGGCCGACCGGGTCGTGCTGCCGGGCGTCGGCGCCTACGCCGATTGCCGGCGCGGGCTCGACGCGGTCTCCGGCATGGTCGAGGCGATGACCGAGGCGGCGCATGCCCGCGGCCGGCCGTTCCTCGGCATCTGCGTCGGCATGCAGCTCCTGGCGAGCCGCGGCCTCGAATACGAGATCACCCCCGGCCTCGGCTGGATCCCGGGCGATGTCGCGCCGATCACGCCCTCCGATCCGGGCCTGAAGGTGCCGCATATGGGCTGGAACACGCTCCAGGAGCGCTCGGCCCACCCGCTCCTCGACGGCATCCCGACCGGGGCGGACGGGCTGCACGCCTATTTCGTGCACAGCTACGCACTGGCGGCGGCCGAGCCCGGCGACGTCGTGGCGACCGCCGATTACGGCGGCGCGGTCACCGCGATGGTCGCACGCGGCACCATCGCGGGCACCCAGTTCCACCCCGAGAAGAGCCAGACCCTCGGCCTGCGGCTGATCGGCAACTTCCTGCGCTGGCGGCCCTGACGCCACGGCGCTTCCACATCCTCAAGCCTTGCGGTGACGACGCGTGATCCTGTTTCCGGCCATCGATCTCAAGGAAGGGCGCTGCGTCCGCCTCGTGCAGGGCGACATGGCGCAGGCCATCGTGTTCAGCGACGATCCGGCGGCGCAAGCCGGGACGTTCCAGGAGCAGGGTTTCTCCTGGCTCCACGTGGTCGACCTCGACGGCGCCTTCGCGGGTGCCCCGATGAACGCCGCAGCGGTCGACGCGATCCTCGCCGCGGTCACGATCCCGGTGCAGCTCGGCGGCGGAATTCGCGAGATGCGCACCGTGGAGGGCTGGCTCGCCAAGGGCGTGAGCCGGGTCATCATCGGCACCGCGGCCGTGAAGGACCCGACCTTCGTGCGCGAGGCGGCGCGCCGCTTCCCCGGCAAGATCGCCGTCGGCATCGACGCCAAGGACGGGCGGGTCGCGGTCGAGGGCTGGGCCAAGACCTCGACGGTGACGGCGGAGGAGCTCGGCCGCCGCTTCGAGGATGCCGGGGTCGCGGCGATCATCTACACCGACATCGCCCGCGACGGCATCCTCAAGGGCCTCAACATCCCGATGACCTTGGGCCTCGCCCAGGCGGTGAAGATCCCGGTGATCGCCTCCGGGGGGCTGGCCTCGATCGAGGACGTGCACCGCATCCTGGAGCCCGACTGTGCGGGGCTCGCCGGCGCCATCACGGGACGGGCTCTCTACGACGGCCGGATCGACCCGAAGGAGGCGCTAGCCGCCATCGCGCGGGCGAAGGCCGCGCAGGGCGGGAGCCAGCCGACGGCTTGAGGCGGGCGAGGTCGCCGCGTGATAGGATCGCGGCGGCTTGATCCAGAGGCGTGAGACACGTGACCGCGGCGACCACAGAGCCCCGCTCCGACGACGTCCAGGCCCGCACGGCCTACGCGGACGATCTCTATGGCTGGGCGATGGAGCAGGCGGCGGCGCTGCGCGCCGGGCACTTCTCGGCCCTCGACCGTGAGAACCTGGCCGAGGAAATCGAGAGCCTGGGCCGGTCCGAGTTCAACGCCCTGGTCGAGGCTTGGCGGTCGGTGCTGCTGCACGTGCTGAAGGTCGATTACCAGCCCGAAGGCAGGCTGCGGGACTGGGCCCTGACGATCCAAGGCCAGCGCATCCAGGCCGCCGACCTCCTGGCCGACAGTCCTGGCCTGACGCTTCGCCTCGAAGAGGCGTTGGCCCGCGTCTATCGTGGCGCCCGCCTCGACGCCTCGCGGGAGACCGGTCTGCCGCTGCGAACCTTTCCCGAGACATGCCCCTACACGCGCGACGCCATGCTCACGCGCGAATTTCCCGTCGACTCGAACTCCTGAAACGGCGCCCGTGCTCAAGACCCGCATCATCCCCTGCCTCGACGTCAAGGACGGCCGCGTCGTCAAGGGCGTGCAGTTCCTCGAACTGCGCGACGCCGGCGACCCGGTCGAGGCCGCCAAGGCCTACGACCGCGCCGGGGCCGACGAGCTCTGCTTCCTCGACATCACGGCGAGCCACGAGGACCGGGGCATCCTCCTCGACGCGGTGAGCCGCACGGCGGAGGCCTGCTTCATGCCCCTCACCGTCGGCGGCGGGGTGCGCAAGGTCGAGGACATCCGCACGCTGCTGCTCGCCGGGGCCGACAAGGTCTCGATCAACACCGCGGCGGTGAACGACCTGGAGCTGGTGGCGCGGGCGGCGGAAAAATTCGGCGCCCAGTGCATCGTCGTGGCGATCGACGCCAAGCGCGTCTCGAGCGAGGGCGAGCCGCCCCGCTGGGAGATCTTCACCCATGGCGGCCGCAAGCCCACCGGGATCGACGCGATCAATTTCGCCCGCCTCGTGGCGGAGAAGGGGGCCGGCGAGCTGCTGGTCACCTCGATGGACCGCGACGGCATGCGTTCGGGCTACGACATCGGCCTGACCCGGGCGATCAGCGACGCGGTGCACGTGCCGGTGATCGCGTCCGGCGGCGTCGGCGGCCTCGACGACCTCGTGGCCGGCGTGCGGGACGGCGGGGCGAGCGCGGTGCTCGCCGCCTCGATCTTCCATTTCGGCCAGCACACCGTGGCTGAGGCCAAGGCCCACATGGCGGCGGCGGGCCTCGCCATGCGGCTCGATCCGACGCCCTGACCTCTTCCGCAAACACCGCGGGGCAGGGTGCGGGAAGGCGCTTGACCGCCCGGCTCGGCCGGCCCCAGGGTTTACCCGGACACATCAACGGCCGCCGCATGACCTCGTTCACCCTCGCCGACCTCGACCGCATCGTCCGCGAGCGCGCCGCCGCCGCGCCGGAGGAATCCTACACGGCGAAGCTCGTCTCCGGCGGGCCGGCGCGGCCGGCCAAGAAGCTCGGCGAGGAGGCGGTCGAGGCGGCCATCGCGGCCGTGCAGGGCGACCGCGAGGGGCTGACGGCGGAGGCCGCCGACGTGCTCTACCACCTGCTCGTGGTGCTGCGCGCCGCCGAGGTGCCGCTGGAGGCGGTGATGGCGGAGCTGGAGCGGCGCACCGCCCAGAGCGGCATTGCCGAGAAGGCGTCGAGGAGGCCCGCATGACCGAGCCAGGCATGAACGGCGCCGTCCCAGCCCCCACCCTCGGCGCGGCGCAGCTGGCGGCGAGCCTCGACGAGGCGACCGACCACCTCTCGCCCTACCGGGTCTTCTCCCGCGAGGAATGGGCGCATCTGCGCGCCGACACGCCGCTCACCCTCACGGCCGAGGACGTGATGCGGCTGCAATCGCTCAACGACCCGATCTCGCTCGAGGAGGTCATCGCGATCTACCTGCCGCTGTCGCGGCTGCTCTCGCTCTACGTCGCGGCGACGCAAGGGTTGTTCAAGGCGACCCAGCGCTTCCTCCTCGCCGAGCGCGAGGTGAAGGTGCCCTACATCATCGGGGTCGCCGGCTCGGTCGCGGTCGGAAAATCGACCACCGCCCGGGTGCTGAAGGCGCTGCTCGCCCGCTGGCCCAACACCCCGAAGGTCGACCTCGTCACCACCGACGGGTTCCTGTTCCCGAACGCCGAGCTGAACCGCCTCGGCCTGATGGAGCGCAAGGGCTTTCCCGAGAGCTACGACAGCCAGACGCTTCTGCGCTTCCTTGCCGACATCAAGGCCGGCAAGCGCCACGTCGCGGCGCCGCTCTACTCCCACCTCGTCTACGACGTGGTCCCGGGGGAGACCACGGTGGTCGACCGGCCCGACATCCTGATCGTCGAGGGGCTGAACGTGCTCCAGCCCGCCCGCCTGCCGCGGGACGGCACCGCGATCCCGTTCGTCTCCGACTTCTTCGACTTCTCGGTCTATCTCGACGCGCACGAGGACGACCTGCACCGCTGGTACGTCAACCGCTTCCTGCGCCTGCGCAACACGGCCTTCCGCGATCCGCTGTCGTATTTCCGCAAGTACGCGGAGATCTCGGAGGACGAGGCGCTGAACATCGCCGACGGGTTGTGGACCCGCATCAACCTCCTGAACCTGCGCGACAACATCGTGCCGACGCGCCAGCGCGCCAGCCTGATCCTCGCCAAGGGCGCGAGCCACCGCATCGAGAGCGTGGCTTTGCGGCGGTTGTGAGCGCCCGGTCGATCGTCGGAACGGGCCATCTCGAAGGGGGTTGCGGTGCGCCATCTCATCCCGGGGCCGTGTAGCGGAACCCGGGACGACGCCGAGGAGGCAAGACGAGGGCGGACATCCATCGAGCCCTCGGGATCGTCCCGGCCGGGCATCCGCCTTCGTCCGGCGATCACGCCTCGTCGTCCTCGTCCAGCGGATAGGCCGCCTCGACGACGTAGGGCCCGCCGCCGACAGACTCGCGTGCCGAGTACAGGGCGACGCGACGCGCCGTGAACGAGAGCCGAGAGAAGACGGGCTGCATCGCCAGGTATTGCGCCACCCCGTCCGGGCCGGCGCCGCGCTTGAGCCGGGCGAGGGTGACGTGCGGCGTGAAGCGCCGCGTGTCGGGGGCGATTCCGAGCTGGCGCAGGATGCGCTCGTGCTCGGCCTGCAACTCGGCGAGGTCGGGATCGGGCACGACGCGGGCAAACAGCGCGTGCGGCTTCTCGCCGCCGAACACCGCCAGTTCGTCGAGGACGAGGGTCAGGGGGGGGCGGGGCCGGATCTCGGCCAGGGCGTCGGTGATCTCGTCAGCGAGGCCGCCATCGACGTCACCGATGAAGCGCAGGGTGACGTGGTAGTCGGCGGGCTCGACCCAGCGGGCGCCCGGCAGGCCGCCGCGGAAGGCGCTGAGCGCCAAGCCGGTCTCGGACGGGACCTCGATCCCGGTGAACAGGCGCGGCATGGCGCTCACGCCCCCTTGCGCAGGCGCGTCAGGAAGTCCTCGACGCTCGGCAGGATGCCGGCGACGACGCGGGCGACGCCGGCCCGCGTCGGGTGCAGGCCGTCGGCGAGGTTGAGGGCGCGGTCGCCCGCGATCCCGTCGAGGAAGAACGGGTAGAGGATCAGGCCATAGCGCTCGGCCAGCCGCGGGAAGATCCCGTCGAAGCGCTTCACGTAGTCCGGCCCGAGATTCGGTGCCGCCCGCATGCCGGCGAGCAGGACCGGGATGCCGCGGGCCTTGAGCTTGGCGATGATCGCGTCGAGGGCCTTCTCGGTCACCGCCGGGTCGGTGCCGCGCAGCATGTCGTTGGCGCCGAGCTCCAGGATCACCCCGTCGGTCCCGTCCGGCACCGACCACTCGACACGGTCGAGCCCGCCCGTCGCGGTGTCGCCGGAGACGCCCGCATTGGCGATCGTCACGGCCTGGCCCTTCGCCTTGAGCGCCGCTTCGAGCTGGACCGGGAAGGCGGCGTCCGCCGGCAGGCCGTAGCCCGCCGTGAGGCTGTCGCCGAGGGCGACGAGGTTGAGGGGGCGCGGTTCGGCGCGCAGCGGCGTCACGAGCGTCATCACCAGCGAAACGACGAGAAATGCGAGCGCCGCGCGGCGGCCATCATGGCGAAGCATCGATGCGCGGCCCATATCGGGCCGGCGGGCCGCCTGTCCTGCGTAGGTCCGTCCCAACACTCAACCTCCGGCGGCGGCCCCAGTGGTCGCCGCGCTTCAAGATCGGTTCTTCCCCCATGACCGACAAGGCCACCGCACCGGCGATCGCGCTCGAGGGCGTCGATCTCAGCCTCGGCCGCGGCGCCGCCCGGGTCCACATCCTCAAGGGCATCTCGCTCAGCCTCGCTCCGGGCGAGGCGGTCGGCCTCGTCGGCCCCTCGGGCTCGGGCAAGTCGACGCTGCTGATGACCATGGCGGGGCTGGAGCGGCCGGATTCCGGAAGGGTCGTGGTCGAGGGCACCGACCTCGCCGGGCTCGACGAGGACGCGCTGGCGCGCTTCCGCGGCCGGCGCATCGGCATCGTGTTCCAGTCCTTCCACCTCGTGCCGACGATGACGGCGCTCGAGAACGTGGCGCTGCCGCTCGAACTGGCGGACGCCCCCGACGCCCACGCCCGAGCGGCGCGGGAGCTGGAGGCGGTCGGCCTCGGGCACCGCCTGCACCATTACCCGGCCCAGTTGTCGGGCGGCGAGCAGCAGCGCGTCGCCATCGCCCGGGCGGTGGCGCCCGAGCCCGCGATCCTGGTCGCCGACGAGCCGACCGGCAACCTCGACGAGGCGACCGGGGCGCAGATCGTCGACCTGCTCTTCGCACTCAAGCGCGACCGCGGCGCCACCCTGGTGCTCGTCACCCACGATCCCGGCCTCGCCCGCCTGTGCGACCGCACGGTGCGGCTGCGCTCGGGGCTGATCGACGAAGCGGTGAGCGCGTAGATCTCATGCACGGCAGCCTTTCCGAGCTTCCCGCCCAGCTTCCCGGCGTCACGCCCGGTCGTCCCTCGCGCCTGCCGCTGACCCTGCGCCTGGCTCTGCGCGAATTGCGCGGGGGCCTGCGCGGCTTCACGGTGCTGCTTGCCTGCATCGCCATCGGGGTCGCCACCATCGCGGGCGTCGCCTCGCTGTCGCGCTCGCTCTCCGACGGGCTCGCCCGCGAGGGGCGAAAAATCCTCGGCGGCGACGTCACCTTCGGGCTGGTCCACCGCGAGGCGAGCCCGCAGGAGAAGGCCTTCCTGGAGGCCCGCGGCCGCGTCTCGGCGGTGGGCTTCACCCGCGCCATGGCCTCGGCGGGCGAGAAGGGCGCGGCCCTGGTCGAGCTGAAGGCGGTCGGGCCCGATTACCCGGCGGTCGGCGAGCTGACGACCGAGCCGCCGATGCCGCCTGCCGAGATCTTTTCCGCCACGAACGGCGTTTACGGCGCGGCGGCAGACGCGGCGCTGCTGGCCCGCCTCGACCTCAAGGTCGGCGACCGGCTCACCGTCGGCGGGGCCGAGATCGTGCTGCGCACGGTGCTGACAGCTGAGCCGGACAAGATCGCCGGCGGCATCGGTTTCGGGCCGCGCCTGATGGTGTCGCTCGACGCGCTCAGAGCCACCGGCCTCGTCCAGCCCGGCAGCCTCAACCGCTTCGTCTACCGGGTGACGCTGCCGGCCGGCGACGACGCGGCGGTGGAGCGCACGATGGCCGAGGCCCGCAGCGCCCTGCCGGAGGCCGGCTGGGAGATCCGCTCGCGCCTCAACGCCGATCCGCGCTTTGCCCGCAGCATCGAGCGCTTCACCCAGTTCCTGACGCTCGTCGGCCTCACCGCGCTCCTCGTCGGCGGCGTCGGGGTCGCCAACGCGGTCCGGGCCTTCGTCGAGCGCAAGCGGGCCTCGATCGCGACCCTCAAGAGCCTCGGCGCGCCCGGGAGCCAGGTGGTCGGCATCTACCTGACCCAGGTGATGCTGATCGCCGGGATCGGCATTCTCGGCGGCCTTCTCGTCGGCGCGGTGCTGCCCTTCGCCCTCGATGCGGCGTTCGGGTCGCTGCTTCCGCTGCCGCTCAACCCCACCCTGGCGCCGGGCGAGCTCGCGATCGCCGCCCTCTACGGTGTGCTCACGGCGCTCGCCTTCGCCATCGGCCCGCTCGGCCGCGCCCACGACGTCGCGGTGTCGGGCCTGTTTCGCGACACGGTTGATCCCGACCGGCGCTGGCCGCGGCCGCGCTATCTCGCGGTTCTCGGCCTCGCGCTCGCCGGCCTCGTCGCGCTGGCGCTCACCACCGCCTACGACCGCTTCGTGGCGCTGATCTTCATCGTCGCGGCCGGCCTCGCCTTCGGGCTCCTGCGCCTCGTCGCCGTCGGGCTGATGGCGCTGGCGCGCCGCCTGCCGCGCCCCGGCAGCGCCGCGCCGCGGCTGGCGCTCGCCAACCTCCACCGGCCCGGAGCACTGACGCCCTCGATCGTGCTGTCGCTCGGCCTCGGCATCACGCTGCTCGTGACCTTGAGCCTGATCGACGCCAACATCACCCGGACGCTGACCCGCTCGCTGCCGGCCAAGGCCCCGAGCCTGTTCTTCCTCGACATCCCGAGCCGCGACTCGGAAGCCTTCGACCAGTTCCTCGGGCGCGCCGCGCCGCGGGGTAAGATCGAGCGCGTGCCGATGATGCGCGGGCGGATCACGGCGTTGAACGGCGTGCCGGCGGCCCAGATCAAGGCGAGCGAGGAGGCCGCCTGGGTGCTCGACGGCGACCGCGGCATCACCTACGCCGAGGACCTGCCCGACGGCTCGCGGATCACCGCGGGCCAGTGGTGGAAGGGTGACGAGGCGAAGAAACCGCTCGTCTCCTTCGACGACCAGCTCGCCCGCAGCCTGAACCTCAAGGTCGGCGACCGGGTGACGGTGAACGTGCTCGGGCGCAGCCTGACCGTCACCATCGCCAACCTGCGCCACGTCGAGTGGCGCAACCTCGGCATCAACTTCGTGATGGTGTTCTCGCCCGGCACCTTCCGGGGTGCGCCGCACAGCGACCTCGCGACGCTCACCCTGCCGGAGGGGCCGGATGCCGCCCTGGAGGCGCGGATCCTGCGCGATGCGGCCAAGGAATTCCCGTCCGTCAGCAGCGTGCGGGTGAAGGACGCCCTCGACGCGGTCAACGACCTCGTGGCCAAGCTCGTCTTCGCCATCCGCGGCGCCAGCGGTGTGGCGGTGGCCACCAGCCTGTTCGTGCTGGCGGGCGCGCTCGCCGCCGGCCACCGGGCCCGGCTCTACGACGCGGTGGTGCTGAAGACGCTCGGCGCCACGCGGGCCCGGCTCCTCGCCGCCTACACGATGGAGTACGGGGCGCTGGGTCTCGCCACCGCCGTGTTCGGCCTCGTCGCCGGGACGCTGGCGGGCTGGGTGATCCTCACCAAGGTCATGCATCTCGATTTCGCCCTCGACCTGTCGGGGGCGCTGCTCGCGGCGCTGCTCGCGGTCGTCGTGGCGGTCGGGCTCGGGCTCGCCGGCACCTGGCGCATCCTAGGCCAGAAGCCGGCGCAATACCTACGAAATCTCTAGGGGTCTTAATCCATAAGTATCCCTGCGGCGTAGGGACCCCGGTTTTTGGTGTGCCGAGGCCGGCTATCGCTCCGGCACCGCCCTTGTGCCGGCTGATCGAGGTCCACATATTCCGGTCAAGGCGAGCGGACCCGCGAGGGCCCGGGCGCCAATCCGACGCGTCAAGCGTCCGAGGGTCGCGTGAGAGCCTCGCACCAGGAACATCCACGCTAGAGAGCTTCCGAAGGAATCTCCCATGGCATTCGAGAACAGCCCGTTCCGGCAGGGCAACGCGAACGGCTTCGGCGGCCCCACCGGCTACGCTCAGAGCCAGGTCCAGGTCGACCAGGGCCTGCGCGCGTTCATGCTCGGCGTCTACAACAACATGATCATCGGCCTCGGCATCTCCGGGCTGGTGGCCATCGGCATCAACAAGCTCGCGGTGGCGACCTCGCAGGCGGACGCGGTGGCGCGGATCGGCTCGATCCCGCTGACCAGCTTCGGCCGCACGCTCTACGCCACGCCGCTGATGTGGGTGATCGCGCTCGCGCCGCTCGCCTTCATCTTCCTGTTCTCGTTCCGGATGGACCGGATGTCGGCCGCGTCGGCCCGCACCACCTTCTTCGCCTTCGCGGCGGTGATGGGTGCGTCGCTCTCGACGCTGCTCATCCGCTACACCGGCGCGAGCGTGGTCCAGGTGTTCTTCATCACCGCGGCGGCCTTCGGCGGCCTGAGCCTCTACGGCTACACCACGACCCGGAGCCTGTCGGGCATCGGCTCGTTCCTGGTGATGGGCCTGATCGGCCTCGTCATTGCCAGCCTGGTCAACATCTTCCTGGCCTCGAGCGCCCTGCAATTCGCGATCTCGGTCATCGGCGTGCTGATCTTCGCCGGCCTGACCGCGTACGACACGCAGAAGCTCAAGGAGATGTACCTCTACGGCAACTTCGACGGCGAGACCGCCGCCAAGGTGTCGGTGGTTGGTGCCCTGACGCTGTACCTGGACTTCATCAACATGTTCCAGTTCCTGCTCTCGCTGATGGGCAACCGGAACAACTAAGCCTCCCCGGGGCGGTGCGCCGCCCCGGTCCGCCTACGAGAAGCCCCGGCACCATGGCCGGGGCTTCTTGCGTTGAGGACCCCGTTGACGATGCAAATTCCCTGACTTAAGTCAGCGATATGCCGATCGACGCCATCAGCCGCATCCGCCGCTTCAACCGCGCCGTGACCGCCGAGGTCGGGGCGCTCGACACCTCGTTCCTCGGGCGCGGCCGGCCCCTCGGCGCGGCACGGGTGCTCAATGCCATCGGCCACGGTCGCGGCGAGGTCGGGGCGATCCGTGACTATCTTGGGCTCGATTCCGGCCTGCTGAGCCGGCTCCTGCGCGGGCTGGAGGAGGAGGGGCTGGTCGTCACCCTGCCGCATCCGGACGACGCCCGCCGCCGGGTCGCCGCCTTGACCGAGGCCGGTCGGCAAGAGTTTTCCGCCTACGAGGCCCTGTCGAACGACCGGGCCGAGGCGCTGCTCGCGCGCTTTCCCAAGGGCGACGAGCTTTTGCGCGCCATGGACCTGGTCGCCACGGCGCTCGGCCGCGAGCGGATCACGGTCGAGGAGACCGATCCGCGCTCCGGAGCGGCTCTGCACTGCCTGAGCGAATACTACGCCGAGTTGGGGCGGCGGCTCGCCACCGGCTTCGACGTCTCCCTCTCCCGCGACCCGGAGGCGGCCGACATGATGCGCCCGCGCGGCGCCTTCCTGGTCGCCCTGTCGGACGGGCTGCCGATCGGCTGCGTCGGCCTCAAGGGCAAGGGTGGGGACATGGCCGAGATCAAGCGGCTCTGGGTCTGCACGTCCGCCCGCGGCCTCGGCCTCGCCCGCCGCCTGATGGAGGCCGCCGAGACGGCGGCGCGGCAGCTCGGCATCACGACCCTGCGCCTCGATTCGAACAGCGCGCTGACCGAGGCGTTGCAGCTCTACCGCCGCACCGGCTGGGTCGAGATCGACCGCTTCAATGACGATCCGTACCCGGATTATTTCTTCGAGAAGCGGTTGTAAGGAGTGGTCGAGCGAGCCGGACAGGCTCTGCCGTTGCACCGTCTGGCCGCCTCGAAGCCGGTAGGGTAGGGGTGGGCACCACGCCCGCCGCGATCACCGCATGCCGCTCAGCCCCCTCGTCGCCGTTCCCCTCGCCGCTTGCCTGTCGTCCGGGCTGATCGTCGCCTTACGGCCGCTGCTCCAGCGCTACGCCCTGGCGCGGCCGAATGCCCGCTCCAGTCACAGGATCCCGACCCCGCAGGGCGGCGGCATCGCCGTGGTGGCGGCGGCGCTCGCGGTGATGGTCCTGCTCGGCGGCGTGTCCGGGGGCGAGGTCGCGGCGCTGGCAGCGGGGGTGGTGGTGCTCGGCGTCGTCGGCGCCGTCGACGACATCCGGCCCCTGTCGGTGCGGGTGCGGCTGCCGCTCCAGGCGGCCTGCGTGGTGCTGGTCCTCACCGCCGCGGGCGGGCAGCTGGTGCCCGAAATCCCGCTCTGGCTCGAGCGCGGCGTCGCGGTGCTGGCCGGGCTGTGGTTCGTCAACCTCACGAACTTCATGGATGGGCTCGACTGGATGACGGTGGCCGAGATGGTGCCGCTGCTCGGCGCGCTCCTGGCTTTCGGTCTCGCCGGCCGCCTGCCCGCGGACGCGACCCTGGCCGCGGCGGCGCTCCTCGGCGGGCTCCTCGGCTTCGCGCCGTTCAACCGGCCGGTGGCGAAGCTCTTCCTCGGCGATGTCGGCTCGCTGCCGATCGGGCTCATCGTCGCCTGGCTGCTCTACCGCCTCGCCGGGGAGGGGGGGCTCGCCGCCGCGATCCTGTTGCCGCTCTACTACCTCGCCGACGCGACCCTGACCCTCGGCCGCCGGGCACTCGCCGGGGAGCCGGTCTGGCAGGCGCATCGCAGCCATTTCTACCAGCGCGCCACCACCAACGGGCGCTCGGTGCCGTTCGTGGTCGGGGCGGTCCTCGGCCTCAACCTCGCCCTGGCGCTCCTCGCCGCCGCGACCCTGGTGCTGCCGGGCTGGACGGCGTCGCTCGTCGCCCTGGCCCTTGGCGCCGGGCTCGTCGCCGGCCTGCTCCGGCTCTTCGCCCTGCCCGCCATCCGGAACGCCGCCGCATGACCGCTCCCCTCGTCGCCCTCACCGGCTCGACCGGCTTCATCGGCCGCCACCTCCTGGCGGCGCTGACCGCCCGCGGCTACCGGGTGCGGGTGTTGTTGCGCCGGCCGATCGCGCTGCCGCCGGGCATCAGCGGCGCGGTGGTGGGCGACATCGCCCGGCCGCAGAACATGGCGGCGGCGCTCTCGGGCGCCGACGCGGTGGTGCACTCGGCCGGCCTCGCCCACGCCATGTCGGGGGCGCCGGAGGACGATTACCGCACCTTCAACACCGAGGCGACCCGCGGCCTCGCCCAGGCGGCGGCCCGCGCCCGGGTGCGCCGCTTCGTGTTCCTGTCCTCGATCCGGGCGCAGGCCGGCCCGTCCGCCGCCGGCCTCCTCACCGAGGCCGATGCCCCCGTCCCGACCGACGCCTACGGCCGCTCGAAGCTCGCCGCCGAGGAGGCGCTGGCGGGCATCGACATCGATTACGTGTCGCTGCGGCCGGTGCTGGTCTACGGCCCGGGCCAGAAGGGCAACATGGCGGCGCTGATGCGGCTCGCCGCGGCACCGTACCCGCTGCCCCTCGGGGGACTCGCCGGGCGGCGCTCGCTGGTCTCGGTCGAATCGCTCGGCGACGCCGTCGACGCGGTGCTGCGGGCGCCCGATCCTCTGCGCCGGCCGCTGATCGTGACCGAGGCCGAGCCGTTGCGTGTCCCGGAGATGATCGCGGCCCTGCGCGCCGGCCTCGGCCGCCGGCCGGGCCTCGTGCCGGTGCCGCAGGCTCTCCTCGACCTGGGCTTGGCGCTGACCGGGCGTGCCGAGATGCGTGAGCGCTTGAGCGGCTCCCTCGTCGCCCGCGCGGCGGGGCTGGAGGCGCTGGGATGGACGGCGCCGGTCGAGACCCGCGGCGGCCTCGAAACCCTGGCCCGGACCGGCGGCTGACGACGGGGCGCCCGGCTAAGTGCACCTCACGAAACGTCCGCTGCGCTGGCGCCGCCACATCGAGCGACGCCGGTGACCGCCAGTTTCGTGCGAGACACTAATCCCGGAACGCGCCGACGATCATCGCCCCGAGGCCCCAGATCCCTCGCGCGACCGCCACGATCATCTCGAGGATGTCAGGCAGCTCCCACCAGGGGAAACCGTCCTTCTTCTCACGGTCGTCCTCGGACCTGTCCTCTGTCTCCCGCTCCTCCACTGCCCGCCACTCCGACTCAGAACCGCCGCGAACGGATCACGGCGGCCCGATCGGCCGCCGTGGAGAGCATCGGGCCGCCTCGGGACAGAGACGGCATCAATCCTCCGCGTCGTCCTCGTCGGATTGGCGGATGCCGTAGCGGTTCTCGAGGTTGACGGTGGCGCGCGGCGCCCGCTCGGCCGGATCCCGGGGCGCCGCGTCGCGCGGGCCGTCCGGACCGAGGGCGCGGGCCGGACGGGCCGGGCGATCGCCCTGATCGCGGCCGATGCGCGGAATCAGCTGCACGATGTCGACGAAGTCGTCGGCCTGGCGCCGCAGTTCGTCGGCGACCATCGGCGGCTGGGTCTGCACGGTCGAGACCACGGTCACGCGCACGCCGCGGCGCTGCATCGCCGCCACCAGCGGCCGGAAGTCGCCATCGCCGGAGAACAGCACCATGTGGTCGATGTAGGGGCTGAGCTCCATGGCATCGATCGTCAGCTCGATGTCCATGTTGCCCTTGATCTTGCGGCGGCCGGTCGAGTCGGTGAATTCCTTCACCGGCTTGGTGACGACCCGGTAGCCGTTGTAGTCGAGCCAGTCGATCAGCGGCCGGATCGAGGAATATTCCTGGTCCTCGACCAGGGCCGTGTAATAGAAGGCGCGAACGAGGTTCTCGCGGGCACGAAAATCGGCCAGAAGCTTGCGGTAATCAATGTCGAAGCCGAGGGCCTTGGTGGTCGCGTAGATATTGGCGCCGTCGATGAACAGGGCGCTGCGGGACGGACTGGGCATCATTTATCCTTGGACGCACGGTACGGCCGCGCGGGAAGAATCACTTGCGAGAAAAGCCGCCATGAGCAAAGCAACTGCCCCCTGAGTATCCAGGCGGAGGCAATCGGCGCGGGTGCCGCACACCGCGTAGCGGCCGCAATGCGTCCAGCTAAATATGCGCCGCCGCGCCTGTCAAGCGGCGGCGCGACGGGTCGAGGGCGCGAGCGCGCGAAGGGGGCGTCAGGCCCCCGGCAGGGCGCGGCTGCCGGGTTTCACCGCGGGGATCGCGGCGAGTTCCGGCGGCAGCTGGTCGGCCGGGTAGTTCGGGATGTCGAGGGTGACGAGGGCGACCAGCGGCAGGCCGAGATCGGCCTTGCCGCCCGAGCGGTCGATCAGGCAGGCCGCGCCCACCACCTCGCCGGGCTCGTCGGTCAGGGCCGCCAGGCACTCGCGGGACGACAGGCCGGTGGTGACGATGTCCTCGACCATCACCGCGCGGGCGCCCTTCGGGATCTGGAAGCCGCGGCGCAGGGTGAACGGCTTGCCCGGGTCGCGCTCGACGAAGATCGCCTTGGCGCCGAGCGCCCGGGCGGTCTCGTAGCCCGGCACGATGCCGCCGACCGCCGGCGAGACGACGTAGTCGATCCGGCCGTAGCGGTCCGCGATGCGCTCGGCCAGGGCGGCGCAGACCCGCGCGGTGCGCACCGGATCGGTGAAGATCGCCATCTTCTGCAGGAACACCGCGCTGTGCAGCCCGGAGGAGAGCACGAAATGGCCCTCCAGCAGGGCGCCGGCGGAGCGGAATTCAGCGAGGACGTCGTCGGAGGTCATGGCACCCTTCAGTGGTCGTAGGAGGATCACTGAGCCGGGGCTTGTGGCAGCCTGCCTGCCCCGGTGCAATCCTGCCCGGTCAGCCGGCTAGAGAGCTTCACGATCGCGCTGCAATCGCGAAGCTCTCTAGGTTGTTGATTTGGCAGCATTTTCTGCGACGAACCGGTTTCCACCTCGTCAGAAAACGCTCTATCCGTTCACCCGGTCGACCCGGCTCACCACGCGCTTGGCCCGCAGCTCCGACACGATGGCGTTGAGGTGCTTGAGGTCCCAGACCGCGAGGTCGATGGTGACGTCGGTGAAGTCCTGGGTGCGGCGCTTCATCGAGATGTTGTCGATGTTGCCGTCGTGGTCGGCGATCACCTGGGCGATCTGGGCGAAGCTGCCGGGCTCGTTGATCGATTGCAGGGCCAGCCGAGCCGGGAAGCGCTGGTTGGAGGCACCGTCCACGTCCCAGCGCACGTCGAGCCAGCGGTCGGGCTCGTTGTCGAAGGCGGCGAGCGCCGGCGACTGGATCGGGTAGATGGTCACGCCCTCGCCCGGCGTCAGGATGCCGACGATCCGGTCGCCCGGTACCGCGCCGCCCTCGGGGGCGAAGCGCACCAGGAGGTCGCGGTCGAGGCCGCGGATCGGGATCGCGCCCTCGTCGGGCGCGCCTTCCTTGCCGGGAGTCTTGCCCGGCCAGGTCAGGCGCACCGTCTGGTCCTTGTCGAGGGACAGGCGGCCGGCGCCGTTGACGTGCGGGCGCGGCTGGCCCGGGCCGGCCTGGCTCGCGGCAGCACCCCGGCGCTCGTCCTTGTAGTCGGGGTAGACCGCCTTCACGACGTCGCCGGAGAACATCTCGCCCCGGCCCACCGCCGCGAACACGTCCTCCGTCGACTGGCGGGCGAGCCGCGGCAGCGCGCCGCGCAGCTTCTCGTCGGAAAAATTCTTGCCGGCCCGCTCGAAGGCACGATCGAGGATCTGCCGCCCGAGGCCCGCATATTGCCGGCGCACCGCCGAGCGGGTGGCGCGGCGGATCGCGGCGCGCGCCTTGCCGGTGACCACGAGGGATTCCCAGGCCGCCGGCGGGATCTGGCCGTCGGCCCGGGCGATCTCGACCTCGTCGCCGTTCTGCAGCTCGGTCAGCAACGGGGCGATGCGACCGTTGATCTTGGCCCCCACCGCGGTGTTGCCGACGTCGGTGTGGACCGCGTAGGCGAAGTCGATCGGCGTCGCGCCGCGGGGCAGGGCGATCAGCCGGCCCTTCGGGGTGAAGCAGAAGACCTGATCCTGGAACAGCTCGAGCTTGGTGTGCTCCAGGAACTCCTCGGGGCTGTCGCCCTCGGCGAGCAGCTCGATGGTGCGGCGCAGCCACTGGTAGGCGCCGCTCTCGGTCGCGAGGTGCGGCGCGCCGTCCTTGTAGAGCGCGTGCGCGGCGATGCCGTACTCGCCGATCTCGTCCATCTCGGTGGTGCGGATCTGCAATTCGACGCGCTGGCTCTTCGGCCCGATCACGGTTGTGTGGATCGAGCGGTAGTCGTTCTGCTTCGGCGTCGAGATGTAGTCCTTGTAGCGCCCCGGCACCATCGGCCAGGTGGTGTGGACGACGCCGAGCGCGCGGTAGCAGGTGTCGACGCTGTCGACGATGACCCGGAAGCCGAAGATGTCGGACAGCTGCTCGAACGCGACCGACTTGCGCTCCATCTTGCTCCAGATCGAGTAGGGGCGCTTCTGCCGGCCCTTGACGATGGCGGTAATGCCGGCATGCGCGAGCTTGGCGACGAGGTCGCGCTCGATGCTCTCGACCAGCCGCTCGGACTTGGCCGAGAGGTCGGAGAGGCGCTTGGCTATCGTGGCGTAGACGTCGGGCTTGAGGTTGACGAAGGAGAGGTCTTCCAGCTCCTCGCGTAATTCCTGCATGCCCATGCGGCTTGCCAGCGGCGCGTAGATGTCGAGCGTCTCCTGCGCGATGCGGGCGCGCTTCTCCGCCGGCATGTGCTGGAGGGTGCGCATGTTGTGCAGCCGGTCGGCGAGCTTGACGAGCAGCACCCGCACGTCCGCCGCGATCGCGAGCAACAGCTTGCGGAAGTTCTCGCCCTGCGCCGCGCGCTTCGAGACGAGGTCGAGGCGCTTGATCTTGGTCAGCCCGTCGACGAGCTTGCCGATCTCGGGGGTGAAGACCCGGTTGATCTCGTCGAGGGTGGCGGCGGTGTCCTCGACGGTGTCGTGCAGCACCGCCGCCACGATGGTGGCGTCGTCGAGCCGAAGATCCGTGAGGATGGCCGCCACCTCGAGCGGGTGGGCGAAGAACGGATCCCCCGAGGCGCGCTTCTGCGTGCCGTGCGCCCGCATCGCGTAGACGTAGGCCCGGTTCAGCAGTCCCTCGTCGGCGCCGGGATTGTAGGCCTTGACCCGCTCGACGAGCTCGTACTGGCGCATCATCCGCCGTTGGTCTCCTTGAGCGCGACAGGGCGCCGGCACGCGGCCGGCGCGGGGGCGTCGCGGCGTGCCGAAAGGATCCGGTTGCGCTGAACGCCGACGACGCTTGTGGAGGTCCGAGGACCAATATCGAGCCGAACGGGCGGCCGCGCCAGCCCCTAAACGCCGCGGCAGCCCCGCTTCCGTGCCGCAGCGCAAAAAACCTCACGAAAAAACCCGGCCTCCCGGCCGGGTCTCGCCGGCCCCTCGGCCGGATTCGGATATTTTTGGAGGGGAGGGCGCGGCGGCCCTCCCGGACAAAGGGCTCAGTCGCCCTCTTCTTCCGTCTCGGTCGGGGGCGCGAGGTTCTCGAGGCCGCGCAGCAGGTCGTCCTCGCTCATCCGGTCGAACTGGATGTCGTCGCCGTCGCCCGAGGATTGGGGCGCCACGGCGGCGGCGGCGGGCGAGCTGGAGAGCAGCGGCACCGTCTCGGCCTCCGGCTCGTCGACCTCGACGTATTTCTGGAGCGAGTGGATCAGCTGCTCCTTGAGGTCGTCCGGCGTGATGGTCTCGTCGGCGATCTCGCGCAGGGCCACGACCGGGTTCTTGTCGCGGTCGCGGTCGATGGTGAGGGGAGCGCCGGAGGAGAGCAGGCGGGCGCGGTGGCCGGCCAGCAGCACCAGCTCGAAGCGGTTCTCGACCTTGTCGATGCAGTCCTCAACGGTGACGCGAGCCATGCGCGACCCCTTCCTTAGGTATACGAAAATCTCGGAGTGTCGGCCTCCCTACACGAGATGCCGTTTTGCAACAAGCGTGCGATGAGACCGCGTCCCCCGCCTCGCGACAGGCTTAATGTTTCTGAGTGATTGCGCGACGGCGGGTGCACGGTCATCCCTGCGCGGCGGCCCGGTGCCCCGGGCCGGCAGGTCGGGGGGAAGCCGCGGATCAAGGAGACGACCCGATGACGAAGAGTCTGAGCCGGCGTCACCTGCTCGGCTGCGGCTGCACCCCTGGGCGCCGCGATCGCCGCCACCGCCGTGCTCCCGCCGGGCCTCGCCCGCGCGGCGGCGCCGACGACGAAGCGCACCACGCTCACGCCCGACCAGGCCCTCGAGCTGATGAAGGAGGGCAACCGGCTGTTCAAGACCGACAGCCCGTTGAACTCCGTCCAGGGCCGCGACCGGCGGATCGAGATCGCGCTCGGCCAGACGCCGTTCTGCGTGCTCGTCAGCTGCTCGGATTCCCGCGTCTCGCCCGAAATCCTGTTCGGCCGCGGCCTCGGCGAGCTGTTCATCGTGCGCAACGCCGGCAACACCGTCGACACCACGGCGCTCGGCTCGATCGAGTACGCGGTGGCCAAGCTCGGCGTGCCGCTGATCCTGGTGATGGGCCACAGCCGCTGCGGCGCCGTCGAGGCGGCGGTCGACGTGGTGAAGAACAACACGGTCCTTCCGGGCGCCATCGGCCAGATGATCGAGCCGATCGTGCCGGCGGTGCTCGGCGTGCGCGACAAGCCCGGCGACCTCGTCGAGAACGCCGTGCGGGCGAATGTCGGCCGGGTGGTGCGGCGCCTGCGCACCGCCTCCGATCCGGAACTGCTGACGCCGCTCGCCGAGAAGAAGCTCCGGATCGTCGGCGCGGCCTACAGCCTCGATACCGGCGAGGTCGATTTCTTCGACGAGGCGTGACGCCGGAAGAATCTCAGCATCGAGGGGACCCGACCCGGCGGCGCATGCCGGCGAAGGGCTCTGCGATTTTTGCGCGCCGGCCACGCTTGACTATGGCCGGCGCCTCTGCGACTGGCGCCGCCCAATCGCTGCGTCGCGCAGCCGCACGCCGCGGTTCGCGAGCCGCAGATCGCAGCTCTCAAGGGCAGGAAGCACTCCGCACGTGTCGCGCGCCTTCATCTTTCCGGGCCAGGGCAGCCAGGCCGTCGGCATGGGCTCCGCCCTAGCCCAGGATCATGCCGCCGCCCGCGCGGTCTTCGCCGAGGTCGACGAGGCCCTGGGCCAGAACCTCTCGCGCCTGATGTTCGAGGGCCCGACCGAGGAGCTGACCCTCACGGCGAACGCCCAGCCGGCCCTGATGGCGTCGAGCATCGCGGTGCTGCGGGTGCTGGAGGCCGAGCGCGGCCTCGATCTCGCCCGCGACGTCGCTTTCGTCGCCGGCCACTCGCTCGGCGAGTACAGCGCGCTCGCCGCCGCCGGCAGCCTGTCGCTCCCGGATGCCGCGCGCCTGCTGCGCCTGCGCGGCGAGGCGATGCAGGCGGCGGTGCCGGTGGGCTCGGGCGCCATGGCGGCGCTTCTCGGCCTCGACGTCGAGGCGGCGGCCGAGGTCGCCGCGGAGGCGCGCCAGGGCGACGTGTGCGACGTCGCCAACGACAACGGCGCCGGCCAGGTCGTGGTCTCGGGCCACCGCGCCGCGGTCGAGCGGGCGGTGGCGCTGGCTCAAGGGCGCGGCGCCAAGCGCGCGGTGATGCTGAACGTCTCCGCCCCCTTCCATTGCGGCCTGATGGCGCCCGCCGCCGAGGCGATGCACGCGGCCTTGGACGCCGTCACCCTGCGTCCCGCCGCCGTTCCGGTGATGGCGAACGTGCTGGCATCCCCGATCAGCGAGCCGGCGGCGATCCGCGACGCCCTGGTCGCGCAGGTCACCGGCACCGTGCGCTGGCGCGAATGCGTCGCCGCGATGGCGGCGGCTGGCGTCGACACGTTCTACGAGATCGGCACCGGCAAGGTTCTGTCGGGCCTCGTCAAGCGCATCGCTTCGGGAGCCTCGGCCACGCCGGTCGGCACCCCGGCCGAGGTCGCGGCCTTCACGCTCTGAGAGAGAGTTTTCGCATGTTCGACCTCAGCGGCCGCAAGGCCCTCGTCACCGGCGCCACCGGCGGTCTCGGCGGCGCCATCGCCCGGGCCCTGCACGCGCAGGGCGCCCACGTGGCGGTCTCGGGCACGCGGCGCGAGGCGCTGGAGGCGCTGGCGGGCGAACTCGGCGAGCGCGTCCACGTCCTGGAGGCCAACCTCTCCGACACGGCGGCGGTCGAGGCCCTGGTGCCGGCGGCGGAGGCCGCGCTCGGCGGTCTCGACGTGCTGGTCAACAATGCCGGCATCACCCGCGACAACCTCTTCCTGCGGATGAAGGACGAGGAGTGGGACAGCGTGATCGCCGTGAACCTGACGGCGGCGTTCCGGCTGTCGCGGGCGGCGGTGAAGGGCATGATGAAGCGCCGCTACGGCCGCATCGTCAATGTCGGGTCGGTGGTGGGCGCCACCGGCAATGCCGGCCAGGGCAACTACGCGGCGGCCAAGGCCGGCCTCGTCGGCCTGACCAAAGCGCTCGCCGCCGAGGTGGCGAGCCGCAAGATCACCGTGAACTGCATCGCGCCGGGCTTCATCACCTCGCCGATGACCGACGTGCTGAACGACAAGCAGCGCGAGGGCATCCTCGCCACGGTGCCGATGGGGCGCCTCGGCGAGGGTGCCGAGATCGCCGCGGCGGCGGTGTACCTCGCCTCCGACGAGGCGGCCTACGTCACCGGGCATACCCTGCACGTCAACGGCGGCATGGCGATGTTCTAGGCCGTCCCGCGTCATTCCCCAGGCGGGAGGCACGGTTTCTTAACCGGGGGTGAAGCGGCCCTCGCCAGGGCGGAATCCCTGTGTTAAGCACCCGCCGGCCGTGCAAGGGGATTGACGGATCGGCCGTCCGCGGCTTTTCCACGACATGCGCGACCGGTGCTCCCGGCCGCATCACGACCTTTCCCCCGGGGCTCCGCCCGCACGCGGCGGCTCCGACCAGTTCCACGAGCAGTAACTTAAGGACCTACACGATGAGCGATATCGCGGACCGGGTGAAGAAGATCGTCGTCGATCACCTGGGCGTCGAGCCCGAGAAGGTGACCCCGAACGCGAACTTCATCGACGATCTGGGCGCCGACAGCCTCGACACCGTCGAGCTGGTGATGGCGTTCGAGGAAGAGTTCAACGTCGAGATCCCGGACGACGCCGCCGAGACGATCCAGACGGTCGGCGACGCGATCAAGTTCCTCGAGAAGAACGCCGCCTGAGCGCCGCGTTCCTCCGCTTGAAAAGGTAATACGCTTCCGTCATGGGATCGGGTCGGGATAACGCGATGCGTCGAGTCGTCGTCACGGGCCTCGGGATGGTGTCGCCGCTGGGCAGCAGCGTCGACGTCACGTGGAGCCGCCTCATCGAGGGGCAAAGCGGTGCCGCCCGCGTCGAGGCCTTCGACGTGTCGGATCTGGCGTGCAAGATCGCCTGCTCGATCCCCCTCGGCGACGGCAGCGACGGCACCTTCAATCCCGACAAGTGGATGGAAGCCAAGGAGCAGCGCAAGGTCGACCCCTTCATCGTCTACGCGATGGCGGCGGCCGGCCAAGCGCTCGACGACGCCGACTGGCACCCGACCTCGCACGAGGACCAGTGCGCCACCGGCGTCCTCATCGGCTCCGGCATCGGCGGCATCGGCGGCATCTACGATGCCGCGGTGACGCTGTTCGAGAAGGGGCCGCGGCGGATCTCGCCGTTCTTCATTCCCGGCCGGATCATCAACCTGGCCTCGGGCCAGGTCTCGATCGCCCACGGCCTGAAGGGCCCGAACCACGCGGTGGTGACGGCCTGCTCCACCGGCGCCCACGCGATCGGCGACGCGGCGCGCCTCGTCGCGCTCGGCGACGCCGACGTGATGCTCGCCGGCGGCGCCGAATCGCCGATCAACCGGCTCTCGCTCGCGGGCTTCGCCGCCTGCCGGGCGCTCTCCACCGGCTTCAACGACGAGCCGCAGCGCGCCTCCCGCCCCTACGACCGCGACCGCGACGGGTTCGTGATGGGCGAGGGCGCCGGCGTGGTGGTGCTCGAGGAGTACGAGCACGCCAAGGCCCGCGGCGCCAAGATCTACGCCGAGGTGGTCGGCTACGGCCTCTCGGGCGACGCCTACCACATCACCTCGCCCTCGCCGGACGGCGACGGCGCCTACCGCTGCATGAGCGCGGCGGTGAAGCGCGCCGGCATCGACCCCTCCGAGATCGACTACATCAACGCCCACGGCACCTCGACCCCGCTCGGCGACGAGCTCGAGCTGAAGGCGGTCGAGCGCCTGCTCGGCAATGCCACCGACGTCGCGATGTCCTCGACCAAGTCCGCCACCGGGCACCTGCTCGGCGCCGCCGGCGCGATCGAGGCGATTTTTTCCGTGCTCGCCATCCGCGACGGCGTCGTGCCGCCGACCCTCAACCTCGATAACCCGTCGGTCGAGACCGCGATCGATCTCGTGCCGCACAAGGCGCAGAAGCGGACCGTCGACATCGCCCTGTCGAACTCCTTCGGCTTCGGCGGCACCAACGCCTCGCTGATCCTGCGGCGGGTGTGAACGATCACTGCGGGCCTGTCCAAGTCCTCTGTCCGGTCTGACGCCCTCCGCGTCATCCCGGGGCCGCGCAGCGGAGCCCGGGATCCAGAACCGCTGGTGGACAAGAATGAAGCGGAACGCCGTCCGCTTTATCCTGAACGATCCGCGGTTCTGGATTCCGGGCTCCACTGCGCGGCCCCGGAATGACTCGGAGGATGCCAATGACGGCCGGGCGAACCGGAAACCAGCCCCAAAGCGCATCGCAAATTCGATCAAGGCCCCTCTCGCCCGCGCGGAGGGGCTTTCTCGCATGTGGCTTACCGGGCGCCTCGGCTCCATTTCGCCATAAAACTTGCTAGGGTCGCGGTCGCTCTTCCGCCCCATCGGGCCGGCACGCGCGTCCACCGGCCGGCTCCGCGGACGCGCCACGACAGGACCGCCATGTTTCGCAGATCGAAGACGCAGGACCCGGCGCCGAGCGCGCCGGAGCCGGTCAGCCCGCCGAACCGGCTCGCCCCGCGCAGCCCGAGCGAGGCGATCAAGCCCACCGCGGCCCCGCCGCCGCCCGAGAAGCCGGTGCGCGAGCGCGGCGGCCTGCTCTCCGCGGTGAGCGGCTTCCTGACCCTGTTCGTCATCCTCGGCCTCGGCGCCATCCTGGGCCTCGTGGTGCTGGAGCGCCAGACCAACGAGGCCGGGCCGCTGCCCGCCGACAAGGTCGTGGTAGTGCCCCGCTCCAGCGTCGGCGAGATGGCGGACCTGCTCCAGCGCGAGGGCGTGATCGCCCATCCGATGCTGTTCGAGCTCACCGCCCGCTTCGGCCGGAAGGCGGCGCTCAAGGCCGGCGAGTACAACTTCAAGGCCCATGCCAGCATCGACGACGTGGTCGACGTGCTGGTCCAGGGCCGGCCGGTGCAGCACGCCATCACCTTCCCCGAAGGCCTGACGAGCGAGCAGATCGTCGCCCGCCTCAACGACAACGACATCCTGACCGGCGACATCAACGAGACCCCGCCGGAGGGCTCGCTGCTCCCCGACACCTACAAGTTCGAGCGCGGCGATTCCCGCCAGAAGATCCTCAACCTGATGCGCACCAAGCAGCGCGAGGTGCTGAACCAGATCTGGGCCCGGCGCTCGCCCGACGTGCCGGTGCGTACTCCCCAGGAGATGGTCACCCTCGCTTCCATCGTCGAGAAGGAGACCGGCCGGGCCGACGAGCGCCCGCGGGTCGCCGGCGTGTTCGTCAACCGCCTCCAGAAGCGCATGCGGCTGCAATCCGATCCGACCATCGTCTACGGCCTCGTCGGCGGGCGCGGCACCCTCGGGCGCGGCATCCTGCGCTCCGAGATCGACCGGGTGACACCCTACAACACCTACGCGATCGAGGGCCTGCCGCCGGGGCCGATCGCCAATCCGGGCCGCGCGGCGCTCGAGGCGGTGGCCAACCCCTCGCGCACCAAGGACCTGTTCTTCGTCGCCGACGGCACCGGCGGCCACGTCTTCGCCGAGACCCTGGACGCCCACAACCGCAACGTCGCCCGCTGGCGCCAGGTCGAGAAGGCGAAGGCCGCGGCCGATCCGGGCTCGCAGATCGGCGTCGACAAGGTCGAGCCGCCGCCGCAGGCCGACCCCTCGGCGCTGCCCCCGCGCACCGACCTGCCCGGCGGCGGACCGATGGCCTATGACGGCGGGACCACGAATCCGGGCACCCGCTCGCGCGCCTTCGACGCCTCGGAGGGGACCGCCCGCGATCCCCTGCGCAACAAGACCTTCGACCTGAACTCGCCGAAGACCGTGCCGGTCCTGTCCCAGCCGAAGGCCGGGCCCGGGTCGCGGTGACCCTTGGTTTTGACCCTTGGCTGACCCGCGTCGGCGCGCCGGCGCAGGTCCACCCGAATCCTCGTTCCGATCGCGGGTTTCTCGCAAAAACCGGCGAATCCCGCGAACCCTGCCCAGAGTGCCCCGATGCCCATCGCCAGCATGACCGGCTTTGCCCGCGAGGCCGGAACCACCGGACCCGCGCAATGGGCCTGGGAGCTCAAGAGTGTCAACGGCCGCGGGCTGGAGGTCCGGGTCCGGGTCCCGGCCGGCCTTGACGCCGTCGGCGAGGAGGCCCGGGCCCTGGTGCAGAAGCGCCTGAACCGCGGCACCTGCCACCTCACCCTCACCCTGTCGCGCGCCGAGGCGGCGCCCCGGGTGCGCATCAACGAGACGCTGCTTGCCTCCCTGGCGGAGGCCGTGACCCGGGTGCCGATGCCGCTCGGCATCACGCTCCCCTCAGTCGACGGGCTGCTCGGCGTGCGCGGCGTGGTCGAGGTCGAGGAGGAGACGGCCGACGACGAGGCGCTGCGGCGCGACCTCGCGGCGGCCGCCCACCGGCTGGTCGAGGCCCTGGCGGAGGGCCGCCGTGCCGAGGGGCGAGCCCTCGCGACAATCGTCGGCGGCCAGATCACCGCCATGGCCGACCTCGTCGAGGCGGCGGAGGCCTGCCCGGCCCGCCGGCCGGAGGCGGTCAAGGCGCGCCTCTCCGCGCAGGTCGCGGCCCTGATGGACGCCGGCAGCTTCGATCCGGCGCGCCTGCACCAGGAGGCGGTGCTGCTCGCCGCCCGGGCCGACGTGCGCGAGGAGATCGACCGCCTGCGCGCCCACCTCGCTGCCGCCCGCGAGCTCCTCACCGCCGGCGGCGCCGTCGGGCGCCGGCTCGATTTCCTGGCCCAGGAGCTCGGCCGCGAGGCCAACACGCTCTGCGCCAAGGCCAACGACGTGTCGCTCTCCCGCATCGGCCTCGACCTCAAGGCGGTGGTGGAGCAGTTCCGCGAGCAGGTCCAGAACGTCGAGTAGCGGAGATTTGTCCCCGCCCCGTCGTCGCTTCCCGGTTGCGCCCCCGCCGGACGGGCGGCATTGGAGAGGTCCCGGGCAATAGATCCCGGCGGAGAGCCGGTTCCGCCGGCGAAAGGGTGAAGCAGCGCGATGGTGTCGAACGTGGGCTCCGAACTCCTGACCGCACCGGTGGCGCGCCGGGGCCTAGTGCTGATCCTCTCCTCGCCCTCGGGCGCCGGCAAGACCACGCTGACCCGGGCGCTGGCCCAGCGGCCCGAATGGGGCCTGGAGCTGTCGGTCTCGGTCACTACCCGGGCGCGCCGCCCGTCCGAGATCGACGGCCAGCACTACCGCTTCATCGACCGCGACGCCTTCGAGCGCCTGCGCGAGCGCGACGACCTGCTCGAATGGGCCGAGGTGCACGGCAACTACTACGGCACGCCGCGGGGCCCGGTGGAGAAGGCGCTCGCGGCCGGCCGCGACATGATCTTCGACATCGACTACCAGGGCACCCGGCAGGTGCGGGGCAAGCTGCGCGACGACGTCGTCACCATCTTCATCCTGCCGCCCAGCCTCGCCGAGCTGCGCCGCCGCCTGGAGCGCCGCGCCGAGGATTCCGCCGAGACGATCGAGCGCCGGCTGCTCAACGCCCGCACCGAGATCGAGCGCTGGTCGGAATACGACTACGTGCTGGTCAACGACGACCTCGACCGCTCGTTCAAGACCCTGGAGGCGATCCTGGCCGCCGAGCACCTGCGCCGCGAGCGCCAGGTCGGCCTCGCGGGCTTCGTCGGCGGCCTCCTCGCCGAGGGTCGGACGGCCGCCCCGACAGTGTGACGTGCGGGAACGAATCGTCTGCGATGCAAGTTGCCGGAGGGTTCGACCCGCGACGTCGCGCTCGTGCTGCGCCGGGCTGCCCGAGGAAGTGAGCGATGCGTGACCTGGCCTGCGACGTGGCGGTCATCGGGGCCGGCACGGCGGGACTCGCGGCCCATGCCGCGGCCACCAAGGCGGGCGCCCGCGCGGTCCTGATCGAGCGCGGCCCCGGCGGCACCACCTGCGCCCGGGTCGGCTGCATGCCCTCGAAGCTCCTGATCGAGGCCGGCCGCGCCGCGCACGACGCGCGCGAAACCTCGCCGTTCGGCGTTGCGGCCGGCGAGGTCCGGGTCGACGGGGCTGCGGTGATGCGGCGGGTGCGGCGCCTGCGCGACGATTTCGTCGCCTCGGTCTTCGAGAGTGTCGGGCGCATCCCGCAGGATCTGCGCGTCGCCGGCACCGCGCGCTTCACCGACCCGACCACCCTCGTCGTCGACGACCACACC
Organism: Methylobacterium sp. Gmos1; assembly: GCF_053764715.1. Classification (NCBI taxonomy): domain Bacteria; kingdom Pseudomonadati; phylum Pseudomonadota; class Alphaproteobacteria; order Hyphomicrobiales; family Methylobacteriaceae; genus Methylobacterium; species Methylobacterium sp. Gmos1. The sequence goes on along the minus strand of NZ_JBSNCC010000004.1, from coordinate 4,622 downwards.
CGGATCGCCGCCGGCGCGGTGGTGATCGCCACCGGCTCGACCCCGAGCCTGCCGCCGCCCCTGCGGCCGGCCGCCGACCGCGTCCTCACCACCGATACCCTGTTCGAGATCGAAGCCCTTCCCGACAGCCTCGCGATCCTCGGCGCCGGCCCGGTCGGGCTGGAACTGGCCCAGGCCATGGCCCGCCTCGGCGTGCGGGTGACGCTGCTCGATCCCGCCGGCGCCGTCGGGGGCGCCCGCGACCCGAAGGTCGCGGCCTGTGCCGCCGAGCTGATCGGCGCCGAGTTCGATCTCAGGCTCGGCGCCACCGTCGAGACGGCCGAGCCCGCCGGCGACGGGGTGCGGCTGACCTGGCGCCTCGAATCCGGCGAGCGGGACGGGGCTACGGTCTCGCGCGTGCTCGCCGCCGCCGGGCGCCCGCCCAACCTCGACGCCCTCGACCTCGCCGCCGCCGGACTCGCCCTCGACGAGGACGGGCTGCCGGACTTCAACCCGCGCACCCTCCAGTGCGGTACCGCCCCGATCTTCATCGCCGGCGACGCCAACCAGGAGCACCCGGTCCTGCACGAGGCCCAGCGCCAGGGCTGGATCGCCGGCGGCAACGCCGCCCGCTTCCCCCAGGTCGAGGCGCCGCCGCCCTGGCCGGCCTTCGCGCTGGTCTTCACCGATCCCCAGATCGCCGCGGTCGGCCGGGCCTTCGACGCGGGAAGCGCCCGCGACTGGATCATCGGCGAGACCTCCTTCTCCGATCAGGGCCGCGCCCGGGCGATGGACCGGGCCGCCGGCCTGATCCGGGTCTATGCCGAGCCCGACGGCCGGCTCGTCGGTGCCGCGATGGTCGGGCCGGGGATCGAGCATCTCGCTCACCTGATGGTGATCGCCGTCCAGGAGGGCTGGACCGCCGCGACCTTCCTCGACCGGCCGTTCTACCATCCCACCCTGGAGGAGGGGCTCCAGGGCGCCGTCAAGGCGATCGCCGAGCGGACGGGCGGCACGCGGTGACGCGCCGTCAGAGAGCTGCGGGGCGACCGCGCGTTGCGGTTCCGTTCAGGGGCGGTAGACGTTAAGGTGCGGACCCTGTCGCCGGAGGCGCCGCCCTCCCGGGCCATCGATTCGTTGGATACCCCTTGACCTTGCCCGATCAGACGACGGCCCCGACGATCGACCTCGACGCGCTCGCGCCGCACGAGCTTGATCGCCTGCGCCAGGGCGTGATCCAGATCGACGGGTCGGGCGTCATCCACCTCTACAACCGGTCCGAGAGCGCGTTCTCCGGCCGTCCGCCCGAGCGGATGGTCGGCCGCAACTTCTTCACCGACGTCGCCCCCTGCACCCACCTGCCGCACTTCTACGGCCGCTTCCGCGAGGGCGTGCGCCGGGGCCGGCTCGACCACACCTTCTCGTTCGTCTACGGCTTCGACCCGCGGCCGATGCAGGTCCGGATCACCCTGCGCCAGGCCGCCGCGCCGGACCGCTACTGGATCATCACCGAGCCGGTCGAGCCGCTGGAGCACGGGCACAGCCGCGAGGCGGTGCTGGCGGCGGTCAACCAGCGGGTGCGGGCCGAGCCGGTCGACCCACGCCTGTGCGAGCAGGAGCCGATCCACGTTCCCGGGGCGATCCAGCCCCACGCCGTCCTGATCGCGGCGGACCTCGACACCCTGGCGGTGGTCGCCTGGAGCGGCAACGTCCGCGACGTGCTCGATCGGGACCCCCTCGGCCTCGACCTTCACACCCTGCTCGGCGCCGGGCTCGCCGAGCGGATCCGCGTCGGCCTCCAGGGCGATGACGTCGATTCCGGCCACATCATACGCCAGCGCGTCACGCTGCCCGGCGCCGACGGGCTGCCGGTCGAGCTGGCGGCCCACCGCAACGGCGACCGGATCATCGTCGAGTTCGAGCTGGCGCCGGCCCATCCGGAGGATTTCCGCTCGGCGAGCCAGCTCGACACCGAGCTCGCCATCAGCCGCCTGCGCGGCGCCGGCACGCTGGAGGACGCCGCGGCGGTCGCGGCGCGCGAGACCCGGGCGCTGACCGGCTTCGACTGCGTGCTCGTCTACCGCTTCGATGCGGACTGGAACGGCGCCGCCATCGCCGAGGACAAGGACCCGGCCTGGACCCGAAGCCTCTTCGGCCTGCACTTCCCGGCCTCCGACATCCCGGCCCAGGCCCGCGCCCTCTACACCCGCTCGAAGAGCCGCTTCGTCATCGACCGCGACTACGTGCCGGTGCCGCTCGTGGCGACGCCGGCTTCCGCCAACGCGCCGATCGACCTCACCTTCGCCCAGGCGCGCAGCCTGTCGCCGATCCACCTCGAGTACCAGCGCAACCTCGGGGTGAACGGGTCGATGTCGATCTCGATCCTGGTCGAGGGGCGGCTGTGGGGCCTGATGATCGGCCATCACCGCCGGCCGCACTACGTCGCGCCCGAGACCCGCGCCGCCGCGACCGTGCTGGCCGATGCCTTCGCGATGCGGGTCTACGAGCTGGAGAGCCGGCGCCTGTGGCAGGAGCAGCAGGCCCACCTGGCGCTGGAGAGCGAGCTGGTGCGCGAGCTCGCCCGCTCCGACGACTTCGTCAGCGCGCTGACCGAGAACGCCCACACCGTCCTCGATCTGTTCGCTGCCGGCGGCGCCTCGACCGTCTCGGACGACGCGGTGCGCAGCCTCGGCCGGACCCCGCCGCCCGACGCGATCCTGGCGATCGCCGCCTGGCTGCGCGCCACCCTGCCGGCCGACCGGACCAGCTACGCGACGGCCGAATTCGCCGCCGCCCATCCGCCGAGCGCGCCTTACGCCAAGACGGCCAGCGGCCTGCTCGCCGTCTTCGTTGATTCCGAGCGGCGCCACCTGCTGCTATGGTTCCGGCCCGAGGTGCCGAGCACCGTCACCTGGGGCGGCGACCCGCGAAAGCCCGTCCTCGCGGGAAGCGGGCCGGTGGCGGTGCTGCCCCGGCGCTCGTTCGAGCGCTGGGTCGAGGAGCGCCGCGGCGTCTCCGAGCCCTTCGCGTCCTGGCAGGTCGGCATCGCCGAGGCCCTGGCCCAGGCGGTCGAGGGCGTCGTCCTGCGCCAGAGCCGCAAGATCACCGAATTGACCGGGTTGCTCGCCGACAAGGAGCGCCTGCTCGCCCAGAAGGACCTGCTCACCCGCGAGATCGACCACCGGGTCAAGAACTCGCTCCAGATCGTCTCGGCCTTCCTGCAGATGCAGCGCCGCCAGGTGAGCGACCCGGCCTCGCAGGCCGCCTTCGCCGAGACCGCCGCCCGGGTGATGAGCGTGGCGCGGGTCCACGACAGCCTCTACCAGGCCGAGAGCGTCGAGGAGGTTGATCTCGGCCAGACGATCGAGAATCTCTGCGCCGATCTCGCCGGCATGGCGGGGGAGGGGCACGCCGTCGACCTCGACGCCGAGCCCGGCCTGATGGTCCCCTACCGCAAGGCGGTGGCGCTCTCGCTCATCGCGACCGAGCTCATTACCAACGCCTTCAAGTACGCCTTCGCGGAAGCGGGCGGGCGCGTCGCGGTCTGCGTCTCCGGCGAGACCGAGGGCCGGGTGCGGCTGTCGGTCTGCGATGACGGCAAGGGCCTGCCGGTCGACTGGCCCGACGCCCCGGCCCGGGGTACCGGCCTCGGCATGAAGCTCGTCCGGGCGATGCTCGACCAGATCAATGCCCGGCTGGAGGTGGAGAACCGCCCGGGCGCCTGCTTCACGGTCACCGCGTGAGCGACATCCTGGAGCGCCTGCGCGCCGGGACGCAGGCCGCCCACGAGGCGATCGAGCGCGACCTCGCCTGGGAGACTCGCGTCGCGACCCGCGAGGGCTACCGCGCGCTGCTCGCCCGGTTCTGGGGGTTTCACGCCGCGCTCGAGCCGGCCCTCGCGACGGTCCTGCACGACGACGCCTTCCTCGATCCGCGCCGGCGCCTCGCGCATCTCGCCGACGACCTGCGCTTCCTCGGCCTCGACGACGCGGCGATCGCGGCGCTGCCCCGCCCGCACCTCGCGCTGCCGCGCGACCGGGACGAGGCCTTCGGCGCCCTCTACGTCCTCGAAGGCTCGACCCTCGGCGGCCAGGTCATCGCCAAGCATATCGGACGCCAGCTCGGGCTCACCCGTGACGGTGGCTGCCGCTACTACGCGGCTCACGGCCGCGAGACCGGTGCGATGTGGAAGGCGTTTCGCCTGCGTCTCGCCGAGGAAGCGGCGCGCGGCCGGCCCGAGACCATCGTCGCCTCAGGCATCGGGACCTTCGACGCCATGCGGCGCTGGCTCTGTGCCAAGCCCGTCTCGGTCCCGAACGAGGAGGGGAGGGACCCTGTCGCGAAAGTTGCGCGGCGGGGTTGACGGGTCCGAAGGCACCCCGTATACCCCAGCCCATCGGCGCCGGCCGCTTCCGCGGCCCGGGCGCTGAACCGTCTTCGAGACAGTCTGGGCCGGCGAGCCTGACCTTGGTCAGGCGCTGGTCCCGTCGTCGCCGATGACAGCCGGATCGCTCCGGCCCGCTCTTTGACAAGTTCATACGAGAAAGAGAAGCGTGGACGGCGTCGTCCCTGCGGGCCGGTTCTTCGGAACCGGTCGTGAGTAGGATGATGCTGGTCTGACGTTTCGGTGCTCACACGATCAG
>NZ_JBSNCC010000039.1:0-18929 GCF_053764715.1 Methylobacterium sp. Gmos1 | reverse complement strand
GCCGGCGCCGCCGCGGGGACCGGCCGCACCGCCGGCGCCGCCCGCTCCGCCACCGGCGCCACCGGCACCACTGCCGCCCATACCTCCGCCGCCAGCGCCGCCCGCGGCTCCGCCGGCCGCACCCGCACCGCCGCCACCTGCCCCACCGGCTCCGCCGCCACCGGCGCCGCCTGCGCCACCCTGCGCGAACGCCGTGGCCGCGCCGAGCGCCAACACGGCGGCCGTCATGGTTCCGCGCAGGACCTTGCCGCGAATCGACTTGCTCATGACCCTCTCCCGACACTGCGCCCGCACGGCCGATGGCGCGGGTCGCCGCAGTGCCGGGCCGCAACGAGGAGGTGTGGAAAATGGTTCCGGGCCGCGGCCCGGGCACCCGGGCCCGAGGGCCGGGGACCCGGCACGGTCAACGGGAACGGCGTGGCGTTTACCGGATCGTCTCCCGCCTCAAGAACCCTCGTCCCGATATGCCGGGCGGCAGAAGCCTCGTTCGAGCCGCGCTGGGCCTTGCGCCTTGCGAGAGCGGCTGGGAGCAGACAAGATCCGTTCCGACGAGGAATACCCTGCCGCGATCGGCCATCCGGGTTGGGACGGCCGGTCGAGGGAACGTCGGCATCTCAGCCGCAGGGCTGAGGATCGGGTCGCAGGCGGGATGAAAATCGACCCGCCGGAGGTGCAGGGGAACGGGCTGTCCGCAGCCTCCGGAGGCTCCCCCGACGACACGGATTCCGGTTCGTCGAAAAAATACCCCATCCGGTTTCCGATCGATCGCGTCAGGCGATCCTACCGGATCGCACTCGCGATGCGGAAACCGTATCAGAACGCGGAGCAGCCCTCGCCGTCCCCCGCGCCATACCAGGTGAAGTGCTTCTTGATCGGCTCGATCACGTCCCAGGTGCCGGAAAAGCCCTTCGGCGTCACGAAGGCGTCGCCGGCCCGGTAGGTGCGCGAGACGCCCTCGGCGTCGGTGACGGTCACCACGCCTTCGAGGATCTGGATGAACTCGTCGCGGTCGAAGTCGATGCGGAACTTGCCGGCCCGGCAGGTCCAGATGCCGGCGGCGAACAGCCCGTCGGCGCTGCGGTGGATGTAGGTCGCGGTCTGGGCCGGGTTGCCCGACAGGATGGTCGAGAACGGCGGCAGGTAGGTCTCGGCCGGGGGCTGCACCGCCGGGAAGTCGACCGTCTGCTGCAGCGGCCCGTCGAGGAGCGCCGGCGGCTCGCGGCGCAGGAACGGCACCATCCGCAGCACCGGCACGACGCCCAGATAGGCCAGGAGCGGCCCGGACGAGACGATGACCTGCTTGATGATTCCCATGATGCCCCCCTGCGGCGATGATCGCCGGCCGTCGCCACATGTCCGCTGACCGGGCCATACAAGCCCGTCGCCCTTAACGGAGGGCTGCGCCAATGGCTCGAATGTGCGGCGATGCAGCGGCCCCTGCCGAACACAGTTAAGGGAACCTCGCCGCCGCTCTGGAACATCCGGGACGGGCCGGATAATGCGCGGTTTTCCCGTCAAGATCCTGCGAGATGCGGGGATCGTCGTCGCAATCCATTGGCGATCGCCGGAGGAAGCGCTTACATCGCGGGGCGGCGTGAGGGTGAAGATGAGTGCGGTCTCGTCACGGATGCGGCGCCTCGGCCAGGGACTGGCATTGGCCGCCCTGCTGTGGGGCGTCGCCGCGTCTCCCCCGCCCGTCGCCGCCGGCGCCCTCGCCTGGCCCGCCGGGCGCGGCCTCGTCGACCAGACCGGGGCGGCGGTGGACGAGGCCCGCTTCGCCGGCCGGTTGCGCCTGGTCTATTTCGGCTACACGCGCTGCCCCGACCTCTGCCCGACCGCCCTGATGACGGTGACGCAGGCCCTCGACGAATTGCCGCCGGCCCTGCTCGCCCGGCTGGCGCCGGTGTTCGTCGCCGCCGATCCGGAGCGCGACGGCCCGGGGGTGCTCGCGGCCTATCTCGACACGTTCCACCCCGCCATCCTGGCGGTGACCGGCCCGGTCGCCGTGATCGACGGCCTCGCCGCGGCCTACGCGGCGCCGCCGATCCGGCGCCACGACGGCGTCGTCGACCACCCGGTCGAGTTCTTCCTCGTCGGCCCGGCCGGCGCGCCGCTGGGCCGGATCCCGGTCACGGTCACCCCGGACGCGCTCGCCGAGATCCTGCGGCACGCGCTCGCCCGCTGAGATCGTCCCGGTGCGGTCGCGCTGCATCGCACAGTTCTTCTTCGCGCTGCACCAAGCACACGCAACATCAGGATCCCGTGATGCGCCATAAAGCGGGTTGACGCGACCGCCCGCTCGTCTACTCATAGCAAAAAACACAATAACAAAGAACGATTCCACCGGGAGGAACGATGGATCGCGGAGAACGGCGCGCGCCGAAGCTCGACCAGGGGCTCGACCGGCGCAGCGTGGTGCTGGGGGCCGTGGCCTGCTGCGCGGCGGGGGGCGCCGCCTGGGCGGGGCCCGAGGATCTGCTGCCGCAGAAGGGCGACAGGCTGGTGCTCGGCGACGGCGCCAAGGCGGGCCAGCCCGTCACCCTCGACGGCCTGCCGGTCGGCGGCGACCTCGTCGAGGCGGTGGCGGTGGATCCGCAAGGGACCAGGCGCGAGGGCTCGCGCTTTTCCAAGATCATCCTGGTGCGGGTCGCGCCCGACCAGGTCGCCGAGGACCAGCGCGCCCACGCGGTCGACGGCGTGCTCGCGCTCTCGGCGATCTGCACCCACCAGGGTTGCACCATCTCGGGCTGGAGCCACGAGACCAGGCGCCTGAGCTGCTTCTGCCACCATTCCGAGTTCCTGCCCGCCGAGGGCGGCCGGGTGGCCAAGGGGCCGGCGCGCAAGCGCCTGCCGGTGCTGCCGCTCGCGAAAGGCGAGGGCGGCACGCTGATGGTCGCCGGCGGCTTCACGGCCAAGCCCGGGCCGGGCCCCGCCTGAGCGGGTGCCCGCGAAGGTCGGCCAAGGAAACGAGATCCGCGCGAGCCAACGACGCGGGTCCGGACAACGACACCAGGGTCTGAGGAAACGCCGGGCCGGCTTAGCGCCGCCCCCCGCCTTCGAGGAGAGCAGCATGTCACGTCTCGTTCGCGCCAGGGGCTGGCTCGCCGCAGTCGCGCCCTGTGCGGTGGCCCTCGCGCTGTCCGCCGCTCCGGTCCAGGCTGGGCCGGCTGACAGCACCCAGGCCGCCGGGGCCAAGGTCGACTACAAGCCGGTCACCGACCAGCGCCTGGCGAACCCCGAGCCCGAGAACTGGCTGCAATATCGCGGCAACTACCAGAGCTGGGGCTATTCCCCCCTCGACCAGATCACCGCGAAGAACGTCACCAAGCTCGTTCCGGCCTGGAGCCTGTCGACCGGCGTGAGCGAGGGCCACCAGGCCCCGCCGATCGTCAACAACGGCGTGATGTTCGTCACCACCCCGCAGGCGCAGGTGATGGCGATCAACGCCCGCACCGGCGAGATCCTGTGGCGCTACCAGAAGGAGCTGCCGCCGGAGCTGTCGCAGCTCCACCCGACCAACCGCGGCGTCGGGCTCTACGGCGACAGCGTCTACATGACCACAACCGATTCGTGCGTGGTCGCGCTCGGTGCCGCCACCGGCAAGGTGAAGTGGGAGACGTGCGTCGCCCCCTGGCAGGACGGCTACTACATGACGCTCTCGCCGCTGGTGGCGAAGGGCAAGGTCGTGGTCGGCGTCTCGGGCGGCGAGTACGGCGTGCGCGGCTTCATCACGGCGCTCGATGCCGAGACCGGCAAGGAAGCCTGGAAGACCTACACGGTGGCCGGCCCCGGCGACCCGGCGGCCGATACCTGGAAGGGCGACGCCTGGAAGACCGGCGGCGGCTCGGTCTGGATCCAGGGCAGCTACGATCCGGCGGCCAACCTCGCCTATTTCGGCACCGGCAACGGCGGTCCCTGGACGCCGGACGCCCGTCCCGGCGACAACCTCTACACCTCGTCGGTCGTCGCCCTCGATCTCGACACCGGCAAGATCAAGGGCCACCACCAGTATCACTGGAACGACGCCTGGGACTGGGACGAGGTCTCGGCGCCGGTGCTGATCGACATCGAGCGCGACGGCAGGAAGATTCCGGCCGCGATCCATGCCGGCCGCAACGGCTATCTCTGGACGCTGGAGCGCAGCAAGGACGGGCCCTTGAGCTTCGTCGAGGGCAAGCCGTTCGTCTACCAGAACGTCTTCGCCTCCCTCGACCCGAAGACCGGCCGGCCCGCTTACGACCAGTCCAAGATCCCGGGCATCAACAAGCGCGCCGCCTTCTGCCCCGGCCTGTGGGGCGGCAAGGACTGGCCGCCGGAGGCCTACAACCCGAAGACCGGGCTGTTCTACATCCCCAGCAACGACAACCTGTGCTCGGAGCTGGCCGGGGCACAAGCCGGCACGCGCAAGCCCGGCGAGCTCTATATCGGCATCCCGATCGACGAGGTGCTGAACTCCCTGCGCCTGCGCGACGGCGTCGACAAGTCGAAGCCGTTCGCCATCGGGGCGATCCAGGCCTGGGATCCGAAGACCGGCAAGAAGGCCTGGCAGCACGACTTCCAGGATTCGGCGAACTGGGGGCCGCTGCTGACCACCGGCAGCGGGCTGATCTTCGCCGGCGGCACCAGCGACCGGAAGTTCCGGGCGCTCGACGGCACCACCGGCAAGGTGCTGTGGGAGACCCGCCTCAATTCCGGCGTCACCGGCGTGCCGTCGAGCTACATGGTCGACGGGATCCAGTACGTCGCGGTCCAGGCCGGCTGGGGCGTCGATGCCGAGCGCATGCTGACCGGCATCAACGCGCTCATCCCCGAGGAGCGCCGGGTCAGCGTCCTGCCCCAGGGCGGCGTGATCTGGGTGTTCCGGGTCATGGGCGAGGAAGCGGCGGCCAAGTGATCGCTCGTCAAGTGAGCGGCAGCCGTTCGATGATCAAGCCGGGGCTGAGTCTCGCCGCCCTGGCGCTCGCCGCCGGCCTCCTCGGGGGTCCGGCGGGCGCGCAGAGCTCGCAGCAGAGCCCGCAAGAGGGAGCGACCGCCGCCAGCGCGGCCCCCCTCCCCTCGCAGCCCGACGCCCTCGTCGCCTACGTGACGCACGCCCTGCGCGACCACGACACCGCCGCCTTCGAGCGGCTGGTGAACTGGACCGGCACCCGGGCGCAGAGGAAGCGCCTGACGCTCTACCAGATCCGCTCCGGCTTCGGCCGGCCGATCAAGGCGGCGTCCCTGGAGCCGATGCCGGAGGACGGCCTCGCCGAGGCGACCGCCCGCGGCACCCTGAAGGCCAACATGCCGGTGACCGACCGGCTGCGGGTGGTGTTCGACGAGCCGCCGGTCGAGGGCGATGCGCCCCCCACCAGCGTGTTCCTGATCGGTCGCGAGGGTGGGGCCTACCGCATCGCCCTCCTGGTGCCGACCGGGCCGCCGCGCGGCAAATAGGAGGGCGTCCGCGCTTGACCGCCGGCCCCGGGTGGCGCAAGCGTTCGGAATTATAATTCCATCACCCGGAGATTCGGTCATGGACTTCACGCTCTCCCCGCGCACCGAGGAGTTCCGCGCCCGCATCGCGGCCTTCGTCGAGAGCGAGATACTGCCCGTCGAGGCCGACCGCGGCACCTGGGACGAGCACGAGAACATCGGCCCCGCGGCCCTCTCCGCGTTGCGCGCGAAGGCCAAGGCCGCCGGCCTGTGGTGCCTCCAGCTCAAGCCCGAGACCGGCGGCCAGGGCCTCGACAAGGTCGGGATGGCGGCCTGCTACACCGAGATGAACCGCTCGATCTTCGGGCCCGTGGTGTTCAACTCCGCCGCTCCCGACGACGGCAACATGATGGTGCTGGAGGCGCTGGGCACGCCCGAGCAGAAGGCGCGCTGGCTCGCGCCGATCGTCTCGGGGGAGGTGCGCTCGGCCTTCGCGATGACCGAGCCGCATCCCGGCGGCGGCTCCGACCCGTCGATGATCCGGACCCGCGCCGAGCGCCAGCCCGACGGCTCGTGGCGGATCACGGGCCGCAAGTGGTACATCACGGGTGCGGAGGACGCGGCCCATTTCATCCTGATCGCCCGCACCTCGGACGATCCGCGCCACGGGCTCACCGCCTTCCTGTTCCACCGCGACCAGCCGGGCTGGGAGATCGTCCGCCGCATCCCGATCATGGGACCGGAGGAGCATGGCGGCCATTGCGAGCTCGCCTTCGACGGGCTGACCATCCGGCCCGAGGACGTGCTCGGGGGCGAGGGCCGGGGCCTGAAGGTGACGCAGGTCCGCTTAGGCCCCGCCCGCCTCACCCACTGCATGCGCTGGCTCGGACTCGCCGGCCGCTGCGTCGAGATCGCGCGGGACTACGCGGTGAAGCGCGAGGGCTTCGGCGTGCGGCTCGCCGACCGCGAGAGCGTGCAGCTGATGCTCGGTGGTCTCGCCATGGACATCGAGATCGGCCGTCTCCTGGTGATGCGCGCCGCCTGGGAGCTCGACCAGGGGCGCTTTGCCCGCAAGGAGGTGTCGATGGCGAAGGTCCACGTCGCCAACACCCTGCACCGGGCCGCCGACATCGGCATCCAGATCAACGGCGCCCGCGGCTACTCCAAGGATACGGTGCTGGAGTGGATCTACCGCTACGCCCGCCAGGCCCGCCTTGTCGACGGCGCCGACGAGGTCCACCGCATGGTGCTGAACCGCCACCTCGAATCGGAGGGACGCGGCTTCTTCGCCTGGCCGACGGCGTAAGGCTTGAGGACCACCCGGGCGGGACCGTGCTAAGCAGACTTGCGTTGGCAGGCCAACGCTTCGCCCGCTTAGCTTCTTGATGTGTCGCAGATTTTTGTCGCAAAACCGGCGGCCACTTTTGCGAAATCTGCTTAGGGCTTCCCGCCCTGCTCACCGCCCGCGAGTCCGCCATGCCCGCCCTCCATCCCGACGTCCAGGCCCTGCTGGCGATGCTGCGCGCCGCCAACGCTCAGCCCCTCGAGGCGCTGCCGCCCGAGGCGGCGCGGCGCGGCTATCTCGCCGGTCGCCGGGCGCTGCAGCCGCCGCCGGACCCGGTCGCCGAGATCCGCGACCTCGCCGCCCCCTCCCCTGCCGGTCCGGTGCCGCTGCGGCTCTACCGCGGCGAGGGCACGGTGGCCGGCACGCCACTCCCCTGCCTCCTCTACCTGCATGGCGGCGGCTGGGTGCTCGGCAACATCGAGTCGCACGATTGGGTCTGCCGGCGGCTGGCCAACCTGACGCGAGCCTGCGTGATCGCGGTCGATTACCGCCTCGCCCCCGAGCACCCGTTCCCGGCCGCCGTCGAGGACGCGGCGGCGGCTCTGGCCTTCGTCGCCGAGCGGGCGGAGGGCTTGGGCGTCGATCCGGCCCGCCTCGCGGTCGGCGGCGACAGCGCCGGCGGCAACCTCGCGGCGGTGCTGGCCCTGATGGGCCGCGACGGCACCCTGCCGCAGACGGCGATGCAGGTGCTGCTCTACCCCTCCGTCGATCTCGGCCTGACCAGCGAAGGTTTCGAGCGCATCACCGAGGGCCAGCCCCTCACCGCCGGCACGATGCGCTACTTCGTCGACCATTACGCGCCCGACCCGCGCGACCGCACCGACTGGCGCGCCTCGCCGGCCCGCGCCGCCAGCCTCGCCGGCACGGCGCCCGCCCTGGTGCTGACCTGCGGCCACGACCCGCTCTGCGAAGAGGCCCGCCTCTACGCCCACCGCCTCGAGCGCGAGGGCGTGGCGGTCACGGCGCTCCACCTCTCCGACCAGACCCACGGCATCCTGACGATGAGCCGCGTGGTACGCACCTCCGCCACGGTGCTCGCCTTCGTCGCCGAGGCCCTGCGGGAGCGCTGGAGCCTGGGAGGCGCGGAGGGCGGGCGCGGCGGACGGTAGCCCGCCAGGCTCGTTCCGCGAGAGACCGCAACGGTATTCCGGGCTGCGCCGCGATCGGGCTCAAGCCCCCTTGCGGGCAGCGCGCCGGGGGCGAGCCGCGGACTTCCGGCGCGACGTGGCAGGGGCCTCGACGGAAGTCCCTTCGGCCTCGGGTGCGGGCAAGGACGGCGGGGCCAAGGGCGGCTCGGCCAAGGGCTCGGGTCCCCGCGCCTCGCGGGTGATCATCTCCACCATGCTCTGCGGCAGGCGGACGAAATGGCCGGTGCCGTGGCCGGATCGGTCGAGGATCTCGGCGAAAACGGGCTTGTGCGGCTCGTGCCCGGCCTCGCCCAGCGCGCAAGGGCGGCGCGGCAGGGCGCTCAGCTTCGCGGCGAGTTCCTTCGGCACCAGTGCGTTCACGCCTCACCCTCCCGTCGGCCGGACAGGGCGGAGATGTAGGACCCGTAGGGTTAACGATCGGCTGCCATGGCGGTGAATGCGCCCGTCGCGGGCGGCGGCGTCGAGGCCGCGGCCGGCCGGTGCGAGGCGGCTGCGTCCCTATCCCCGGGCGCCACGAAACCGGTTGACCGCGCCCCGCCGATTCCCTAGAGCGTTGACCCACAGGAGACGTGGCCGAGCGGCTGAAGGCACTCGTTTGCTAAATGAGCAAGCCCCGAAAGGGGCTTCGAGGGTTCGAATCCCTCCGTCTCCGCCAGCATACTTCTTAAATCGCTGATACGTCTGGGAAATTTAGCTGGCGTCGGTCTCAGACCAACAATCCGCCCAACATCCGCTAGCGGCATAGCCCGGAACGCAAAGGCATTCCCAGGACCACCGAATGTCCGGGAGACTGCCAATTGCGCTTGCCCTTCGTTCAACAGGTTCTCTGGAATTCGGCTCGAGTATCTCTCCTCGATAGGGGTTATTGATCACGGCTCCGTGAGGTATCCGTGATCCGGGTGAAGGGCATAGGGCATAGGCATGGCCAAGCTAGGCAGCGGGCATTGAAGCTGAGAAGGCGGGCTGGCTGAGGATTGTGCCACCAATGAGCCTTTTCGCTTTGCGAACTGTCCAGCTGACACAACGCTGCCTTGACCTTTGACGTCCCCCCATCGCTTTGATCCAGCCTGAGTGCGAGTTTTCCGGTTTTGTAAGACCCCGACGGGAGGAGCAGAGCCGTGAAGAAGAGCAGGTTTACCGAGGAGCAGATTGCCTTCGCGCTTAAGCAGGCTGAGACCGGAACGCCGGTGGCGGAGGTGCTGCGCCGGATGGGCATCGCCGAGCAGACGTTCTACCGTTGGAAGAAGCTCTACGGCGGCTTGGGCACAGGCGAGCTGCGACGGCTGAAGCAGCTGGAGGAGGAGAACCGCAAGCTCAAGCAACTCGTGGCCGATCTGAGCCTCGACAAACACATCCTGCAGGACGTGCTCGCAAAAAAGCTCTGACGCCTGCTCGGCGACGCGAGCTCGTGCACCAAGTTCAGGAGGCGCACGGGGTGAGTGAGCGACGCGGCTGCGTCGCGCTCGGCGTCGGTCGGTCGAGCATTCGTTACCGCTCGACCAAGCCCGATCAGGCACCGCCGCGGATGCGCATCCGTGATCTCGCCAAGAGCCGGGTGCGCTACGGCTACTTCCGGATCGACATCCTGCTGCGCCGGGAAGGCTGGCGGGTCAACCACAAGCGGGCTTACCGGCGCTACAAGGACGAGGGCCTGAGCCTGTGGCTCAAGCGGCCGCGCCGGCACGTCAGCGCGGCCCACCGAGAGCGTCGGCCTGCCCCGGTGCAGCCCAACGAGCGCTGGTCGATGGACTTCGTCTCCGACGCGCTCTTCGACGGCCGCCGACTACGAGCCTTGACGGTGGTGGATGCTTTCACGCGCGAGGCTCTAGCGATCGAGGTGGATCAGGGCATCAAGGGCGAGCAGGTCGTGGCTGTCAGCGCCCGCTTGGCACTCCTGCGCGGAGCACCGGGCACGATCCAGGTCGACAACGGGCCTGAGCGTCTCGAAGGCGCTCGACCGCCGGGCCTACGAGAACAGCGTCGCGCTGGATTTCTCGCGGACTGGCAAACCGACCGACAACCCGCTGGTCGAGTCGTTCAACGGGCGGCTGTGCGGCGAGTGCCTGAACGCGAACTGGTTCTTGTCGCTGGCCGACGCCAGGGGCAAGATCGAGGCGTGGCCCGTCCTCACACAGCCCTGGGGTGGCGCACGCGCCAGGAATTCGCCTTGGCGGCGGCCCGAGAGGCTGCCGAATGACATCCGGAGGCTCACCCTTCGGCCGAACCAAGATCCGGGGGACCGTCAAAGCCATGTTTGAGGTCCATCCACGAGACCGCTGAGGGTCGGGAGCAGGTTTTGATGGTGAGCCCGCAAGCTAACGTTCCGCCTCCTACCAATAACCGGTCTTACAAGATGCCATGAGTTTTGCCCAAGAACAGACGTGGGTGGCGTCTGAGTTCCACCATGGATCAATACCGAGAGAGATTGGAGAACTCTACCCATTAAATTGTGTTTCTCATTTAGATCGCAGCGTAAGTGTTTATTAATTCTGAAGAAACATCAACCGATTTAAGCTCGATAGTGGTTTTTCATATTATGCAATTAATTATTTATCGCATTATGGTACATAAATTCATTCCTTGACCACCGATTAAATATGCAATTTTTCGATAAATTATCCGACTCGATCGCCTTGATGCATGGCGATTCGTATACTAATTCGATGATACTGCAGCATCAATCTATGATAAGCTCATCACAGCTTCGCCAAATACGCCTAAATTCTTTGTTTTTACACTCGGCGCACACTCCCGTTCATAATTATAGGTTAGTATTTGACATAAGCGACTTGAAAATGGCTTGCTGTAGATCCATAAGTGCGGGCAGCTCTGCTGTCGCCGCATGCACGACTCAAGAGGTTGCTCCCGATTGAACATGTTTCGGTTCAGCAAATTTTTTGACCGCTTCCGACCATAGGACTTCTCGATGAGCATCCTCTCACGACCGCAAATCGTCGAAGCAATAAAACAGGGAGTAATTCATATTGATCCTTGGAGCGAAGAAAGCACTGGACCAGCCAGCGTGACACTGCATTTAGGAAACGATATAAACCGTCTAGTATGCGCGCAAAATATATCGATTGATCAGCCCGAAACATATCCTTTAATGAGTAAGATTGATATTGATAGAGACGGCTATATTCATCTCAAGAAACATGAAGTATTATTAGCCTCGACCCTGGAATCTGTGGGTCTGCCTAACCATGTAGCAGGATGGCTTACTGGGACTTCTGACCTGGCGCGGCTAGGTGTACAAGTGGTACTGAGCGATTTTGTTGCCCCTGGGTTCGGGTCAACCCGACCCGGCGTACTAGCTCTTGAACTTGTTTCACATGCTGCAGAAGTTGTGCGTTTACGTCCCAAAATGAGAGTGGGACACCTCGTCCTCACTACCCTGGGCCTCGCTTCCGATGTAAGCTACGACGAACTCGCAGACGGCTACGCAGGCGAAGCTGGTATAGTTGGCTCGCGCCTCTACAAGCGAATGAAATTCGAGACCAAGCTATGACAGAAATGACAGAATTCGAGCTTGCCTCGGCGCTAGCGAAGCAATTAAGCTACGATGGTGCAGTGGAGCTTGTTTACCTCACTGCAGAGTTCCAGCCGTTTTCTAATGCACAGAAGCCTGACATAATATTTAAGCCGCGCCGCGGCGCCTGGGCTGGGCAAATCGTGATCATTGAAATTAAGATCGAGAGTGCGCCTAGGAGGACAGGGCGCGCATATCAGAATCTCGTTGAACACAAGCAATTCTGCGCTGAGTCGCTTAATGAGCGAATTGCAAAACTCATTTTTGTCACAAACCAGCCCGTGCCTCAATTTTCTGTTGCGCTACTTGCGCGCGATGGGATCATCGTTGTAGATCATTCAGGCGAGGCAGATCAAACAGCCACGGCTATTCGATCTGCACTCGCGCTCTCATCATCCAGCTAATTTAAGACCAGATACACCTAGATCAATGATATCTTGCGACCCACGTCTTATTGATAAGAAGTCCCTTCTCTCATCAATATACAAAATCAATTTAGGATGCTCTCGCTGTATAGCAGTTGCCATAGCATGAGCGATCATGCGCAATGTAGGATGTGTTGTGAGGCCTGATCTTAGTTCAGCGACATAGACCATCTGTGGCAAGTCGTAAATAATCTCACACGATACCATCATTCCAATAGGCATCACATATTGCAAATCAGCATCTGACACCCCTTGCTGCTTCAATGATAAGGCAACCGCGTGCTGCTGGACAGATAATTCTTGTGCTTGAACTCGGAGTTTGGGCGGCAGTTGTTCTAAATACCACGGGTGCAGGCCAAACGCATCGGTAAGCAATGGCATGCGGCAGATTCCACCCCTGTGCCTCTGCAGATCTCTGAAAGACCCAAAATCCAACATAAATTGGCAGCGGTAAGTTCCTAGGTGGGAAAGATTTTTAGGAAGGACTTGTTTGCGAGGCCGAGAGGCAATTATATCCAAATGGTTTGATTCCAAATTATTATTATCTATTGTACTATTGTATTGAAAATCAGCAGCTAAATGAGATGGGGCTACATAAGTTTCAGTTCTTCCAACCATGCGTAAATATTCTAGAGCTTCACTCGTTACTTCATGTCCAAAGCTATTGGAGTATCTATGTCGCAGCAGATCCAGGCAGCCCTCACCAATTGTCCGAACCTCGGCGAGAGGATGGGTAAGCAGCCGTAAACTATGCTCATGGGCCTGCCGAAAGTTTGTAGTCCAAGATAGCTGTGAAGTTACACCCGCTGGAAGGAATCCGCGTAGTATGTCGAAGCAGCGCGCTGCAATTGCTTTTTGCCATACACTCTCCGATTGTCCAGTTGGCTTCTCTATGGTTTCTTGTAAATGCCTAAGTAATATTGGTTCAGCATTACGATAAAATTGCATCCATCTCTCAATTATTTCATTTGACTGGTGCGTGTTTATTGGATCAACAACTGCGCGTTCGGAGAAATCAATATATCTGGTTGATGTTTCTTGACCTGAATATAACGGGTTATCTTGAATGGCCTTACAAGCCAGGATCGATACATCCTCGATGTACAAAGTAGTATATCCACAATCGCCAATTGAGGCGTGACCATAGCCCACATAGTAGCTAGCCATGAAATTTTCTGGTCCGCGCTCCCGCACCTTTATTAGATGGTGCTCCACGCTCTTCGATGAGCGGCTATAAAGCGCCTGGAGCATGGCGTTTGCCTCCGGCGGCAGCTCGTCGTGAATTTTTATTCGCATGCTACTTCTCCCGGCATAGCGTAATAAGTGGCAACGATAGTCCGATATTTCACTAAGATCACGCTATGGTCTACGCGATTGGTCATTGTTACTGAATTTTACACGTAAAAAGTTAACATATTATACATATGGGCTGCGAGGGAGGACGGTGACAGCGCGGCTTCGCAGCCGAAACTGCAACGCACTGGCTCGGCCATTTTTCAACGATTTCAAGCCAGACGATAGACTTTGGATCTTTAATATTGTCATGCTTTGATGGCTCTCCCTGACTCGATAACAACCCCTGCAGATTTTGAGAAGCAAACAGTATCACAAAGGTACCCATGTCCAAAACAAAAAAATCATAATCTTGCAAATTATGACAAATCTCAAGATCCCCAAGGATGCACCAATGTCTTGGCAGCGTAACATGGGGCGGTGTGGCGGCACATATGGCGCCGCTTCCACGTAGCTGACATTCCATTGATACGGAACCTCTGCAGATGAGGCTGCTTCCGTCACCGAACCGGTGGTGAGTGCGCAAGCGCTGCCCGCGATCGTCGGTTGAAGAGCGCTCCGCCATGATCGACACGATCCTTCCGCGAGCCCCGTCCCAGTCCGACCTGACTTCTAACCGGACGACGAGACTGGTCGTGCTGATTGGCTGGTTGGCGGATCGGCGCCTGAACATTCTCACCGAGGAGACCGCGCATGGACTGCGACCTGATCTCCGCATCGATGCTAAGGCTGGACAAGGGCGCACCCCATCACCTTCATCGGCTCGCCGTCGTCTATTTCCGGCAGTCCACTCTGCAGCAGATTGAGCAGCATCGCGAGTCCTCCCGCTTGCAGTGAGATTGCCCCGTTGGTTCTTGCTAGTTTTGCATGAATGGCGGTGGATCGTCTCTGGCCTATGATGGCCTGATCCGCCCTCCCCATCGTGGGTGGCATGAGCATTCCCTTCGCCATCTCCGAATGCCGCGCTGCGCATCCTGTCGAACGACACGACGATCTCCTCGTCATCTCGGCGCGGCTGGACGCTGCCAGCGGCCGCTGCCCCGTGCGCGGGCAGGCGAGCCGGTCCGTCTATATACGCTACCAGCGCCTTTCCCGCCGACTTGCCGCTATCGGCGTCGCAGACCACGTTGCGCATCGAGGTGCAGCGGTTCTACTGCCGCAACCAGGCCGGCCGACGCAGGACCTTCGCCGAGGCGCCCACGACCCTTCTCGCACCGCCCCGCCCGGCGCACGCGGCGGCTTGGAGAGGCGCAGGCCAGGGGCGCCTCGCCTGCGGCGGCGCAGGCGGCGCGCGTCTCGTGCCCGACGCGCCGGCTCCCATCCGGGTCGGCATTGACGATTGGGCGATGAGGAGCGGCAGCAGCTATGGCAAAATCGTTGTCGACCTCTACCGTCAGCGCGTGATCGACCTCCTCCCGGATCGCAGCGCGCCCACGCTGGCCGGATGGCTCGAACGGCACTCCGGCGTCGAACTCGTCGCCCGGGATCGCTCGACCGAGTATACCCGAGGTGCAAGCCTTGGCGCTCCCAGGCGCAGCGGATCGCTGACCTATGGCATCTGCTCACCAACATGCGGCAGGCCGTCGAACGCTGGCTCTATGGTGCCCATGCCCAGCTGTGGAACCTTCCACCCCTCCCTGGCTCTGCCATTCGTCCCGCCCGTGGCGACCGTGCCTTCGCCCGTAGCGCACCGGAGTTGGAGGCGAGTGGACAGAGCCGGATGCGATGGCAGGCCATCAGTGACGCGATGCGGCATCGTCACCCAGCCGCGAGCCGGTGCTCCGAATCGCCCGTGCCATGGGGCTGGCGCATGCCACGGTACGCAAATTCGCGACCGCTGAGGCCTTCCCAGCCCGGCTACTCCACGGCGCCGGACCCAGCCTCCTTGATCCGCACGTCGCATACTTGGCGGGTCGGATCGACGAAGGCTGCGAGAACGCGATAGCCCTGTGGCGTAAGATCCGGGAACGGGGCTATCCTGGGACGAGCCGGAAGCTGGTCCAACCTGACTCTGATCCGAGCTCATCCATGGCAGCCTTCCCAGTCGACCTAGCATAAGAAATCTAGATTAATTCGAAATTGCAGTTTAGTGTTTATTTCCTCCCTAAATTTTCGCATCAAACCACTGCATCTGCCCGCAAACAGCTTAGATAGAAACAAAAAGTTGGCGACCTATTCTGAACAACTAAATTCTGAATTAATAGAAGCCCAGCGATTATTTTTTGCCCTAGAAAATCTTTCATTTAACGCTTGGCGATTAGAGTTCACCATGAGGCCATAATATCACACTTCACAAAAAACTCGTTTATTGGTATAGCGTGCAAGCGTGAGGTTTGTATAACAATCGATACTCGATTCCTGTTATGTGAGGAAGACGTGGCTGAGCAATTTACTGTTTCGTCGCTCGGATGGATTGGCGCCATAGGAACAATTGCTGTAGTACTGTTGCTTACTCTATCTTCAACAATAGATATTGCTCGAACTCTTGGCGTACGCTGGCCAAACTGGTTTTTTCAAGCCCTCGAGCAACGAGAAACCGAAAAACTGAATCGGTATTTAGATCAATATGAAGAGCGCATTTCATCTCAATCACGGTTATGGCTGGAGCGTGTATTTGATGCTGAAGAAGGATACATTAGAGCTCATCAAGATATATTGGTTGGACAGATACTCCACCATTTTGGAATTCCTAGCACAGAATTTGATAAATTACGCGAACATGCTCAACGTCTCAGACACGCACCTAGGCGAACCAAAGCGGAGATTGAAAAACAACTTGGAGAAATGTGCAAGAAGTCGCCTATACTCGTTGACACATCAACTCTCCGAAATCCCCTCTATGGGGAGGTTAGATATTACTTAAATTTTGTGGATGCGATGGCCAATCCAAGCCTTGGTGCTTCTTTAACTGAGATGATGGCGAGTCACATTCGATCAAATGTCAATCTTCAAGAACTAGATAATGTTGTCATTGTCACACCTGCAAATGGCAATGTTTCGCTAGGATTAGAGACGGCTCGCTCTTTAAGGCGACCTTTTCTATTTATGAGAGAAAAACCTCGTGTGGAGCAAGGTCAGTACTGGGACGGATCGTTGCCACATGATGGCGTGTTGATCATAGTGCACGACGTTGCTGTTTCAGGCGACCAACTCGTAAGTGCGTATGACCACCTGAAGAATAAAGGGTACAATTGCAGCCGCGTATTTTGCCTGGTAGAACGGACCGACAAATCTGCGCGGAGTCGACTAGCGGAACGATCAATGAGTCTAATCCCCGTCCTTCAGCTTGATGACGCAGCGCTTGGTAGACGGTAGAAATGATATGATCAAAATCGATTGTAGCTTCTGTATGGAAGCATCAGATAGTTTGATCCATGATTTTGTTTTGGATTTTGCCAAGCTTCCATCGTTTAATAGGATGATATGGGGAGACAGCAATCATTTTGTGATTCCATCCTTGGGACCATTATCCGACGATCATTGCCTCTTAGTTTCTCGCGAGCATTACAGGTGTCTTCGCGACGCGCCATTGTGGATGCAGGAGCTTACAATCAAGCGCGCTCACAGCCTTGCGCAGGAGCTTCAAATATTTAGTGGGATGCCAGCATTAATTTTCGAAAATGGATCAAGCATTAGTCGCGACCCGACTGGCGTATGTGTTGATCATGTTCATTTTCATGTGCTTACCCTGCCAAGCGAAGTAATCATTCACGTACTTGAACAGATAAACGCCCTTCCTATCGCTAGTGGTTGGTCAGGAATCACTAATGGATTAAATCAATGCTTTGATTATGTAATAATCGGATCTCTCGACTCGGTCGGAGTCATTTCTGACGAAGCGGTCGATCGGCAGCTTGTGAGGAAAGCTTTGGCCTCAACTCTCGGCAAGAGTGATAATTGGGATTGGAGAAGCTACCCTCAATTGCAACAGGTCCTAAAAATTTCGCAGCGTCTTAAGGATCTACGTCTAAAATGCGAAAGTTAATTTTTGTCAACTGATTTATTTGTCTAGTTGTCAATAAATAAAATTAAACTTTTTTCGGCGCCACTTTGCTCTCTATAGTGCTGACTCGAGCAAAACGTACAATACCCTGTATCTCCTGACCGATACTTACACACTATTAATTCTATCCCGTAACGATTGGATGAGATTAACAGAAGTATGACCAATAGCCGTCGCTGATGTTGTGATATTACTAAACCACAGCTTCGCGCGATCTGTCGAGTTCGCACGGTAGAGTCTCGCCCTTGCTGCGCGACATGGGGACCGTCTCGGGCAAGCCTGTGTGGTCGCCGTGTGCCACATCGGCGCTCACTCCTCAGTCAGGATGAGATGCAGGTAGAGAGGCGAGGGTACCTTGTCACGTGTCAGACTGGTGACCGTGAGGAGCAGAGTATGCGATGTTCTCAGGCCACGGCCTTGTCGGCGGGCGTTGCGGGGTAGGCCCAGGGCAGCAGCTCATCGAGGCGGCTGTTGAGATGCCCCTCGACGATGCGGGTGATCACATCGGCCAAGTAGGCGCGCAGCTCGACGCCGGCGAGCTTGCAGGTCTCGATCATCGAGGCGATCACCGCCCAGTGCTCCGCCCCGCCATCCGAGCCGGCAAACAGTGCATTCTTTCTCGTGAGAGCCAGGGGCTGGATCGCGCGCTCGACCACGTTTGAGTCGATCTCGACCCGCCCGTCAGCGAGGAACAGGCTCAGCCCCGCCCAGCGGCTCAGGGCATAGCGGATCGCCTCGGCCAGCTTGCTCTTCTGGCTGATCAGCCCGAGCTTTTCGCGCAGCCACGGCTCCAGTGCCTCGAGGATCGGGCGGCTGCGCGCCTGCCGTGCGGCGCGGCGCTCCTCGGCCGGGCGGCCGCGGATCTCGGCCTCGATCCGGTAGAGCCGTGCGATGCGCGCGAGCGTCTCGACCGCGATCGGCCCCTCCAGATCGTAGAAGGCCCGACGCACGTGGCTCCAGAATAAGGCGAGGTGCACCTCGCTCTGCCGGGCCAGCGCCTTGTAGCCGTTGTAGCCGTCCACCTGCAGCACGCCCCGGAAGCCGCAGAGGTGCGTGAGCGGCCGCTCGGCCGTGCGGTCGGGCGCGTAGACGTAGGCGACGCCGGGTGGGTCGGCCCCGCCCCAGGGCCGATCGTCCCTCGCGTAGGCCCAGAGCTGCCCCGTCTTCGTGCGACCTCGACCCGGGTCGAGCACCGGTGCCGTGGTCTCGTCGGCGAACAGCCTCTCCGACCGCTTCAGCGTCTCGAGCAGCCGCTCGTGCACCGGACGCAGCAGGAAGGCTGCACGCCCGACCCAGTCGGCCAGGGTCGAGCGGTCGAGGTGAACGCCTTGGCGAGCGAAGATCTGCGCCTGCCGATAGAGCGGCAAGTGATCGGCGTACTTGGAGACGAGGACCTGCGCGACGAGGTCGTCGGTGGGCAGCCCGCCCTCGATCAAGCGGGCGGGCGCGGGGGCCTGCACGACCACGTCCTCGCAGGCGCGGCAGGCGTAGCGCGGGCGCCGGATCACGATCACCCGGACCTGGGCCGGCACCACGTCGAGACGCTCGGACACGTCCTCGCCGATGCGGTGCATCGCGCCCGTGCAACAGGGGCAAACGGTGCTCTCGAGGTCGACCACGCGCTCGATGCGCGGCAGGTGGGCGGGCAAGGCTGTAGCCGCCGATGTGAAACTGACCCAGTCGCCGATTGAATCCTGACCCAGGCCGTAGGCTGGGCTCCTTCTGCGGGAGGAGGCCCGGATGGTGGGTGAGGAGGCAGCGTTGGAGATCCGGG
>NZ_JBSNCC010000038.1:0-22478 GCF_053764715.1 Methylobacterium sp. Gmos1 | reverse complement strand
AGCGGCGCGCCGGGCTGGTGGCGCTGCCAGTGCGGGAACCAGCCGTTCCCGCGTGAGGGGTGGGTCAGGTTACGATCGGCGACAAACCAAAAGGTGGGTCAGACTTCAATCGGCGTTGACACCCACAAGCTACCGGCGCCGAGCGAACGCATCACCGACGCGGTGAACCAGTGGATCACCATCAGCCAGCGCCATCGCCTGCAAGACCTGTTCTTCATGATTCGCGGCCCGATCCTGACCAAGGACAAGGCACGCGCCGAAGCCCTGTGGCTCGACATCGCCCACAAGCTCTTCGTGATGACCCCGGAGTGCCCGGACAATTTCATCGTCGCGGTGCTGAAGAAGTTCATGCAGCAGGTCAAGCGCAAGATCCGCGGCCTGCCCGTCAAGGACCACCTCATGCCAGTGATCGTCGGCACCCAGGGCAAAGGTAAGACCACCTTCGTCCAGGCCATGCTCGCCATGATCGAGGAGCTGGTGCTCGGCGTGGACTTCAAGATGATCGAGGACGAACGCAATATCGACATCTGGAAGAGCTACATCCTCTTTATCGACGAGATGGGCTACGCCTCAAAGGCCAACGTGGACACGATCAAGAACGCCATCACTGCCAAGACCCTGACTCGCCGACCCATGCGCACCAACACGCAGGTGACGGTGAAGCAGAATGCCACGTTCATCGGGTGCTCGAACAAGAAGCTCGCGCAGTTGATCAAGGACCCGACCGATATCCGCCGCTTCGTGTCCCTGCTGTTCTCGAACGACCCTAATTGGACGTTCATGAACCAGATCGACTGGCCGCTGCTGTGGGCGTCCGTGGACCACGGAGGTGACGATCCGATCGCACCGTTCAAGGGCCTGCTCGCGACCGCTCAGGAGGATCAGCGCGAACGCGGCCGCGTCGAGCACTGGCTGGAGGAGTTCAAGCCCGAGACCAGCGACACATTCAAGCGCTGCCTCCACAACGGCCGCATCCAGGCCAGCCCCCTGTACGAATCGTTCGTCGAGTTCGAGGAGACGTACTACCGCGGACACATGAAGACCAACATCACCGAGTGGGGTCTGGAGATGCGCCGGCTGGAAGAGAGCGGCCGGAACGAGCGATTCTCGTGGCTCGGCAAGGTCGGTGGGCGCGTGCTGTACGTCTTCAAGGGGTAATAATTGAGGGGAGGTGTCATACAGCTATCCTGGCTTGTTTTTGGCATTTCCCCTCTGTATTTGTCCTTTAATATCACAGCAATGATAGTAAGATAGATATTCTTTCAGTCCTGAGAAATGCCTCAGCAGAAAATAATATAGCAATGCAGAGTGGTAATCTTACTGTCAAAGCTGTCATTCTTTTGTTATTTCTTCTCCCCTCAAGAGTTACGCCATGAACCAAATCAACACGCGCGACCTCGCCCGCGACACCCGCAACCGCGAATCCCGGCGCAAGCCCGTCGCACTACGGATTCGCGAGATCGAGATGCACAAGTCTCGCTTCCCGCTGCTGCTCGATCGCTAACCCGGCCGACCAGATTCCCGTCACCCCCGAAGGACCGCATGGAGTGGAATGCGGCGGCTTGCCAGATGGATGCCGAACGGCCGCATTGCGCCAGAAGCGGCGGTTCAAACATCGACACGCCCGAGTGATTCGGCCGGGTCACCCGCATCAGGCCAGCCAATCCGGCACCGCGACCGGTGCCCGGCCCGAGACGAGCGCATCGGCACAGTCGGCCAGCGTACCGAGGCGCACCGCGCAGCCCGAAAGACCTGGACCGTAATGGGCATATTTGCCCGAGGTCGTGATCACCGTCCTGGCATGGGCCGGGAACACGGGCCGCGAGATCGAGCACCAGCAGAGGTCGGGGATCATCTCGACGCCCGAGGCCGCAAGGCGCGACCGCGTGCCGTCGGCTTCGGCGGCTGCGAGGACCTGCCGCCCCGCCGTGACGATCCCGGCGACGCGGGGATCGCGGCGTCGGCCGCCGAGCGCCTCGACGAGCGCCCGGCACTCGTCGAGCGAGGCGTGGGGGCTGCCGATCGCCACGAGGTCGACCTCTTCGGGGCCCGCGTTCAGTCGCCGCCATCCCGCGGCGAGATCGGCACGGGTGATGACGGTGTGTGGCGCATCGGGAAGGGCTGCACCCTCGGCTTCCGGCGTCACGCCGGCGATATGGAGCATCGCCGCCGCCGCCGTCGTGCCGAAGGCCGCGCAGAGCGCCTTCAGGTCGTCGCGGCCGGGATGGCCCTCGGACAGGCCGCGCAGAAGCGGAACCCGATCTCGGGCGACATGGCCGGCGAGGTAGCCGATCAGCGGCCAGAGCGCCGCGTCCGCGCCGTCCGGCCAGTGGACGTCGATCACGAGGCAGGCCCGACGGTCCGCATCGAGGAACGGCCCGGCAAGGGGCGCGCGTCCCGTGAGGGCGATGCACAGGTCGAGAAAATCGGGATGCTTGGCGGTTCGGGCGCCGAGGACGCTGTTGGCGTAGATCACGGCGTTGGACTCCGACCATCCGATCGCTTCGCCCTCGGCCGGCGGATCGTCGAGGAGGTAGGGCGCGCAGGTGAAGGTCGGGCGGCACCCCATCCGGACGTAGGCGTCGGCGAGCGCCGCGGCCGGAACGCCGAAAGCCGGCGGCACGCCCTGCCGTTCCCAACGCCCGCGGTCCACCGAGATGGCATTCATCGTCGTGGGGACGCGGACGCGTGCCCCCAAGGACGCCATCGCCTCGGCGAAGACGAGATTGGCGGGGCCAGCGTAGATGCAGCCGTCGATATGAGCACGCGTGACATCGGTCAGTCGGGTCGCGCCCTGCTGGCGGCCCATCGCGATGAGGATGCGCATGGCCTGGGCGACAGCCGCACCGCTCTGGCCTGCCAGCATGGATCGGTCTTCGTCCGAGAGGTCGATCGATGCGTCGGATGCGGGAGCGACCGGGATCGCCATGCCGCCCGCGAGGATCGCCTGCGGGGTGATCCGCGCCGACACGTTCGCGGCGAGGGCCAGGAAGGCGGCGAGCGGCAACCGCAGGACGGGAAGCGAGTGGCCGAACATCTCCACCGCCACGAGCGCACCCAGCGTCGCCACGTCTTCGGGTTCGGAGAAGACGAGGGCTGCCGGGGCGCGACCGGCCAGCGCCAGTTCGAGGACGACACCCGAGCCCGAGCACGATCCGCGGCTCGCCGGCATCATCACGATGGCACCTGCGAGTTCAGCGCCGTGCTGCGGATGGTGCGCGTCGATGATCCGTCCCGTCCGAGGATCCACGCCGCCCCAGAAGCTCAAGGCTTCGGACAGGGCGACGACGGGTCCTTCCGCGGAGCCGGGCAGGATCGACAGGGCCGTGTCGTGATGGCTCAAGCGACTGATCCGAACGCCTCCGGCGTCCGGCGGCTGTTGCGCCGCCATAATGAATAAAGCCGAAGCATGATCAAGGCGTCCTGCCGTCCGGGTCTGCAGCGGAGCGGCGATGGCCCGCTCATCGGTCGGCGCCTGACCGGAGGGGGCGGAGCGATAGCCGAGACTCATCCAAAGGACCGCAGAGGGTCAGACTTTCGCACCCGATTGTTCCGCTACGAGCCATACCGGGCTCTGCCCACAAGCTCCTGCATCAGCAGAGCTGCACCGTGAGAGCTAACGCTATCGTGCTGGTCTGAATATACCCTTGGACCGACGGGGCCGCGCAGCAGGATCCGAAGCCACGACCTCACTTGGCTCCGAGCCGCGCGGTCCGCCATTGGCATCGGTTCACCTGGTCCGAGACGACGCGCTGCGTGATCTCGATCATCCTTTGCGCCGGAACCGAGACCTGCCGGTCGGCGAGGCGGGCAAGGACCCAGCCGATCTCCAGGCCGTCGATGGGAGCGATGCAGATCTGTCCCGCCTCGAACCTGTTCCGGAGCGCCGAGTAAGGCAGGATCGTGTAATTCCCGCCATTCGCGACGAGATCGATCATCAGGTCGATGCTGTCGGCTTCGACCCTGAAGGTGGGCTGGTGCTCCCGCTTGGCGAAGTGACGGGCCAGCATGATCCGAACGGCTCCCTGCTGGCTCGTCTGGACGAGAGGGAGTTCGGTGATGACCTCCTTGCGCACGGGCGTATCGGCATCCAGCCCGGAGCCGGCGGGTCCCGCCAGGTAGAGGCTTTCGGACACGAGCGACGTCGCGGCCAGGCCTCCTGGCAGGTCGACCGTCGAGATGATCCCGAGTTCCAGGACGCCGCCCAGGATCCGCTCGCGGATGAGATGAGGCGTGCTGTCGAGGACGTGCAGCGTCACAAGCGGACATTCGCGCTGGAACGCCTCGATCAGGGCGCCCGACAACTGGGACCGGAGCGCGGCCGGCAGGCCCAGGGCCAGCGTGCCCGTCGGCACCCGGGCGCGGGACACGATCTCCAGGCGCACCTGCTCGATGTGGCGCAACAGGCTGTCCGCGTGGTCGCGCAGGACCTTTCCCTCTTCGGTCAACGCAACGCCGCGACCGTGGCGGACGAACAGCACGACCCCGAGTTCGTCCTCCAGCAGCTTGATCTGCCGGCTCAATGCCGGCTGGGTCAGCCGGAGCCGCGCCGACGCGCGATTGAAGCTGCCCGTCTCGACGACGGCGATAAAGCTGCGCAGAAGCTTGGGGTTCACCGAGCTGTAAGAACCTGTTTGAACCGGTAGGTCTATTATGCATTTGATCTCTGAGTGAGAACAGCGGAATCCTCCCATCGGAGCCGAGCGACAACGCCTCGGCCGGCAGGGAGGCGACCGCATGGACCTGAAGCTGAACGGGAAGGTCTGTCTCGTCACCGGCGCGGGCATCGGCCTCGGGCGCGCCATCGCGGTGGGGCTCGCCGCCGAGGGCGCCACGCTGATCCTCGCCGGCCGGCGCCGCGACCTCCTCGAGGGCGTGCGGGACGAGATCGGGGGACCAGTCCCGGCACAGATCGTCCCGGTCGACCTGGCAAGCCCCGACGGACCGGCCCGGCTGGCCGAGGTGGCGCTCGCCGCGTTCGGGCACGTCGATGTGCTCGTGAACAATGCCGGCGGCTCGCGTCCGCTGTCCGGCGAGGCCGATGACGGGGCCTGGGACGAGGCTTTCGCGCTGAACTTCACCGCGGCGCGTCGGCTGACGCAAGGCGTCCTGCCCCGGATGCGGGAGCGGAAGTTCGGGCGCATCATCAACGTCACCGGGGCGCTCGCGTCCCGGCAGCCCAACGCCGCCGCGCCGGCCAAGGCGGCGCTCCTGAGCTGGGCGCGCGGGCTCGCGGGTGAGGTCGCGCCCGACGGCGTGACGGTCAACTGCCTCGCCCCGGGTCGCTTCGACACCGAGCAGATCCGCGACCGGCTGCATCCGACGGCGGAGTCGCGCGAGGCCTTCATCGCCGCCAACATCCCGGTCGGCCGGTTCGGCGCACCCGAGGAGTTCGCCGCGGTCGCGGTGTTCCTCGCCTCCCCGCTCGCCGGCTACGTCAGCGCCGCGCATATCCCGGTCGACGGCGCGATGCACCGGCTGGCGCTGTAGCGCGGCGACTCGCGTCCCGCGACCCGCACCCTCGCGAGACCCACGACGATGCCTGAGCTCGGCCGCCCCGCGGTCGCGATCGATGGCGCTCGACCCGTTTTCGAATCAGGGATGTCTGCCCATGAGAAGCGTCGATACGCATTTCCACATCTGGAATTTGCAAGAGAACTACTATCCCTGGCTCACCGACAAGGTGCAGCCGCGGGTGATCGGCGACTACGCGGCGATTCGGAAGGACTACCTCGTCGGCGACTTCCTCACCGACATCGCCGGCACGGGCGTCGTGAAGGCCGTCCACATCCAGGCCGAGCACGATGCGAGCGACCCGGTCCGGGAGACGCGCTGGCTCCAGGCCGTGGCCGACGACCCCGCCTCGCGCGGCTTCCCGCACGGGATCGTCGCCTACGCGGATCTCGGAGCGGCCGACGCCGAGGAGGTGCTCGCCGCCCATTGCGAGTTTCCGAACATGCGGGGCATCCGGCAGAGCCTGATCCAGCACAAGGTGGACCCCGCCGCCAAGGACCCGCGCGAGTCGCCGGTCTGGGCCGAGAACTTCAAGCTGATGCGCAAGTACGGCCTGTCCTTCGACATCCAGCTCTTCCACCCCAACATGGCGTTCGGGGCGGAGCTGATCGGGGCGCAGCCCGACGTCCAGTTCGTGCTGACGCATACCGGCCTGCCGATGCGCAACGAGCCGGACTACCGCGACGCCTGGCGGGCCGGCCTGCGCCGGCTCGCCGAGCGGCCCAACCTCGCCGTCAAGATCTCGGGCTTCGGGTTCATCGATCGCGGCTGGTCGGTCGAGAGCATCCGGCCGCTCGTGCTCGAGACGATCGACATCTTCGGCACCGATCGCTGCATGTTCGCCAGCAACTTCCCCGTCGACGGCATGTCCCGGAGCTACGCCGCCTACTGGGACGCATTCGGGCGGGTGACACGCAGCTTCAGCGACGCCGAGCGCGAGGCGCTGTTCAGCGGGACTGCCGAGCGCGTCTACCGCGTCTGACGCCCCTCTGCTTCCGGCTCACCCTACGCCCGACCCTTACCGCGGAGGCCACCATGTCGACCGACACCGCGACCACATCGTCCCCGTCCGTCTCAACCCGATCGACCCCGCATGCCCGGGCCGCCGCGGAGGTCCATGCCGTCGGTCCCCTGACCGGGATCAGGGTCCTCGATCTCACGAGCTACCTCGCCGGGCCCTACGGCTGCGCCCTCCTCGCCGACATGGGGGCGGACGTCGTCAAGGTCGAGTCGCCCGAGGGCGACATGATGCGGAACTATCCCTCGACGCTCGCCGACGAGAGCCGCGCCTTCCTGGGCGCCAACCGCGGCAAGCGAGGCGTCGTGATCGACCTCAAGCGACCGGAGGGGCTTTCGGCCTTCCTGCGGCTCGTCGAGACGGCCGACGTCCTGGTCCAGAACTTCCGCCCGGCCGTGCCGGCACGGCTCGGCATCGACTACGAGAGCCTGACCCGGATCAATGAGCGCCTGATCTACTGCGCCCTCACCGGCTACGGCGAGACCGGGCCGCTCGCCAACAACGCCGGCTTCGACCAGGTGCTGCAATGCATGACTGGCCTGTGCACGTTCCAGGTCGGGCCGGGCCAGCCGCCCGAGATCGTCATGGGCTCGGTCGTCGACTACTACGCCGCCGCCCTCGTGGCCTTGGGCGTGTCGGCCGCCCTGTTCCAGCGTCAGCGCGACGGCAAGGGGCAGCATATCGGCGCCTCCCTCCTGAGGAGCGCGCTCGCGCTCCAGCCGGGCCGCTTCGTCTGGGCGGAGTCCGAGGGCCGCGAGGCCAACCGCGACATCGTCATGAAGCCCCTCACCGGCATCCACCCGACGAAGGACGGCTACATCTACATCTCGTCGCATTCGAAGCACTTCTGGAAGGCCCTGTGCGACATCGTCGGGATGCCCGAATACGGTGAGGATCCGCGCTACGATACGATGAAGAAGCGGATCGCCCACGCGGACGTCCTGGTGCCGCGGCTGCGGGAATGTCTGGCCCGGCGGAGTGCGGCGGAGTGGGCGGTTCTGTTCGGCGACCGCGTGCCGAACGCGCCGGTCCGGCCGATCGAGGACATGTTCGACCACCCCCAGGTGCTCGCGCAGGGTCTGGTCGCGACCTACGAGCATCCGGTGGTCGGCCGGTACCGCGCCTTCGCCAAGCCGCTCGCCCTCTCGCGCACCCCGGGCCCGCCCTCCTGCGCGGCGCCGACCTTTGGCCAGCACACCGGCGAGGTCCTGAAGGAGAGCGGCTTCTCGGAGCACGAGATCGCCGCCCTGGAGGACCGGGGCGCGGTGCAGAGCCGCTGACACACGGGGCGACGCCATGCCGATCCGCAGCTTCCTGTTCGCCCCCGCGAACCATCCCCGTCGCGTCGAGAAGTCGTTCACGGTCGGGGCGGATGCCGTGATCCTCGATCTCGAGGACGCGGTCGGCCGCGCCGAGAAGCCCGCCGCCCGCGCCAAGGCGGTCGAGGCCCTGCAGGGGCCGCGCCGCTGCCGCGGTTACGTGCGGGTGAACGCGAGCGAGACCGCGTTCTGCTACGGCGACGTGCTGGCCGTCGTGCAGCCGGGCCTCGACGGGATCGTGCTCCCGAAGGTCGAGGCCGCTGCGGGGCTCCTTACGATCGATTGGCTGATCGGGCAGCTCGAGCGGGAGCGCGGCCTGCCGGTCGGCGGCATCGACCTCCTGCCGATCATCGAGACGGCCCGCGGCGTCAGGGAGATCGACGCGATCCTGGGCTCCGGGAGCCGGGCCAGGCGCGTCGCCTTCGGGGCCGGGGATTACAGCCTTGATCTCGGTGTGACCTGGTCGCGCGACGAGCGCGAGTCCCGCTACGCCCGCGACGTGATCGTGACCGCCTCCCGCGCCCGCGGCCTCGAGGCGCCGGTCGATTCCGTCTTCCCCCGCCTCGACGACGAGGAAGGGTTGCTCGCCTCCGCCCAAAAGGCCTCGGCTGTCGGCTTCCAGGGCAAGATGGCAATCCACCCCAAGCAGATCGAGACGATCAACCGGCTCTTCACGCCGGGCGACGAAGAGGTCGCCTTCGCGCGCCGGATCGTGGCCGCCTTCGACGAGGCCGAGCGCGCGGGAAGCGCGGCGATCCAGCTCGACGGCAAGTTCGTCGACTACCCGGTTGTTTATCGGGCGCGGCAGGTTTTGGAGCTCATCGACAAGCCGAGCGCCTGAAGATCGAAACGATATAGAATGGGAGGCGGGAATGACAGTATCCGACGGGCCGATGCGGCTCAGCCGGCGAGGACTCATCGGTGCCGGCCTCGCGCTCGGTGTGGCCGCGCCGCTCCCTCTCCGGGCCCAGGCGAAGTACTCGCTGAAATACGCGACGAACGTCGCCTCGACCAACCCGCTCAACCTGCGCCTGGCGGAGTGCTTCGCGCGCATCGGGCAGGAGACGAACGGCGCCGTCGATATCAGGCTGTTCCCCGACGGGCAGCTCGGGTCCGACACGGACATGCTGAGCCAGCTTCGGTCCGGGGCGCTCGAGATGATGACGCTCTCCAGCGTCATCATGTCGACCCTGATCCCGTCCTGCGCGATCGTCGGCGTCGGCTTCGCATTCCCGTCCTACGACGCGATCTGGGCGGCGATGGACGGCGACCTGGGCGCGCGGCTGCGGGCCGACATCGCCAAGGTCGGCCTCGTCGCCCAGCCCCGGATCTGGGATC
This sequence comes from Methylobacterium sp. Gmos1, assembly GCF_053764715.1. Classification (NCBI taxonomy): domain Bacteria; kingdom Pseudomonadati; phylum Pseudomonadota; class Alphaproteobacteria; order Hyphomicrobiales; family Methylobacteriaceae; genus Methylobacterium; species Methylobacterium sp. Gmos1. The sequence continues at coordinate 13,289 of NZ_JBSNCC010000038.1, read as the reverse complement.
TCAGCTTCAAGGAGTTCACCTCCTCGACGCGGCCCATCCGCACGCCCGAGGACCTGAAGGGCTTCAAGATCCGCGTTCCGCCCGGCCGCCTGTGGACGTCGCTGTTCACCGCCTTCGAGGCCGGTCCGACGACGATCAACATGAACGAGGCCTTCTCGGCGCTGCAGACGCGGGTGGTGGACGGGACGGAACTGCCGCTCACCACCTTCTACTACGCCAAGCTCTACGAGGTGCAGAAATACATCTCGCTGTCGCGGCACATGTGGGACGGGTGGTGGTCGTTGACGAACCGGCGGATGTGGGACGGCCTGCCCGACGACGTACGGGCCGTGATCGCCCGGAACCTCGACCGGTCGGCGCTGGAGCACCGGGCGACGTGGTCCGGGTGGAGGCCGAGATGGCCAAGGAACTGTCCGCGAAGGGGATCACCTTCGTCGAGATCGACCGGAAGCCGTTCCGGGACAAGCTGCAGGCGGCGGGCTTCTACAAGGACTGGAAGGCCCGGTTCGGTCCGGAGCTCTGGGGCATCCTGGAGAAGTATACCGGATCGATCGCCTGATGCGGCCGATGTCGCGCCTGGGATACCGGGGTCGGACCGAGGGGAAACGAACCGCATCGTCTCCGACGTCGGATCGGTCCTCGATCGTGTTGTCGGGCGATCGAACCATCGGAGCCGTCCGGCACGAGGCTATCGGCCGTCGAGCCTCGCGACCGCCTCGGCCGTCACCGGCGTGAAGACGTTGACGAGGTTGCCGTCCGGATCGCGGAAGAGGAGCGAGCGGTTGCCCCACGGCATGGTCGTCGGCTCCTGCACGACGGCCTGCCCGATCAGGCTCGAGAGCCGCGCGTAGGCGGCATCGACGTCCTCGGCACGAAATTCCGTGATGATCGTGCGGTTCGCCCCTCCCCGGGCGATGTCGCCGCCGAACAAAGCCAGGGTGCGCGTGCCGGCGATGGCCAGAGTGCCGCCGGGCGTCGCGATCTCGGCGAAGTCGTCCGTGTAGCGACGCGCGGGCCGCTCGGTCACGGCCTCGTAGAAGGCGATCAGGCGCGGTACGTCGTCGGTGACGATACGGAGCGAAGCGAGGTTCATCGGGGTCGTCTCGGCTGTCATGCCGCTCGGGCGGCACCGGGCGGTTGTAGCCGCGCCCTGCTGCCAGCATGGTGTCAGCAGGAGAAGCCAGTGCGCCGCGCCGACCGCCTGTTCCAGATCATCCAGATCCTGCGCCGCTCGTCCCGGCCGGTCACGGCCGACCGGCTGGCCGCGGAGCTGGAGGTGTCGCGCCGGTCCGTCTACCGCGACGTCGCCGACCTGATCGGCCAGCGCGTGCCGATCCGCGGCGAGGCCGGCATCGGCTACGTGCTCGACGCGGCCTACGACATGCCGCCCTTGATGCTGACCCCGGACGAGGTGGAGGCCGCCGTGCTGGGAGCGCAATGGGTGGCCGAGCGCGGCGACCCCGCCCTCGCCGCGGCGGCGCGCGACCTGATCGCGAAGATCGGTGCGGCCGTGCCCGAGCGGCTGCGTTCTCACGTCGTGGAGGCGAGCGTCGGCGCCCCGCCGCCGCTCGGACTGATGGCGGACGGGCTCGACCTCGCGAAGACCCGCCTCTGGATCCGCCGCCGGCGGAAGATCCGGATCCGCTACCGCGCCGAGACCGCCCGTGCGAGCGAGCGCACGGTCTGGCCGATCCTCGTCGGCTACGCCGAGCGGGTTCGCCTGCTGGCGGCGTGGTGCGAGATGCGAGACGGCTTCCGGCATTTCCGGACCGACAGGATCGTGGCGGCCGACTTCCTCGACGAGCCGCACGGATGCCGGCCGGGTGAGTTGCGCGCGCGGTGGCGACGCCACATGGAGGTCGAGCGCGGCATCCGCTTGCCCTAGGGGACGGGCCGGCGCGTGCCGGATCGTCCGTCACCCTCGATCCGACCGGGACCTGTGATGCCGATCAATCGGCCGAGGATCGGGCCAGGACATCGGTATGCTGCAAGACATCGGCGTGCTGCATGAGGTAAGTGTCCAGCCGCATGAGCAGGGAGCGCCGCTCCTCATCCGTGACGAAGGCCGCCTCGAGGCCGTTGCGGGCGAGGCGCACGATCTCGTCCAGCGACAGGTCGAGGGCGTTGCGGCAGGCCAGGAGGTTGTCCGTCACGTAGCCGCCGAAGTAGGGCGGATCGTCGGAATTGACCGTGACGTGCAGGCCATGCGCCATCAGGGCCTTGAGCGGGTGCGCTGCCAGCGACGGCACGACCTTCAGCCGCAGGTTGGAGAGGGGGCAGACGGTGAGCGGGATGCGCCGCCTCGCCAGTTCTCCGACGAGGGCGGGATCGGCCAGGCAGGCATTGCCATGGTCGATCCGGTCGACCTGCAGCAATTCCAGTGCCTCGCGGACATAGGCGGCCGGCCCCTCCTCGCCGGCATGGACGGTAGTGTGAAAGCCGCGCGCGCGGGCGGCCTCGAAGAAGCGGGCGAACTTGGAGGGCGGGTTGCCGTTCTCAGGCCCGCCCATGCCGATGCCGATGATGCGGTCCTTCCAGGGCATGACCTGATCCAGCACGGCCAGCGCGTCCCGCTCGGTGCGGTGACGGTGGACGCTGATCATCAGGCCGGCGCTCACGCCGTCCCGGCGGCGCGCCTCGTCCATCGCGGCGAGCACGCCGGACATCAGCGCCCCGATCGGGACACCGCGCTCGGTGAAGCTCTGCGGGCCGATGAACAGTTCCGCGCGGATCACCCCATCCGCGTGCGCCCGACGCAGATAGGCGCCGGTCGCGTCGCGAAAATCGTCTTCGGTGACCAGGACCTTGCAGCCCTCGAAGTACAGGTCGAGGAACGACTGCAGGTTCTGGAACCGGTAGGCGGCCCGCAGGGCGTCCGCCGTCTCCCAGCGCAGCGTCACGCCGTTGCGGGCGGCGAGGTCGATCATCAGCTGCGGCTCGATGCTGCCCTCGATGTGCATGTGCAGGTCGGTCTTGGGCAGGCCGCGGACGAAATCTTCGACGCCGATCATATCAGGAAGGCCTTCCCGGACATGCAAATGCGGGCGTGTCTCCCACGCCCGCCCACGCGTGAGAAGCGGCGATGCGAGAGGGGGTGCCCCGTGTCCGCCGCCCGGTCGGGGGATCGGGAATACCGGGGAGATGAAGGCTCGTCCGGCCGGAACCCACCTGGCTCGGCCGATGCTCGGCGCGCGAAAACCGCGGCGGATCCCCGGCGCCCCCGATCTCAGCGCCCCTCCCGCCCGGTGTAGAACGACCGCATGTCCTCGGGTGGGGTCGTGACCGTGAGGTACACGAACGGCACCGGGCCGGTATTCTCGATGCCGTGCACCGTACCGGGCGGCGTGCGGATCACGTCGCCCGCCCGCATCGGCTGTGCCGCCGCGCCGTCGTCCAGCAGCAAGGCGGCCTCGCCGGCCTCGACGATCCAGATCTGCTCGGAGCGCGGATGGCTGTGCCGGGTCGAGACGGCCCCCGGCTCCATCGTGACACGGGTGATCGTGGCCTGCGCGTCGGGCGCCGAGTCGGGCCACACGATCTGCGCGGAGCGTTTGCCCGGATTGTGCAGGACCGGCGCGGCGGCGATCGTGGTCCGGTGGATGGTCATGGTGGTCTCTTTCCTTTGCGGGGCCAAGACGCGCGGCCGCGGCGTCAATCCGCCTGGATCTGGCCCGACGGCGTCAAGCCGCGGGGCCACTCCCCGCCCGGCACCCGCCGGCCGTCCTGCGACGCGGTGAGCGCGTCGGCGCACAGCCGGGTCAGCCGCACGGCGTCGTCGAAGCCGGGCGCGGTCCGCGAACCGTCCCGGATGTCGTCCCTGAGCGCGGCATAGAGATGCGCGACGTTGACGGCCGGATCCGGCAGGTCCGCGCGCAACCCCTCCGCGACCTCGACGGGCCGGCCGTTCAGCGCGAGCGCGAGGCGGCCGCTCTGGAAACCGCGGGGCGCGCCGCCCGTCAGCGCGAGGGACCCGATTGAGCCCAGGACGTCGAGACGGAACGTGCTGTCCTCGCCGCGCCCGCCGACCACCTCGACGGACAGGCCGGCGCCGGATGCGAGCCGCGCGAGCAGCCGGACGTCGTCGGGGATCGACCGGCGGTCGATTCGCGGGGGATCGCCGACCGCGACCTCCGGGTACTGCGTGGTGAACAGGGCCGAGACATCAGCGAGGGGACCGAGAATCGCCGCGGCCGCGTCGAGCGCGTGGCCGCCGTGGATCGCGAGGTGCGTCGCGCCATTCCGAGGATCGTCGAGATAGGCGTCGGCCTCGCCCATCTGCGGCCCGAACGCCATGGTCTCGGCGGTCAGCCGTGCGCCGAGGACGCGCCCGATCGCCCCGGAGGCGACGAGCCCGGCGGCGTGCCGCAGCGCCGGGTTCAAGCGGGCTTGCAGGCCGACCGCCACGCGCGAGGCCGAGGCGGCGGCCGCGTCGTGCAACGCCTCCGCCTCGGCGAGGTCGCGGCCGAGCGGCCACTCGCAATAGACGTGCTTGCCGGCTTCCAGCGCGGCGAGGACCAGGTCGCGATGGGCGGGAACGCGAACGGTGACGGCGACGATGTCGACCGCGGGGTCCGCGATGAGCGCGCGCGCATCCGCGTAGGCCCGGGTCCCGAAGGCCGCGCCGGCCGCGGCCGCCGATTCCGGCCTCGTGGTCGCCACGGCCCGCAGCGCGAGCCCGGGGACGGCCGCGACCGCCGGAACGTGGGAGATCGACGCCCAGGCCCGTCCGGGGACCGCACCGATAATGCCGATGCCCAAGGTCATGATCGCTCTCCTCGCTCCAGGGCTATCCGCCTCCGCCTCGTCATCTAGTTTCGTGGCCTTGCGTGGATAATCGACCGTCCTGTCGGTGATGTAATGACGCCAAAGCAGCAATCGAGCGACGGGGCGCCCTATGCCGAACTCCTGGCCTTCGTGGCGGTCGCGCAGGCGCTGTCGTTCACGCGAGCGGGTGACCGGATCGGGCGCGATCCGACGATCCTGTCCCGCCGCGTCCGCGCGCTCGAGCGCCGCCTCGGCGTCCGGCTCCTGGAGCGCACGACGCGAATGGTCGCCCTGACCGAGGCCGGAGCCATCTACCTCCAGCGGGCGCAGGCGATCGTCGAAGCAATCGAGGACGCCGACCGGGAGGTCGCCGATCTCGGCGGCGGCGCGCCGCGGGGCCACCTGCGCCTCGCCCTGCCCGGCGCCTTCGGTCGGCTCTGGCTCGCGCCCCTCCTCGTCGAGTTCCTGCGCGCGCACCCGCAGGTCACGGTCGAGGCCGATTTCTCCAACCGCGTCGTCGACCTCGTCGGCGAACGGTTCGATCTCGCGGTCCGCATCGGCGCACTGACCGATCCGCGGCTCGTGGCCCGCAAGCTCGCCGCGCGCCGCCGCGTCCTGTGCGCGGCGCCGGCCTATTTGAGCCGTCACGGCTGCCCGGAGCGCCCGAGCGACCTCGGCATGCATGCCTGCCTGGTCTACGGCGCCACCGCGCCAACACGTTGGGACCTGCAGGGCGAGAATGGAGCGAGCGCACAGGTGCCCGTCACCGGGCCGCTCCTCACCGACGACCTCGAAACGCTGACCCGGGCAGCGGTCGCCGGCCTCGGGGTCATCCTGGGGTCGGAATGGCTCCTCGGCCCCGATCTCGCCGCCGGGCGGCTGCGACGCGTGCTCCCGGACTGGTCGGTGCCCGATGGCGGAGCGATCTATCTCCTCTCGCCTTCGGGCACGCGGCACGCCTCGAAGACGCGTGCCTTCGCGGATTTCCTCACCGAGCGCCTGCGCGACCCGCCCTGGCTGGCGAAGCCGCCCGCCTAGGTGCGGATGCGGGTGACCCGCCGCTACCGCGAGTAGTCCGGGCGCTCGATGTCGGCCACGATGCCGGGCTGCTCGGGGCTCCAGCCGAGGGCCCGCCTCGTCCACGCGCCGGAGGCCGGTCCGTCATGGGCGACCCAGGTCGCCAGCGGCCCGAAATGCGCCTCGGCCTGCGCCGGCGTCAGCGGCCGGGCGGGCAGGCCAAGCTGGCGGCCGATCGCCTCCGCGATCTGCCGGAACGGCACGCCCTCCTCGGCCACGGCGTGGTAGGCTTCGCCACGCGCACCCCGTTCGAGCGCCAGGCGGTAGACCCGTGCCGCGTCCAGGCGGTGGACCGACGGCCAGCGGTTCGCGCCGTCGCCGACATAGGCCGACACGCCCGTGTCGCGGGCGACGGCCGCGAGCATCGGTACGAAGCCGTGCGTCTCGCCCTGGCCGTGCACGGAGCGCGGATTGCGCACCACGCTGGCGTGGAGGCCGCGCTCGGCAAGCGCGAAGGCGGTCTGCTGCGAGGCGCGTGGGAAGGCAGGCGTCACCGCGGGCCGGTCTGTCTCCACGGCGCTCTCGCCCGTCCGATGCAGGAAGCCGTCGGTGACGACGATCGGCCGGGTCGACCCGGCAAAGACTTCGCCGAACATCTCGATCGCTCTCCGGTCCTCGGCCGCAAGCTCCGCGATGCGCGCGAGATCGAGGCCGAAGGCGGTGTGAATGACGCCGTCCGCTTCTCCCGCGCCCCGGCGCAGGACGTCGAGGTCGTCGAGCGAGCCGACCAGCGGCGTGCCGCCGAGGGCGGCGAGCGCGACGCCCTTGTGCGGCGAGCGCACCAGGCCGACGACCTCGTGGTCCGCCGCAATCAGGTCGCGCGCGATCGCCGAGCCGATCCAGCCGCTCGCTCCCGTCAGGAATACGCGCATCGCAGCCTCCTTGCCGCTCCGGGCGGGACGTGGATATAGTATGTGTCAGTGACTGACATAGGCAAAATGTCAGTCACTGACAAGAGGGGGCCATGGCGCGAACGTCATCGGCGGCGCGGATGCGCCTGCAGCAGGCGGCGGTGGAGCTGTTTCGCGAGCACGGCTTCGAGCGCACCACGGCGGCGGAGATCGCCGCACGCGCCGGCGTGACCGAGCGGACCTTCTTTCGGCACTTCCCCGACAAGCGCGAGGTGCTGTTCGACGGCCAGGCCGTACTGGTCGAGGCGCTGACCACATCGGTCGCCGGTGCGCCGGCCGGGCTCGGGCCGCTCTGCACGCTGTTTCGCGCCTTCCGTTCGGTGACGCGGCTGCTCGAGGACAACCGCCCGTTCTCCAAGCCCCGGCAGGAGGTGATCTCGGCGACGCCGGCCCTGCACGAACGCGAACTGGCCAAGCTCGAGACGCTGTCGGACTCACTCGCCCTCGCCCTGCGGGCACGGGGCGTACCGGATCTCGAGGCCGCCCTGGCGGCGCAGGCCGGCATTGCCGCCTTCGCCCACGCCACGCTCGCCTGGCTCGAGGACGACGAGGTGACCTTGCGCGGACGCCTCGACCAAGCCGAGCGAGCGCTGAGGGCCCTGCTGTAGCCGGGCGCGGCTCCTCCTCGCCGAACGGCACCCTCGCGGCGATGGCTCGGACGGGCCTCGCCGCGCGCCGTCAGCGCGGTGCGCCCGGCCCTCGCAGGAAGGCCAGCACTGCGGCGGCGAAGGGCTCCGGCCGCTCCTGCTGGACCCAGTGGCCCGCCCCGTCGATGAAGACCACGTCGGTCATCCGCGGGCAGGCCGTCCGCATCCGCTCGAGCGCGCCGGGCTTGCGGTAGCTGCCCCAATCGGCGGCGCCCGACACGAACAGGGCCGGCACCTCGATCGTCCGGCCCGAGAAGAGCGCGATCTCCGAGCGCCCGATCGGACCCGTGTGGCAGCGGAACCAGTTGAGCGCGCCCTGGAAGCCGGTGCGCCGGAAGGCCCGCACGTAGATGTCGAGATCGGCGTCCGGCAGCCAGGTGTTGGCGGCAACCTGCTGCGGGCTCGGCGCGTCGGGTGCCACCGTGGCGGACATGCCGAGCGCCTGATCCATGATGTAGTAGGTCGGGAGCTGAGCGAGTTCGGCGGCGGAGCCGTTCGGCAGCGGGCGCGGGTGGTTGCCCGGCCAGTCCGCGCTCTTCACGTGGAAGTAGGCCCGCAGGAACGCGGGCAGGCCCTGCGGCGGGTGGAGCATGTCGGCGGCCGCGCCGGGCGAGGCGAAGAACGCCATGCTGTCCTTGCGAGGGCTCGGCAGCGCGGCGAGTTCAGCCGCGAGCGACGGGCCGGGCGCCGCGGAGGCCCGCCCGGCATCGTCGAATGGGAGTGCGGGCGGTCCGTCGAACGGGAAGCTGACCATCACCAGGGACCGGAAGACGTCCGGACGGACCAGGGCGCCGTAGGCGGCGACCATCGATCCGACATCGTGGCCGATCACGGCCGCGGCCGAGCGGTAGCCCAAGGCGAACACGATGCGCAGGGCGTCGAGCGCGTAGGCGTGGGTGCGGAAGGAGGCGAGGTCGCTGTCGTGGCGTCCGTCTCGGCTGCCCTCCCAGCCGGTCGTGCCGCCGTATCCGCGTTGATCGGGTGCGACCACGTGGAAGCCGGCCTGCGCGAGCGCCGGCATCACCCGGCGCCAGCTCCAGGCCAGCTCGGGGAAGCCGTGGAGGAGCAGCACGAGGGGCCGGCCGGGCGTCTCGAACCCGGCTTCCAGGATCCGCACGGTCATGCCCTCGATGCCGTGCAGCAGGCGCTGGCGGAGGCCGGGGCGTACCGGATAGTCGTCGTGCGTGTCAGGGGTCGCCTCAGGGGTCATGACGGGTCCTCCGCTCGCTAGGCGGCCGGCATGCTGGCCGGATTCCACAGGGCTCCGAGCGCCAAGGTGCATGGAGCCGATCGATGGGCGCCCCTCCGAGGTGTTCCGGGAGCCTTTCAGCGGTGCTGGGCGCGTTGAGCCTGCGTCAGGCCGCCATAGCCCCAGCTCGCCTTCGGCACCTCGTGGACGACGACGTAGGAGACGTCGGCGAGGCCCGAGCCGAGGACAGTCCTCAGGAGCCCGTACGTCTCGGCGATGAAGCGCGATGTCTCCCCGGGCGTGTTCGTCCCGGCGCTGATGACGGCATCCACCTGCGCGGCGCTCGCGACCGGTGCGCCGCCGACGCTCCAGCCCGCCAGCGGCACCTCCTCGACCAGCACGCCGACCAGCGGGCCGACCTTGCGGAGGATGTCGACCATCAGGGCGGTGACGCCCGTCTGGATCGACGCGATCTGGCTCTGCGCGAGAGGTTGGCCCGCCACCTTGACGTTGACGAAGGGCATGACAGCGCTTCCTTCCGTTCCCGGTCGCTCCTCGCGGCCAGTCCGGAGACAGGGCTATCGGCCGTCGTCAGTTCGGTAAATTTGAAAAATCAGAAATCAAACTTCCAAAAAATCGAACACATGATACCTCGCTGGGCCCGCTTCGTCATGTTGGGCACCCGCCCGCGCGTGGCCTTCCGACCCTGCGTGCCCGTCTCTGCGAAGGTCTTTCCGGTCCCACGAGCGAGGATCGGACAGGGCGCGGCAGGCGATCGGGGCCGAGGCGCCCTCAGGCCTCATGCGACATGCTCCCGGATCGTCTCGAGGAAGATCTCGCTGAGCCGCGCGACGGCGGGCGACGGCTCGGCTTCCGCCTGATGAAGCGTCAGCGTCGCGTTCGGCAGTGCCGGCAGGCCGGTCGAGGCGGGATCGAGCACGCGCAACGTGGTCGGCAGGCTGACGGCCGTCCGCGCGGTGATGCCGAGCCCCCCTTCGGCCGCGGCCCAGAGGCCCGAGAGGCTGGGGCTCGTGAAGACGAGGCGCCACGGCACGCCGCCTTCGTCCAGGGCGGCCACGGCCGCGGACCGGAACGTGCAGGGCGGCGCGAAGGCCGCGAGCGGCAGCGGCTCACGGCCTAGGCTCGCGAGGCCCGGCCAGTCGGCCTGGCCGACCCAGTGGATGGGCATCGCGCCGACCCGCCGCGCGTGGGGAGCGTCGCCGCCGTCGCCCCAGACCAGCGCGATGTCGAGCTCGCCCTTCAGCGTCTTCTCGATCAGCTGCGCGCCCAGTCCGACCTGAACCTCGATGAGCACCTTCGGATAGGCGCGGGAGAATCGCTTGAGCACGGCCGGAAGCCAGCTTTCGGCGAAATCCTGCGCGAGGCCGAGCCGCGCCCAGCCCTCGAGGTCCGTGCCGCGAAGCCGGTCGACCGCCTCGTCGTTGAGATCCAGCAGCCGCTTGGCGTAACCGATCAGGCTTTCGCCGGCCGCCGTCAGGGCGAGCCCGCGCCCGGCCTTCTGCACGAGAGGCTGCCCGACCTGCTCCTCCAGCTTCCGGAGCTGCGTGCTGACGGCGGATTGCGACCGGCCCAGACGCTCTGCGGCCCGGGCGAAGCTGCCGAGTTCGAACCCGGTCACGAAGGTCCGGAGCACGTCCATGTCGAGGTTGATGCGGGCTGCCATCGTTCGATCTAGCCGATGCGTATCTTCGAAAAATTCAAATTTTCAGAATGATCGTGACCTCCTAGGGTTTGTGCGTCAAGTCCGCGACCGCGTGGCGACATCCCTCGGAGAAAGCTCCTCATGCCCCTCGTTCGCATCTCGCTCATCACAGGAAAGTCGCCCGAGCACATCCGTGCCATTTCCGACGGCGTCCACCGCGGTTTGATGACTGCCTACGGCGTGCCGGCCGACGATCGCTTCCAGCTCATCCACCAGCACGCGCGGGACGAGTTGCTCTACGACGCCGATTACCTCGGCCTGCACCGCACCGACGAGATCGTGGTCGTCAACATCATTGCCGGGAACTGGCGGGACACGGCGCAGAAGAAGGCGCTCTACCGGGCGATCACCGACAACCTCGTCGAGAACCCCGGCCTGCGCCCGGAGGACGTGCTCATCGTGCTCTCGCCCAACGCTCGGGATGAGTGGTCCTTCGGCAACGGCCTTGCATCCTACGTCAAGCACGACGCGGCTTGACCGTTCCCCGGCAGCATCGAACGCCGCTCGCTCGAAACCCGCTTGGTCCGCTGTGCGCCATATGCGGACTTCCGGCGTACAGCAGCACATGAGCTGCTTGCCGCTTGTGAGCGGACGTTGCAATCGTCGGCGAATACTTTCGAAAGTGAATGCTGATGATAGCGTCGCCGTCGTCCTGATTGCATCCTTGCTGTGCTCGTGGTCGAGTGGTAGTCGTCCGATCACGGTACCGTGGCAATGATACGGCCGAGGAAATCCCGAGTCAGTCGCGCGACGTCGTCCGTAGCCTCGTCCAATGCGAAGTGCCCGGCATCAAGGATATGAAGTTCCGCGTTCGGCATATCACGCAGATAGGCCTTCGCTCCTGGCACGATGAAGGAGGGGTCGTAGCGACCCCAGAGGATGAGGGCCGGCCGCGGATGCTTGCGCATCCAGGCTTGCCAGGCCGGGTAGGATGCGACGTTCGTGCGGTAGTCGTAGAGGAGTGCCGCCTGGATCTCCCGCTCGCCCGGGCGACCCAGGATGGCGTGCTCGTCCCTCCATGTGTCCGGGTTGTAGCGCTCGGGATTGGGGCTCGTCCCGAGGTGGCGCTGCTTGGCACCCTCGAGCGAGGTAAAGGCGTCGACCTGCTCGGGATGGGACGTGGGATCGGCCCAGTACCGGGCGATGCCCTGCCACTTGGCGCCGAGGCCCTCCGTGTAGGCGTTGGCATTCTGGATGATCAGCGCGCTCACCCGCTCGGGGCGGGCCATCGCCATGCGGAAGCCGACCGGGCCTCCATAATCCTGCATGAAGAGCGTGTATCGTTCGAGACCGAGCTGAGCGACCAATCCCGCCATCGTCGCCGCCAAGTTGTCGAACGTGTAGGCGTATTGCGCGGGCGATGGCGCCTCGCTCTGGCCGAATCCCGGGTAGTCGGGGGCGATCAGGTGGTAGCGGTCGGCGAGCAGTGGCAGCAGCGAGTCCCATTGCCGCGACGACGACGGGTAGCCGTGCAGTAGCAGGATAGTGGGCGCGTCCCGTGGACCGGCCTCGCGGTAGAAGATGCCGACGCCGTCGACCGCGACGCGATGGTACGTCGTCGTGGCCGCAATCGAGGGAAGCGGCTGCGGAGAGCTCTGTCCAAGCATCAGGGCAGTGACGGCCGCAAGGATTGTCCCTGTCGTCATGGTTCGCCTCCTCGAAAGGTCTCACGGTCCGGTTGGTGAAGAACGACGGGGACGTAGGCTGGCGCGCCGAGACCCCCGCCCCACGTTCATTGCGAGCCCCCAGCGAGGTACCGGATCGCGCCTGGCACTCAACGGAAAGCTTCCTTTCCGGGACGATTGTCTTGCCCGGACCGACGAAAAGTCAGGATGGAGCTAGCCGCGCCGTCCTGACAATCCTCTTCAGGCATGCAGGAAGTCCGCGATGGCCTCCGCGATGACAGCGGCATGCGTTTCCAGGGCGAAGTGCCCCGTGTCGAGGAACCGGATCTGGGCATCCGGGATATCGCGCCGGAACGCCTCCGCGCCGGCCGGCAGGAAGAACGGATCGTTCCGGCCCCAGATCGCCAGCAACCTCGGCCGGTGCGTGCGGAAATAGGTCTGGAAGGCGGGGTAGAGCGCCACGTTGCTGGCATAGTCGCCGAACAGGTCGAGCTGGATCTCGTCGACCTCCGGCCGCTGGATGTACCAGGCGTCGAGGGCACTCCCGTCCGGCGAGACCAGCGACGTGTCGGGCACGCCGTGCTCGTACTGCCAGCGGATCGAGGCGGGGGTCAGCAGGTCGCGCAGGGCCTGCCGGTTGGCATCGCTCCGGTCCCGCCAGTAACGCTGGATCGGGTTCCACCCCTCGCTCAGCCCCTCCTCGTAGGCGTTGCCGTTCTGCGAGATGAGGGCGGTCAACCGCTCCGGGTGCGCCATGGCCACGCGAAAGCCGGTGGGCGCGCCGTAGTCGAAGACGTAGAGCGCGTAGGTTTTCAGCCCCACTACCTCCGTGAAGCGGCCGATGACCGTCGCGAGGGCGTCGAAGGTGTAGGTGAAGCTATCGCGCGGCTTGACCTCCGACAGGCCGAAGCCCGGCAGGTCGGGGGCGACGAGATGGAAGCGGTCTGCGAGCAGAGGGATCAGGTCGCGGAACATGTGGCCGGACGAGGGGAAGCCGTGCAGCAGCAGGAGCGCCGGCTTCGCGGGGTCGCCGGCCTCCCGGTAGAAGATCGAGAAGCCGTCAACGTCGGCGGTGCGATAGGTGATCCGGGTCATTGTTTGCCCTCCGGTGCGGGCGTTGCAGCCTGTGCTGCTCGCCGTCGGTACGGCCTGGATACCGGCTTGCGCCTGTCGGTATAATCGGGCTTATCCGAGAGTGACTGTTGCCGGAAACGAGAGGGCGTGATGGATTGAACCGCTCCGGGTTTTTCGGAGGCTGTTTGTCTTGGGTTCAGGCGGCCAGGGCTTGGTCGCCGACGTGGGTATGATAGCGCGCTTCGGCCTCGGCGGGAGGGACGTTGCCGATCGGCGCGA
>NZ_JBSNCC010000037.1:0-25017 GCF_053764715.1 Methylobacterium sp. Gmos1 | reverse complement strand
ACCGAGCCCGCCGATTGCCCGTCCGCTACGAACGCCGCGCCGACATCTACGAAGCCTTCACGTTCCTCCAGGCCAGCCTCATCACCATCCACCAGATCGACCGGTTCTGTTAGGCGCTCTTAGATCACGACAGAGGCGCGTGCCGTGCGAGGTCGCACACGGTGTTGGATCCTCGATGGTTGATACTACCTCGCTTTTCTAGCCGTTCCCTTCCGTCCCTGCCCCAGCCCATTGCTCTTGGCGAGTTCGGAACGCTGGGCTGCATAGTTGGCCGCCACCATTGGATAGTCGCGCGGTAGGCCCCATTTCGCCCGGTATTCGTCGGGCGTGAGGCCCCGTCCAGATAGGTGTCGCTTCAGCGCCTTGTACGGCTTCCCATCCTCAAGGCTGATGATGTGCTCCGCCGTCACCGTTTTGCGGATTGGGATTGGTGGCGTCAGTCTCTCGGGTTCGACAGGAGATGGGGTGCCGAGGCTCCGCAATGCAGCATGCACCGATGCGATCAGCTCGGGCAACGCCGAGGATTGGACGACATTGTGTGCCACATAGGTCGTTATGATGTCGCGGGTGCGCCCGATTGAATTGAGCACAGAGGCTTCGATCTCACTCATGTATCCCTCCAAATCGAGCGATGCCGATTGCATGCAAGGATTTTAACCCATGTCAACTGTGCAGATCATATAATTACGGTTAGGAGAAATGTTAATTGGTGCGGCCTATCATCAGAAATAGGCGAAATTTGCAGGCTTCATAACATCGTGAGAAGCATGCTCGCCTCGATCATGGTGCCGTTTTGCGGCTGCGCACCGATCAGGTCGCCATCGCGTGGGCGAGCACGCACGGCACCGTGCCGATGATCGGGCCGCGGTCCCTCGACCAGCTCCGGAGCAACCTCGGCGCCACAACCCTCGAGCTCTCTTCGGAGCATGTCGGCAGGCTTGACGCAGTCAGCGGCATCGCGCCTGCCGCGCTGCCGCGCAGAAGGCTACAGTGGGGCACGGCCGCGTTCTCGCACGCCGTGGCGTGAGCCTCGCCGACGCGCGTGAACCGCCCCCGGTTTACCCGGCAACTGTAATCCTGCTGTTTAGTGGCGGAACGTTGTTGGGACGCGGCGCGTTGGGCGATTGAGGAGCATGCCTGGCGCTTCGAGCGAGTACACCGCTCCTCCTCCCGGAGGGCGGGCTGATGCACGCGATCCACCCCAACGCCCGCACCACCCCCGCCGTGCGCGCCGACATCGCCCGCTCTCGTGAGCCCTCCGGCGTCCTCGCCCGCCGCTATGGCGTCTCTACCGAGACCATCCGCAAGTGGCGCAAGCGTGGACCCGAGGACTGCCAGGACCGCTCGGCCCGGCCCCACACCCTGCCCTGGAAGGCCAGCGAGGAGGAGCGCGCCATTGTTTGCGCTCTGCGTCGCTCGACCGGCTTTCCTCTCGACGACCTCACCTTCGTGGTCACCCACTTCCTGCCCCACCTCAACCGCGACGCCGTCTACCGCATCCTCAAGGCCGAGGGTCTCAACCGTCTCCCGCCCGCAAATCCGTCCCGCAGACCCCACGGCGAGTTCAAGGAGTACGAAGTCGGCTTCCTGCATATGGACGTGAAGCACTTGCCCAAGTTGCGCGACAAGGACGGATCAACTCGGAAGCGCTACTTGTACGTTGCCATCGATCGTGCCTCACGCTTCGTGCATCTCGCGGTCAAGGACAACGAGACAACGGCGTCAGCTGTCACCTTCCTGGATGAGGCCGTCGCGGCTCTGCCGTTCCGGGTCACGCACCTGCTGACTGATCGCGGATCCTGCTTCACGGCCGACGCCTTCGAAGCGGCGTGCCGGCACCACGCGATCGAGCACCGCAAGACCAGACCCTACACCCCGAAAACCAACGGCATGGTCGAACGCTTCAACGGTCGGGTGCAACGTGAGGTGCTCGGTATCACCATCTACAGCCATCAGGATCTGGAAATCCTGCTGGCAGGCTTCAATGTCGCCTACAATGGTCGTCGACAGCGTGCTCTGAAAGGTCTCTCGCCCGAGATGGTCCTGCACCAACGTCTGAAGGACAAGCCTGCCCTGGCTCGCGCGGCAGCCAAGAAGGCCGAGCCCGCCGCTCTGGATCGCGCGCTCAAGGTTGTTGCCGGCGCCAAGGAGGTCTCACAACCAGACATCCATCCTGATGCACGGCATCATGGTCACCCCGGTCCTGCTCGCCCTCGACCGGAAGATGGGACGCCCGGCCGGGCTCCCCTCCCAGGCCGATCCCGCCGCTTCCAGGCCGGCGCAGGCCGATCGATCGAAGGTATTCGTGACGAATGAGACGGACCAGGACCATCAGCTCCGGGATCGTCGCGGCTGATACGAGATTGTGCAACGCAACCATGCACTTACACCTAAACTATGGATCTTGATGCTTTTTACGGACGAAAACGGCAGTTTAATTATGATGCGCCGCACTTGAAGCTGGCCAATTCGCACCGATATGGATGCAGTGCAGCAAAAAACCATCGAAGTTCGCAGCCCCCAGCCGATGCGCCGGGCGGGTGCGGTGGTTCTTCCGGTGCACCTCCACGAAACAACGAGGAAATTCCCATGGGCATCAATCAGAGCGCCACGTCAAACAAGCACGCTGAGCAGACCGACAAGCTCACCGACTCCGTCAAGGCAAGCATGAGCAAGACCAGCGAGCAGGGCACTCAATTCACCGAGGCGGCTCGGGACGGCATGAGCAAGATGGCCGATCTCGGCGCAAAAGCGTCCGACGATGCCAAGCACATCGTGCAGAAGAACGTCGACACCGCATCCCAGCAGGCCCGGGAGGCTGCCGATCGGTTCACGCGCGTCCTCGGCTTCACCGGGCAGGACAGCGAGCGCCTTGCCCGTCAGTCCCAGCAGAACATCGAGGCGGTCACGCGTTGCGGCACGGTCCTGACCCAGGCGGTGCAGGATGCGTCCCGCAACTGGTTCGAACTGGGCCAGAAGCAGTGGCAGCGCAACATCGACGGCTTGACCCGTCTGACGCGCGCGTCGTCGGTGCAGGATTTCACGGCGATCCAGAGCGAGCTGGTCCGCGAGGGGTTGCAGCATATGGTCCAGGACAGCCGGGTCATCGCCGAGGGCTCGGTCCGGGCGATCGAGGAGGCCGGTAAGGCGTTCTCCGGCCTGGACCAGACCCCTTCGGTCGTCCGCTGAGAGGTGCCGGAGCCCGGGCGAGACGCCCCGGGATCCTGCCGATCCAGCGAAGGGCCGCCTGACGGCGGCCCTTCTTTTGACACAGCAGCCCACGCCGGGCGGTGCGGAGTTCGCCCTGGGAGGACGCCCACTCCTTCGCTCTTCGGCGTCGTGATGCGCGCTGTCGCCGGCCAGGCCGTCACTCAAGCTTCGGCTAACCGGGGTCGAGACGGTTCAGTACGTCGGCATCTTGGGCAGTCGCCATGAGGATATTTTTGATTTGATCTCGCATATTTTTGCCAAATTCGCGATTTCAGCGAAAATTCCTCATCATTTCAGTTCGCTATCCGCCCAATCTGGCTTTGTTTCGATATTGTGAGTGCGCATAGACACATCGCAACATAGACATTTTCTGTAAGACAATCTTATCGACGTGGACGACAATTCACTGGATCGTCCGCGCTTTGGACCAAGGAACATCACAAGACATGAAAATCACTATGGCTTCATTCGCCGTGGCGCTCGTCCTCGGCATTGCCTCGCTCTCATCCGCCATGGCGTTCGAGTCGAGCTCCCCCTCGGACCCGTTCTGGAGCGACGACGTCGAGACGACGGGTTCGATCGGCGGCCGTGCCAATACCAGCGTGCCCTTCTACGGCGCCTGCCCGATGAGCTCGGCTTCGGAGGGCAACGCCAACCAGCAGAACTTCCCGGTCAAGCAGTATGGTCAGACCTCGGGCGGGTATCGCTGTTGATCGGGTCGGATGGAATCCAGGCCATGCTCTTGCGGGCCGTCTCCTACGCGATGATCGGGGTACTGGTCGGAGGACTGGCCATGACGGTCGCCAGTACCACCGGTGCCCTGTTGGGCTTGTAACGACGGCAGGGGGGGCCGCCCGATGGGGCGGCCTTCTCATGATCCGGCGGAGGAGGGCCGATCCGGCAAAGTTCGGCTGGCGATCGACGTCGAGGAGATGGACCTCTCCACCGACACGGCCGTGCCGCTGGGAGCGCTGTCGCCCTCTCCGTAGGCAAACGAGCGGGTCACAGCCCCTCAAGGCTCTCGCGAGTCCGCTCCAGGCTCGCCCAGATCCGCGGCGAGCGTCGCTCCAGATCTGCCAGACCCGTCCCGATTCCGGCTGCCGGCCAGACGACGATGCCACCGGACCGGAGGTGATCGGCGAGCCGGCGACACGGGGGTTCAGCAGCCCTGCGGAACGTCTCGATATCAGCGTCCGTGAAGTAGGCGGCCGGGTCCATGGCCGGCAATGGCTTGGTCGCGATGCCGACCGCGTTCGGTTCGCCACGCATCTCCGCCGCCTGGCCGCCCAGGCTCTTGCCGATCAGCGTGTCGCCGAACACCCAGAGCGTGTCGGGCTCATCTCGGAGCATCTGGCGGGTGATCTGGTGCTCCCGGCGGATCGGCATGCGCTACTTCCCGTGTTTCCGTTCTGCCATGCCTCGGGGCCGAGGCTCGCGCGACATCGGGCCGAGACGGCCGAGTGTCCGGCGCGAGGCAGAGCCATGTCGCTCGAGGACAGCGAAACCCGTGCGCGGCCTAGCATTTCTCACGGATAGCGCACGCCTTTTTCCGTCGTGTCGCCCGAAGCGCGAGGGCCGGCGACCGGCTCATTGCCCGTCGAGGCGATGCTGGATCCACGCCTGCGCTTCATCAAGATCGGCGAAGGTGGGCTGGCCCTGGTCATCGACCCGGCCGAAGCCCGCCTCGAGAAACCACCTTCCCTCATCCACCCCGTGATCCTCGGAGAGGCGGACCAGCACAGCGACCAAGAAGCCGTCGGCGAAGACGAGCCGGCTCTCTGCGTCGCGGCTGCCCGTTGCGATCGGGACAGGCTGAAAGAGGAGGCTCATGCTGCCAGTCGGTCTACATGGAGGTACAAGGGGTCAAACTCGCCGATCTTGGCGAGTTCCGGCCAGTTTGAAATATTGAGCCAGCCATTCCTAAGCGCGAGCAAATTTTCCTCACGCAACTGGCGTAAAACACGATTGACGTGCACGTTCGACAGACCGAGCGCGTCGGCGATGTCGACTTGCGTGACGGGCAGCCTGTAGCGATGATTCTCGGCCAGCCCGACGGCCTCGAGTTTGACATACATCTCGCAAAACAGGTGCGCGACCGCCTGGTATGCCGACCGACGGCCCATCCCGACCATCCACTCTCGGAAGATGGCACCGTCGACCAAGGTATCACGCCAGAGCGTTGCCGCGATGCCGGGATACCCGGTCGTCAGGTCGCGAATCGCCTCGTGGGGGACGAACGCCAGCGTGACGGGCGTCAAGGCGCACAGGCTGTGGTCCATGACACGCAGGTGCAAGCTCTGCAGGTCGGGAATGTCGCCCGGAACATGGAACGAGAAGATCTGGCGCCTGCCCTCGGCTAACAACTGGTAGCGGCTCGCCCAGCCATCCAGAATCAGGCAGCACTGCATGGGACGGTCGTGCTCGCATACGATATCATGCCCGCCAGGCAACGGCCTG
Organism: Methylobacterium sp. Gmos1; assembly: GCF_053764715.1. NCBI lineage: Bacteria > Pseudomonadati > Pseudomonadota > Alphaproteobacteria > Hyphomicrobiales > Methylobacteriaceae > Methylobacterium > Methylobacterium sp. Gmos1. The sequence goes on along the minus strand of NZ_JBSNCC010000037.1, from coordinate 19,350 downwards.
ATCGTCATGGGCAGGCGCATGACGGCGCGGCGCTCCTCGTCGGAGAGGCGCGCAATGCTGCCCAGCTTGCGAACGAGCATGTCTGCCGGGTGGCTCGATGTGGGGACCAAGGCGGCCCTCCCTTCACTTTGCAGGTGGAAGCGCACACCTCTCCCAGCCATCAGCACCTGTAAGAAACAACCGATGACGAGCTTGGAATACAACACAAATTAATCACCAAATATAACATACCACTGTTTTCTTCGATTTTTTCTGGATAATATCTGGTCAGGGTTGCAGCGTAAGGCCGCCTCTCCGAGCGCGAAAGACGATTCCTGCGTGAGATCGTTCAAGCGAGGTCTGTTGCACAGACCGGACGTCACCTGCACGCCCCCCTCGGTCTCGCGCGCGCAAGGAGTGCATCCGTTGGCATCGAAGGAGAAGCACCGAATGTCGGATGAGCCGAGACGCGTCTGGGTGATCGAAGGCCGGAGCGGCGTCGAGATCTTTTTCAGGAGCACGATCGGCTTCGAGCTCGCGACGGAGGTCGACATCATTGCGATGCTTCAGCGCCTGGCTTGCCGGCACCTGGCGCCCCACAAAGTCCTGAACGCGTCCCTGCGGGACAACGATCGGTCCTACAACTCCCTGCTCGCCATCAGCAAGGACACCGGCGAGGGCCGCGATCTGCTCACGACTCAGCTCGATCCGCACTACACGGCGCGGTCGGAAACCGATCGGGACCTGCCGGACCTCGACGAGGCTCGCCCCCTTCCGCGCGGATGAGGCCGAGGACCGAGGCACGGTCGGCGGCGCCCCTCGCGGGTGGGTTCGACCGCCGCCGGATTCATCGGTGGTGCCGGTCCCCGGACTGGAGCGAGGATACGGCCGGCGGACAGCCAGCGCCTGTGCGGCGAGGCCCGCCGCGCGAGCGCCGATCAACCCGTGGGGACGCCCCCCGCCCGCGGCCCCGGACACGATCCTTGCGAATGCCGCCGCCGTCGCCGCTTTCGGCCGACAGTGACATGCCGGCCACCGGTCGATGTCGCGGAATAGCCGCCCCACCCCTCGGTCGAGACGAGTGTCACAGATTGCCGCTGCGCGACGCGGGTTGCGGGTAGGCCGGGTTGCCGGCGGGCACGCCAGTGGAAGTCGCCGACGTCGCTGCGTTCGACGGCCCGCTCGCCGAACCCGTGCCCTGCTGTCGCGATGCGGTCTGGCTCACGTCTGTCGGCGCATTCGCGCCTTGCCAGGTCAGCAGGGCGACGAACGAGACCAAGGCCAAGCCGAAGCTGGCGATCAAGACATAGAGCACGGGCTTGCCAGGCTTGCCTTGGCGGCTGTCCTGGCCCGATGTGTTTTCCGTCATGTACATGCTCCGCTAACGATTTTGCGAGTCGTATGAACGACAACTTGCCGAATATCAGGATGGTTCAGCCACGTGACATTGAAATAATTCGCACCTATAAGGGGATTATGCGCAAATATCATTTGAATGTCATAGAATTTATTATCGCGAGGCCTGCGCGGAGCCGCTGCCCGGAGAATCGCCCGATCATGGTGCGATCGGACGTAGCTCTGGAATCCTTTGATCCGGCCCCCCTTCCGCTGCGGCCCCGGCGGGGATAGGGCTTGATCGTGACGCGCTCGGCCATGCCGGATCTCCGCTGGAGGTTGATCGATTCCTGGATGCGCTAGGGGCGGCGGACGGGCACCGCACACCGGGTCGAATCGCCGACGAGCCTGCGGGCTTCGGTGTCGGCGCTCCCGGATATCGGCCGTTCCGCCGGCGCCGACACCCCGCGAGACGGCATGCGCCCATGCCCGGCAACGCTCGGATACTTATGTCGCTCCCTTAATCGCAGGAGGGGGTATTATCGAAAATCCGACCTGGACACCATTGAATAGCGCCGATTTATATTATTTCATCATATGATCGGGTGCGTCTTTCTCGGGTATGCCACTATCGAGGCGTCGGACATGTGAAGAAACATGGTCGGTGCGATTGCTCCTCCGAGGGGTCGACGGGGCCGCCCGACGCGGCCCGGTACGAGGAGTGGGGATCGTCACGCCGTACGGATGCGTGCCTTGCGGGATCCCGTCCCTGGTTTCGACGGCCGGCGACCCGTGACGGACCGGTCGGTGCCTCCATCCGCGTGGCGACGTGTTTTTCGGTCCTGGCGACGATCTCTTCCGTGCCGATCATCATCCAACGATGATTGTCTCGAATAAGACATACATATGTTATTCGTATATTTCGGCTCGTCCGCCGACTTATATTCAATAAATCGCTAGAATATTTGGAACTTATGCCACGAACAGATATTTAATAATCGTACCCTCTGCGAAGGTATGGATGGCCATGGCGGCGGGGCCGATCCATCCGATGCCGTAGGCATCCGCCGCCGCCCGATCATGCGGTGCCCTGCAAGCAGGCCATCGGCCTGATGGTCGGCAAGGCCGAAGCCACAGCCGCATTCGACACCCGTCATGTCCACGCGCCCGATGCGGACCTCGCCATCGGATGCGTTCCATCGCCCGTCGCGCGTTCGCGCCGGGACCCGCCGCCTGCCGCAAGCTGGAGCCAACCCATGTCTTTCCTCGCCTGGATCGTCCTCGGCCTGATCGCCGGATTCATCGGCAGCAGGATCGTCAACAGCACCGGCCAGGGGCTGATCGTCGACATCGCACTCGGAATCGTGGGCGCCGTCGTCGGCGGCTTCCTGTTCCATCAGTTCGGCGAGCCCGGCGTCTCGGGACTCAACCTCTACAGCCTGCTCATCGCCACCGTCGGAGCGGTGGTCGTGCTGTGGCTCTACCACGCCCTCGTGGGCCGCCGGGTCGTCTGATCCGCCGACCGTCCCATCCCAACATCCAGGAATCCCCAATGCCCACCATCAGCGAAGCCACGCCCGTCGCCCCGGGCCGCCAGCCCGGCCTCGATCCGGCCCCCTCCCAGACGAATGCCGTCGCGCCGGCCGAGGAGATGCGCACGATGATGCTGAACTCGGTCTCGTGGAGCGCGGTCCTCGCGGGCGCCACGGTCGGGCTCATCGCCCAGGTCATCCTGAACATGCTCGGCCTCGGCATCGGCCTCTCGACGGTCGACCCCCTGGGCGACGGCACCCCGGCGGCGAGTTCGCTCGGCATCGGCGCCGGCCTCTGGTTCGTCCTCTCCGGGATCCTCGCCGCGGGGGCCGGCGGATACTTCGCCGGCCGGCTCTCGGGCAAGCCGTCGCCCGCCACGGCAGGGCATCACGGCCTGCTCGCCTGGGCGGTCTCGACCCTCGTCGTTCTGTACATGCTGTCGTCGGCAGCCAGCGGCATCGTCAGTGGCGCCCTCGGCACGGCCACCTCGGCCATCGGCGGGGTCGGCAACGCGATGGGCGGATCGGTCTCGACCCTGGCGCAGGCGGCGGCGCCGTCCCTGAGCAAGGTCACGGACCCGTTCTCAGGGATCGAGGCCGGAATCCGGGGCGGATCCGGATCCGATCCGGCCGCGCTGAAGGACACCGCGGTGACCGCCATGCGCGCCGCCGTCTCGGGCGACGGAGCCCAGCAGGCCGCCGCGCAGGACAAGGCCGCCCAGGCCCTGGCGAAGGCCCAGAACATCCCCGTCGAGCAGGCCCGGACCCAGGTCGCCCAATACGTGCAGCAGTTCAAGGAGACCCTCGCCTCGGCCAAGGAGCAGTCGAAGGAGGTTGCCGACGCCGCTGCCCGTCGGGTGTCCCAGGGAGCCCTCTCCGGGGCGCTGGCCCTGATCTTCGGTGCGCTCGCCGCCTTCTTCGCCGGTCGCAGCGCGGCCGTCGCGCCGGTCGTCACCCGCATCTCCTCCCACGCACCGGCGCCGCGCCGCGTGTGACGTCCTTGCGGGCCGCGCCTGCGAGCCCCGCATCACTCTGGGCCTCCTCGGCTCTCCTCCCGTGAAAGGCCGGTGCCGTGATCCAGCTTCTCGTCCTGTTCGCGATCGCAGCATCGGCCATGCCTCCCGTCGCGCGGGCGGCGGAGGCGGACCGGTCCCGGGAGTCGCTGCGGCCGTTCTGCTCGGCGGATTATGCCCGCCTCTGCGACGGCCTCGATCCGAACGGGCCGGAGGTCATCGCCTGCTTCCGCACCAACGCCCGGAAGGTCTCCCCCGCCTGCCGGGCCGCCATCGTCGACTATGCGGCAGCGGCCCCCGATCAGCCCGCCTCGCAATAGGCGGGGAGCCTTCGCTCCCGACCCGCCGGCAGGCGCGGATCTCCTTCCCAGCCGACACCCCAACACGCACCGCACAGCCCCGACGAAGACACGTCCCCGACGAAGGAACGAATCCCCATGCCGCACGACACTGACGGGTCGCTCGTCACGAATGCCGACGCCATCGAGGCCTCCGGCATAAGCCTGCCGGGGGCGACGCCGGACGGGATCGCCGCCCGCCGGCTCAACCTCGACGCATCCCGCGGCGTGATCGCCACCATCATCCACATTGGCCCCGGCGCGGAGATCCCGGCTCATTTCCACCGGAACGGGGCGGAGGCCCACTACGTCCTCGAGGGCGATCTCGTGGATGCCGGCCGGAGCCTCGGCCCGGGCACCTACCTCACGCATCGGGCCGGCATCGTCCATGGCCCGCACGGCTCGGTGGCCAGCTGCAAGGTGCTGACGATCCAGGGTGCCGGGACCGGCGCGGACGGCTTCGACTTCCATCTCGCTGGGTCCGGGGCGGATGAACCCCCGGCTCCCGCCGTTGCGGCAGCGGCTGCACCGAAGCCCGTGACGCCGCCGGACATGACGGAGCGGGCCAAGGAATCGGACGAGCGTCCCGAGACCGAGCGGTTGGGGCCGACCGACGACAATCCCACCAACCCGACGACCGGCTGACCCGGACGGACCTTCATTCTGGGGGCACGCAGCAGCGGACGAGGGGGACCAGTCGGGTTCCGCCCCCGCGGCGGCGCCCCCGCCCCGACGACGACAGGAGAACGAGATGGACGAGAACCGCATCGCCGACGCCGCCAGGGAGTTCGGCGGCAAGGTCCAGGGCGGAGTCGGCACCGTCGCCGGGAACGACGAGACCAGGGCCGAGGGCAAGCGGGACGAGGTCGGAGGCGCTGCCGAGACCCTCGTCGGGCAGGCAAGGGACGCCGTGCGCGACGTGGCGGGCCAGGCCGGCGACCTCGCCGACCGGGCGATCGACACGGGTCGCCACATCCTTCCGGAGGCCGGAGCCGCCCCCCGACGGGGCGGCGAGACGCTCACCCAGTATGCCAAGGAATTCCCGCTCGCGTTCGCCGCGATGGCCGGTGCCCTCGGCTACCTCCTCGCCGTGGCGATCCGCAGACGCCGCTGATGGGAACGCCACGGACCAACTCCAATCGGGCTTTTTCGCCCCTGCATCGCCCACCGCCGGACCCACGACGGCGTCGAAGGATGGCGCGAAGCGGCGGCGCTCCTGCCCGGTCCCGAGCCGCTTCCGGGCAAGGATCGCCCCGGGATCCAACCCGTTTCCTCCACGCTCACGAGACCACCATGGCCATCGATCCCCGTTCGGAACGCCGCGGGCCGCTTCCGTTCCGCCTCGCGATGGCGGACGCTTTCATGGACCGGCCCGTCGTCGGCACCCAAGTGAGAACCGGCGCCACGGGACCCAGCGCCGAGGGACCCGCCGCCGCGCCGAGGTCCGGGCAGGTGACGCAGGCTCCTCTCCGCCGCCTCGGACCGTCGCTGCTCGCCGTCGTCGGGATCCTGTGCCTCGGCGCGGTCGCGCTGTCGTGGCACAGGCGACGGGACGCGGTCCCCGCACAGAGGCGATCATTCGGAGCGGCCGATCCCGCCGACCGACCCGGGACCGACCTGCCTCCTTGCCCCGACGCCGGACCCGATCCGATGACCGCACCGACCGACCTGGCACCGCACCGCGCGCCTCGCACCCTCTCGCTGGCACTCCAGGGCGGCGGCTCGTTCGGCGCCTTCACCTGGGGCGTCCTCGACCGGCTGCTGGAGGAGGACGATCTCGTCATCGACGCCGTCAGCAGCACGAATGCCGGGTCGGTCAACGCCGTCGTGATGGCGGCCGGCCTGATCGCCGGTGGCCGGCCGGAGGCGCGGCGCCACCTCGACCGCTTCTGGAAGCGCATCAGCGAGACCGCGCCGCCTCAGCTCGGGCCCGCCGTGACCGTCTTCACCGACATCACGTCCCGCTGGCTCTCGCCCTACCAGTCGAATCCCTTCAACCACGATGCCCTCGACCGGCTGCTCGCCGACGCGGTCGATTTCGACGCCCTTCGCGCCGCGCCTCCGTTCAAGCTCCTGGTCGCCGCGACCGCGGTCTCGGATGGCGCGACCCGGATCTTTCGCGAGACCGAACTCGTGCGCAAGATGGTCCTCGCCTCGGGCTGCATCCCCCTGAAGTCCCAGGCGGTCGAGATCGAGGGCCGGCGCTACTGGGACGGGGGCTACTCGGCCAACCCGCCGTTGATCCGCCTCATCGAGGCGTCCGACGCCCCGGCGATCCTGCTGGTTCAGATCGTGCCGAGTCTCGGCCAGGAGGCGCCCTGCAGCGCGCCCGACATCGTCCGGCGACTGGAGCAGATCACCTTCGATGGCGTGCTCCAGCGCGAGCTGTCCGCCCTGCGCACGATGGTGGACCTGTCGTGGTCCGGCGGGGGCCGCAGCGCCCTGGCGGCGAAGCTCCGCGCCCTGGCGCTGCACCGCGTCTCGGCGGAGGACCACTACCCGGCGCTCCGGGACGAGAGCAGCACCGATCTCGGCTGGCGTTTCCTGCTGCGGCTGCGCGAGGCCGGGCGCGGCGCGGCGGAGGCCTGGCTCTCCGAAGGCGCCCGCCTCCCGGCCGGGCACGCCGCGCCCCTGCGGTCGGTCGGATGACCGCGCGGCCCGGACGTGGCCGGCGCGACGGATCGGCCCGGCCGGCGGGTGCTCCGACGAACCAAGGATGACCGCATGACCAACCCACGGCACGACCTCGCGGCGAACGGGGTCGCCGTCTGGCTCGACGACCTGAGCCGCCCCTGCATCGAATCCGGCAACGCGCCGGCGGCGGCGGCCCCCGACACGTCCCGCACAGGAGCCGCCGCATGAGCATGCCCGCGCCAGTCCCGCCCATCGATCCGGCCGACGACATCCGGTCGAAGGCCGTCCACGCCAAGGCGATCGCGCTCGGCAAGCTCGCGATCCGGGCCACCACCTCGGCCGGGAGCGGGCACCCCACCACCGCGCTGTCGCTCGCCCACCTCGTCACGGTGCTGATGTACGGGGTGATGCGCTGGGACCCGGCCCGACCCGACGCCCCCGGTTCCGACCGCCTCGTCCTCTCCGAGGGCCATGCGGTGCCCATCGTCTACGCGGCCTGCACCGATCTCGGCGTGACGGTCCGCCCCGGCGGCGCGGCGCGGCCGATGACGCTGGACGATCTCCTCGCCCTGCGCAGCATCGACAGCTTCGTCGACGGCCACCCCAACCCGATGCTCGGGTTTCCGTTCTTCGACGCGGCGACCGGGTCGCTCGGACAGGGGCTCTCCGTCGCGGCGGGGCTTGCCGCGGCCGCCCGGATCGATGGCAGCGCGAAGGCGATCTACTGCATCATCGGCGACGGCGAGGCGCGAGAGGGCCAGATCTGGGAGGCGATGGACTTCATCGCCGATCACGGGCTCTCGTCCGTCGTCGCCCTCTTCAACTGCAACGCCCTCGGGCAGAGCGACCGGGTCTCCCCGGCCCAGGACTGGCAGTCCCTGGCACGCAAGGCGGAGGCGTTCGGCTGGGAGGCGGTCGTGGTCGACGGCCACGATCCCGTCGCGATCGAGCAGGTCCTGCGGGCGCGGCCGACCTCGCGGGAGGCGAGGCCCCTCTGCGTCATCGCCCGCACCGTCAAGGGCTGGGGCGTGCCCGACCTCGGCGGCATGGGTCATCACGGCACCCCCGTCACGGCAGGCGGGCTCGACGCCGCCCTCGCCGCCCTCGATGCGCGCGCCCGGGCGCTAGGCGTCGCCGGCATCGACCCCGGCGCGAGCGCGGCGGTCCTCACGATCGCGCCGCCTCCCGCGCCGCCGGCCTCGACGCCTGCGACCGAGCCGGTCGGGTTCATGGCGGCGGTCGGCCGCAACCCGACGGTCGCCGCAGCTGTGAAGGAGAAGCGCGCCCTCTCGCCGCGCCGGGCCTACGGGCTCGCCTTGGAGGCTCTCGGCGCCGCGAATCCCGCCGTCGTGGCGCTCGATGCCGACGTGAAGAACTCGACCTACGCCGACGGCTTCGCGAAGGCCTTTCCCGAGCGCTACTTCGAGGCGCGCATCGCCGAGCAGAACATGGTCTCGGCGGCCGCGGGCCTCGCGAGCGGCGGCAAGATCCCGTTCGCCAGCACCTTCGGGCGCTTCCTGGAGCGCGCCTTCGACCAGATCGAGATGGCGGTCATCGGCGGCGCCGGCCTCAAGCTCGTCGGCACCCATGCCGGCGCGACCCTGGCCTCGGACGGGCCGAGCCAGATGGCGCTCGCCGACGTCGCCTTCATGCGCGCCTTCTCGCATGTCGAGGACAAGGCCGGCCGCCCGGCGGTCACGGTGCTGACCCCGAGCGACGCCGTGGGCGCCTACGCGATGGTGCTCGCCATGGCGCGCTCCCCGGGCGCCTTCTACCTGCGGGCGGTGCGGGCGGACCTGCCGATCCTCTACGCGGAGGACGACCGCTTCCCGTTCGGCGGCCACAAGGTCCTGCGCTGCTCGCCGAACGATGGGCCGCGGATGGTCCTGGTCGCCTCCGGCTACATGGTTCATGGCTGCCTGGAGGCGGCAGAGGTTTTGGCCAAGGCCGGGCACTCGGTGGCGGTGGTCGACGCCTATTGCCTGCCGATGGGCACCGCGCCGGTCCTGGCGCTCGCCGGCCGCGGCGGCGTGGTCATGACGGTCGAGGACAACTACGTCGGCGGGATCGGCAGCGAACTGGCGGAGGCCGCGGCGGAGGCCGTCGACGCGCCGAGGGTGCACGCCCTCGCGGTCCGGACCATGCCGAAGAGCGGCCGTACGCCTAACGACGTGCTCGCCTATGTCCGTCTCGGGGTGGCCGACATCGTCTCCGCCGTCGAGGCGGCGGCCCGGAATGTCGCCTGAGGCCCGTCTCCCTGCGAGGCCGGACGGGAATGCGGGGGCGATTGCCCCCTCCCCCGTCCCGGCCGACCGGCGCAGGACCGCCGCCCGCCGATGCAAGGCTTGACCCCATGAATACCCAGACGACGCCTCCCGCAGGAATCGAGGCGCGCGACATCGCCCGCCATTGCGCGGCCTACCGGGAGCCGGACGTGCGCAGCGCCCTCGGCCAGATTGCCAATACCGGTCTGCCCTACCTCGTCCTGTGCGCCGCCATGGTCGCCGCGGCGGCAACCGGGCATGGCTGCGTCGTGCCGCTCCTCGCCGTCCCGGCCGGCGGCCTCCTCGTCCGCCTCTTCATCATCCAGCACGATTGCGGGCACGGATCGTTCCTGCCCTCCCGCACCGCCAACGACGCCATCGGCCGCGCCCTCAGCCTGTTGACGCTGACGCCCTACGACAGCTGGAAGCGGGCGCACGCCCTTCACCACGCCTCGACCGGAGACCTGAGCCGACGCGGCACCGGCGACGTCGCGACCCTCACGGTACGGGAGTACCTCGCCTTGTCGCGCCTGGGCCGGCTCCGGTACCGGCTCTACCGCAATCCGTTCCTGCTGATCGGGCTCGGCTCGCCGCTCAACTTCATGCTGCTCCAGCGTATGCCGTTCGGCGTCGGCTTGCCCTGGCGGACCGCCTGGCGCGACGTGCTGGCGCTCGACGCGGCTCTCGCCGTGCTCGTCGGCTTGCTGGCGGTCGCGGCGGGCGGGGTGATGCCGGTGCTCGTCGCGCTCGTTCCGACGGTGTGTGTGGCGGCCTGGATCGGCGGATGGCTGTTCTACGTCCAGCACCAGTACGAGGACACGGTCTGGGACGGTCCCGAGACCTGGGACTTCCACACCGCCGCGCTCGGTGGAAGCTCGCATTACGTGCTGCCGGCGGTGCTGCAATGGTTCACCGGCAATGTCGGTCTGCACCACGTCCATCACCTCAACAGCCGCATCCCGAACTACCGCCTCCAGGAATGCATGGACGACCACGGGGTGCTCGGGCAGGTGGGCCGCCTGACGCCGCGCGACAGCCTCCGCTGCCTCGGTCTGGCGCTCTGGGATGAGGATGCCCGCAGGTTGGTTGGGTTCTCGCGCGTGCGGACGCTCGAGGCGGCCTGAAGGACGGCGGGAACGCCACGGCCCTCCCTCACGCCTCGCGATCGGGAGCCGGGACCATCCAGAGCCCGCGCCGTCGGTTCCGACGAGGCAGGCCTGGCCAGCTTTTCATGCTGCAATGCAACATCGCCGAGGCCGGAGGGTTGTCGGAAGGGCGCAGCCGCGCGGATCCGTGCCGACGGCATCGGTCGTTCCTTCGTCCGGCAAGGCCGTCCCGCCCCGTGCCCATCCGGCCCTCACCGTGCGGCGGGCGGGTTCCGGCACGGCCCGCCGGTCGGCCATATGCGGTGACGAGACCGGCGTCATCCGGAAAGGCGACGAATTCCAGCGTGGCTGTCGGCGCATCCGCGAGGGCGCGATGCCCACGAACCGCGGCCGCGATCCGGTGGTGCTCCAGGCAAATCCGCACACGAAAGTTCAGCGATGACCATGAATTTCAGGATCGACCAGACCGGAGCCTCGGGGCTGTCGATCGACCGGCCCCGGGCGCTCGAGTGCCGGTTCCGCAACTCTGCCGGAAGCCGGGCCTACGACCTGTTCGTGCCGTCCGGCCCCGGGGACGGACCCCGACCGCTGGTGGTGATGCTGCACGGCAGCTCGCAATCGGCGCGCGACTTCGCCATCGGCACGAACATGGATCGCCTGGCGGAGGAGCATGGCTTCCTCGTCGCCTATCCGGATCAGCCGCGGTCGGCCAACATCACCAAGAGCTGGAACTGGTTCCGGGACGCGGATCAGCAGCGCGAGCGGGGCGAGCCGTCGATCCTGGCCGGCCTCACGCGGGAGATCATGGGACGCTTCGTCGTCGATCCGGCACGGGTCTACATCGCGGGCTTCTCGTCGGGCGGCGCCGCCGCCGCCGTCATGGCGATGACGTATCCGGACCTCTACGCGGCCGTCGGCATCCATTCCGGCCTCGCCTGCGGTTCGGCCGGCTCGATGCTCCTGGCCCTGCCCACGATGTATCGGGGTGCCCTGCTGCCGCCGCGGCAGGCGACGCATCCGGTGCCGACCATCGTCTTCCACGGCGACCGGGATACGACCGTCGCCCCCATCAACGGCGACCAGGCCGTCGCCCAGGCACGACCCGATTCGGACCTGATCGTCAGCACCGTCGAGGGGCGCTCCAGCGGCGGGACCGCGTATACCCGCACCTTCCTCACCGAACCGGCCGGCACCTGGACGTCGGAACAGTGGATTCTGCACGGCGCGGGGCATGCCTGGGCCGGCGGCCATCCGGCCGGTTCCCACACCGATCCGGCGGGCCCCGACGCCAGCCGCGAGATGCTGCGGTTCTTCATGGCGAACCCGCGCCGGTGATGCCGCGCCGAGCGCACGGCAAGGGCGAGAGCGGGACGACGATCAGGGCGCCTCGCGAGCGTCGCTTACCGGGAGACCGGGCGTCCTTCGACGAGAAGGCGCTCGTACTCGCCCTCCGGACCGCCGTAGCAGGCTCCGGCCTTCGCGAGCAGCGCGGCCCGGTCGCGGATCGTGATGGTGCCGCGCTCGGTCCGGATCATGCCGGCCTGCTCGAACACCGACAGTGCGGTCGTCAGTCCCGGACGGTTGATGCCGAGCATCAGCGACAGGAAGCGATGCGTCGTCGGCAATTCGTCGCCCGTGGTGCGGTCGTGGCACATCAGGAGCCAGCGTGCGAGACGCTGGTCCACCTTGTAGCGCGTGTTGGCGAGCGCGGTGCCGGCGATCTGGACGGTCACGGAATAGGCGTAGCGCAGCAGGAAGGCCTGCAGGTCGGGGCTGGTCCCGAGGATCTCGCGCATGGCGTCCGCCTCCAGGCACCAGGCGTAGCCGCTCGCCTGCACCCGTCCCTCATGCGCGCTCCGGTCCGTGCCCATGAGGACCGGCAGGCCGACGAGGCCTTCCCGGCCGATCAGCGCCAGCTCGATCTGCCGGTCGTCCGACGCCGTCGCGATCACCGAGAGGATGCCATCCTCGACGAAGAGGACGTGCCGGATCGGCGTGCCGGGCGCCATGAGCACCTCCCCGATCCGGAGCGGCACCGTCATCAGGTGGGGTTGAAGCCGGGCAAAATCCGCTGGCGGAAGTGCCGCAAGCAGACGGTTGTGGCACGCTCTCTGGACGGACACGATCCCGACCTCGTTGGGGGCGGGAGCCAACAATCCTCACCGCTTGCGCCGGGTTGCATGTGCAAGCGACGGCGCACTGTATGATCTTAATCGTCTTCAGCCGCAAGAAAACAATCATAGGACTGTGCGGAGGTCAGATTTACGACATACATTGTCGCATCTTTCTGACTGATGTAGCTGATGCAGGACGCACTGATCCGAAAGCTTGAGAGCTTCGAGGAACTGACCGAGGCAGATCGCAAGGCATTGAGTGCCTTGACGCTCCGCATTCGCAGAGTGCCCGCGCGCACCGACCTGATCAGCGAGGGCGATCCGCCGAACAGCGTTCATCTGATCCTCGATGGCTACGCATGCCGCTACAAGGTTCTGCCGGACGGGCAGCGCCAGATCATGGCCTATCTCGTGCCCGGCGACTTCTGCGACCTGAATGTCTTCATTCTCGATCAGATGGATCATAATATCGGTACGATCACAGCCTGCCAAGTCGTGGATATCCCGAGACAGGCCATCGTCGAGATCACGAACGATCATCCTCGGGTCACGCAGGCATTGATGTGGTGCGCCCTCGTCGACGAGGCCGTTCTGCGGGAATGGCTCGTCAATGTCGGAGGCCGCCCGGCCAACTTGCGGATCGCCCATCTCATCTGCGAGCTCCTGCTGCGGCTGGAGGCCGTGGGCCGCGTGACGGACAACAGCTTCAGCTTCCCGTTCACCCAGATCGACATCGCCGACACCATGGGCCTATCGAACGTGCATGTGCATCGCACGCTGCGCGACCTCCGCGCGCTCGGCTTGATCGCGCTCAAGCGCCGGACCCTGACCATTCTGGACGTGCCGCGGTTGAAAGCCTTATGCGGCTATAACCCGAATTACCTGCACCTGAAGAACACGCGGTGGGGTGTGCGCCGCAGCATTCCGTGGCCGAGCACCGGCCGACGAAGCTCATGATGAAGCCGCCGCACAACGTCGAGACGCTTGTTGTGCTTCAGCCGATCGGCGTCGACACGGACAGCGATGATCGTCAGGGGTTGCTCGTGATGGCCAACGGGTTGCTGGTCGGCGTGCTCGTGCGCCTCGATACGCCCGGTCACCAACAGCTCCGCGGTTGGTTCCTCGAGGCCGGCTTCGGCCGCCTGGCAGGCCTACGTGCCCCCACCTTCGACACGCCGGAGGCAGCGGCCCGATGGCTCCGGCAACGGTTGAAACGATGAGCCGGACGGCACTGCCGCGAATAGGGAGTTCAGCGTGACCAAACCACCGCAGCGGCCAGTCCTGACGGACGCCGCGGACGTCTCGCTGCCCGAATCCCATGCCTTGATCGCCAAGCTCGAACGCAGCGTCGGTTTGACGGATGCAGATCGAGGGACGCTGATGGGGGTGATGAGCCAGAGGAGGTGGGTTTCCTCCCAGGTCGACTTGATCCGAGAAGGCGATCGCCCCGAGAGCGTGTTTCTCGTGACCCGGGGCTTCGCCTGCCGCTACAAGATCCTGGTCGACGGTCAGCGCCACATCCTCGGCCTGCTCGTACCGGGAGACACGTGCGACCTGCACGTCGCCATCCTGAACCGCATGGACCACTCCATCGCTGCCCTGACAGCCTGTGAGATCGTGGAGATTCCGCGGAGCACGATTGTCGATCTGACCAGCAACCATCCCCGCATTGCGCAGGCGCTCTGCTGGGCGATGCTGGTGGAACAAGGAATCCTGCGCGAGTGGTTGACGAACCTCGGGCAACGTGGGGCGGATCAGCGGATGGCTCATCTCTTCTGTGAGCTTCTGCTGCGTTTGCAGGTCGTCGGATTGGCGGGAGAAACGGGTTGTTTTCTACCTCTGACACAAGTCCATCTGGCCGACATCCTAGGCTTCTCGATTGTGCACGCCAATCGTACGCTACAACATTTGCGCTTCTTAGGTCTGGTCGATCTAAAGCACAGACACTTGAAAGTTCCAAACTTGGCTCGTCTACGAAATTTTTGCAGCTTCAATCCTGAGTACCTGCACCTTTCTCGACGCGTCTAGAGCATTTTTCAACAAAATAAATATCGGCCGTATTAGAAATGAGACAAAATAAAAGAACTGGATAGCTTCACGATTGCAGCATGATCGTGAATTTATTTAATCAAACAATCTCAGAAAAACCCGAAGCGACTCATTTTATACGCTGGTAGGCGCCACGTACAGGCGGCTTGAGCTTCGTCGGCATCCTGATCATCATCCTGTTGGTGCTTCTGCTCACAGGTTGGACATGCTGGCACTCTCTCTGGGAAGTTCGTGCAAGCCCTTCGTTTAAAGTGGAGCGAGATCAAGCGGCCGTGTAAATATTAATTCAATATTGTAATGCAATATCATCAGCTTATCATCATTTCAATAATTATGAGACTAGCGGTATAGACCGGACGACGATCGTTATCGGTGACGATCACTGTGATCGCGTGACGATCATCGTCTTGCGATATATTGTCAAGCGCTATCGCAGGCAGAGTGCGCTTCGCGTGTCGACAAGCCTCCGCGATATTTTCACATTCAACCCCTACGTCATCGCGAATCCACTTTCCATCATGGATGTCGAAGAAAAATGTAGGCATCGCACGATCCAAATAAGTCACCTGCGAGCATGCACACCCCATACTCGTTGGTGTCAACATATAAATCAAAAATCACAACCTAAAAAGTAGCGATTCAAACTATTTTGAGAATATTTAGTCTGTTTCTGACATATAATGTCGTATTTCCTACATTATATGACTGGCGATTCCTGCCATTGAAAGAGAGGCATCACCGCACCAGTTCGTTGAGAGCTTCGCAGCCAGGCGCAATCTGGGCAATGACATACAAGATGCTCAAAAGTGAACTGGCGTTGGGCCAACGAGCCGCCGATCCAGGTAGCGTCGGGAAAATCTGGGAGAGGCCTGGAGGCGCTATGACTCGCACCGCCTACCCCGCTTCCATATCCCCTCTGGTGCTGGCTTGCGTGACGGGCGCGGTGCTAGGCCTAAAGCAGCTGGCTCGGCGCATCCGAGTCCGACAGATTTGCCCTGCGGGAGCGTCGACAACCCGCCCTCCTGCCCATTCTATGCAACTTGATGTTATTGCCCGCAAGCTACACGAGCATACCCGCCGGCGCATCGAGTGCTTCCCTACCTGGGACGATCTAGATGCGAGCGATCCGTGGCACGCATGCATGACCCGGATGGCCTATAGGCGGGCTCAAGGCTTTATCGCAAAACAGGACTCAGAGCACCTATCTAAATCTCCTTTGCTCTTGTAATGTCAGACACTTAGCAGGTACAAGAGCGAGTTCTGTTAGGGGCTCTTAGTCATATCAGCATTGTACATAAGGAAATCAAATGACATGCCAGCATGTGTCGTGTCACCCGGCGTCACGACAAAGCGATCTACGACTGGCCGTTTGACGTGAAAGCGCGGATGCTTTCGACGATGCCGGCGTGGTTGAACGGCTTGTCGTGAAACACACCTCGAGCCGGAATGTTCGCCAGTTCCGGCTTCACGGCCCCCGTCAGGATGAGTTCCATCGGCGGCCACCGGTCCCGAATCAAGGCAGCCAGCTTCAGTCCCATTGCCGACCCGCGCATGTCCAGATCCGCCACCACCACGCGGATGTCCATGCGGGCCTCCAGAATGCGGATCGCCTTGACGGTCGTCGTCGCTTCGACGACCGCGCAGCCCGCTTCCTCGATGAGGTCCGACAGGGCCATCATCAGGATCGGCTCGTCTTCAATTAGAAGCACAATTGGCCGGCGCTCGGTGCCTTCGAATGTCATGGATTCCCCCAGAGAGAACCCGTCACCGCCCGGATCACGACGCAACCACCTGCGAGCTAGGAGCGCGAAACTCCGCGTCAAAGCCCAAGGCTGTATAACTCAGCTGCGCTTCGCGGGTTCCCACCAGCCCGATCTGGATCAGCCGCGCTCCGAAGCCGTGTCGCGTCGGTGCCTGTGCCGGTGGGCCACCGCGCTCCTGCCAGGTGAGAACGACCGTTCGCTCGTCATCATCCTCGACCCACCACGCCACGCTAACCGCTCCCACCTCGTTGGAGAGCGCACCGTACTTGACTGCATTGGTCGTCAACTCGTGCAATAGCAGAGACAGGGACAGTGTCGCCTGCGGGGAGAGCGCTAGGTTCGGCCCCACGATCCGGAAGCGTTCCAGGGGGGACTGTAGGGATAGCACACGCTCGACAACGCTGTGGATCGGCGCAGCCGCCCAGCTGTCCTGCAGGAGCACGTCATGTGCCCGCGATAATGCGATGAGACGCTGCGTGAACGCCTGCACCGGGGCCTGATCCGGGACACTGCGCAGCGTCTGGCCGGCGATGCCCTGCACCATCGACAAGGTGTTCTTGAGCCGGTGGGACAGTTCGCCGTTCAGCAGCGCCTGCTGCGCCTCGGCCTGCACCCGTGCGACGGCGACCTGAACCCTGTCGGCCACAGCCCTCACGAAGGCCAGCTCCTCGGTCGAGAAGGCGCGGGGACGATCGGAGTGGATGAAGCCGATCCCAACGAGACGCCCGCGTTCCATCACGGGCACGTTGATCAGTGCCCGAACACCGATCCCGAGCAGTGTCGCGGCGCTCTCTCGAGTGCGAGGGTCGCGTTCTACATCCTCGATCAGGACGGCTGCACCGCGCCGTAGATCCTCGATGTAGGAGCCGTAGTCGCGAAAGTCGTGCTGGCCAGCGACAGAGGCGATCCCCGATGCGCACCAGTCGGTTGGAACGTCGACACTCGCGCGCGCGGCATCAACCAGTCCGTAACCGGCGCGCGTCGCGCCGAGCACCTGTGCGACGATCCCGGCCGCCGCGTGGACAATGTCGGGTATGCTACCGAGGTCGCGCAACTGGTCGCCCACCGTGACCAGGGCCGCCTGCCGTGCCTCGGCGGTTCGACGGGGGGTCACATCGCTCGCCGCCCCGAACCACTCGGCAATCTCGCCATGCTCTTCGAAGAGAGGCACGGCGCGCGAGAGCGTCCAGCCAAAGCTTCCATCGGCCCGCCGTACCCGATGCTCAAGCTCGAACGTGCCCTTGCGCTGGATCGCATCCTCAATCGCTGCCATCACTTCCGGGCGGTCGGCGGGATCGATGTAGGAGTCGAGCCAGCGCATGCTCGGCGCTACCGTGTCGGCAAGGAAGCCATGCCCGTCGAGCTGGCGCATCTCCTGCCAGTCCGGGCTCATCCGGTAGACCGACTGTGCGCCGGCGGTCACGAGCGCTCTCAATCGGCTCTCGCTCGCGGTCAGCGCGGCCTGGGCAGCGCGTCGCTCCTCGATGTCGAGCAGGACGCCGGGGAAGCTCAGCGGTGTGCCATCCTCCGCCCTGTCGACCCGGCCGTTGGCCTCGATCCAGTAGTACCGCCCGTCTGCGCGGCGCACCCGGTACTGGTGGGCGTAGGCGCCGCCCCGCAAAATCGCGGTGGTGATGGCGGCCGATAGCCCGGCCTGGTCGTCGGGATGCACGGTCGCGACGATCTGAGCGAGTGGGATGCCCTCGCGGCCTAGAACCGGATCGAGCCCAAAAGTCTGGGCGAAGGCCTCGTCGATGGTGAAGCAGTCCGAGGGGATGTCCCAGTTCCAGGTGCCGATGATCGCCCCGGCTGCGAGCGCTAGCTGGACCCGCTGGATGTTCTCCTGTGCCAACGCCTCACTGGCGCGTAGGGCATCCTGCACCGCACGGCGCTCGGTCACGTCGCGCACGGTACCGAACATGGCGACGACAGCTCCACTCTCATCGCGCATGAAGGTTGCTCGCCGCGCGATCCAGCGAAGCTCCCCATCATCCGCCCGGCGGATGCGGTATTCGATGTCCAGTACCGCGCTGCCATCCTCGCGGCTCTCGTCGCTGGAGCGCACGCCCGCGTCCTCGGGCAGCACCAGCGCCTCGAAGGTTGCGGCTGAGTAGAGGGGCGCGACCGGCACACCGTAGAGGCGGCAGAATTCTGCCGACACCTGCATCATGCTGGAGGCGACGGCGAGTTCGTAGGTGCCGACGCCCCCGGCCTCCTGGGCGAAACGCGAGCGTTGGTCGCTGATGCGCAGGGAGATGTTCTGCGCCTCGCTTACCGCAGCGCGCGCGAGTGCGGAGGCCTGTGCCTCCCCCTTCTCGAGCGCTTCGGCCCTGTCGCGGGCCATAGATCGGCGCGCCTCAAGCAGGAGGACCACCTGACGACCCAAGGCACGCAGGTCATCGCTCTGCTCCAGGGTCAATCCTGCAGGTCGGGGGACGGTATCGATGACACACAGCGAGCCCACGACCGCGCCGCCCGTCAGGCGCAAAGGTGCTCCGGCGTAGAAGCGAATGTGCGGCTCCCCCGTGACAAGGGGGTTTGATGCCGTGCGCGGATCAGCGGCGAGGTCCGGAATGATAAGGAGGTCAGGCTCGGCAAGCGCGAACTTGCAAACCGAACTCTCAAGGTCAGTTTCGCACTGCGGAAATCCGACGTTAGCCTTGAACCACTGGCGGTCGGCGGCAACGAGGCTGACGAGAGCGACAGGCGCCGCACAAAGACGCATTGCGAGGCGCACGACATCGTCGAAACCCGACTCGGTCGGAGTATCGAGGACGTCGAATGCATCCAGAGCCGCGAGGCGCGCTGGATCGGAAACGATAAACGGGTCAGGCAACCTGATTTGCATCGGCTTCGGCTGGGGCGAGGTGCAGGTCACCTGCGCGCCCAGCCATCTTATCGTTCCTGGTCGTTTTTGCCACGCTGGAAAGAGAAAGAGGCGGCAGCCCAGCACCCGTGAGGGGGCGGAACGCGGGCACTAGGCTGCCGCCGAGCCGGGACAGGCCGAAGGAGCCTGTGAGAGGGCCGAGGGTCTGCTTCGGGCGGGGCCTACGGGATGTGCGAGGGCGCACTAGCCCGGTAGTGGTAGCTCACCCTCCTCTGAACCGCCCCGGGTTTCCCGGAGGCTCCAACTTCTGAGAGGATGGAGCCATGACGAAGCGAACAACCCCGTTTTCCCCTGAGGTGCGCGAACGTGCCGTGCGGATGGTGCGCGACCACGAGA
>NZ_JBSNCC010000036.1:0-25892 GCF_053764715.1 Methylobacterium sp. Gmos1 | reverse complement strand
CCCGTTCATCTTGGCCGTCTCGATCAGCGTGTAGAACGCCGCCGCCCGCTCGGCGCCCAGCTCGGATCCCGCGAACAGGTAGTTCTTGCGCCCGACCGCCACGCTACGTAGCGCCCGCTCGGCCGCGTTGTTGTCGAGGGCGAGACGGCCGTCGTCGAAGGTCCGCATGAGCGCCGGCCAGCGTGCCAGCATGTAGCGCAACGCCTTGGCCAGGTCGGAGCGGCCCGGCACCTGGGGCAGGCTCGTCTCGGCAAACGCCTTCAGCGCCTCGGCCAGCGGCTTCGAGCGGGTCTGTCGCTCGCGAGTGCGCGCATCGGGCGGCTTGCCGTGCAGGTCGCGCTCGACCCCGTAGAGCGCCCCGATCCGCTCCAGCGCCTCCGCCGCGAGGGCCGAGCCCGTCGCGGCGTGCACGTCGAAGATCTTGCGGCGTACATGCGCCCAGCACGCCGCCTCGGTCAGGGCACCGCCCGCACGCCCGGCTTCGTACAGCCCGTTGAAGCCGGCATAGCCGTCGGCCACCAGCACGCCGCAGAAGGCCGCCAGGTGCGCGAGCGGGCGCTCGCCTCGACGGTCGGGCGAGGCGAAGAACACGGCCGCCGGCGGACGGGCGCCGCCATGGGGACGCTCATCCCGCACGTAGGTCCACAGCCGTCCGGTGCTCGTCTTACCCGTGCCGGGCGCCAGTACCGGGATCGGCGTGTCGTCGCCGTGCAGGACGTCCGAGCCGCCGATCACCTCCCGGCGCAGAAGCTCGGTCAGCGGCTGCAGCGTGGCCGCAGTCGCGCCGAGCCAGCCCGAGAGCGTCGAGGTCGCTAGATCGACGCCGTTGCGCGCGTAGATCTCGGCCTGGCGATACAGCGGAAGATGGTCGTCGAACTTCGCCACCGCGATGTGGGCCAGGAGCCCGGGACCGGCCCGCCCACGGGGAACCGCATGGTGGGGAGCCGGCGCCTGGACCACCTGCTCGCAGGCACGGCAGGCGAACGCCTCGCGGACGTGTCGCACGACCTTGAACCGGCCCGGGACGTAGTCGAGGCTCTCGGTGACGTCCTCGCCGATCCGGCGCAAGCTCCCGCCGCAGGCCGGGCAGGCGCAGGGACCGGCGTGGACCACGCTCTCGCGCGGCAGGTGCGCCGGCAGGTCCCGCCGGGCGGGCTTGAGCCGAGCGGCCTCCCTTACCTCGGCGACGACCGGCGTGCCGGCCAGGCGCTCGGCCTCATCGACCTCCAGCGCCTCGATAGCCAGTTCGAGTTGCTCGAGGCGCGGGCCGAGCTTCTCGGACGAGGTGCCGAACCGCGCCCGCTTCAACCGGGCGAGCTCGCCGCGCAGCTTCTCGATCAGGGTGCTGGCGTGGACCGCCTCGCGCGCCAGGCCGACGATCAGACGCTTGAGGGC
Source organism: Methylobacterium sp. Gmos1 (assembly GCF_053764715.1). Lineage (NCBI taxonomy): Bacteria > Pseudomonadati > Pseudomonadota > Alphaproteobacteria > Hyphomicrobiales > Methylobacteriaceae > Methylobacterium > Methylobacterium sp. Gmos1. The sequence continues at coordinate 24,497 of NZ_JBSNCC010000036.1, read as the reverse complement.
GTCGACGTCGTCGGGCAGCGAGGCAGGATCGAGAGCCATGCCAACAGCTTAGCCCTTGCCGAGGGCCGTCGCCACAGGTCCTGACCACGGACGTGGCCACCTCGGTAGTCTGCCGCCGTCAGCCCGCGATCGTCGGCCGGTCGGTGCGCAAAGGTGCGCGCCAGTCGATCCCCTCCAGCAGCATGGCGAGCTGGGCCGGCGTCAATGCGGCAGCGGCACCGGCGGTGGACGGCCAGACGAAGCGGCCCTTCTCCAGGCGCTTGGCGAACAGGCACAGGCCCTGGCCGTCCCACCACAGCACCTTGATCAGATGCCCCTGGCGCCCGCGGAACACGAAGGCCTGGCCCGAGAACGGATCGCGCGCCAGATGGTCCTGGACGAGGGCGGCCAGCCCGTCGAAGCCCTTGCGCATGTCGGTGTGCCCGGTGGCCAGCCAGACGCGCGAGCCGGACGGGACCGGGATCATCGGCCGAGCAGCGCGGCGATCGCGCCCTGCAGGAGCGTCAGGTCCGCCCCGGCTGCGGCCCGCACACGATGCCCGCCCGACAGCTCGATCTCGATCAAGCCCGACCTAGCCGGCACGTCGTCTGCCGTCGTGGCCGGGGGCGGCAGGGCGAGCGGGATGAAGGTCGGCGGGGCAGCCGAGGCCTGCTGTTCGGCCAGCAAGGCGCGCCGCCATCGGAACAGCAGGCTGGAGTGCAGGCCGTGCCGGCGGGCTACCTCCGAGGCGGTCGTGGCGGGATCGTCCGCCTCGGCCAGGATGGCGCGCTTCTGCTCGAGCGACCAGACGCGGCGGGTGCCCGCAACGACGACGTGAGGAGAGTTGGTCATAGGTCCAGACACAGGGCCGATACAGCGCCATCTGACGCCAGACACTGTATCCAGAGCAAAGCACTACAGGCACAAGGCGGCCTTCACCGAGCGCTTACGATCCGGTGGGCCTACGAGCGGATGCGGGCCTTCGTCGTGATAAACAGCGGGATCGGGGGGTGAAGCGCGATCGCAAGCCGCGCTGGTGCTACGGCGAGGACGGCCCGGAGATCTTGCCACCCACGATCGGGCTAGGCTCCGGACTTCCCTGTGCGCGGCATTGCTTCGGAGACACCCCCAACCGGAGGTGTGTGATGTCGAGGTCTGTTCTCGCTCCTTCGTTCTACAGGCCTGCAGCTGCGAACCTCAACATGCAGGCTATGCCATCCATCTATTTCGTTATATAAAATTATTCCGGTCACTCTATTTATTATAAGTCTCAATAACAGCTTGAGTTCTGTTTGATACGCCGAGTCTCCGCATGATATTTCTTACATGAACCTTGACCGTGCTTTCCTTCATTTTTAAATCAAATGCTATGATCTTATTCGACCTGCCCGTCTGCAGCCGTTCCAGCACGGCGCTCTGGCGTGGAGTGAATTGGCTGCGAGCCACAGCAGGCTCGCCAGGTTTGCAATGCTGGAATACGGAGCTAGCCGGAACAAAAATTCCTCCGGCCTGCACTAGTCGTATGGCCTCGATTGCTACATTGAGGCTAACGCTGGTCGGGATATAGCCGCTTGCGCCCTTGTTCAGGTACTCAACGACATCTCCTAAATCCTCACTGTCGCACAAAATCGCAATCCTGACCTCAAAATTATTGCGAGATAGCAGATTATTACGCTCTAACTCGCTCTGCACAGTCTCTCTTGCATCACAGCACAGTATAACTACGTCTCCTTCTTTGCGTGATACTGCCGATTGATCCCACTCATCAATGGAGGCAAACGTTGCTATAATATGACTGCCGAATGCTTTCACCAAGCATTTTTCTAAGCAATCTCGAAGCATTTTTCGATTATCAATAATACATATTGAAGGATTACTATCGGTGTTTTTTTCAGATACAGTTATATCATTATCTCCATCTATGGATGATGAAGTTATATGATTATGCATACTGTCTTTTATGCCCATTGTACGAAATCCTTTGCATTTATTTCGAGCTGAATTGCTGCGATTGTATATGTGTATCATCGCAAAAATAGGTAGCATTAATAAAATATAAAATTTTTCATGGCGTTTATACGTCGGACATTCTAAAAAAATGCTAAATGATATTGCCGTCAATACGACCTTGTTGCAGGCAATCTCGAGCTTATGACGTAGTCGTGACGCCAGCCGACTTACTCCGCCTGACAAGGGGACCCGCGAGTTGCAGGTGTTTAGAAACCGACCCGTGAGCCGATTGGGGCGAGCCGGGACGAGAGGTCGGTCGGAAACTCGCCCCAGCTCGCTACGGCCGCCGGCGTTCCGCATCACGACAGCCGTGCTTCTCCTGGCATTGCCACGGACCGGCGTCTTTGCCGAAAGCTAACGTGGTGCGGAACGAAGGAGGCCCCACTGCCGATCGCTGCCTGACTGCGTCGCGGTTGCCCTGCTCGAGAGCAGCGGCCGGTCGCAGATGCAGATTGCCGCGGAACTCGGGATCCAGCCCTCCATGCTGCGCCAGTGGCGAACCATGCTGATGGATGGCTCCCCGCAACAGCGATGTGCAGGCGCGCCGGGTTCTGCTCCTACGAGCCCGGTTGCCTCGCCGTCCGACCAGGCGGCCGAGATCGCCAGCCTGCGCCACGAACTCGACCGGACGCGCATGGAGCGCGACGTGCTAAAAAGAGCGATCGGCATCTTCGCGGAGATGCCCAAATAACGTTCGCCTTCATCGAGCAGCATGCGACCACCTGGCCGGTGCGTCTCATGTGCCGCGTGCTCGGAATGTCCTCCAGTGCCGCGATAGGCGGTACCAGTTCATCCGACCGTATCTGAGCTGATCCCAACAGTTCTGGGCGAGCTGAAACCGCTCAATCCTTGAGACGACCGGTCTCGCATCTGGCGGCTCTTATTGCAGACCAATTCAGGTTCCATACGCCCCTCTTATGCGAGCCGCTGGTGCGAGCACCCACCGCGCAATTAATTGCTCGTCCCAGGACGTACGAGGTTACCGCCGAGGTTCGCTAGCGGCTGCTCGCGCTGGTGACTTGGTTGGGAGAGGCTACGGAGCAGTTTTGAGCACCCGGTAGACACTCGCCCGGCTGATCCCGAGCTGCCGGCCAATCGCCGAGGCGCCGGCCCCCTCCCCTGCCAGTTTGCGCACCGCCTCCGGATCGATCGTGCGCGCCCGCTTGTAGACGCCGGCCGCCTTCGCCTTCGCGATCCCCTCGGCCTGCCGCTCGCGCCTGAGGTTCGTCTCGAACTCTGCGAAAACCCCGAGCATGTCGAGGAATGCCTTACCAGCGGCGGTCGACGTGTCGATCGGCTGCTCGGTCGCGAGCAGGCCGGCGCCGCGGGCGCGCAGCTCGCGCACGATGTCCTGGAGGTCGCCGATCGAGCGCGCTAGGCGGTCGACGCGGGTGACGACCAGCGTGTCGCCCTCGCGAATGAAGGCGAGCACCGTACGCAGCTCGTCGCGGCCGATAGTCGAGGACCCGCTCACCTTCTCGGACCGAATGATGTCGCAGCCGGCCGCCTTGAGCGCGCCGAGCTGCACGGTGAGATCCTGATCGAGGGTACTGACGCGCGCGTAGCCGATCCTGGCCATAAGACTGTCTCGCAGGGTCTAGACGGTCCCTTGTAGCTGTCTTACACGCCGCACAACAACCCTGTGAGACAGGGCACATGCGTCTCACCGGCACCGTCTCGCAGGGTGTACCCGCTGGTACGGGGGTGCGGCGTTCGTTGGAACGGATCCGGGGCGCTCTGGCGCCTTTAAATGAATTCATATGAAGTCACATCACTTCACATAACACCAAGTGGCGCAAAGTGCCTTGACGCGGCGTCCCATCAAGCCGCATCGCACCAAGGCGCGTCACGGCAATTAACCCGGCGTTGAGCGACGCTCCGTCACACTGCGCCACGTGACCGGAAGTGAGGTGACCCGACATGGCCGTAATTGCCGTCAGCAATCCCAAGGGCGGGACCGGCAAGAGCACGACCGCCCTCGTGCTCGCGACGACGCTCGCCCGTCACGGCGCGTCGGTGACGCTGTTCGACTGCGACCCGAACCGTAACCTCGTCGCCTGGAAGGACGGGCCGACGACCTGCCCGATCACCGTGATCGGTCACGCCGACTCAACCAACATCGGCCGGATGCTGAAAGGGGAGGGGGCTCGCAGCCAGTTCGTGATCGCCGACCTCGAGGGCACCGCCTCGCTCATGGTCGCCTCGGCGATCCTCGCGGCCGACCTGACCCTCATCCCCATGCAGGGCTCGGCGATGGACGCGACGCAGGCCCGCCGGGCGATCGACTATATCGAGGACCAGGCGGCGACCGTCGGCCCGCGCGCCTACCGCGTCCTGTTCACCCGCACCAAACCGGGGTTCGCCACCCGCGATGAGCGGGCGATCCGCGAGAAGCTCGCGGCGTCAGGCGTCCCGATGATGGCAAACGATCTCGCCGAGCGCGCCGCCTACCGCTCCATGTTCACCTACCGCCAGAGCCTCGACGAACTCGACCCGCAGGCCGTCAACGGCCTCGACAAGGCCCGGGAGAACGCCGACGCGCTCGCCGGCGAGATCGTCGAGATCCTGCGCACCGCCAGGGAGACCGCCCATGTCTAAGCCTACGCCCGCCGGCCTCGCGAACCTCGGCGACTTCAAGCCGGCCACGCCAGCACCGGACGAGGTGCCGGCCGTGAGCCGCGCCGCCGCTGCCGCGCACGGCTTCGTGGAACGCGACGCCCCGAAGCCGATCAAGCGGCGCCGGGCGTCCGAGGAGCCGACCGTGTCCTTCACGATGCGGATCGACGTATCTGACCAGAACGACTTCATCGAATGGTGCGACCGCGAGCGGCTGCCCTACCGCGAGGGGTTCAAGCGGATCATGGCTGCCGTCCGGAAGGGCGCCATCTGACTTGCCCGGCCGGGCAACGTTGCGGCGGCCATCGCCGCCGCGGGCGGCCAGCACCGTTTTTCAAAGCCGCGCTTGAACCAATCAGGGAGTCCGGCTATTAGTGATGCGCCGGGGACAGATCGCCTTAAAGGGCCCCGACGCCGCCGAACCTTCGCAGGGACGGTCCACGCGCAGCGAGATATCCAAGTGCACGGCGAGTGCAAAAAGCCTCCTCTGGGAGGTTTTTTCGCGTTTAGGCCTGTCATTCGCGGCGGCGGAACACCAGGGGCTTGTTGCGGAAGACGTGGCTGCACACAGTCGCGAACTTGACTTTGGGCGCCTCGCGCAACGTCTCTTTCCACATCGTCGAGGGCATAGCGTAGGCGCTCTCCACGATCATTTCGATGTCGCGCGCCTTGGTCCGATCGCGCTTGACCTGGAAAAACATCGTGTATTGCGCGCCGGTCTGATCCGCGAGGGTCACCGCATAGACAAAGTTTCGTTCATGCCGCGTCTGATGCACGTTAGCCCCCGGCAGCGCTTGTACCATGGCCGGCAAGCTGAGTGAGAGCGCGTGGCGGGTATGACAGAAGACCCGTTCGCGCTGGTGATCCATGATCTTCCAAGCCGGGTCATGCAGGCCATCCACAAAGTGATCCGTGAAGCAGTGATTCGTGAATCGCACATCGACGACGAGCGCCCGCGTCACGTTCGGACACGTGCATGTGATCTGGAACGGCTCAAGGTGCGTCAGGTCGATGGCTACTCCACCGATCTGCAAGGGCGGCCAATACGGGGTGGCCTGCGGCGCAGGCAGAGGGGCGGAAGCCATTACGCATACTCGATACTCAACGCGTGGAGCGCACAGGGGTAACCTCGTATTAACGAATAGGCAAGTCATTGGATCCACGAATCCTCGCGCAACGTGCGGCTCCCCACACGCCACGTGTTGATTCGTCTTCGTCCGAGAGCCTCCAGTTCAGTCGAAACCCCGCCTCATGAACCGTATCGGGGTCGAATCCGCTGCGACTTTCGGGCGCCCGGGATCCGAATCCCCCCTCCGAAAACCCGTCGCGCCGCTGCCGCGAGCCGCCGTCCTCGATTCTAGAGAAGAAGAGAATCCCTGAATCCCCGTGGAGTGAGTCGGTTTGCACCCTGTCGGTCGACGACGCTGGAGCCACGCCGCCCATTCCTGCGAGAGGACGCGCACGAGGTTGGTCTCGTGCTTGCGGCCCTTGAGCGGGCGCTCGGTGATGGTGACGAGCCCGTCGCTCTCGGCGAGGCGTAGGGTCATCTGCGCGTGGCGGTGGCAGACGCCGGCGCGTGCCGCGATCTCGGCGATCGAGAGGCCGCACACGCCCCGCGCCGCGATCTCCTCCCCGACGATGAACAGGACGGCCCGCTGGCCCTCCGTGTAGCGGCGCGCGAGCGGCTCGGGCAGCGGGCTCGATCCGCCGAGGCCCCGGCGGCGCTCGCGGCTCCTGGCGCGGTCGGGCGAGCGCTGGCGGCGGGGGGCGAACTTGGTAATCCGGGCGGCGGTCGGCGCGATCGCGGCGGCAAGCGGCAGTCCCGGGAGGGCAGGGGCCGCGGGCGAGGCCCGGCCGGCGGTGCGCCGCGCCTCGATCGCGTCGTCGAGCTCGCCCGCCTCGCGGTCGTCGATCCGCCCGGTGGCGTTCAGCGTGTAGAGCTGCTCGCGCAAGCCCGGCAGCATCGCCGGCAGCGCCTGGGCGATCGCCTCTCTCATCTCGGCATAGGTCATCGGTCGGCCTCGTGGTGAGGCCGCGGCAGATCGAGCCGGGTCGCATGGGATGCGCCCGGTTCCTGGCAAAGCTTCTCCGTTCCCGAAAGTCGCCTTTCGGATTGACAGAGATCGCGATTTCAGGGACGATCAGTCTTGCAACGGACTTGGATCGGCCCTTTGGGGCTCCAGACCCCTGCTAAGGTTGGCGCCTTAGCGGGGGTCTCGCTTTTTCAGGGTCTCACTGCGGCGGCAGGTGTCTCCAGGTGGTGCGACTCGGGCTCAGGGCACGAGCCGCGGTAACTTACATCCAGGCACGGATTAACCTTCGCCGTCAAATCTTGGGGGATGAACGGGGCGCTCGTGCAGATCGCAGAGGCCGGTGCTGGCTCCGGGTTGCTCCGCCTCCTGACCAGAGGCCGTGCATGAAGAGGTAGGTTGCGCTTAGTATCCGATCCCGACCGAAGACGCCTCAAGGGCGCGGCGCACTAGAGCATCATGATTGCTGAAATGACGGAGCGCAGGGCGACCTGCCACGCCAGGATGCCAGACCACATAGGTAAAGTGAGTGCAATTAATTGCACCGTATGTTGGTACTGAGGAACTGTTCAATAGCGTCAGACGCGATCCAGGGTGTCGAGGACGGTAGCGACGATCTGTCTGTCCTCAGATCGTACCACGAACAGATCGGTGCGGACGACCACCAGTGACGGTGTCACGTCCAACACGTCCGCCTCCGCGACAAGCTCATCACCAATGGCTGGGGCGATCCGCTTCATCGTATGCTGGGACAGGGCCACGTTGCCGACTTGTGAGGTCGCGGCCCAGAAGCAAGCAGCGCCGCCCACGCTCGCGACTACGCCCGCATGAATGTGGCCTAGGTGATCGCGCAGATGTGGGTACACCTTGCGACGCAGCTCAATCTGGCCTGGTGCGTGATACGTGAGATCCACCCCGAGATGATCCAAGAAGGCATCTCTATCGAAGATGGCCGTGAGTTCCGCGCGCGAGGGCTGGCAGGTGCCAAGCGCCGTCGCGTCTGAAACTGGTACCGCCTGCGTCTTGGCGGCTGATGTTTTCTTGATGATCAATGCCATCCGACCTGCCCCTCCTTCACGATGCGGGATCAAGAACCGAGGACGATCCCAGTCCGATTGAAATCGAGGCGCTCCACGAGGCCTGGGAAGCTGAAGGCTTGTTCGATATCGGTGCGATAGTTGTGTAGGGTGATGGGTGTGATGCGGCCTTCTGCGAGCTTCTTAACACCGCCGGGCGTCGACAGCCAAAGGGCGGCCGGGACGAGGTTCTTCGTGCCCCTGGGCTTGCTGGTGTCATGGTAGGAGGAGGTCTGGAACAGCAGAATCGCGCGATTGGCGGTACGCGCGAGCAGCGTGCGGTCACCTCTCCAATCCGCGTTCCCCGCGTCCTCCTCGTTCGGCAGGATCTCGCGTGACACGAGATGGACCTTAGGCCAGGTGGCTGCTTTGCTCGTGCTGAGGTGGTCGGTCATTCCTACCTGCTCGCCCGTGGCACCTATCAGACCGGCGCAAGAAGGGCTCCTTGCGGACCGAGGAGCAAAACGTACGTGGCGTGCGGGTTGATCCGCAAGTAAATTGCGAAATTAGATATAAGACGCAAGTGCCGTCACTGCTGCACCTGCTACGACCCGCCTACCCCTCTCGCGGAGGGGTGAGATGGATGATCTCCGTAAGCGGTTCGGTCTGCTGGTAGCTGCGCATCGGCGGCGGCGAGGCCTGACGCAAGAAGCTTTGGCTGAGCAAGCCGACCTTAGCGTCGATATGATCTCTCGCATTGAGGTCGGTGGGACCGGAGCGCGCTTCCCTGTGATCGAGAGGCTGGCTGCGGCGCTCGAGGTTGATCCGGCCGAGTTTTTCACGACCCAGAGCCACACCGATGAGATGCGGCGTGGCCCCTTTGCGAGCCTGACAGTTCGGCTCGCTCGGATGTCAGATGCCGAATTACGCTGGGTCGAGGGAATTCTGGAAGCAGCGCTCAAGCCTCGAGTTTAGCTGCCTTCGTTCTGCGTGTACCTTGCGGGAGGTCGGAGAGGTACCTGATAGCCTCAGCCGAGAGCGGAAAGCCGAGGGCGGAAGGCTGAAACGAAAGGGTCTGCGTTCTTAAACAGCCACGCGAGCTGTGTCTCCTCGTCCGCGGTCTCAAGAGGCTGAGCGAGGGAGATCGTGCCGATCTCGTCGCCGCCCTTCCAAGTCGCCTCCAGCGATATGCCAAGCTCAGCCTCGATTTGGGGCAGCTCGGCACATAGTGCGTCGAAGGCGGGCTTCTCGGCATCGCCCCTCAGGCGCACGAAGAGATTGCACTGCCCATTCGGGCCTTTGGCACCGCGCGTACGGTAGGCCGTGGCAGTTCCAACCGGTATCGCCAACCGGACCCAGTTGTTGCCACCATGGGTCGGCTGTGGCTGATCGGGATGAGAGAAGCGCACGCCGGCGATGAAGCGATCCCAAAACAGGCGATTGGCTGAAGCCGAGTTGGGGCGATCAGTAGTAGGAGCTGCCTGCTCCGTGACAGGAAGCGCGTTCGATGCCTGCTTAGCGAAATCGGCCGCGTAGGGCATCGCTTGATGCTCGATCAGCTTCGTCCGAAGTGCGATTTGAGGGGTGAGCAGCGTCCGTCCGTCCTGGTCGGTCCAAGCTGCAATCTTCACGAGCGCCAGCCGAGAGCGTAAGCCCGCTGCCGCCTCCAGGAAACCGCGCACGGCCTCTATCTCGGAACGGATGCCGTCGCCGAGCACCACGAGATCGAAAGCTCCCTGCCTCAGGCTCTCGCTCACCGCATCGACGAAAGCTGCTTCATCGGTGAGACCCAGTCGGTCGTACGATAGGTCCCAGAGTAGGTTGCTAGCCTTCCGGCCTGTGCGGGTAGCGACGAGTTCGGAGAGGTCGCCATAGCTCAGCCGCCGCATTAGACCTGCGTACTCCAGAACCTGGCCGATCACCTCTCGTCGCGCCTGCGGGTTACGCCAGAGCTTGCACTCGACCAGCACCAGGCGCCCGCGGCGTGTCACCCCCAGCATGTCGAGGAACACGGACCCGGTCTGCCCGCGCAACGTCAGTTCCCGGCACAGCGGGGCGACAGCACCAGCACCGGGGTCGATCTCCTCGATCGGGATGATCTCTGGGTGCTCGAAGGCGAGGCGCTGGAGCTGGTGCTCGCGCCCGAACGTCTCCGCCGAGCTGATTGATCGAGTGAGGACGACCGGATCCCCATCGAGGCCGGTGGAGAAGAGGAGGGCGCGCGACATCGGGAGTCTCTACCAAGCGCGCAATTAATTGCCAGCCTCGGAGGCGAGGTTCCCCCTTGATCGGCTACCGGCCGTGCTATGTTCCATGTTCGTTCCTGTCGAGGCGGAGCATGGGATCGGGAAGGGGCATCAAGGGCGAGACGGTCCGCTGCCTCGCGCAGTACCCGTTCGTGATCGTGCGCGTGGCCTGCGGGATGTGCGAGCACCGGCAGGGGTCCTACCGCCTGGCGCGGCTCGCGCAGAAGTTCGGCGCCGACACGCCGCTGGAGCGGGTGCTGGAGGGCATTGCCCACGACTGCCCGTACCCGCCGCCGGATAAGGTACGCGGGAACCAGTACCATCCCCGCTGCCACGCCTACTTCCCCGACCTCACAGGAGCACCCCGGCCGCCCGACCTGCCGCCAGGGCTCGCCAAGTTCACGGTGGTGCGCGGCGGTAAGGCCTGAGCCCTCACCCGGGAGGGAGCGGGCGATGCGGGCGGATCACCCCTGTTTCGCGCCCGCCCGATCCGCTGGCGAGGCAAGAGGGTCCCGCGGCGCCTCCCGACCCTCGCGGGCCGCGTTCGAGAAGACTGTTTGACCGCCGGGGCCTGTGTCCTCGCGCCGTGGCGGATTGCGACGGTAGTCGTCGCGCCCCGCCAGCTCGTCTGGATTGCCCCGCTCGGAGGCCGGGACGTCATCGACCCGCTTGGGCGGGGCCTCACTACCTCCCGGTGCGCTCATGATCCCGGACTGTGTGGTCCCGTCTCCCCCCATACCGCCAAAGCCCTGAGGTCTCCCGTCAGCGGCGTTCTCGCCGGCAGTCCCGAAGGCCGCCCGCACGTCGTCCGCTTCGCCGGGGAGATCGCCAGGATCAGGAGCACGCCCTGCATCAGTGCGAGTTCCGTCGGGCCGGGCGAGGCGCTCGGCCAGCTCGCGTTGCTCCTCAGGGGTGAGAAGCAGCCGGCGTGCATCGCTGGACGCTTCCGTCTCAGGCGAGACCCTGCCGCCAGGCACCGGGGCCTCTCTGTCGCCGGAATGGTTCGCCATGCACGCGCTCCTTGGACTTGAACCGGCTACCGGCCGGGTCAAACCAAAGCGCCAGCGGTACGGGCGTTCCGGAAGCTGAACCCACTCTTAACCAACCGGTTCAGCCTGCATCGGAGACACGATGGCATGCTCCGCCCATCGTCAAAGGCGCCGATGCGCGCAAGGAGCTTTCACATGCCCATCATGCCCTTCGTCCATGATGCCCTCTACATCGGTGGCTTTGCCGGCCTTGTCGTCGTGGCGCGGCAGGCACTTGGCCGGTACGATCTCAGACTGTCCGGCGTCCCCGGCTTCGAACGTCTGCGTCGGCCTTTCGGGCGTGGTGCTGCGCCCCGCGAACGGCCCTGGCTCACATCGGTACGTCCCAGCGGCAACACCGCCTTCGATGCGTGGCGCGATGGCGAGATCAGCCGTATCGAGGCGCAGCGCCACGCTCTTGAAACCCGTCGCCAGGATTTTGAGAACTTCGTGGACAAGCTGAAGCGCGCCAAGGATCGCGCCACCTTTGAGCGGTTCATGGCGGAATATCCCGATGAACTAGGGACGACGGTCGACATCGCCGGGAGTACCGATCGTCCCGATCAGCGACCCGGTTAGCTTGCCCGCGTTCCAGCAGGGAGGCCGGAGCAGTCCGAGGTCCCGACTTCCGGGTTGCCGTAGCCCGAGGCCTGATTGGTGGCCGGGGAAGCGCGCAATTAATTGCGCGCTGTTCCCGTAGCCTTGACCTCATCTGCTTCAGGGCTGCCCCTCCAGGCCCCGGAGAGGGCCGCGTTGAAGGTGCTCTCCAGGGACAGGAAGGCTTGGGGCTTCATGCGTCGGGCTCGTCCTCGGCCGGGAGCATGTCGGCGATGACGCTGTCGAGCAGATCCAAGCTGTCGGGGGTGGCTTCCGCCAGAAGCTCCTGGGCATGGGCCTTAGCGTTCCCGTCGTCGATCGCGTCGATCGCCGCTTGGTGGACCGACCATGCCGACGCGGCCGTTGCACCAGGGCTGTGCTGCCATCCACTCGATGGCGTCGTAGCCGTCCTCGCCGAAATGAGCGTAGAGGTCCGCCTTGCCCTCGGACTTGCCCGAGCCGCGCAGCGACAGGTGAAGAACCGCGTAGCCGCGGCTGGCGATGTCGAAGAGAGGACCGTCGAAGGAAGCGCCCGTGTTGCTCGCCCGTCCGTAGCCGTCCGTCATGAGCACGCAAGGCGTTGCCTTCTCGCCCGATGTGAGCGCGGGGCGGAAGAGGCGACCCTCGAGCCGCACGCCGTCCCGTGCGGTCACGATCACCCCATCCTCAAGGGTGGTGGGATAGCGCTTGTTGGGGTTCTCAGCAGTCGGAGCCTCTGGCAGCCACTGGCGACCTTCGGTGCCGGCTCCGATCGGGAAGACGTCTGCGCTGACCGATGTCGCTGCAAGGCACAGGGCAATGGCCCCGATCACCCACTTCACCACTACATCCTCCCACGTCCGTCGGCGGCCTGTTCGGAGATCGGCGCCTTCCACCGATCTGAGCACCCCTGAGACGCTTTGGCGAGGGATCGGCGCATCCGGCAATTAATTGCGCAGGGCCGGCGATCTGGGCTTGGCCTTAAGAGCTGATATGCTTCCTCTGCGCGTAGACCCGCCGAGCTGGGGAGCAGGGATGCCGATCCGGCGGGAGCACCGTTTCTTCTACCCCATCGACTGGCCCCAGCTCTCCGAGGCGATCCGCTTCCGCCGGGCGCAGGGCCGGTGCGAGGAGTGCTCCCGTCCACACCTCAAACGGATCTTCCACCTTGGCGACGGTCGATGGTGGGATGCTGAGATCGCGAGTTGGCGCGATGGTCAGGGTCGCCGGCTCCGGCAGCGGCTCCGCAACGAGGACCTGCTCGCCCAGATCCGCCTCACGAAGGTGGTGCTGGCAGCCGCGCACCGCGACCACGACACCGCGAACAACGAGGACGCCAACCTGGCGGCGTTCTGCCAGCGCTGTCACATGCTGCATGACCGCGACGAGCATCAGCGCCGCCGCTGGCAGACGCTGTTCCGGCGTAAGGCCATAGGTGACCTGTTCCAGGGGCTATACCCGGCCGCCTGAGAGCGTTCGGTTCGATACGGCGCCTATGCGTTGGCCGCTGCCGGTTGCGTCGTCTTGGAGCGAAATGGGCCCTATGTGCCCGTCTCTCAGAGGAGACACCCATGCCCGACGAGAAACCCAAAAACGAGGACGACCAGAAGAACAGGCGCAGCAGCCCGGCGCCGGAGCCGCAGACGGGTGACCGCATTATCGACGGCCGCCTCGATCCTGACGCGCAATCGCCAGACCACGAGAGCGACAAGCCTTTCGACCCGAAAGAGAATGACTCGGCCTGATTTGCGGGGCTGGGTCGAGCAACAAAGAAAACCCCGCCAGCCTTAGGGGCTTGGCGGGGCGTGTCGTGTCCACACGACGGGGAGCCGATACGCGACGCTGCTCCCGGGTAGGATGGTGGGGTGTGGTTACCATCCTCCCAAGGAGGCCGCTGGATCGCATGTTCCATTACAGGCCCATCAGGGCATTGGCGGTGCCCACGACCGTCATGACGAGACCACCGGCCAGGACACCGATCATGCCGTAAGACACGGTGCGCAGAAGCTTCATGTCGCTCATTGGCGAGTTCATTCCGCTCGAGATCGTTGGGCTAGTGCACTGACGCCTTCAAAACGTACATAGCTCGTTGCGATTTCCGGTGAGTTTGCAAGCGGTTGGCGAGAGCGGGCGTGGCGTGTTCGTCCGCGTCAATGCACTAGGATCGTCAGTGGCCGCGTCGGTCAGCAGCGATGCCCGCCCGAGGTCTGGCCGTACTGTTTGACCGGGAAGTTCTGCTGGTTGGCGTTGCCCTCGGACGCTGAACTCATGGGACAAGAGCCGTAGAACGGCACGCTGGTGTTGGCGCGGCCACCGATCGAGCCGGTATTTTCGACGTCACGGGGCGATGACGAGATGAGCGGGAACTCAGGGCCGAATGCCATGGCGGACGAGATCGGGGCGACGCCAAGGACAAGTGCGGTGACGACGGCAGCGATACGGGCCTTCATATGGTATTCTAGCTCCTAGTGTTGGGTAGGCTGGCATCTATGGCCGGCCTGTGTTGCGATGAATGGAATATAGGAAGTCACCTACTGGCGCGATGTGTCCCCGCGCACGCTGCGTCAGGGAACGAATTTCACAACGTGCCTGCACCACAGATCACATCACCGCTGAGCCTCGTCCATCGGCCGATCGTGGGTGAAGGTGTCCAAGGCCTCGCCGGGAAGATGGGACCGGCGGCTTAGAGCGGCGTTGTCCGGCAGACCGATCAGGAAGCCGAGGGACGAGAATGACAAAGCTTTTCATCGCGCGCGTGCGAAGATCGACCGGAGATCGCCCTCTCGTGACGGTGCGTGCGGCAGCCGAGGGCGAGGCGAGGCTGTTTCTCGAAGCTGCCTACCCGGAAGACGAGGTGGTCGAGGTCGTCGAGCCTGGCGATTGGGTCAGTACCTCCGACACAGGTGCGGCAGCCGGCGACGTGCACGAGCATCCCGGTGTCGAGTGGCAGGCGCCGAAGACAGGCTTGGGTTAGAGGGCGTGCCCTGTCTGCCGGAAGACGTGCGTGCGTTGGCTCTCATGCTGCCGGAGGTGGTTGAGGGAGCCCACCAGAGCCACCCGGACTTCCGGGTTGGGGGCCGGATCTTCGCGACCCTGTGGACGGATGAAGATCGTGTCGTCGTAAAGCTGACGCCCGAGCTACAGGCGGAAATGGTGGAGGTCGGACCCGATGAGTTCGAGCCCGTACCTGGCGCTTGGGGCACCCGCGGCTGGACGAGCGTCGATCTCTATGCGGTAGAGGAAGAGGCGCTGCGCAGCGCTCTTCTTGCAGCCTGGAATACCGTAGCGCCACCTGGCCTTGTGGCGCGATTTGCAATGCTCTCGGTTGACCTCGAAGACGACCGGTGAACCTCGCCAACAGAGGATCTGGATCGGTCCTCTCCCGTGGAGCCGTGCAATTAATTGCGCGAGCCGATCATCTCGGGCACCTCGGCGGGGCTAAACCGCCGGCTCGAGCTGAACTCGCGGTTGACGTGACACTGCGAGGGGCTGCTTTCGACCCATCTCAGACGCTCAGAAGGTCTGCTTGCGGGTATTCTGATCCCAGTTCATGACCCGTCCTGGCCGCGTGCCGAAGCCATTCTCGCCGGTCACCTTCGTCGTTGCTGTCCAGATCCGCCTAGGGCATGTCGGCCAGCGCGCCGGCGCGCCGTTCACCCCGCCACACCATTCAGTACAAAATCGAAGATGTCGAAACTGCGCAGCGCGTCTATTAAGGCTCGATCCGCGTATTCGGTCGTGAGCGGGTGAGAAAGCAGGAAGGGTACACGCTGCTCGGCCAAGCCACCGTGCGATCGCAGGCGGTGGCCTGCCAAGCTAGACAGGTCGTGCTCCTCGCGTGAAGCACCAATAACCGTACCATGGTCTCCGAGAACGGCTAAGTCGCCCTCGAACTCCTCCGGAAGGCCGAAGCGGGTCGCTGCTTCCTTGCCTGTCAAAACAAGTTCCACGCCCGGCATGGCAGCGGTGGCTGCCATCATGGCGTCTGGATCGACGCCATTACGTGCGTAAACGCGTACGTAGGAGCCGAGGGAGCCATGGTGGCGTACGAAGGGGTCAGTGACGGGACAGATCACTCGTGCTGCGCCATTGCCGAAGCGCCTGACCAGTTCGTCTTGCAGGAATAGGACGCGTGCGGTGCCGTCTGGGTTCGCTTTGTCGTTCATCCCGTGGTCCGCCACGACGCCCACCACAGCGCCCAACTCTATTAGGCGCCCAATGCGTGAGTCGATCGCCGCGTGGAACCTGTCCGACTCCGGCTCTCCCGGCGCATGCGCGTGCTGCACGAGATCCGAGAGGGACAGGTAGAGCAGGTCCACCATGCTGTGCTCGATGAGGCGAACACCCGCGTCCATGACGAACAGCGACAAATCGGGGTCGTACTGATCCGGCGTGCTGCGGCCGACGAATGCTTCTACGTCGCCGATGCCATTCTCCGCCTCAGTCGCATCCCTGGCACATTGGGAGGAGAAGGAGATTCCGTGCAGGTTGTGCGACAGCATCCGACGGAGCTTGTCCTTGGCAGTAACGGCGGCAACTCGTACGCCCACCTGCGACATCCGCCCCAGGATGGTCTCACAGCGCATCAGCCGCGCGTCCGTGACCATGACCTCCTGTCCCGTCTCGCGATTAAGATAATAGTTGCCGGAGATGCCGTGCATGGCGGGCAGAACACCCGTCACGATCGAGGTGTTGTTCGGGTTTGTGAAGCTTGGGACGACAGCGCCGGCGAGCGCGGAGAAGCCTTCACTTCGAAAGCGCGCCAGCGCGGGCAGGAGACCGTCCGCCAACCCCTGCTCCAGGTAGGCCGGGTCGAAGCCGTCGAAGCACAGCACGACAGTCGGACGGGCAGGACGCCGGTATCGGCGACCATTCACCTCTACGAGACCGGCCATAAGGAGATCAGTCATCAGAGGGCTCCTCTGGCGTTAAAATTGCGGGCTCAGGCGGTGGTATAAGCCGGCCGAGTCGCACCGCGGTCAGGCCTGCCCAGAGACGCTGCGAGGGCATGATGACTACGCAGTCGTCATGCGGGGTCACCACCGGTTCGCCACCGTCGTGGCCGATGAGGGTTCCCGCCTTTGGGATGATCTCGCCGCCCCGGAGCGGCAACGTGAAGGTGAACTCGTGCCGAACGGTCACCGGCATAGTGATCTCGACAAAGCGGCTTGCGTGCCTCGGGAGCACTGCCGTGACCGGACCGGCTTCGAAGGCGTCCGGCATCATGCCAAGCCGCTCCAGCAGGCGCAGGCAGGCCGCGTACGCGACTTCGGCGCTCGACGCCGCCCAGTGCTGACCGCATTCGATCAGCAGAGCGGTTTTGGAGGCGGCAGGATCGCCGAACGCCCCGCAATCCCGCATGCGCGCGCCCTGGGCATGGCCGCGGTCCACCACGACGAGATCGGCCAGACCGGTGACCCGCGCGAGGCGCCGACTGCGCTCCAGTGGGCCCGCAAGCACTAAGGGCTCGTTTGGGTGCTGCGTCGTGTGCAGATCGAGCAGGTAATCCGCTTCCTGCACAAAGGACAGTAGTTCCGACGCCCGAGCTACGTCTGCGCTTCGCGCAGGCAATGCTCCGAGAATATCTGGCGACCAGACGCGGTTCATGTCCTCGTCTGCCCAGCGGCTTGCGCGCGGATTAGCGACGTCGAAACGTGCGTAGGCGTCCGTATTCGCGAAGGCGAGCGTAAGGGTGCCGCGGGCTGGTCGCAAACCGGAAGCCAGCAGCCGATCCAGCGCGATCGCGCCCGCTGGCTCATTGCCATGGACAAGGGCAGTAAGCAGCAGGTTGGGGCCGGGCCGCGAAGAGGACAGGCGATGAACGAAGGAGACGCCCGTGTTGCCGTCTCGCCAGCGGGCGATGTCGGGTATGTCGATCTCGACTGGATAGTCGATGACGGGCTGCGCCTGGGCGCGAATGGAGGACGACTGCATGGACACCCTTGGCGAAGCGCGACCGATATGGCGATCGGCCAACGCAAAGTGGTATAGACCTCTGTACGACTGGAAGGCAAGTAGGTGAGCCTGCCATGAACAGCATCCCGACAGACGGTGTGGATGGTCCTCGTTGGCGCGCTGTGGCCGATCGGCTTCTGGCCGAGATCGAGGCAGGGGTGTTTCCGCCTGGCGCGCGGCTCGCCAACGAGCGCGTCCTGGCCGAGCGTTACGCCGTTCATCGTCACACGCTCCGCCGAGCCGTTGCAGACTTGGCGAACCGCGGCCTGCTCGACGTTCGGCATGGAAGCGGGACCTACGTGCAGTCGAGGCCGCTCGCCTACCGACTCGGAGCCCAGACGCGGTTTCGGCATAACATTGCGGGCCTAAGCCGCGAGCCCGGCGGATGCCTGCTCGCTTCGACGACTCTGCCAGCGCCTCCGTCCATCGCCGTCCGGCTTGGGCTTGCTCCCGGCGCCGAGGCGGTTCGCTTGGACATCCTCCGGGAGGTGGACGATGTCCCTCTGATCCGTTCTGAGCACTGGTTCCCCGCCGCTCGCTTCCCTGACATCGCTGCACGCTTCGAAGCTAGCCAGAGCATTACGCACGCCCTGGAAACGCTCGGGATCACTGGCCTGCGGCGACGCGAAAGCACCATCACCACGCGACTCGCGTCAAAGACGGAGGCGGCAGCGCTCCGGCTGATGCCGGGCTCACCGCTCCTGGTTTGGGAGTCGCTGAAGGTGGATAGCGACAGCGCGCCGGTAGATTTCGGCATCGCCCTTCTTGCAGGTGAGCGGGTGCAGCTTGTCTTGGAGTTAGATCAAGCACCATGAGGGCCGCAAAGATTTAAGCCATTATTTCAGGAGAATTTTGGCTTAATTCGAAGATCCGGTTCCATAGCTCGCTCGGTGGCCGCGCAACAGCCGACTTGGGCCCAAAGCTGAATGTCCGTTTATCGGCAAAGGCGTGATGTCGGCTCCCCACCCCGAGCGGACGGTGCTGAGCGCGCCCGAGCGGTCCCTGGATCCGCCTTTGACGACGGCTCGAATGCCGCTACCAAAAAATTTGACACTCAAGGCTATAAAAAATAATTACGAGACATTTTGCGGGTATTATCTGAAATTTGCTCTTGTCGTTGATCGTGGTCCTCTCCATTTCTTATTTATCGTCGGCTGCGGAATTCGGGCGTCGGCGGCTGAGAGAGGCGTGCGCTCTTGCCCTTGTCGGTGGAGAGTTGTGTGCCGCGCTATTTTTTTGACATCCACGATGGGCAGTACCTGACCCGAGACAACGTCGGCATCGAGTGTGATGGTCCAGATGCCATCAGGGCTGAAGCCATGGCAGCCCTTCCTGCGATCTCGCGGGACATCATTCCGAAAGACGGGGATCGGCAGGCGTTGATGGTCATTGTCCGAAACGTGGGTAACCTGACCGTCTATACGGCCACCTTGACCTTCGCGAGCATCTGGTTGGGAGAAGAGGTGCCGTCTGTGCCCGACGACCCCGATCGAGCGGAGCATCCGCCTCTTCTCTGGGGCCGGTGACCCACTTGGACCGTCTGCTTCCCACCCCCAGCAGTCGTTCAACGAAGAAGGCCCCGCCGCCGGTCGCTGCCGGCTGGACGAGGCCATCTCCCGTGTCGTGGTGCTCTGTCGTCCAGGTCATTGCCCGGCTGTCTCGGGTTCTGCCTCCCAGCCCCGAGATCATGAGGGCAGAATGCCGGGTATCCTTGAACCGTAGGCTAAGAGACGCGGTGAATGGCAAGGCAGGAGACGTTGCCTGAACCTTACCGGTGAGGGAGGTTGGATCGGCCCTCTCCCATGGAGCCGTGCAATTAATTGCGCAGGCCGATCACCTCGGGCGCGTTGGTGGGGCTACGCCGCCGGCTTCTCGGCCGTGAGAGCCCGGTGCACGGAGCCCTTGCCGATGCCGAGCTTCGCCGCGATGGCGTTCATGCTCAGGCCCTGCGCGTCGAGCGCCTTGATCTCCTCGCTCTTCGTCCGCGCGGTCGGCTTCCGACCCTTGTAGCGTCCCTCGCTCTTGGCCTTGGCGATGCCCTCGCGCTGGCGCTCCAGCATCATCTCCCGCTCGAACTGCGCCACGCCGCCGAGCACGTTGAGGATCAGCTTGCCAGTCGAGGTGGCCGTGTCCACGCCCAGGTTGACGATCCGCAGCGCGACGCCCTTCTTCTCCAGCTCGGCGATGATGGTGCCGAGGTGTACGACGGAGCGGGCGAGGCGATCGAGCTTGGTGACGACCAGGGTGTCGCCGGCCCGCACGAAGTCCATGGCGGCGTCGAGCTGCGGGCGCGGCCCAATCGAGGAGACCTGCTCCTGGTAGACGCGCTCGCAGCTGAGGGCTTCGAGGTCGCGGACCTGCACGTCCAGCCCGGCTTCCTGGTCGAGGGTAGAGGTGCGGGCGTATCCGACGATCATGGGGGCCGTTCCGGGTGCTTCGGTCCAATAGGGTCTAAGGCACGTGGCCCTGATCCGGTCCAAAGGTCAAACCCTATTTTATTGGAACGTGTTCGGGGCCGGGCTGGACCGGTCCAGTAGGGCAAGCTTCATTGGACCGGCAGGAGAAGTCGGCAGCCGGCTGCAGCAGCGTTTTCCTGACCTTTGAATGGCTGACAGAGTTTCCTGACATGCTCCCGCACGCGCGCCTCTTGCGTAAGGCGCGTCAGCTCCGGCGATCCGCCAGCCTGTCAGGAACGGGTCGTTTTCTTACATCAATGCGGAGCAGCGTTGGGGTGCCCGGCACGAGACCCAACGCGGTGAAAAGCGATGCTTGAGTTGAAAGCGTCCCTGATCCGGCAAAGCCGTTCCGTCCGACGGACCCCCCTTGGATCGGGTCAACGCCTGAGACAGCGCAGGTGCTTTGAAAAGTTATCTGTGCCACCGAAATGAAGGCCATTGTTGCACAAACCATGTTGCCGTCCATTCCGGATCAGGATGGTTAGAAACAAAGGGAGCGAAAGAGGCGTTGAGCTTACGGCCGAGGCTTCCCCCTAGGCACGATTGATAGGCGGCCTCATGACCGATCGGATCCCGGCATCGACAGACAATTCGCGCTCTGTCGCCGCGACGACTGTATGGACCGCCTTCCTTGGCACCGCCTTGCTCGGCTTATTGGTGCTGCCTCGGCGCTCCGAACGACCAACGGATGTGAGCGAGACCAGCCGCCTCGGTCCAGAGCACGGTACTCGAGCTCACGAAGGAGCTGGAGCCGAGAAGGTTACGGAGCTGGAAGCGAACCGGGGCCATAAAGCGAAGGTCCCCTCCGACATCCCGGCGAAGGGTTGGTGGGACATTAGCAAGCGCGTTTTCCAGGAGTTCGGCAATGATCGCGTGCTGCTGGTTGCCGCTGGCGTCACCTTCTACGCGATACTTGCTCTCTTTCCAGCTATCGGCGCTTTCGTCTCGATCTATGGCCTTGTCGCTGATCCGGGTGCCATCAATGCACAGCTATCTAATCTTCAAGGCATAGTACCCGAAGGAGCGCTTGATATCATCAGCGAGCAGGTTAAGCGGATCGTCGCCAAGAGTGGCGGCACTCTCGGCTTCACGGCCGCCTTTGGTATCCTTCTGTCGATTTGGAGTGCCAACGGAGGAATGAAAGCGATCTTCGACGCGCTCAACATTGTCTATGATGAGAAAGAGAAGCGGAACTTCATCTGGTTAAATTTGCGCTCGTTGACGTTCACGGCTGGTGCGCTTCTCTTCGTCGTTTTAGCCCTCGTCGGCATCGTAGTAGTGCCAGCCGCATTGAATTTTCTTAAATTGGGTGCATTGGAGTGGGTCATTGCGCTTCT
Organism: Methylobacterium sp. Gmos1; assembly: GCF_053764715.1. Lineage (NCBI taxonomy): Bacteria > Pseudomonadati > Pseudomonadota > Alphaproteobacteria > Hyphomicrobiales > Methylobacteriaceae > Methylobacterium > Methylobacterium sp. Gmos1. Next base: position 3,248 of record NZ_JBSNCC010000036.1, on the reverse strand, counting down.
ACGCTGGCCGATCCTGCTGATAGCCGTACTCGGGAGCCTCGCGCTACTCTACCGTTACGGCCCAAGCCGAGACACAGCGCGCTGGAGCTGGGTAACGTGGGGAAGTGGCATTGCTGCCGTTTTGTGGATTATCGTCTCAGCCCTATTCTCTTGGTACGTGTCGAGCTTTGGCAAGTACAACGAAACATACGGCTCGCTTGGCGCTGCCATCGGCTTCATGACCTGGATCTGGATCTCGACGATCATTGTTCTGCTCGGCGCGGAGCTGAACGCCGAGATGGAACACCAGACGGCTGAAGACACCACTACCGGTAAGCCAGAGCCACTCGGCGCTCGCAAAGCTAAGGTCGCAGACACCGTAGCGGCATCGAGCTGAGTGTGGCACTTCTCCATCGCGAAAGAGATGTCGTCTCCATACACTAGGTTAGGGCGAGTTGATGTTATTTTGTCCGGTATGCAATCAATCTCGCGTTCAGTGTTGGGCCGCATTGCGCTTGTCATCCCTCGGATGAACAACCATCTTTGCGCTAACACGTTCAATAATAGAAAAAGCGCCATGCGGCGCCTCTTCCGTCTCAAGTAGTTATTTGACCACCTTAAACGACCTTGCGGCGGCCCTTGCCCTTGGTCTCAGCCACATCATCGTCATCTACGTCATAAAAGGCTTTGGCGGTGCTACGGGTCTTGCCCTTCACTTCACTGAGGGCCGCGGGGGCGATGTTGGAGCCCGCCTCGACCACCTGTTGACCGGCGAAGGCTGCAACCTGGCGGCGCGGGTCCTGACACCCGAGCAGCGGGCTAGGCTCGATGTCTACCGCCGCGGGCTGGAGCAGGCCGAAGCCGCCCGGACCTCGCCCCTTGACTGGGTGGAGGATCTGGCCCGCACCGGCTTCGATCCGAACCGCGTTGCCGCTGGCCTGTTCGGCTCCGGGGTTCCGGGCTCGAGGATCGGGTCTGCGGAGTACGGGAAGACCCTCAAGCAGGCGTTCGGCCCCGAAAGCGCCGAGTTGGGCGAACCTGCGGCAGGCGGCGTGGCTGAACCTCATGGGGCACGGCGAGGCCGGTCGGATGCCGGCGGCGAAAGAGGCGGAGCGCATCCGAGCTTTCACTAAGGATGAGGGCTCGGGGCTGGCGCGCCAGATGTTCACCGGCGACGAGCTGGCACTGATGAACCGCTATGCCGACGCGGCGAAGGCAACCCACGTCCCGACGGGCTCGCGGGTGCCCGACGGTGGGCGCTCGGCCGCGCTGGCGGGCCAGCTCGTGAACCTGCTCGCGGGTGCGGTCGGGTTCAAGGTCAGCGGACCGGCCGGTGGCGCCGCGGCCTTCGGGGCACGGGTTGGGCAGCGGATCCTTGAGCGCGGACTGAACGGCGTCCGGGCCGCTCGCTCGTTCGAGGGCGGGGCTCCGCGGGTTCGCCCTCCACTGCCAGAGGTGCCGGCCGGGATCGTGCCGCGGGCAGCAGTCGGCGCCGGCGTCGGGGCGGGGATCCCACCCGTCGGCGCTCTCAGGGTACCATGAGGAGGCAGGATTGCCGTGCGCCTGCGGTAAACGCATAATCCCGATCTGTGTTAAAGCGTTCGCCGTCTGCTAGTTTACAAACACAGGATCGTTGGCAGCTACCTCCGCCTCGTTGGCGCTTGTGAGACACGTGTGCTCTCGGCTTAAATTGTGGAGCATCCAATGCCCCGTTTCTTTTTTGATACCAAAGCCGATTACTTTCTGGACGACGATGTGGGATGCGATTTTCCCGACGCTCATGCAGCCCGTGATGCCGCGATTGCACTTCTGCCCGCCATGATGCAGGAACAAATAGGAATAGGTCAGAGCCAAGAGGTATCGGTTCTGATGCGTGACCAGGCAGGGCAAGACCTCTTCACAGCTTCATTGACCCTTGCCGCCCGATGGCAGGTTGATACCGCATAGCCGGCGGTCGTGTCAGGGGCGTCTGAGCCGGATCAGGGCCCCTGCAGACCAGGGCTTTGCCCGCCTTACGATTTTGCCCTTGCTGGATGTCCTGCCAGTCTTGAGATTCGACGCTCTTCCAATGCCGCCAGGGTTCAATAGCGTACCAACTGTGAAGCCTTGCCTCATATTGGTTGCCGAACTTAAATCCTGATCTATATTAATTTATCATCAGCTGCGCGAAAACAGGTACTGATGACTGGGAGAGCCGTGTGCTTCCACCTGCAAAGTAAGGTGGAGCCCGCCATGGCCCCCATACCGAACCACTCCATGGACATGCTGATCCGCAAGCTGGACAGCATCGCACGGCTCTCCGACAAGGAGCGGCGGGCTGTCGAGCAGTTGCCCGTTACCGTCAGGCCCTTGGGCCAGCATCAGGACATCGTGCGGGAGAAGGACCGCCCGTCGCAGTGCTGCCTTCTCCTGGAGGGCTGGATATGCCGCTATCAGGTCCTCAGCGACGGCAAGCGCCAGATCTTCTCGTTCCACATTCCAGGCGACATCCCCGACCTGCAGAGCCTGCACCTGAAGGTGATGGATCACAGCGTCTGCACGATGACGCAGGCCACGGTGGCGTTCATCCCTCACGAGGCGATGCTCGAGCTGACCGCTGCCTTCCCAGGCCTTGCGGCGACGCTCTGGCGTGACACCCTCGTTGATGGAGCGATCTTCCGCGAGTGGATGACCGGGATGGGTCGGCGCTCGGCCACTGGATCGATCGCGCACCTGTTCTGCGAAATGTACGTCAAGCTTGAGGCCGTGGGACTCGCGCGAGATCGCACCTACAAATTGCCTCTTACTCAGCAAGATATCGGGGACGCGCTCGGGCTCTCGAACGTGCACGTCAATCGCGTGCTGAGAGAGTTGCGCGGCAAGGGATTGATCACGCTGCAAAGCCACAATCTGCAGATCCACGATTGGGCGGAACTGAACAAGCTAGGGGACTTTGATCCGACCTATCTGCATCTGGATCGCGGTGCCGCATGAGCCTCCAACTTCAGCCGGTGAGAGTGAAGACCGGCAGCCACGACACAGAAGGGCAGCTGGTCTTCTCCGATGGTTTCCTTGTGGCCGTGCTGGTGCGGCTGTCAGAAGACCATGAGGAAGAGGCTGGCCTGTGGTTCCTTGAGGCGGGTTTTGATGGCGCTGATCGTGCGACCCTGAACCGCTCCGGGTTTTTCGGAGGCTGTTTGTCTTGGGTCAGGCGGCCAGGGCGTGGTCGCCGACGTTGGCATGATAGCTCGCTTCGGCCTCGGCGGGAGGGACGTGGCCGATTGGCGCGA
>NZ_JBSNCC010000035.1:0-29277 GCF_053764715.1 Methylobacterium sp. Gmos1 | reverse complement strand
TCTCGTGGTCGCGCACCATCCGCACGGCACGTTCGCGCACCTCAGGGGAAAACGGGGTTGTTCGCTTCGTCATGGCTCCATCCTCTCAGAAGTTGGAGCCTCCGGGAAACCCGGGGCGGTTCATCCCGGCCAAACCACCGAAGGTCCGCTACCCTTTCGATGTCATCGGCCCACAGGGCAGGACGTGGATTGAGGCTAGGTGGATCATCACGCTAGCCAAGATGGAAGCGAGGCCATCTCGTTCAGTGGTCGAGCAAGCTCGCAAGGCGCTCGACAGCTTCCAAGAGCGGCGTCTCAGTCGCTTGGACGTGCAAGGCTGTGTCCTCTGGCTCTGCGACCACTATCCCGACCTCACCCACACGGAGATGGCCGGCATCCTGGATGTCACACAGCAGTTGGTCAGCCGGTACGTGAATGTCCGATCGAGACAGAAGGCCAGCGCAGAACGGACGAAGTCGCAGAAGCCTCTTGACCTCGGCAAGATGTGCATCTCGGTAGAGCACGAAAACGAGGCGTCAGCCTCCGGCGGAGCGAGGTTTATTACCCAAGCTCACAACACGCCCAAAAACACATGGGCACTCGCGTCGAGAGCCGCTTAGCTTCGTACCTTCTGCTGCGTGCTGTAGCGCGCCTTGTGGCCGGTGACTTCGAGCGCATGGGCGTCCGATACCGAGACTGCAACACCCTCAACCTGCGGAACAGCAACCTCTACCATGTTGACGGTGGCGGGCTGCGTCCGAAGACCGTACACCGGTTTCCAGCCCGCACTACCTCAATCAAAGCAGCTCGCCACCTCGCAGAACGTACAGACCCGTGAAGCTGCCTGCGTACCTCTCTTTAATGCTCGCAATGACGGTGCGCGTCTCAGCGTCCCGATAATCTCCATAAACTCCGATGTTGAGATAAACTACTAAGCACGGCTTTGGGACGTAGTGCAATCTGGCCTTTTTGCTGATCACTCTGTTGAGCACGCCAGGGATTTGATCGAGGCGATTATCCCAGCCTGCTGAGGGATCATGCCGCGCAACGGGTGCATGAGGTGCGTACTCGTTCGCCCGTTTTCGGCCGGGCATCATGGCCTCTGTAGCTTCTACGTTCAGCGTCTCCCCACCAAGCCTCACGCGACCATCGGGGTACTGCTCGGTCTCACCGGTCAGTTGGACTTCATGAGCCTGGGCGAGTTCCGCGAAGCGGCTGATGATCCAGGCGTCCCGCCAGAACGACCAAGCAGGGCTGCGGAAGATCACGTACGCGCCTACGCGGTCACGGGCGTCCTCGACAATCGCAGAAAACTCAGATGGCGTCTGCCACGCTGAAAGGCTGGCTCTTGTCTCCCTGGCATGGCCTTGCCGATCATCGAGCACGGTACGGACGCCCATCAGGTCGTCAGGAGTAGGAGAGCGTCAGAAGGCGAATGTAGCCTGCTTGGCCTCGTCAAGGCGCAAAACTCCGAGCAACTGCCACGTCTTGGGCCTCTTGAACATGTTGCCGATCGCAAACGCCATCCCACGGCGTGGGTAGTCCTGATTGAAGACACCGTCCATCCAACGGAGGGCTTCGGTCTCGCTGGTTCGCTGCCGCTCACGCCAGAACATGGCGTGCGCTTCCCAGTCGCCGTTGCGGTACTCGTGCCGCCCTGCAGCGTCCTCGAAGCTGAACTTGAACTCGAAAGGGGATGGGTCGAGCGCCGCGAGTTCCTCATCGAAGAACGAGGTTTGACACGCTGCCCGCTTGTAGGCTTCGCGGTCGGCCTCAATGTCAGCAGGCTTCTTCGCCCGGTAGGTGAACCGCGTGTTCCGAGGCCGTATCAAGGCTAGGGATTGTCCTCGCTCCTGTGCTTCCAGGGCGGAGCCGACGATCAGAGGCTCAAGCAGCGTCGACCGCTCGCGATCAGGCAAATGCCCGTCCTTCTTGATGGTCTCTTCGTAGACGTGGCAGCTTTCGCGTCGCCGGTCAGCTTTCGGAGGGCGGTATTTGAACTCAACCCAGTCCCAGCGTGAAAAGCTCGCTTCTTTGAGATGTCGAAACCTGACGGGGTAGAGCCGGAGCCACCTTCCTTCTGAGGTTACTCCAGCGCAACAGACGGTTTCGCCGTAGGTTTTACTCGGCTGCGGTAGCGCCTTGACGAGGATCGTAGCCCTTGCGGATTGAAGCATTTCGGTAACGACCCGGTACATCGCCGTACAAATCGAAAGCTGCCCCAAACTGCTCCTTGAGCGCAAGGGCTACGATCGACCTGTGACAGACGGTGGGATCACGCTCGAAGCACATCAGGCACGTCACCTGCTTGCTAACAATCGCGCCGAGAGCGGTAAGTGCCTGCTGCGCCTCGTTTCCGCTCAGATGACGAGTGTAGATGGCACGGAAGTCGTCGTATCGACCTGCTCTTGCAGCTTCCCGTCCGGGCTTTGGATCACCAAGGTCGCGAAGATGTACGTATTTTATTCCATCGGCCTCCAAGCGAGCCCTCAGCCCGTTCTTAGAGAAGCCCTTTTTGCGCGAGACGGTCACTGCTCGCACATCTACGAGGGTCTCAACGCCCACATCTACGAGGGTGCCGATGAACCGGTCGATGTCCGTTCCTTCGTAGCCGATGGTGAAGATCGTCTGCACTGCCTACCCTCGTGTCCTGACCTCGGGGATACGGGAGACCGGAGGCTCGGTCCACCTGCTAGGCTGCGTTCGGCAAGGCAGCTCGGTTCTCGAGCATGTCGGAAGCGAGCTTGGCTCTTGAGGCTACATGGGCCGCAGAGAGGCGGGGGAGGCTGCGCCGCGGGATGACTGCTGCGCCGTCGAAGCCCCAATCACCTAGCTCGCGCCATGCCACCCGGAGGGCCGCGTCCTCGGTACTGCCTGCTACCCGCATGGGCTCGGGGCAAGCTCAGTTGGACCGTGTCACGGCTCAGTCTTGAACCGTTCCGCCCCACCAAGTAGGCGCTGCGCTTTAGCCCAGCCGGCCGCCTTGCGCGTTCCTCACGGGTGCGACAAGCCTGGAGGGTGGATCGCCGGTCCCGCGAGCAGTTCCGACACGGCGCTACGTCCTGGGTGCGTCTCGCCTCTTGTTCGCGACCAGCACGCCCGGCGGCATCGCCTCATACAGCTCCGCGACCTTCTTGCGCTGCGTGATCATCCGATCCGCGATGGCGTTGATCAGCAGGAACAGGGTGTTCACGGTTTCGGGGTTGTCGTCCAGGTTGATCGCACCCGGATGGACGGCGTTGTTTCTGACCATGTGAACCACGTTGAGCGCCTGCTTGATCTCCCCCAGGAGGCCGCTGGGGTCTCGGTTCATGGCCTCGAAGCTGCGCCAATCGAGCTTGTGCCGGTCGTTTCAGCGCCTTCCGACCCCCACCCCTTCGGTCGGAGGCAAGACAGAAGGGCTACATACAGGAGCATCACATGATTACGGCATGTCAGCAGCACACGAGCCCACTCGCCAACCGCTACAAAGCGCGCTACAAAGGCGCCTTCCGAAAGCCTGAAAACGTCAACAGTTTCAATGCTCTGGCGTGGTACTGACGGTCTCCCGCCGTCCGCACCAAATGCGCTGATGATCTAAATTATTGCTTCCCCTCGTCTTGTGATATTTCAAGATAATCGCGGGAGGCGCCTAATTTCAGCATTGCAATACGTTAGATTTGGGTGTTTACTGAAGCGTCCAGATAATTTTTGGTTATAAAATGCTTCTAAAATCGCATACGGAAGTCCGAACGCGAGATACGGCGCGGTACGCGTGGGCGGGATTGAGGAAATTTCATAATACGAGATTCACATTTGATAAGCACGTCGAACTGTTATCCGTTCCGGCAAAATATCGGAAATTCGCCGAAAAACAGGCCGCTCACATACGCTATTCATTATTACAGGCTAAAGAGTATGCGATTGCTGCACATAATGCAACTTTAGCAACAAAACCTGTCTTAATGTACTATTGCTGCATGAGCTTGGCTCTTGCTGAGATATTAATGAAGCAGGGCGGCGAAAGTAGCCTCGACAAAGCTCGTCTGGAGCATAATCATCATGGCTTGAGCTTGCAAGCTGACGAGGCTCGAATTCGGAAAAGTGAAGATTTCAGTGAAGTAGCGTCGTCACTGAAAGCAATCCCGCTTATAAAAGGCGGAGGCGTTCGCTCTGGCACTTTCGAGCTTTGGCATCGATCTGCCCGTGGAATGCCGACGATCGGAAAACACATTAAGACACAAGCAAACGGAACAATTCTACAACATTATAGCACCCTCATGCAATCATCTGATGCCGCATATCCGAAAATCGAAAGAGCAGGGATAAGTTTACTTGATACTATTTCTCATGTGCCGGGAATGGCAAATATAATAACATCTTATGGCGTATCGTCAAATTTTGTGCGCGGGCGAGTTGAGTTCAATGATAATCGCGTGACCAAAAGAAGCGCAATATCGACAATTATACATCCAGAATTTGCAATATCAGTCGACGATTTTATGGAGAAATTCAAGTTCAAAAACCCGCGCATAGATGGATTCAATTTTCACACTGGCGGACAATTCGGAGGCGGCATATTTGAATTATTAACAGATGGAATTTATTACGACGACTCTATAAGCCCTGACTGCGTTAACATCAATGTGGACGATGTATTATTTTGTAAGGATAACATTATCAACGAATTCGGCTACTTATATACGTCACTCCATATTTTAGGAAATTTTGCTAGGTATTTTCCTGATTTGTGGATTAAATCCGTAGAAAATAGCGAACCGCTCGCAATTGTATCAGAGCATTTTCTCGAAATTGCTGAGGAACGACTGCCACTGCTCTGCCTAAGCGAGCTTTCGCGATCTTACCACGTATGCATAGATTAATATTCTTGCATTTACAAGTTTTTTATGAACTGTGGTGCGATCTAAAGCTCAGAGTTAAAATTAGCAATGCTATGATGAATATTCGTTCAATTCGAGCCTTACTACCACTGATCCGACATCCGACACCCGCATTACAGCCCCCATCACCGCCACGGCCGCAGCCCCCGCCTCGCGGCAGGCAGCTGTCGTACCGACATCAACGCCGCCAAGCGCCACCACCGGCATCAACCCCGCCGCCTCGCGCAACACCCCCAACCCCAGAGCCGGCCCATACCCCGGCTTACTGGCCGTCAAAAAAATCGGGCTCAAGGTCACGTAATCCGCCCCCGCCTCCCGCGCCGCCCGCACGTCGCCGAGCGAATGAGCCGAGACGCCGAGCAGCGCCCCCCGCCCCAGCCGCGCCCGGGCCGCCGCCACGTCCGCCGCCCCGCCGAGCTGAACCCCCGCGGCCCCCACTCTCGCCGCCAGCTCCACATCGCGCCCGATGGTGAGCGCTCCCCCCACCCGCGCCACCTGCCCGGCCAGAGTCTCGGCCAAAGCCGCCCGCTCCGGCGCCGGCAGGTCGCGGTCGCGCAGCCAGATCCAGCGGGCGCCCGCCGCGAGGCAGGCGGCGACGCGGTCGGGCAAGGGTTCGGGGCAGCCGTGCCGGTCGGTGACGATCAGCAGGCGGGCGGGCAGGCTCACGAGCCGACGAGGCCGAGCTGCGGGCTCGACGGCTCGGCGCGGGCGCGACGCGGGATGCGGCCGGCGAGATGGGCGAGGCGGCCGGCCTCGACGGCGTGGCGCATGGCGCGGGCCATCCGCACCGGATCGTCGGCCTTGGCGACGGCGGTGTTGAGGAGCACCGCGGCGGCGCCCAGCTCCATCGCGATCACCGCGTCGGAGGCCGTGCCGATACCCGCATCGACGATCACCGGCACCGGCGAGCGCCGGCAGATCAGCTCGAGATTCGCCGGGTTGGCGACCCCCATGCCGGAGCCGATCAGCGAGCCCATCGGCATCACCGCGGCCGCACCCAGATCGGCGAGCCGACTGCACACGACGGGATCGTCGTTGCAGTAGGGCAGCACGGTGAAGCCGGCCTCGACCAGCTGGCGGGTGGCCTCGATCGTCTCGGCGACATCGGGATAGAGCGTCTCGCGGTCGCCGATCACCTCGACCTTGATCCAGTTCGTGCCCATCGCCTCGCGGGCCAGCTCCGCCGTCATCACGGCGTCGCGGGCGGTCTCGCAGCCGGCGGTATTGGGCAGGAAGCGGGCGCCCTTCAGGCGCGCCACCGTGTCCGAGCCGTGGCCGTGGAGCGAGATGCGGCGGATCGAGACCGTCACCACCTCGGCGCCGCTCTCCCGCACCGCCTCGCTCATGATCGCCTGCGTCGGGTAGCCGGCGGTGCCGATGAGGAGGCGCGAGGACAGGGTCGTGCCGGCGATGACGAACGGGTCGTCGTGGGGGGTCATGGAAGTCCTCCAGAATATCTCGTGGACCGGATCGGTGGCCGGATCGGGCAAGGCCCGCGGCCCCGGGTCCGACCTCTGGGGCAGGATACCGGCCCGGCGCCGTCGCCGCCTTGCGTCCGCCTCAAGATGGGGATGCGCCCGCGCGCCGGCACCGGCCCTTCATGACGAAAGGGCCGCGTCCCGTTCCGGAGACGCGGCCCTCGAAGGCGTCACGGTGCGGGTGGGCTTCAGGCCCGGCCGCCCCGGCGGCGCAGGCGCACGATCACCTCGACGCCGGCGATCTCCATGCCCTCGGGGGCCTGGGGCAGCGAGTCGACGGTGATGCCGCAATCGGGCATGTCGAGCACCTGGCCCTCCTCCTCCAGGAAGAAGTGGTGGTGCTCGCTCGGGTTGGTGTCGAAGTAAGCCTTGGAGCCGTCGAGCGCGAGCTGGCGCAGCAGGCCGGCCTCGGTGAACTGGTGCAGGGTGTTGTAGACGGTCGCGAGCGACACCGGCACCTTGGCCCGCATCGCCTCGTCGTACAGCATCTCGGCGGTGAGGTGCCGGTCGCCCTTGCCGAACAGGAGCCAGCCGAGGGAGAGGCGCTGGCGCGTCGGGCGCAGGCCAGCGCGGCGCAGGCGGTCGCGCAGGTCCGAGAGCGGGCAGCCGCGCCGCTGGCCGGCGGCGCCGGACTCGAGGGCCGGGACGCGGGCGCCGAGGACGGCGCGCAGGGGCGACAGGTCGTTCATCAGCGGAGCTACGACTCGTTGTACGACGGCACTATTACCCCTCGTTATAAGCCGCCGAACACCCCGCCGCAACCCGACCGCGGCCGTCGAGGCGCAGATCAGAAGCGTTACAGACTATGGCCTTGCGCCCGCTTTGAACAGTCCCGGGCGCTGTGATAACGAGGCGCCATCCCGCCGCCCCCGACCCCTGCCGGTGGGTCAGGCCCCTGAAGACCGAGGATGTCGCCCCGCCCATGTCCGCCGACCAGACCTCCGCCCCCGACGCCCCGAGCCGGCCCTCGAGCTTCTCCTACGAGGACCTGCTGGCCTGCGGCCGCGGCGAGATGTTCGGCGCCGGCAACGCCCAGCTGCCGCTGCCGCCGATGCTGATGTTCGACCGCATCACCTCGATCGGCCGCGACGGCGGCGCCCACGGCAAGGGCCACGTGCTCGCCGAGCTCGACGTGCGGCCCGACCTCTGGTTCTTCCCCTGCCACTTCCACGGCGACCCGGTGATGCCGGGCTGCCTCGGCCTCGACGCGCTGTGGCAGCTCGTCGGCTTCCATCTCGGCTGGCTCGGCTCGCCGGGCCGCGGCCGGGCGCTCGGCGTCGGCGAGGTCAAGTTCAGCGACCAGGTGCTGCCGAGCGTCAAGAAGGTCGTCTACGGCGTCGATCTCAAGCGCGTCCGCCAGGGCCGCCTGGTGCTCGGCATCGCCGACGGCTGGCTCGAGGCCGACGGCCGGCGCATCTACGAGGCGCAGGACCTGCGCGTCGGCCTGTTCCAGGCCGCCACCCCCGCCGCCGGCGGCTGATACTTGATGAGCGCCCGTCACGGCGGGCGATCCGGCCCGCCGAAAAGCGGGCCTCGCGCGGGCCCGCCGGGACCCTTTCCCCCGCTGGGCGGTTGAGATTACGGCATCGGGCGCCTAGGTGACACCTGCGTGGCGACAGCGCCCGCGGGCGCGAGTGGCGCCGCTCCGGAGGGTTCCGACGATCATGAGGCGCGTGGCAATCACCGGGATGGGCATCGTCTCGTCCATCGGCAATTCCACCCAGGAGGTTCTGGCTTCCTTGCGCGAGGCGCGCTCGGGCATCTCCCGCGCCGAGGACTTTTCCGCCCACGGCTTCCGCAGCCAGGTCCAGGGTGCCCCCACCCTGGACGCCGAGGAGGTGGTCGACCGCCGCGCGATGCGCTTCCACGGCGGCGGCACCGCCTGGAACCACGTCGCGATGGAGCAGGCGATCCGCGACGCGGGCCTCGAGCAGGCGGAAGTCTCGCACGAGCGCACCGGCATCATCATGGGCTCGGGCGGTCCCTCGACCCGCGCGCTGGTGGAGGCCGCCGACATCGCCCGTGCCAAGGGGCCGAAGCGCGTCGGACCCTTCGCGGTGCCCAAGGCCATGTCCTCGACGGCCTCGGCGACGCTCGCGACCTGGTTCAAGATCCGGGGCGTGAACTACTCGATCTCGTCGGCCTGCGCGACCTCGAACCACTGCATCGGCAACGCCGCCGAGATCATCCAGGGCGGGCGCCAGGACATCATCTTCGCCGGCGGCTGCGAGGAGCTGGACTGGACCCTGTCCGTCCTGTTCGACGCCATGGGCGCCATGTCCTCGAAGTACAACGAGACCCCCTCGCGCGCCTCGCGCGCCTACGACCGGAACCGCGACGGCTTCGTCATCGCGGGCGGCGCCGGCGTGCTGGTGCTGGAGGAGCTGGAGCATGCCCGCGCCCGCGGCGCGCGCATCTACGGCGAGGTCGCGGGCTACGGCGCCACCTCGGACGGCCACGACATGGTGGCGCCGTCCGGCGAGGGCGCGGTGCGCTGCATGCGCCAGGCGATCGAGGGCTTGAGGGGCGCGAAGATCGACTACATCAACCCCCACGCCACCTCGACCCCGGTCGGCGACGACAAGGAGATCGAGGCGATCCGCGAGGTGTTCGGCACCGGCGACGCCTGCCCGCCGATCGCCGCGACGAAGTCGCTGACCGGCCACTCCCTCGGCGCCACCGGCGTGCAGGAGGCGATCTACTCGCTCCTGATGATGAACAACGGCTTCATCTGCGAGAGCGCCCACATCGACGAGCTCGACCCCGCCTTCGCCGACATGCCGATCCTGCGCGCCCGCAAGGACGACGTGCAGCTCGGCCACGTGCTCAGCAACTCGTTCGGCTTCGGCGGCACCAACGCCACGCTGGTGCTCAAGCACGTCGACGCCTGATCCCCCCCGCGGCGTGGACAGGAGCCCGCCCGCCGCGTAAACGCCCGGTCCATCCATGACAGCGGAGGATCGGGCGTGACGGGTTTGATGGCAGGCAAGCGCGGGCTCGTGATGGGCGTCGCGAACGACCACTCCATCGCCTGGGGCATCGCCCGGGCCCTGGCGGCCCAGGGCGCGGAACTCGCCTTCACCTACCAGGGCGAGGCGCTCGGCCGCCGCGTCGGGCCGCTCGCCGGCACGCTCGGCTCCTCCCTGGTCGTCCCCTGCGACGTCGAGGATCTGGCCTCGGTCGATGCGACCTTCGCCGCCCTCGACGAGGCCTGGCCCGAGGGGTTCGACTTCGTCGTCCACGCCATCGGCTTCTCCGACAAGTCGCAGCTCAAGGGCCGCTACGTCGACGTCACCACCCGGGAGAACTTTTCCCGCACGATGGTGATCTCGTGCTTCTCGTTCACGGAAGTGGCCCAGCGGGCGGCGAAGCGCATGCGCCCCGGCGGCTCGCTGCTGACGCTCACCTATGGCGGCTCGACCCGGGTGATGCCGAACTACAACGTGATGGGCCTCGCCAAGGCGGCATTGGAGGCCTCGGTGCGCTACCTCGCGGCCGATCTCGGGCCGCAGGGGCTGCGGGTCAACGCGCTCTCGGCCGGCCCGGTGCGCACGCTCGCCGGCGCCGGCATCGCGGATGCCCGCCTGATGTTCAACCACCAGGCGGCGCACGCGCCCCTGCGGCGCACCGCGACGCTGGAGGATATCGGCGGCTCGGGCCTCTACCTGCTCTCGCCCCTGTCCGGCAGCGTCACCGGCGAGGTCCACTACGTCGATTCGGGCTACAACATCGTCTCGATGCCGCGGCCCGAGGTGCTGAAGGCGCAGGACGCGGCGGGCGTGACCGACGCCTGAGTTCACTGCCGGGCCGCACCGCGCCAGGGCACGACCGCGACGCACCGTTCGATCGCCTCTGAAGCGTTTTCCGACGAGGCTGAGACCGGTCAGTCGAAGGTACGCGGCGAGATCAGAGATTCAAGGCACCACCCGACCGCAACGCGATCGGATGGTGCCCTAGTATTTCTCCCATTCCGTCATGGCTCTGTAAGTCTCGGGCCCGACGACGCCGTCGGCGACTTGGAAGCCGTCATCCTGTTGGAATTGCCGTGTCGCATCCTGCGTCACCGGCCCGTACTGTGCGTCCAGCGAGACCGCGTAACCTTGATTGTGCAGCCGGATCTGCCACGCCAGGACGGCATCACCCTGGCTGCCCAGTTGCAGCGTCGGGTAGGACGCGATGTGCGATAGATTTGCTCCCGGACCCGCGGCACCCGCCCAGGCATCGAGGTAACCGGTCGGGTCGATCAGATCTGAGCGACGCATGTACGGCGTATTCGACGGCACCGTGAGCGGCCCGGCGGCAGTCCCGTCATACATCTCGAAGTGCAGCATCGACAAGCTGAGGCCGATCAGATCACCGATCTCACCGATCTGGTCGCCTTCGTGAACCTGGGCGCCGATGGGAAATTTCGACGCGATCGTCTTCGAGATTTCTCCGTAGCGGACCCAGAACTGACCATGATCGATGGTCAGCGCGTAGGTGCCGAGATAGAACGACGCGAACCCCTTCACGATTCCGTCCGCGACGGCGTAGATCGGCGTGCCGATCGGCGCGTAGAGGTCGCAGCCGGCGTGCTTGCGCTTGCCGCCGTTCCGGTTGGCGCCGAACTTCAGCGGCGCAACATGCCACGACTGCGTCGGCACGAAGCTCAAGGGAAAGCGCATGATCGACCCGCCAGTTGGACCGTGAAGGCTGAAAGAGATTCTGGATAGTCCGTACGATCTCCGTTGATCGGTTCGCGATGCGGAGACCAACTTCGCTCAGACGCGCGAAGCCCACGGCATCGTCGCGCGGGCTGGTGATGCGATGTCCGAGAGGACTCTTCCGGGCATCGCATCACGCCCGGAAATCATCGCTCAGCCTCGCTTGCTGTCGAGACGAAGCGTAATCGCTGCGCGTGTGACAGGTCCGGCCACCCCATCGACGGGAAGCGAAGCCAGGATCTGGAATTTCCTGACCGCCTCAGTCGTGGCCGGGCCGTAACGGCCGTCGACGAGCAACAGAGGATCGGCGCCGAGTTCGTTCAAGGCCTCCTGTAGCCACATCGTATCCTCGTCCATGAGCGACACGCTCCAGGCAGCCGCCGAGTCCTTGCTGATGATGGGCCAGTTCCGATCGAACAGCGCTTGCCGTCCTTCCAATCCGTTCAAGCCGCCATTGATGATAATGGTGATCGTCCGCAAGTCATTCTTGTCTGCATATTTGTTGCACTTCCCATCATCCCATTCGTAGATAGCAGGTTTGAGGGCGTATCGTGGGTCCACGATCAGCTCTGGATGATCGTAGAAATCGGCACCTGCGCGCTGCCCCATTCTGGCATAGGCATCGCCGCCCGTGGTTTGAAGAAGCCCCCCACCCCGATACCGGTAGCCGTCACCGGGCCGCTTGTTGCCCAGCTTCTGGGCCTTGATCGGGTTCCCGAGACCGTAGACCCGCTCTGCCAGGCCCTCCGGATTGTCGAGATATCGATCGACCTCATCCGGCCTGATGGCTGCCGAATGACGGCCGACACCAAATATCTGCAAAAGCCTGCCAGCTGTCTTGTACCTCATATTTTCGAATAAAATTGTTCCACTTCCGCATTCGTACAAGACTTGGGCAAAGAAATGACACAGCCTTAAAGGCGTGTTGATTTCATACTTGTCGAACAGGGCTTCGTCGTGCTCGAAGGCCCGCGTATAATTCGGCAAGGCCCTATGCGTGATTTTCTCGAAAATCTGAAGCGGCGACAATATAACGGTCATCCCCTCCTGATATATCATACGCCAAATTGCACGACGTGGCGACTTTAATCAATATATCACTGCCAATCGGAAATGCAAACAAACCATGCGATAATTCGTATTGCCGATCAATCGTCGCAGATTGTAGGAAAAAAATCACGTGCAGAGCAATATTTCGGTATTTTGCATGTCTCCGAGTAAACATAGAAAACCAATTCCAATCGCGGAGTGGAGCAGTGCCAGGACAAGGAACCTGCTCTGACGACCCATCAACGTGCGATCGATGATCCGCTCGCACATCTCTCCGCTGCTGGCGGTCGCGAGCGTCGCTCACTTGCCACGATGCCCGATTACTTTTGCGATGCAAAAGCCTGCTTACCCAAGGAGCGGGTACGGTACAGGATCAAGCGGCCCGCACGGTATCGAGGAAGCGGGCGACCTCCGCCCGCAGGTGCTCGGACTGGCGCGACAGCTCGGTCGCCGCGCCGAGCACCTGCGAAGCGGCCTCGCCGGTCTCCCCGGCCGCACCGGCGACGCTCGCGATGGTGTCCGTCACCACGCCGGTGCCTTCGGCCGCCTGGCCGACGCTGCGCACGATCTCGTCCGTCGCCTCGCCCTGCTCCTTCACCGCCGCGGCGATCGACGACGCGACGCGGTTCATCTCCTGGATGCGGCCGGTGATTGCGCCGATCGCCGTCACCGCCTGACCCGTCACCCCCTGCACGCCGGCGATCTGCCCCGAGATCTCGCGCGTCGCCTGCGCGGTCTGCGCAGCGAGCTCCTTCACCTCCGCCGCCACCACGGCGAAGCCGCGGCCGGCCGCGCCGGCGCGGGCAGCCTCGATGGTGGCGTTCAGCGCGAGCAGGTTGGTCTGCGCGGCGATCGACGAGATCATCGTCACGACATCGCCGATGCGCGAGACCGCCGCGCTCAGCTCCTGAACCAGCGCTCCGGTCTGGTCGGCCTCCTGCGCCGTCGCGCGGGCGAGAGCGGCCGAGCCGGCGACCTGCCGGTCGATCTCCCGGACCGACGCGCTCAGCTGCTCGGCGGCGGCCGCGACCGTGCCGACATTGGCGGAGGCCCCGGCGACGGCGCCCGCCACCGTGTCGGTCTGGGAAGCGGTCCGGCCCGCGGTGGCGGACATCTGCCGGGCGGTCGCCTCCAGCTCGGTGGCCGAGGACGAGACCAGCCCGACGATGCCGCCGACCGCCTGCTCGAAGCCGTCGGCGATCCGGCGCATGCCGCTCCGGCGCTGCTCCTCCGCCGACAGCCGCGCCTCGGCCGTCTCCGCCTCGAGATCGCGGTTTCGGCGCAGGCTCGCCTGGAAGCCCAGCGCCGCCCGGGCGATCTCGCCGATCTCGTCCCGGTGCCCGGTGCACGGCACCGTCACGTCGATGGTGCCGCGCGCCAGGCCCGTCATCACCGAGGCGACCTGCAGGGCCCGGCCGGCGATGTCGCGGGCGAGCCACGTGGTCGATGCGAGGGCGACGAGCGCGCCGATCACGGTGGAGAGCACGATCGTGGCGAGCGTGCTCGCATCGGCCGCGCGGGCGGCCTCGGCGCCGGCGGTCGCCCGCCGGCCGGTCGCCGCCTTCAGGCCGTCGAGCTCCTTCCAGGCCGCGTCGTAGAGCGTGTTGGCCGGGCCGTTGAAGGCGGTGCGGGCGCCCTTGGCGTCACCGCTCGCCGCCGCCGCGAAGGCGGCTCCTTGCGCGTCGAGATAGGTCCGCCAGTGCCGGGTGAACTCCGCGAAGGCGGTCGCAGTCTCGGGATCGGCCTTGAGCTTCGAGAAGTCCTGGATCAGGCCCTGCATTTCGCCGATGCGGACCGTGTTGCGCTCCGCGGCCCGGGCCCGCGCCACCGGATCGGCCTCGTCGATGACGCGGGTCGCGCCGAGACGCACGCGCGTCATCACCGCCCGCAGGTCGCCGATCAGGGCGACGCGCGGCAGCAGCTGGTCGCCGATCTCCTCGGTCTCCGCCGTGCTCCGGTACACGCTCAGCGTCGCCCGCCCGCCGACGGCGGCCACGATGAGCACGACGAGGGCGGCGAGCCCGAGAAGCTGGGTCCGGAGGCGGAGGCGGTGACGGAGGGCGATCATGCTTGCTTGATCAGGAAGAGACGTTGCTCGAAGGATCAAACAACGAAATTTATTAATAAAATATCATGCAGTAAGTCACGCCGGCGCAGCCCATAATATTTCTGGATATTTCCACGCGCCGGTCGAGTCGCGCCGGGTGGCCGCGTAGCCGGCCTCGTCACGGCCGTGCCGTGGGCGGTGATGCGGGCTGCGGTCGACCGCAGCCCGCGCGCATGGCGACCCGCGCGCGTCCCAGCCGGGGGCTGACCGGTTGGGCCACCCGGACCCGGGTCGCCCCGGTGGCGAAACCGATCCCTCCTCCCCCGCATCGCCGCCGGGCACGAGCGTCGATGTCATCGCGACGCCGTCACGAGGGACTGGCCTTGATCGGACCATCCTCCTGGTTCGGAAGCTGGCGTCCTGTGATGTAGACGCCGTTGCTGATGCCCATCAGCAGCAGGAAGTTCACGGGAATCTCCGGGATGATATACCCCGTGACGACTTTCAAGGTCACGAAGGCGGCCGTGATCAGCGTGAACACCAGCATCTGGACGCGCGTGAGATCCACCGACTTCGCGACGACCACGAGATCGGACCATTTCGGAGACTTGTTAGGGGAGGCTGACTGGGACGTGGGAGCGCCGGTTCGCGGCTGGAGCCTGGCCGCGAGCGCCGCGGCACTGGCGATGCCGAGGAGGACCAGCGTTCCGCTGGTGAGATTGATCAGATTTCCGGACAGCACCATCACGTAGACCGTCGATAGACCGATCGTCACCGTCCAGAGCAGGATCTGAAACTGCGACAGGCTGCCGTATCCGTCCGTCGAACTGACGAGATTCAGAATGAAGTCCCGCGCAGGCGCATCACGGTCCCGGATGAGCCACGCGGCCAGGAGGAAGCCGAACAGGCAGACGGCCACGACGCCGACGGCATAGGACACGCTTGTGACGCCGACCGGCAGCAGGAACTCCGCCGTCTTCCCGTCGGCGAGCGTCACGACCACGACCATGTCGGCGACCGGTACGGTGTCGATCGCCGTCATGCCGACGTCCGGCACCGCGCCCCAGTAAAGCCATGGGCTCGGCACGCTCTTGAGATCCGGGACGGTGGCCCCGAACGAGGCGCCGCTCCCGTCCTTGGCGATCGGCCGAACGATCGGGGACGGGAACAGGTCGTGCGGGACCGCGAGCGTCCGCCTATCGGATGCGGGCGACCGGCTCCATCCCAGGCAGACCTGCACCTTCTGAATCGCGATCGTGCTGCCGGACTTGCCGGCCTCGATCTTGAAATGGACCTCGCCCCCGCGCGGACGCCAGAGCGTATCTGGATCGAGGGTGATGAGAACATCCCCGGATTGGCTGAGACCCGCGGCCGGCCGGGTGGGACAGGGCGCGCCCGGGTCGGACGTGGTCGGTGCGACGGCCGCTCCGCGCTCGGTCAGCGGAGTCGGCTGCGAGGCGGTGCTCACCGCCGGTGGAGACTGTGCCCAGGCACCGGCGGTCGCGGCGAGCCAGAGGCCGGCTCCGAGAGACAGGATGTCCGGCCACCGCCATCGGCTCGTGAGTCGCCGCCATGGAAGATCGAGATTGCTCATCGGCGCCTCTCGGTCAGCAAGATCGCGTTACAAGATTATATTTTCACCGTCGACCAGCGAAGCAAGACAATCATGATACAATACAGAAACAAAAATTACTTTATATATTGACGATCATGAGCAAAAAAGGCGCAATATGCAATCGATAACCTTTCAAAAACTTCGTTTCGCCGAAAAATCGACGCAGAGCATCGTTCCGAATGGGAGAATTCATGAAACATCGATCGCCTGTCAAGTATATTTCTCTGCTGTCCGTCGATGGTGCAGGGCAAGCGCGAGAAAGATATCGCTCGGGGATGACCGGCGATGGCCGCGGAGCCCGGTTCGGAGCGTTTCGTCCGTCCCGAAATCGCGCGACGTTTCACGCGGCACCGCGTTATCGAAGCGACAGAGGCGAGGAGAGTGCGAGATGCGCCACCCCGAACCCGATCCGGCGGGTCCCGGCCAGGAGAGCGTGTGGGACTATCCCCGCCCGCCCCGCCTGGAACCGGTGCCGGAGCGCCTGCGGGTCGTCTTCGACGGCGTCACCATCGCCGACACGGTCCGGGGCTGGCGGGTGCTGGAGACCTCCCACCCGCCGAGCTACTACCTGCCGCCGGAGGACATCGCGCCGGGGGCGCTCGTCCCGGCCGGCGGCGGCTCGCTGTGCGAGTGGAAGGGCCGCGCCCTCTACTTCGACGTCGTGGGCCCGCGGCATCGGGCGGGCCGGGCGGCCTGGGCCTATCCGGATCCGACCGGGGCCTTCGCGGCGCTCGCCGGGCACGTGGCGTTCTATGCCGGGGCGATGGAGGCGTGCTTCGTCGGCGACGAGCGCGTCACGCCGCAGCCGGGCGGCTTCTACGGCGGCTGGATCACCCAGAGAATCGTCGGCCCGTTCAAGGGCGAGCCCGGCACGATGGGGTGGTGACCATCCCCTCGCGATCCTCTTGCCCCTCGCGATCCTCTTGCCCTCACGCCGCGCGGTCCGCCGGCCGCTCCTCGACGAGCGCTACCACGTCGTCCCAGCGCGACAGGAAGGCCGCGACGCAGTCGGGGTCGAAATGCGCGCCCGCCTGCTCCTCCAGGAAGCGCCGGGCCCGCTCCAGCGGCCAGCCGGGCTTGTAGACGCGGGCCGAGATCAGCGCGTCGAACACGTCGGCGACGGCGGTGATGCGGCCGGGCAGCGGGATCTCGGTGCCCTTGAGACCCTGCGGGTAGCCGGCGCCGTCCCAGCGCTCGTGGTGGGTGAGCGCGATCTCGGCGGCGAGCCGCAGGAGGCGCGACGGGCTGTCGTGCAGCATGCGGTAGCCGCGCAGGGCGTGCTGCATCATCTCGTAGCGCTCGGGCTCGGTGAGGGGCCCGGGCTTGCGCAGGATCGAGTCGGCGACGCCGATCTTGCCGATGTCGTGCATGGTGGAGGCGAGCGCGATGTCGTTGCCCTCCTCCTCCGACAGGCCGAGCCCGTCGGCGATGGCGAGCACGCAGCCGGCCACGCGGGTGAGGTGGTCGCCGGCCTGGTCGTCGCGGAACTCGGCGGCGAGCATCAGGCGGCGGATGATCTCGCGCTCGCGCTCCTGGCTCTCGGCCGCCGCCCGCTCGACCTCGCGGGTCAGCGCCCGGGCCTGGCTCTCGACCGCGCCCTGCGCCCGGGCAAGCGCGATCAGGTTGCGGCCGCGCAAGGCGAGATCCGAGGCGTCGAGGGGCGCCAGCACCACGTCGGTCGCGCCGGCCTCCACCCCGCGGCGGCGGGCCTCGGCCGCGTCGCCCTCGGCGACGAGCAGGATCGAGGTGTGAGCGAGGTGCGGCTTCAGGCGAAGCGCGCGGATCAGCGCCGGCGCGTCGAGGCCGGGCCAGGCCTCGATCAGCACGAGGTCGGCGGGCTTGGCCGCCAGCGCGGCGAGGGCCGCGCCGGGATCGGCGACCACGAGGCTCGGGACGCCCGACGCGAACAGCCGTGTCAGCCCGCCGGGATCGGGACGGGCCGTGACGACCACGATGGCGGGGTCGGCTGCGTTGGTCATGGTCCCGGGGATTCCTTTCCGCACCCGATGATGGCTCAAGCTAACGCGACTTGATAAAGCATTCTTTAAGCTTCCGCACCGCGCAGGCGCCGTGAAGGTTCGGGATCGAACACACGCAAGACCTTGATGCGGCACCGCTTCCTTGCTGTAACTCGGCCCTTGAGCAAGACTGCTTAGATGGTGAAATCCGCGCCGGCGCGCGGGCCGGCGACGCGCGCGGCCTCGGCCCGGCCGCAGAGATCCTCCACGGTCACCGAATCGAGCACCGCAAGGTACGCCCCGGCCGCCTCCGCCACCAGGGGGGCGACGACGAGACCGGCGACGTCGTGGCCGGCGGGGCCGGGCTCGGCGGCATCCGGCCCCAGCACCGCCCGGGCGATGTCGCCGGCGCTGATGCGGCGGCGCTCGCGGGCGAGCTCGTAGCCGCCATGCGGCCCGCGCAGGCCCTTGAGCAGGCCGTGATGGACCAGGGCCTGGAGCACCGCCTCGAGGTGGCGGGGCGGCAGGGCGTGGCGCGCCGCCAGCGCCTTGGCGCTCACAGGCTGCGGCCGGGCGTGGAGCGCGATATCGACCATCGCGGCGAGCGCGAGGGCAAGGCGCGGCGGGGCGAGCGCCGCGCCCGTCGTGGGCCGTGGGGGATGGAGCGCCGCGTCCAAGGGCGCCGTCAGCCGCGGCCGGTGGAGCCGAAGCCGCCGGCGCCGCGGGCGCCAGCCTCGGTCTCGGGAAACGCCTCCGCCACCCTCAGGGTGGGCCGCACCACCCGGGTGAAGACGAGCTGCGCGATGCGCTCGCCCGGCCGCACCGCGAGGGGCGCAGTTCCCGGCGGGTTGCGGTTCCAGGCCGAGATCATCAGCGGGCCCTCGTAGTCGGCGTCGATCACCCCGACGGTGTTGCCGAGCACCAGCCCGTCGCGGTGGCCCAGCCCCGAGCGCGGGTAGACCATCGCGCACCAATCGGAATCGCCGATCGCCAGGGCGAAGCCGGCGGGGATCAGGGCCGGCGGCGCCTGCGGCTCCAGGGAGAGGGGTGCGTCGAGGCAGGCGTGGAGGTCGAGCCCGGCGGCGAGCGCCGAGCCCCAGCGCGGAAACCCCCAATCGGACAGGCGCGGATCGAGGATCCGGATCGCCACGTCGAGGCCGCCCCGCTCCTGCCGCTCGCGGTCGAGCCCGCTCATGCCCTGATTCCCGCGGTCGAGCCCGCTCATGCCCTGATTCCCGCGCGAGCCGCCACCGCGTCGGCGAGCGCGACGAGCCGGCGCGCCTCGTCCGCCTCGCGCCGCAGCACCGTGCGGCCGAGATGGGCGATCCCCGCCTGCCCCCGGGCGGCGGGCGCGTCGAAGGCCGCGACGAGGACGCGGGCGGCGGCGAGCGCGTCCGGGTCGGGCGCGAAGGCCGATTCGGCCCGGCGGGCGCCGGCGGGTGCGCCCACCACCGCCCCGTCGAAGCCGAGGCCGCGGGCGCGCCCGATGTCGAGGCGGTCGGCGGGGTCGAGCAGAACGTCGATGTCGTGGGCGCGGGCGGCGGCGAGCGCGGTGGCGAGCCAGGCGAGGAGCGGGCCGGCCTCCAGCGCGCCCGGCGGCAGCCGGCCCTCGCGGGCAAGCGCCCCGGCATCGACGACGAGGCAGGCGAGCCGCGCATCGACGTCGCGCACCGCGCTCGCCACGGCCTCCGCCGCCAGGATGCCGAGCGGCGTGTCGAGGCCGGCCCAGAGCCGCGTGCGCTCCGGGGCGTGGAGCCGGCGCAGGCGGCTGCCGATGCCGGCGAGATCCTCCGGCTCCTCGACCCGCGGCACCAGGACGGCGTCGGGCCCGGCTCCCGCCACCGCCGCGAGGTCGGCCTCGCCCCAGGGGGTGTCGAGGCCGTTGACCCGGACCACCAGCTCGGCGGCGGCGAATCCGCCCTCGGCGAGGGAGGCGGCGAGGCGGGCCCGCCCGGCCTCCTTGTCGGCGGGGGGCAGCGAATCGGCGAGATCGAGGATCAGCGCATCGGCGGGCTCGGCCCGGGCCGCCGCGAGGGCGGTCGCGGTGGCCGGCACCAGGAGGGCGCTGCGGCGGGGGCGGATGTCGGTCATCGGTCGCGTGACTCCCCGGATGGCGGCGCATCTATGCCCCGGCTCAGGCCGTCCGTCACCCCAGGCGCGAGGCGAGCGTGCGGGCAAAGGAATCGATGTGGGCGGTCATCGCCGCCGCCGCCCCGTCCGGGTCGCGCCGGCGCAGCGCGTCGAGGATCGCCGCGTGCTCCTCGGCCACTTCCGCCAGGTGGTGGCCGGTGGCGAGCGACAGGGCCCAAAACCGCACCGAGCGCCCGTGCAGCCCGGCCAGCACCTCCGCGAGCACCCGGTTGCCCGAGGCCTCGGCGATGAGCGCGTGGAAGCGCCGGTCCGATTCGAGGATCGCGTCGAGGCCGTCGGCCTGCGCCGCCAAGACGACGTCGAGTTCGACCAAGGCCGCCTCGCCGATCCGCCCGGCGGCGAGCGCGGCGCAGGCCGGCTCGGTGAGTCGGCGCACCTCGATGAGATGCGCGAACTCGTCCATCGAGAGCGGCTGCACCAGCACGCCCTTGCGGGGCAGGATGCGCACCAGCCCCTCGTGCATCAGCCGGTGCAGGGCCTGGTTCACCGGCGTGCGGCCCAGCCCCAGCTCCGCGCACAGGCCCGCCTCGTTCAGGGCGTCCCCGGGCTTGAGGCGCAACGCCACGATGTCGTCCTTCAGCCGCCGGTAGGCGCGCTCGTTCTGCGACAAGGTTGGGCACGAACCTGCACGCACTTCCGCCACTGACACCGCTCCGCTCGATCGCCGACCCCCTTACCACGGGGCAGGCCCTGCTTGGACCGGCTTGTGAAATATCACAGGCATGGTACTTGCAGAACCACACGCCGGGCGGCCGATCCACGGACCGCGGGAGAAGAGCGATGACGAGGGTGGACGCGGTGACGACGCACGAACTGGACGAGGGCTATCGCCGGGCGACGCTGAGGCTGATCCCGTTCCTGGTGTTCCTGTTCATCCTGGCCTGGATCGACCGGGTGAACGTGGGCTTCGCCAAGCTCCAGATGCTGTCCGACCTGAAGTTCAGCGAGGCGGTCTACGGCTTCGGCGCCGGCATCTTCTTCATCGGCTACTTCCTGTTCGAGGTACCGAGCAACCTGCTCCTGGAGCGCATCGGCGCCCGCAAGACGCTGGCGCGGATCACCATCCTGTGGGGGCTCGCCTCGATGAGCCTCGCCTTCGTGCAGTCGGAATGGGCCTTCTACGCCATCCGCTTCCTGCTTGGGGTGTTCGAGGCCGGGTTCTTCCCCGGCGTGGTGCTCTACCTGACCTACTGGTTCCCGAGCGCGAAACGCTCGCGCATCAACGGCCTGTTCATGACCTCGTTCGCCATCGCGGGCGTGGTCGGCGGCCCGCTCGCCGGGCTCATCATGGGCACGATGGGCGGCGTCTCGGGGCTGGCGAACTGGCAGTGGCTGTTCATCCTCGAAGGCATCCCGTCGCTCGTCGCGGGCGCCGCGGTGCTGGCCTTCCTGCCCGACCGGCCGAAGGACGCGCGCTGGCTCTCCCCGCAGGTCGCCGCCGCGATGACGGCGGTGGTCGAGGCCGAAGGGCGCGCCGCCGGCAAGGAGGCGAGCTTCAAGGCCGCTTTGCGCGACGGCCGGGTCTGGCTCTGCGCGCTGATCTACTTCTGCATCGTCAGCGGCAACGCCACGATCGCGTTCTGGACCCCGTCGATCATCAAGGAGATCGGCGTTCAGGGCGCGATCGCGATCGGCTTCCTCGCCGCGGTGCCGTTCATCGCCGGCACCGTCGCGATGGTGTGGACCGGCGCGCATTCCGACCGCACCGGCGAGCGCCGGCTGCACTGCGCCGCAGCCAGCCTGATCGCCGCGGCGGGCCTTGCCGCGACGGGCGCCCTGATCGGCCACGCGGTCCTGGCCTTCGTCGCGCTGACGGTGGCGGCGATCGGCATCCTCGCCGCCTTTCCGGTGTTCTGGTCGCTGCCGCAGACCTTCCTCGCCGGCACCGCCGCGGCCGGCGCCATCGCGGCGATCAACTCGATCGGCAACCTCGCGGGCTTCGTCGCCCCCTACGTGGTCGGCCTGTCGAACACGCTGACCGGCACGTCGAGCAACGGGCTCTACTTCGTCGCCGGGCTGGAACTGCTGGCGGGCCTCCTGGTCCTGGGCTTCGCCCGCTGGCGCGAGGGCGCCGCCGACCTGGCGCCGGCCGAGTGAATCGGAGACAAGACATGATGCTGACCTTCCATCGCGAGGCCGCGGGCCGCCGGGACACGATCGCGCTCGAGCCCGAGGCGCTGGTGATCGCCGGCTGGGCTGGCCGGGACGAGGCGGCGATCCGCCATCACATCGACGAGCTGGCGGCGATCGGCGTGCCGCCGCCCTCCTCGGTCCCGGTCTATTACCGCGCCGCCGCCGCGACCCTGACGCAAGGCCCCCGCCTCGAGGTGCTGGGGCCGGACTCCTCCGGCGAGGCCGAGCCGTTGATCGTGTCGCTCGCCGACGGGCTGTGGCTCGGGCTCGGCTCCGACCACACCGACCGCAAGGCCGAGACAGTCGGAATCGCGCTCTCGAAGCAGATGTGCGGCAAGCCGGTCGGCACCGGCCTGTGGCGCCTCGACGAGGTCGAGCCGCACTGGGACGAACTGGTGCTGCGGGCGCACGCCACCATCGACGGCGAGCGGGTGCTCTACCAGGAGGGCCGGCTGACGGCGCTCCGCACCCCGAGCGACCTGCTGGCGCGCCGCCCTGGCGGGCCGGACCTCCTCCCCGGCACGGTGATGTTTGGCGGCACGCTCGGAGCGATCGGCGGCATCCGCCCGGCCGCCCGCTTCGAGATGGCGCTCGAGGACCCGGTGCTCGGCCGCACCCTGACCCACGCCTACGACATCGCCGTCCTGCCCGTGGTGGCCTGACCCTGCGATGGGGCCTCTGGTCGCCCTGACGGGCATCGGGGACGCCGCCTTCTGGGCGGCGCTCCTCGCCAAGATGCTGGCGAGCGCCACGATCGTGGTGCTCGCCTCGCTCGCGGTCGAGCGGACCGGGCCCCTCGTCGGCGCGATGATCGCCACGCTGCCGGTCTCGGCCGGGCCGGCCTACGTCTTCCTCGCCCTCGACCACGACGCCGGGTTCCTGCGCGACAGCGCGGTGGCGAGCCTGCCGGCCGTCGCGGCGACCGCCGTGCTGATCGCCACCTATGCGGGGCTGGCCCGCCGGCACGGCGTCGCGCCCGCGCTCGCCGCCGCGCTCGCCCTGTGGATCGCCGCGGCGCTCGGGCTCGGCCACCTCGGCGGCGGGCTGCCGGGCGCCGTCGCGGTGGCCGCGCTGGTGATCCTCGCCTGCATCGGGGCCTGCCGGAGCTTGCGCCGGAGCGGCCCGCTGCCGGCGCGGCCGGGGCGGCGGCGCGACGTGCTGGTGCGGGCCGGCATCGTCATGGCGCTCGTCGTCGCCGTGGTGCTGGCCGGGCGCCTCGCCGGCCCCGCGGCGGCCGGCCTCCTCGCCCTCGCGCCGGTGGTGATGGTCAGCCTGGCGGTGATCCTGCATCCGCGGATCGGCGGGGCGGCGACCGCGACGGTGCTGGTGCTGAGCCTGCCCGGGCTCCTCGGCTTCGTGGCGGCGCTCGCGATCCTCGCCCTCACCGTCGAGCGGCTGGGGCCGGCCCTTGCGCTGCCGCTCGCCCTCCTGGCCAATCTGGCCTGGAACGGCGGCATCCTGCTGGCGAGCCGCCGACGTTCGAAATTCTCCCTGGAGACCGATTGAGATGAGCACGATCCGCGACGACCTCGAACGCCGCCTCGCCCTGATCGAGGCGCCGGCGAGCCGCCACGTCTTCACCAAGCTCTACCCGGAGGCCGCCCGCGCCGCCGCCGACGCTGCCGATGCGCGGCGCAGGGCCGGCCTGTCGCTCGGCGCGCTCGACGGCACCATCGTGTCGATCAAGGACCTGTTCGACGTGCAGGGCGAGGCGACCACCGCCGGCTCGTCGCTGCGCCGCAAGGCCGAGGCCGCGCTGGAGGACGCCCCCGTCGTCGCCCGCCTGCGCCGGGCCGGCGCGGTGATCGTGGGCAAGACCAACATGTCCGAGTTCGCCTTCTCGGGCCTCGGGCTCAACCCGCACTGGGGCACGCCCGGCAACGCGACCGACCCGAGCCTCGTGCCGGGCGGCTCGTCCTCCGGCGCCGGCGTCTCGGCGGCGCTCGGCACCTCCGACATCGCCATCGGCACCGATACCGGCGGCTCGGTGCGCATCCCGGCGGCGCTCAACGGCGTCGTCGGCTTCAAGCCCACGGCCCGCCGGGTGCCGCTCGCCGGCGCCTTCCCGCTCTCGCCCTCGCTCGATTCGATCGGGCCGCTCGCCCGCTCGGTCGAGGCCTGCGCGGCGGCCGACGCGATCATGGCCGGCGAGGAGTACCGCCCGCTCGTCGCGGCCCCGTTGCGCGACCTGCGGGTCGGCGTGCCCCGCGGCCTCCTGTTCACCGAGACCGACCCGGTGGTGGCTCAAAGCTTCGAGGCCGCCCTGTCCGCCCTGAGCGCGGCCGGCGCCCGGATCCACGACACGGAGTTCGACGACCTGCTCGCCCGCATGGCCGAGACGACGGCGGCGGGCCCGATCGCCGCGGTCGAGGCGTCGGAGATCCACGCCGACTGGCTCGACGCCGAGGCCGCCGCCTTCGACCCCCGGGTCCACGCCCGCATCAGCCGCGGTCGCACCGTGACGGCCGCGTCCTACATCCGGATGATGCGCGGGCGGGCCGCGCTGATCGGGGCCGGCGACGAGCGCCTCACCCCCCTCGACGTGCTGGCCCTCCCGGCGACGGCGGTGCCGGCGCCCGCCATCGCCGCGGTGGCCGAGGACGACGCGGAGTTCTCCCGCCTCAACCTCCTGATGCTGCGCAACACGATGGTCGGAAACCTGTTCGACCTCACCGGCATCTCGCTGCCGCTGCCGGGCCAGGCGAAACCGGTCGGCCTGATGCTGCTCGCCCGCCACGGCCAGGACCGGCGGCTCCTGGAGATCGCCGCAGGCGTCGAGGCGATGTTCCGGGGGTAGACGGCGTTACAGAGCATCGTCCGACGAGGCTGCCGCCTCGTCGGACGCAAAGCTGTGAGGCTGACGGCGCCGAGCGATACGGCATTGCATCGCGTGGATCACGGCACCGCGCGAGGGCCGCTCTGGTGGAACGACAGGGCCAGGCAGACGGCGTATCACGAGCCACACCCTTTCCCGGACGACTGAAGCGACAGCGGAAGGAGATCCGGGAAGGGGGGGCTTCACGACAAGCGGCCCGGCTCGCTCGACAGCCTCGACGTCGTCCGTGTCATACGAGATCCCGCACAACCCGGAACGGGCCGGTGGGTATGACGTCCACCGAAGACCGATCAAGACGGCCGCTCAGCGCCGACGCCCGTCGCCCGAGGCCTCCGACATCAGCCGGCCGAGGCTGCGCTGGTCGAGGCGGGCAGGCCCGGCCTCGGCCCGGCGGGGCTGGATCGTGCCGGTGGTGGCCGGATCGGGCACCGAGGCCAGGGCCGGGCCCGGGGCGCGGTCCTTCTCGCGTAGCGCGATCCAGTTCGCGGCCGTGGTCAGCGCGGCGATGGCGATGATGACTTTGATTCCGCCGGTGAGGAGGCGCCACATGGCTGGTCGGGACCCGCGATCTCGTCGGAGCCGTCGATCCGGCCCCGTCGCGCGATCTTGGGGCCATAATGCTTAACGGGCGGCCACGGCCCGTCCGGCGAAACCGTCCCGCAACGGGAGCGGCCGACCGGCGGGATCGGGGGAAACCTTGGTGGGCCATGCGCCAGGGTCGCGGTTCCTGTTCCCCGAACCCGTGACGCTCCTGCGACTGCTCGGCCCACTGAGCCTCACAGGAATGGGTTGCAGAGAACTGGTCCGCCCCACCCCGTCATCGCCGACCTCTCTGCCGCACAGCCCGGATGGGTTCCGGAAGCCTCCGGGCGCGCCGGCATCGAGGACCGCCCGTGTAAGCCAGACCGGGGCGGGGTAGCAACCGGAATACAGCCGGGGCGCTTGCGTCTAAACGCGCCGGCGGACCGAGCTTGACCGCGGACACGAAAAAACCCGGCGGGCCCTGGCCCGCCGGGTCGAATCACACGGATCCCGCGAAGGCGCGTCAGCGCAGCGAGCCGCAGAAGCGCTGGATGCGGTGGCAGGCCTCTTCCAGGAGCTGGTTCGAGGTCGCGTAGGAGATGCGCAGGTTGGGACCCAAGCCGAAGGCCGAGCCGTGCACCGAGGCGACGCCCTCGGCCATCAGGAGCTCGGTGACGAAGTCCTCGTCGGTCTCGATCACCTTGCCGGACTCGGTGCGCTTGCCGATCAGCTCGGCGCATGACGGGTAGACGTAGAACGCGCCTTCCGGCGTCGGGCAGCGCAGGCCGTTGGTCTGGTTGAGCATCGACACGACGAGGTCGCGCCGGGTCTGGAACGCGGCGCGGAACTCGGCGAGGTGGTCCTGCGGTCCCTCGAGGGCGGCGACCGCCGCCCATTGCGAGATCGTGGCGGCGCCCGACGTCTGCTGGCCCTGGACGAAGTCCATCGCCTTGATCAGCTGCTCGGGGCCGGCGGCGTAGCCGATGCGCCAGCCGGTCATGGCGTAGGACTTCGAGACGCCGTTCATCGTCAGCGTGCGGTCGTAGAGCGCCGGCTCGACCTGGGCCGGGGTGACGAAGGTGAAGTCGCCGTAGACCAGGTGCTCGTACATGTCGTCGGTGAGCACCCAGACGTGGGGGTGGCGCACCAGCACGTCGGTCAGCGCCTTCATCTCGGCGTGGCTGTAGGCGGCCCCCGACGGGTTCGAGGGCGAGTTGAGGATCACCCACTTGGTCTTCGGGGTGATGGCGCGCTCCAGCTCCTCGGGCTGGAGCTTGAAGTTCGTCTCCATGGTGGTGTCGGCAAATACCGGGGTGCCGCCGCACAGGCCGACCATCTCCGGGTAGGACACCCAGTAGGGCCGCGGGATCACCACCTCGTCGCCCGGGTTCAGGGTGGCGAGCAGCGCGTTGTAGATTACCTGCTTGCCGCCGGTGCCGACGATGGTCTGGCTCGGCTTGTAGTCGAGGCCGTTCTCGCGCTTGAACTTCTTGGCGATCGCCTCGCGCAGC
Organism: Methylobacterium sp. Gmos1; assembly: GCF_053764715.1. Lineage (NCBI taxonomy): Bacteria > Pseudomonadati > Pseudomonadota > Alphaproteobacteria > Hyphomicrobiales > Methylobacteriaceae > Methylobacterium > Methylobacterium sp. Gmos1. The sequence continues at coordinate 2,414 of NZ_JBSNCC010000035.1, read as the reverse complement.
GGCACGATGCCGGAGACCGGCGGGTACTTGGTCTCGCCCCGCGCGATCGCCTCGATTGCCGCCTGCTTGATGTGCTGGGGCGTGTCGAAGTCCGGCTCGCCGACCGACAGGCTGATGACGTCGCGCCCCTGGGCCTTCAGGTCCCGCGCCTTCTGGGTCATCACGATGGTGGCGGAGGGTTTCACGCGCGAGAGGGCGTCGGCCAGAAAGCCCATGGTCTTCGACTCCGGACAGCTTTGGAAAAAACGCCCGGTCGGGCCGGTATCGGGCCGTCCGGGTCTTCGAGCGGGCGGGACCCTAGTCCCGCGCGCCGGCGCGGGCAAGCGACGAGATGCGCCGGGAAGAGGCTGTCTCGGCTCGCGAAATCGCGGTTCGGGGACCCCAAGTCCTGGACTCGCGCGCCGGCGGCGTGACACCGTGCCGGACCGGTGCGGGGGCCGGGGCAACCCGGAAGCGACGGCGATGGGCGAGGCGGAGCACGCGCAGCGGGTCAGCGACGAGATCGGGCTGGCGATCGACCACGCCGCCTGCGACCCCGCGGCATGGGACGGCGTGATGGCCGAGATCGGCCGCCTCCTGCCCGGGGTGTGGCCGGTGCTCCAAGTCGTCGACGCCGCCGCCGGGACCGGCCTGCCCCTCGTCCACTGGGGCTGGGACCCCGCCGCCGTCGCGGCCTACGAGGCGCATTACGGCGCGGTGAACCCGTGGGTCTCGGTGATCCTGTCGACGCCCGCGATGGTGTCGATGCATTCCGAGGAACGGATGCCGGCCTCGTCCCTGCGCCACACCGAGTTCTACACCGACTGGCTGTCGCGCCTCGGCGGCATGACGGCCTCGAGCGGGATCAAGCTCGTCGACGCCGGCGGGCGGCTGGCGGTGCTCAACCTCCAGCACGACCGGAGCCGGGCCACGCGCGAGCACGGCCGGCTCGCCGCCGTGATGGAGGGAATCGGGCCGCGGCTGCGCCGGGCGATCGAGACCAACCGGGCCTGCTTTCCGGCCGGCGCCGCCGTCGCGGCCGGCGAGAAACTGCTGGAGCGGGTGGCCGACCCGGCCTTCGTGGTGACGCGCGACCTGCGGCTCGTCGAGGCGAGCCGCGCCGGCCACGCCCTCCTGGCCGAGGGCGAGGTGCTGCGGGTCGGCGCCCTCGACCGGCTCCAGGTGCGCGACCCGCGCCTCGCCGGCGCGATGGCCCGGGAGGCGGCCGCGGCCTGCGGCGACGCGCTGGCCGGCGGGGTGCCGGACCCGCTGCGGATCGGCGCCGAGACCTGGCAGGTCACGGCGATCGGCCTGCGCCAGGACCTGCGCGGCCTCCTCGGCATGGCGCGGCTGCTCGCGCCGGACACGCTCGCCCTCGTGGTGCTGCGCCGCGCCGCGGCGGAGGGCGGCGGCGAGCACGACCGCCTGGTCCGGTTCGGGCTCTCCCCGGCGGAGGCGCGGCTCGCCCTGCTGATGGACGGATCGCGCTCCCTGGTCCAGGCCGCCGAAAACCTCGGCATCCGCCACGAGACAGCCCGCTCGCAGCTGCGCCAGGTCTTCGCCAAGCTCGGGGTGTCGCGGCAATCCGAGCTCGCGGTGTTCATCCTCCGGCTCAAGGGCAGCGCCTGAGCCGGAGGGCTTTCGTGCTCTCGTGCTCCCGCATCGACGGGCCGATGCGGGAGCGCCCGGCGCATCGGCGCCGGAGGGCGTTCAGCCCGGAATCACGTCCACGATCTCGTAGGTGTCGGGATCGATGATGACGATGTCGTCCTGCACCAGCACGTAGCGGAAGCCGCGATAGGCCGGCACCAGGGTGAGGATCGCCGGCGGCAGGGCGTGCAGCGTCACCGAGCGCGGCACCGCGGTGCCGACGTTGAGGGCGAAGTTGACGCCGGTCAGCGGCCGCACGCCGGAGCGCACGATGCTCTGGCGGAACTCGGTGCGCTGGGTGGTGTCGAGGCGCGAGACCGCACCCCGGGCCTCCGACCGGCCGCCGACCCGCTCGCCGCGCTCGGCCCCGCGCTCGCCACGCTCCCCACGTTCGGCGCCACGCTCCCCGCGCTCGCCCCGCTCCGCTCCGCGCTCGCCGCGCTCACCGCCGCGCTCGCCCCTCTCGGCACCCCGCTCGCCGCGCTCCGCGCCGCGCTCACCGCCCGGCTCGGCCCCGCGTCCACCACGCTCGCCCGGCTCGGCGCCGCGCCCGCCGGCGCCCGGCTGGGCCCCTTCGCCGCCGGCCCGTCCGCCCGGAGCGCCCGGCTGCTGGCCGGCACCGCCCGCCGCACCGGCTCCGCCGCCCGGCTGGGCCGCGCCGGCGCCGCCGCGGGGACCGGCCGCACCGCCGGCGCCGCCCGCTCCGCCACCGGCGCCACCGGCACCACTGCCGCCCAGACCTCCGCCGCCAGCGCCGCCCGCGGCTCCGCCGGCCGCACCCGCAC
>NZ_JBSNCC010000034.1:0-35757 GCF_053764715.1 Methylobacterium sp. Gmos1 | reverse complement strand
GCGCAACGCGGCACTCGGGGATGGCGAAGGGAGTGTTCATGCCTCCCACGATGGGGAGGGCGGATCAGACCATCATCGGCCCGAGGCAATCCACCGCCATCCACGCAAAGTGAGCAAGAACCACCGATCCGGGGGAATCCCACTTGAGCGACCAGACCGACGTCATCCGCTCACGCACAAGCTTCCGCTGGCTGCCCAAAACCGCCAAGCCAAAACTCAAGCTGGCCTAATCAAACGGAAACCGTATCATCCCTACCCCTACCTCTTGGACGAGCACGCCACACACCCGGGCTTCCGTTGGGCGCGCCAGACCTTCGGGCCAGACATCGTGGTGTCGCACGCTCACCACATCTGCATGCTCCAGCTCGTTCCCTACCATTCCAAGAAGGGGGCGGTCGCCATCCGAGCGGCTCCGAAACTTCCGTCATCGATCATGATCCGGGGCTTCGTGCGAGACGCGCTCCTGCCGCGCGTACGGGCGGGCGGCGCCAGTCTCGTGGTAGCCCGGTCCGCACGGCTCTGGGGCGTCTCCACGGAGGAGGCGCGCGTGGTTGTCTATCGCGGCGGCGAAACGCGGCGAGCCTTTCAGACGGCCGGCCACCCCGGCGGAAAGCTTCTCCGCGAGACGTTGCGGACGACGTGTTGACCCTCGTGGCTCGACGTCCGTGGCCTGCTCCAGCCACCCGCGATTGCCAGACCGACAGCGGACCAGCCGCCTGTCATGCCAGCTGCGCCGGCGCCCGCCGCACCGGCGTCGCGGCCCGCGACTGGGTGTGCCCGCGCCGAAATCGTGATCATCGGTCTGGCCGAGCAGGATTTACCGCGCGCCTCGTCGACCCTCGCGGCGCCTTGGCGCCTTTTGGATCGCAAGCGCGAACCGTGACGGCGTCCGGCGTCCGAGAGTGAGACTTTCGCGCCCAGACCGCTTGCCAGCCGAGGATCCGGGACACATTCAGGAGCGGTGCCGTATCCCGCCCCCTCCCCCGACATGACCCCATCCGCCCCCCCGCCCCGCGAGGGCCTGCCGCCGGCCCGGCGCCGGCAGGCGATGGCCGCGGTGCTCGCCGGCGTGGCCCTCGCCACCCTCGACACCGCCATCGCCAATACCGCGCTCCCGACCATCGCGGCCGATCTCGGCGTCGATCCGGCGGATTCGGTCTGGATCGTCAACGCCTACCAGCTCGCCGTCGTGGCGACGCTCCTACCGATCGCGGCGCTCGGCGAGATCGTCGGGCAAAGGCGGGTCTACCTCGTCGGCCTCGTGCTGTTCACGCTCGCCTCGCTGGTCTGCGCGCTGGCCTGGTCGCTGCCGGCGCTCGTCGCCGCGCGCGTCCTCCAGGGCGTCGGGGCGAGTGCGCTGATGGCGGTCAACGTCGCGCTGATCCGCTTCATCTACCCGACGCACGAGCTCGGGCGCGGCCTCGGCCTCAACGCCTTCGTGGTCGGCGTCGGCTTCGCGCTCGGGCCGACCGTGGCCTCGCTGATCCTGGTGGCGGCGCCCTGGCCGTGGCTGTTTGCCATCAACCTGCCGATCGGCCTCGCGGCGCTCGCGCTCGCGCAGGCCGCGCTGCCGGAGACGGGTCGGGCCGGGCACGCCTTCGACGGCGTCGGCGCGCTGCTGAACGCCGCCACCTTCGCGCTGTTCGTGCTCGGCCTCGGCGAGGCGGCCCATGCCGGGCCGCTCTGGCGCGTGCTCGCCGAATTCGCCGGCGCGCTCGCCTGCGGCGCGGCGCTCCTGCGCCGCCAGGCCGGCCACCCGGCCCCGATGCTCGCCGTCGACCTGTTTCGTCGCCCGCTCTTCGCGCTCTCGGCCGCGACCTCGGTCTGCTCCTTTGCCGCGCAGGGCCTCGCCTTCGTGTCGCTGCCGTTCCTGTTCCAGCACACGCTCGGGCGCTCGCAGGTCGAGACCGGCTTCCTGATGACGCCCTGGCCGGTGGTGGTCGCCCTGATGGCGCCGATCGCCGGCCGCCTGTCGGACCGCTACCCGCCGGGCCTGCTCGGGGGAATCGGGCTCGCGATCCTGGCCGCCGGCATGGCCTCGCTCGCGGCGCTGCCGGACGAACCGAGCGTCGTCGGGATCGCCTGGCGGATGGCCCTGTGCGGGGCCGGCTTCGGCTTCTTCCAGGCGCCGAACCTGCGCGCCATCATGACGAGCGCGCCGCAGTCCCGCTCCGGCGGCGCGAGCGGCATCGTGGCGACCTCGCGGCTGATCGGCCAGACCACCGGGGCGGCCCTGGTGGCGGCCTGCTTCGCGGTCGCGGCGACGCACGGCCCGGCCCTGGCGCTCGGGCTCGGCGCCGCCTTCGCGGGCATCGCCAGCGTCGTCAGCGTGTCGCGGCTGGCCGTGCGGGCGGGGCCGGGGGATCCCCCTCGCCCCTAGAGCACTTCGCGATCGCGTTGCAATCGCGAAGCTCTCTAAGTTTTTGTTTTGCCGCATACCCTCGACGAACCGGTTTCCACTTCGTCGGAAAATGCTCTAACCCCCCTCCCCTGTCCGAGCGGCCCAGGCCCGGATACGGTGAGGGGCGAGGCCGGGGCGACACCGGCCTTGGCCGGGGGACGGGACGCGATGCCGACGCGCAGGACGATCGTGCGGGGAGCCGGGGCCAGCCTGCTGCTGGCCCCCCTCCCCGCCCAGCGGGCGCGGGCCGCGACCGACGCGCTGCGGCTGAGCATGGGCTCGCCGATGCCGCAGGGCCACCCGGCCACAACCTGCCTCGTCGAGGCGCTCGACGCGATCCGCCAGGAGAGCGATGGCCGGATCGACATCACGCTCTATCCCGACAGCCAGCTCGGCAGCGAGCTGAGCATGCAGTCGCAGCTGCGCTCCGGCGCGATCGCCTTCAGCCTGGCCTCGGCAAGCTCGCTCCAGACCCTGGCGCCGCTTGCCGGCATCCCGGGCGTGGCCTACGCCTTCCCGGGCTACGTGCCGCTCTGGGCCGCCCTCGACGGCGGGCCCTTGAGCGAGCGCATCCGGGATGCCCTGGCGAAGTTCGGGCTGAGGGCGTTCCGGCTCGTCGATAACGGGTTTCGCGACATCGTCACCAGCGTGCGGCCGGTCGAGACCGTGGCCGACCTGCACGGGCTCAAGATCCGGGTGCCGCCGAGCCCGCTGCTGACCTCGCTGTTCCGGGCGCTGGGCGCGGCGCCCACCACCATCAACCTCGCCGAGACCTACGCCGCGCTGCAGACGCGGGTGGCCGACGGGATGGAGAACTCGCTGCCGCAGATCGAGGCGACGCGGGTCTACGAGGTCCAGAAGTACCTCTCGCGCACCGGCCATAGCTGGGACGGATTGTGGATCCTCGCCCATGGCCGGACCTGGGACGCCCTGCCGGCCGAGGCGCGCGACCTGATCGCGCGCCACTTCGACGCCGCGGTCGAGCGCCAGCGCCAGGCCTTCGTCGAGATGAACACGCAAGGAGAGGCGCGGCTGCGCGCCAGGGGCCTCGTCGTCAACCGGCCCGACCAAGCGCCCTTCCGCGCCGCCCTGGACCGGGCGGGCTATTACGCCGAGTGGAAGGGCCGGTTCGGGGCCGAGGCCTGGGCGGCGCTGGAGCGTCATACCGGACCGCTCGGGGGGTGAAACCCTGCCCTGCCGCGGCGATCCTTGCCCGGGAGTCTTCTCCGGGGCAACCTCCCGGCGGATCGGACGAGCGGGGCCGTTTTCATGGGCGAGCGGGCGGACTTCCTGGTGATCGGCCTCGGGGCGATGGGCAGCGCGGCGCTCTACCAGCTGGCGAAAAGCGGCGCCTCGGTGATCGGCCTCGACCGGTTCGCGCCGCCGCACACGATGGGTTCGAGCCACGGCGAGACGCGCATCACCCGGCAGGGGATCGGCGAGGGCCGCGATTACGTGCCGCTCGTCCTCGAATCGCATCGGATCTGGCGCGAGCTGGAGGCCGAGACCGGCGAGAGCCTGCTCAACGCCTGCGGCGCCCTGGTGATGGCGCCCGGCACCGGCGCGGCCTCGCATCACGGCAAGCCGGATTTCGTGCAGAAGTCGATCCGGGCCGCGCGCGAGTTCGGCGTCCCGCACGAGGTGCTCGACGGGCGCGAGGTCGCCCGCCGCTTCCCGCACTTCCTCGGCCTCGACGGCACCGAGATCGCCTATTACGAGCCCGGCGGCGGCTACGTCCGCCCGGAAGCCTGCATCGCCGCGCAGCTCTTCCGCGCGGCCGCGCTCGGCGCCGCGATCCGCACCGGGGTCGAGGTCCTGGCGATCGAGGAGGACGGCGAGGGCGTGCGCGTCGAGACCTCGGCCGGCATCTTCCATGCCGGCGAGGTCGTGGTCTCGGCCGGCGCCTGGACGGCGCCGCTGCTCGGCGCACCGTTCGACCGCCTGCTCGGCGTGAAGCGCCAGCTCCTGCACTGGTACGCCCTCGACGACGCCACCGCCCACCGGGCCGACGCCCCGGTCTACATCTGGATGCACGGCACGAGCGACACCGAGTACTTCTACGGCTTCCCGCCGCAGGACGGCGAGGCGAGCGTCAAGGTCGCGACCGAGCAATACGCCGAGGGCACCACCGCCGACGCCGCCGACCGCACGGTCCGGCCCGAGGAATCGGCCGAGATGTACCGGCGCCACATCGCCGGGCGCCTCGCCGGCGCGACGCCTCGGGTGGTCCGGGCCGCCGCCTGCCTCTACACCGTCACGCCCGACCGGGGCTTCGTCATCGACCGGCATCCGGCGCAACGCCGCGTGCTGGTGGTGTCGGCCTGCTCGGGACACGGCTTCAAGCACTCGGCCGGCATCGGCCTCGCCGCGGCCGAGCTGATGACCGGGGGGCAAAGCCGCATCGATCTTCGGCCCTTCGGCCTCGGCCGCTTCGCCTCTGGACACGCCTGATCCCGGCGGGACCCCGCTCCACAAAGAGCTAACGGTCGAAACCTTTCATCGACGCGACGATGCGATATCAGATCGAGCCGTCCAGGCTCGATCTCACGACCCCGCCGCTTCGATGATGCAGACCACGCCACCGGGTGGCGACCTCGCGATGCAACTGTTCGACCTCGCACCCACCTCGCTGTGGCTGCAGGATCTCAGCGCGCTGAAGACCCGCCTCGACGAATGGGCGCGCGAGGGCATGACGGACCTGCGCGCCTGGCTGCGCGATCCCGGGCACCTGCTGACCTGCCAGACGCTGATCCGGATCGTCCGCATCAACCGCCAGACGCTCGTGACCTACGAGGCGCGGGACGAGTCCGAGCTGTTCGCGCACATCCCCACTCTGTTCCACGACCCCCATGCCACCGCGCTCGTCGAGGTCCTGTGCCAGCTCTGGGGCGGCGCGACCCAGGCACGGCTCGTCACCCGCAACCGCACCGTCGCCGGGCGGGTGATCGACGTGAGCTATGCCGGCCAGATGCTGCCGGGATCCGAGGCGGCCTGGGACCGCTACCTGATCTCGATCGAGGACATCACCGCGCGCGAGGAACAGCGCCGGCGGGAGGAAGCACGCCTCGCGAGCCTGAGCCTCACCGATCCGCTGACCGGCCTCCTCAACCGGGCCGGCTACGAGGCGGATCTCGACCGGTTCGAGGGCGAGCGTCCGGTGCCGCTCTCGGTCGTCGCCGCCGACCTCAACGGGCTCAAGGCGACCAACGACCGCCTCGGCCACGAGGCCGGCGACGCCCTGATCCGCGCCTTCGCGGACATCCTGGCGGACCACGCCCCGGCGCCGGCCCGCATCGCCCGGATCGGCGGCGACGAGTTCGTGGTCCTGCTGCCGCGGACGGGGCCCGAGGCGGTCGCGACCCTGGTGCGGCGCATCCTGGCGGCGGTCGAGGCGGCGGGCCCCGCCCCGCTCAGCGCCGCCCTCGGCGCGGAGACCTGGACCGGCGAGGAAGCGCTGCGGGCCACGATCGCCCGGGCCGACGCCCGGATGTATGCGGCCAAGCGCCGGCATTACGGCGCCGCACCGGACGCGCCCTGGAACGCCGCCGGCGCCCTGGGCCGCCTGCCGCGCCAACACTGACGCCGGTGCCGCCGGGCACCGTTTGACAGCCGTGCAGATCGGGCGAAAACCCTGGCCCAGCCGAGGGTTGGCATAGAGCCGGGACCACTGTCCGCGGATCGTCCCGCCCTGCGGCGACATCCTGGGGTCGCGGTCGGGACAGATCGGCGTCGCAGACGAAACATCGGGTCCGGATGCCGTCGCCCCCGGCAAGTCCCGCTCTCGCCGTTAACGATCCGTCAACCTTAAAAAGCTTGGCCGCAAAGCGGGAATCCCCCATAATAACGCTTGCGATGGGGATTCGCCCGGAAAAGCGTTACTCGGGGTTCAGCGCGGATGGACATGTCGGTGCCAGCAGAGGGCATGGAGGCGGTCAGCTTCCATGACGTCATACTCCGCCAGGGCGGTCTCATCTCCGACAAGCTGAGCATGCTCCGCATGGAGCATCACCCGCCGAACGCCACCAAGGGCCTGCGCCCGTTCTCGCTGGCCGAAGCCGCGTATTTCCTCGGCGTCACGCCCTCGAACATCAAGAAGCTGCATCTCGAGGGCAAGGGGCCGGTCCCGGCCACCTCCTCGTCCGGCCGGCGCTCCTACTCGGCCGAGCAGATGCTGGAGCTGAGAACCTATCTCGACCGGCACGGGCGCTCCGACCTCAAGCAATACGTGCCGCACCGCCGCGCCGGCGAGCGACTGCAGATCATCTCCACGGTGAACTTCAAGGGCGGCAGCGGCAAGACCACGACGGCGGCGCATCTGGCCCAATTCCTGGCGCTCACCGGACACCGGGTGCTCGCCATCGACCTCGACCCGCAGGCCTCGCTCTCGGCCCTGCACGGCATCCAGCCCGAGCTCGACAAGGCTCCCTCGATCTACGAGGCCCTGCGCTACGACGATCAGAAGCGGCCGATCTCCGAGATCATCCGGCCGACCAACTTCCCGGGCCTCGACATCGTGCCGGCGAGCCTCGACCTCCAGGAATACGAGTACGATACGCCGCTCGCCGCCTCGAACCGCAACCCGGAAGGGCGCACCTTCTTCACCCGCATCACCAACGCCTTGCGGGAGGTCGACGACCGCTACGATGTGGTGGTGATCGATTGCCCGCCGCAGCTCGGCTACCTGACGCTCACGGCGCTCACCGCCTCGACCTCGGTCCTCGTCACCATCCATCCGCAGATGCTCGACGTGATGTCGATGAGCCAGTTCCTGCTGATGCTGGGCGGCATCCTGAAGTCGATCGCCGAGGCCGGGGCGGCGGTGAACCTGCAATGGTTCCGCTACCTCGTCACCCGCTACGAGCCGACCGACGGGCCGCAATCCCAGATGGTCGGCTTCATGCAGGTGCTGTTTCCCAAGAACATGCTGCGCACCCAGATGCTGAAATCGACCGCGATCTCGGATGCCGGCATCACCAACCAGTCGCTCTACGAGGTCGAGCGCGGGCAGATGATCCGCTCGACCTACGACCGCGCCATCGAGTCGGTGAACGCCGTCAACGAGGAGATCGCCGGGCTGATCCACCAGGCCTGGGGGAGGCGGGTTTGACAGCCGTGCAGAACGCCGGATTGTCCTGTCGCCGCAACCGGATAGGAGCGGAGCGCGATGCGTAAGAACCTGCTCGCCAACATCCTCGACGCGCCCGTCTCCGAGCCGGGCACCGACTTCACCCATCGCGGCGCCGCCCGGTCGATGACGCGCTCGATCGAGGAGATGGCCGAGAACACCCGGCGGATGTCGGACGGCGAGGTGATCGTCGCCCTCGATCCCGCGCTCGTCGACGCCTCCTTCGTCTCCGACCGGATCGAGGAGGACGACGAGGATTACGCCCGCCTGCGCGACGCGGTCGCCGAGCACGGCCAGTCGACCCCGATCCTGGTGCGGCCGCATCCGGAGCGGCCGGGGCGGTTCATGATCGTCTACGGCCACCGCCGGGTGCGGGTGGCGCGCGAGCTCGGGCGCGAGGTCCGGGCCGTCGTCAAGTCGATCGAGGACATCGCCCACATCGTCGCGCAGGGGCAGGAGAACGCCGCGCGCGCCAACCTGTCCTTCATCGAGAAGGCGCTGTTCGCCCGCAAGCTCTCCGGCATGGGCCAGAGCAAGGCCACCATCAAGGCGGCGCTGACGGTGGACGACACGCTCCTGTCGCGGATGCTGTCGGTCGCCGAGACGGTGCCGGGCCCGGTGATCGACGCGCTCGGCGCTGCCCGGGGCGTCGGCCGCGACCGCTGGGAGGAGCTGAAGAAGCTGGTGGCGCACCCCGCCAAGGCCGAGCTCGCCCGCGAGGTGGTGCAGTCGTCCGAGTTCCTGGACAGGGAGCCGCCGGAGCGCTTCGGCCACCTGCTGGCCCTGGTCAAGGCCGGGCGCAAGGCCCCGCGCCGGCCGGCCGAGCCGCAGGCCGTCACCTGGGCGGCGCCCGACAAGGCGGTCGAGGCGACCTGCCGCCGATCGGGAAAGGGCTTCAGCCTGTCCCTGTCGGCGAAGGAGGCCGGGGCCTTCGGCGAGTACATCGCGGCCCACCTGGAGGAGCTGTACGGCGCGTTCCGGGAGGAGAAGGCCCGCGGGCGGCCGGGGACGTGAGGCACGATCCTCCCCCGATCCGGGTCTGGACTAAAGTCTGCTCGCCCGCGCCGTTGCGGGCTATATCAAATCGCCGCACAGATCGGACCATTCAGGAAGCGGTCCGAGCCGCCGCCCCGGGCGGCGGGGCACTCCGTTCTCACGTGACAACGATCCGGTTGGAGACGACATGAAGACGCGCGCGGCCGTTGCCTGGGAAGCCAAGAAGCCCCTCACCATCGAGACCATCGACCTCGAAGGACCGAAGCCCGGCGAGGTGCTGGTCGAGGTGATGGCGACCGGCATCTGCCACACCGACGCCTACACGCTCTCGGGCCTCGATTCCGAGGGCAAGTTCCCGGCGATCCTCGGCCACGAGGGCGCCGGCATCGTGCGCGAGGTCGGGGCCGGCGTGACCACCCTGAAGCCCGGCGACCACGTCATCCCGCTCTACACGCCGGAATGCCGCAACTGTAAGTCCTGCCTGTCGCGGCGCACCAACCTGTGCACGGCGATCCGGAGCACGCAAGGCCAGGGCGTGATGCCCGACGGCACCAGCCGCTTCCGCTGCGATTCGACCGGCGGCAGCCCGGGCGCGAACACCGTGTACCACTACATGGGCTGCTCGACCTTCTCGAACTTCACCGTGCTGCCGGAGATCGCGCTGGCGAAGGTCCGCGAGGACGCCCCCTTCGACAAGATCTGCTACATCGGCTGCGGCGTCACCACCGGCATCGGCGCGGTGATCTACACCGCCAAGGTGTGGCCGGGCGCCAACGTGGTGGTGTTCGGCTTGGGCGGCATCGGCCTCAACGTGATCCAGGGCGCCCGCATGGTCGGCGCCGACAAGATCATCGGCGTCGACATCAACCCCGACAAGCGGGCGATGGCCGAGAAGTTCGGCATGACCGACTTCATCAACCCGAACGAGATCGGCACCGACAAGGTCGTGCAGGCGATCCTCGACGTGACCGGCGGCGGCGCCGACTTCTCGTTCGACTGCACCGGCAACGTCAACGTGATGCGCCAGGCGCTCGAATGCTGCCACCGCGGCTGGGGCGAGTCGATCATCATCGGCGTCGCCGAGGCCGGCCGCGAGATCTCGACCCGTCCGTTCCAGCTCGTCACCGGCCGGGTCTGGCGCGGCTCGGCCTTCGGCGGTGCCCGCGGCCGTACCGACGTACCGAAGATCGTCGACTGGTACATGGAGGGGAAGATCAATATCGACGATCTCATCACCCACACCATGCCGCTGGAAGAGATCAACCACGGCTTCGACCTGATGCACGAGGGCAAGTCGATCCGCTCGGTCGTGGTGTTCTGACAAGCGCGCGAGCCCGGCGGCGGCGCCGGGCTCATGCCGAGAGGCGAGGGGGGATCAGGACACCATGGACACCATCTCGACGGCGCGTTCGCACGGCGGCATCCAGGGCGTGTACCGGCACGAGGCCGAGACCACGCGCTGCCCGATGACCTTCGCGGTCTACCTGCCGCCGCAGGCGGAAAGCCAGAAGGTGCCGGTGCTGTGGTACCTGTCGGGCCTGACCTGCACCCACGCCAACGTGATGGACAAGGGCGAGTACCGCCGCGCCGCCGCAAAGCACGGCATCGCCATCGTCGCCCCCGATACCAGCCCGCGCGGGCCGGGCGTGCCGGACGAGCCCGACAACTGGCAGTTCGGCTGCGGCGCAGGCTTCTACGTCGACGCCACGCAGGCGCCGTACGACCGCAACTACCGCATGTGGTCCTACGTCACCGAGGAACTGCCGGCCCTCGTCGGCCGCGAGTTCCCGGTCGACATGGGCCGCCAGGGCATCTTCGGCCACTCGATGGGCGGCCACGGCGCGCTCACCATCGCGCTCCGCCACCCCGACCGCTTCCGCTCGTGCAGCGCCTTCGCGCCGATCGTCCAGCCCTCGACGGCCGGCTGGTCGAAGCCGGCGCTGGCCAAGTATCTCGGCCCGGACGAGGCGGCGTGGCGGCGCCACGACGCCACCGCGCTGATCGCGGACGGCCACCGCTTTCCGGAATTCCTCGTCGACCAGGGCACGGCGGACTCGTTCCTCGACGAGGGCCTGCGCCCCTGGCTCCTGGAGGAGGCGTGCCAGAAGGCCGGGATCGGCCTCACGCTCAACATGCGCGAGGGCTACGACCACTCCTACTTCTTCATCTCGACCTTCATGGACGACCACATCGCCTGGGCGGCGGAGCGCCTGGCTTAGTGCACCTCACAGAAACTCCCGCTGCGCTGGCGCCGACACATCGAGCGACGCCGGTGACCGGGAGTTTCGTGAGAGACACTTAGGCCCCCACCTTGTACACCGCCGCCATGGCGCCGGCCGGGTAGCGCGTCCCCGACGCGGCGCCCGCCGGCACGGCGGCGGCGATGCGGTCGAGATCCTCGGGCGTGAGCGCGACCCGCAGGCTGCCGAGATTCTCCTCGACCCGGTCGAATCGGCGCGTGCCGGGGATCGCCACCACGTCGTCGCCCTGCGCCAGCAACCAGGCGAGCGCCAGCTGCGAGGGCGTGCAGCCCTTGTCGCGGGCGATTTCCTCCACCCGCGCCACCAGGGCCCGGTTGGCGGCAAAGTTCTCTTCCTGGAAGCGGGGATGCGCCGCGCGCCGACCGTCGACCTGGGCGAGATCCTGGATCGTCCCGGTGAGGAAGCCGCGCCCGAGCGGGCTGTAGGCGACGAAGCCGATGCCGAGCTCGCGGGTGGTCGCCCGGGTCGCCTCCGCCTCCTGGCGGTAGAGCAGCGAGTACTCGGTCTGCACGGCGGTGATCGGGTGCACGGCGTGGGCCCGGCGGATCGTGTCGGGCGAGGCCTCGCTCAAGCCCAGGAAGCGCACCTTGCCCTGCTCGACGAGGCGCGCCATCGCCCCCACCGTATCCTCGATCGGCACGGCGGGATCGACCCGGTGCTGGTAGTAGAGGTCGATCACCTCGACGCCGAGCCGCTTCAGCGAGGCCTCGCAGGCCTGCTGCACGTAGGCCGGCGTGCCGTTCGTCCCGTTGGGCCCGCCCGGATTCTGGACCTGGCCGAACTTGGTGGCGAGCACCACCCGGTCGCGCAGGCCCTTCAGCGCGCGGCCGACCACGTCCTCGTTCTGGCCCCAGCCGTACATGTCGGCGCTGTCGAAGAAGTCGATGCCGGCGTCGATGGACCGGCGGATCAGGTCGATCGAGGCCGCCTCGTCCGCCTCGCCGTAGACGCCCGAGAGCGACATGCAGCCGAGGCCGAGGGTCGAGACGAGGGGGCCGGCGCTCCCGAGACGCCGATGGGGAAGGGTGGTCATCTTGGGCGTCTCCCGCTTCCGAGTCAGGCACTAACTAGGTTGCAGGTCGCGCCGGTCGCCGCGTTGACGGCGGGCGCATTGCCGCATGCGCCAAACGCCTGGGCTGGGGGAGGCGAAGTGTCGATCGTCTCACCCGACGATCGCGGGCGTGAGGTCCGTTTGGGAGAAATCGCGCCCCTTGAACAGGATCGTCATTCGGCCGAGATCCGCGCAGGCGTAGGACAGGCAATCGGCGAAATTCAGCCGAGCCGGGTGCCCCTGGCCCTTGCCGTAGACCGCAAAGGCCTCGACGGCGCGGCGCGCGATCCGGTCGTCGACCGGCACCACAGTGATCCGGGCCGCACGGAGGAAGCCGTCGAAGAGTTCCTGTGCAGCGAGAATGCCGAGCCCCAGGATGCGGGCAAGATTGATCGTCGCCTCGAGCCGGACATGCGCGCCAGTCTCGCGATGCTCGGCGCGTTCGATGAGGTCCAGAAAGGCGACCGCCTCGGCCTCCCCCGCCAGAATCGCGACGATGGCCGAGGTCTCGATGAACATCAGCGCTCCCAGAGCTCGTCGCGCTCCTGGTCAGTCAGGGCCGGCAGCCTGGGGCGGTCAGCCTTGGCGAGCGCCTGGGCCCGCAGGGCGGCGACCTGCTCGCGGAGGGGAACCTCGTCCTCGGCGCGGCGGATCTCGTTCTGCAAAGCAAGCTTGATCGCCGCGGTGAGGGTAGGGGCCCCGCGGGTCTTCATCACCTTCTCGGCGAGCGTACGGATCTCTTGGTCGCGGATGCTGAGCATGAGACCTCCCCTCCGTTCCGGCTGTATAGACGCACCATCGCGATGCGTCCATACACAGGGGCCCCATGCGCATCGCTGTCACGCCGCTGCGGCATCGCCACCTCTCACGGCATCACCGCCAGGTAATGCGCCAGCGCCTTGATGTCGGCATCCGACAGCGAGCCTGCGACCTCGGTCATCGCCGCGCCGCCCGAACTCGGGCGGGTGTTGGCGCGGTAATCGCCGAGCGCCTTGGCGAGATAGGCCTCGGGCAGCCGCGCGACGCGGGGCGCGGCCTGGATGCCCAGGTAGGCGTCGCCGTGGCAGGCGGCGCAGCGGTGCTGGAGCGCCGCGGTCTCGCCGGCCTTGGTCAGGTCGGGCTGCGTGTCCGCCGGCGGCTTGGCGTCGGGGACGGGGAGGGAGGCGAAGTACTTGCCGAGGGCCCGGATGTCGTTGTCCGACAGGCCCTCCGCCACGCCCTGCATGATCTCGTTCTTGCGCCGGCCGGCGCGGAAGAACACCAGCTGGAGCTGGATGTAGTTGCCGGAATGGCCGGCGATCGGCGGCGCGCCCTCGGCCAGGGCCTCGCCGTGGCAGGCCAGGCACGCCTGCGCCACCTCGGGCGCCTCGGCGGCCTGGACCGCCGTGCAGGCGAGAAGGGCGACGAGACTGAGCGCGGCGCGGGCCGGCCCGGAGAGTCTCCGGGCCGGCTGGCGGGCGCTGGGGCTCGCGCCGCTCACTTGGTGTAGGCGATGCGATAGATCGCACCGGCCCAGTCGTCGGCCACCAGCAGCGCGCCGTCGGGCGCGACCAGGATGTCGGCCGGCCGGCCGGTATAGTCGCGATCGCCCTTGAGCCAGCCGGAGGCGAAGGTCTCCATCTTGGCGTTCTTGCCGTCGGGATCGACCACCACCCGCTCGATGCGGCCGCCCTGGTACTTGTGGCGGTTCCAGGAGCCGTGCTCGGCGATGAAGATGTTGTTCTTGTACTCCTCCGGGAAGGACGAGCCGGTGTAGAACTTCATCCCGAGCGGCGCCACGTGCGCCCCGAGCTTCGCCACCGGCGGGGTGAACTCGGCGCATGTGCGGCCTTGGGCGAATTTCGGATCCGGCATGTCGCCCTGGTGGCAGTACGGATAGCCGAAATGCTCGACGACCTTCGAGATCATGTTGAGCTTGTCGCTCGGGATGTCGTCGCTCATCCAGTCGCGGGCGTTCTCGGTGAACCAGTACCGGCCGGTGCGCGGGTCGATGTCGCCGCCGACACTGTTGCGCACGCCGAGCGCGACGATCTCCGCCGCGCCGGTCTTCAGGTCGACGCGGCGCACCTGCGACACGCTGCTCGGCGGGTTGCCGATGTTGAAGGGCGGGCCGAACGGCACGTAGACCCAGCCGTCCTTGTCGAAGGTCAGGTATTTCCAGCCGTGGGCCACGTAGGACGGCATGTCGTCGTAGACGACGACCGGCTCCGGCGGCTTGTCGAGGTTGGCCTCGATGTTGTCGTAGCGATAGATCTTGTCGATCGCCACGACGTAGAGGGCGCCGTCGCGATAGGCGAGGCCGGTGGGCATGTTGAGGCCCTTGAGGATCGTCTTGACGACCTTCTTGCCCCCCTGGTCGACGATGGCGTAGACGTTGGTGGCGCCGAACGAGCCGACGAACAGCGTGCCCTTGTCGCCGAAGGCCATCTGGCGCGCCTCGGGCACCCCGCTCGCGTAGACGCTGATCGTGAAGCCCGGCGGCAGCTTCACCGCCTTCAGGTTGTCGGCCAGCTCCTCGTCCGAGGCCGGGAGCGCCGGGTTGGCGGGCGGCGCCAGGCCCTTCTGCGCCGAGGTCTCGTCGCCGAGGAACCAGTCCGGCGGCGGGTTCTTCCAGAACGCCTTGCCGCTCGAATCGTACTGCTTGAGCGCCTGCGCATCGGCGGTCCCGCCCATCAGGCCCGCCGCCAGCAGGCTCACCGCCACCTGGGCCGCCGCCGTCCAGGCCGCACGGCGCGCTCCGGTTCTCACGGTCATGTCCGCCTCCTCCCGATGTCGTTCGCGTCGCCCTTCTGGGCGCTCGTCGCGGGGCGCGCCGTACGGCATCGACCTCGCTTCGCCCACTGTCGAGTTGGACGCGGCCTTTCGTCAAGGGGAGGAACGGCAGCCCGTCAGTGCGGTGCCTGCGCCAGAAGCTTGCCGAAATCGGCGTCGAGCGAAGCGAGGCCGGCGTCGATCCGCCCGCGCCGCTCGGCGATCCACGCCGCCTGGCCGGCCACCGCCCGGTCGGCGGCGTCGAGCATCCGCGCCATCTCGGCCGGCTGCGGCCCGCCGCTCGTCGCGCGGTTGCGCACGATCGCCACGGGGTCGAGGGTCTGGCGGAACTCCGCCTCGCTCATCGGCAGGGGCCCGGCGGGCAAGCTCATCTCGTGCAGCGTCCGCTCGTAGATCGCCTGCGCCTCCGCATAGGGAAAGTCGCTCGGCCGGACGTCGTGGGCGCGGGCATAGTCGACGATCTCGGAGGCGAAGTGGTGGCCGGCGCGGAAGGGCAGGGCGTAGCGGCGCATCAAGACGTCCGCCAGCTCCTGCGAGGCAGTCCAGTCGCTGTTGAGCTCTTCCAGCGCGCGCTCGGGGCTGATGACGAGGGCGTTCAACGCGCGGTCCCACAAGTCCAGCATCCGCGTCGCGCCGGCGAGCACCGCGGTGTTGTCGCGCACGGTCTTGGCGTCGCTCATCCCCGGCGGGATGTTGTGAGCTTGGATCGCCCGTCCGATCCCGAGCGACACGACGCGCGAGGCCTCGGCGCGGGTGTCGTTGAGCAGGCCCGGATTGCGCTTCTGCGGCATCGCCGAGGAGACGTAGGTGTTGCCGCCGCCCTCCCGCAGGAGGATCCAGGGCCGCGGCTGGGCGTATTGCGTCATCACGTCCTCGACGAAGGCGCCGCAATGCAGCGCGATCGCGCTCGCGACAGTGCCGACCTCGACCGGGATCTCGGTCGCCGAGATCTGCGCGGCGTCGTAGGCGTTGTCGACGACGGCCGGGAAGCCGAGATAGGCCGCCATTCGGGGACGGTCGAGCGGCCAACTCGTCCCGTTCAGCACGGTCGTGCCCATCGGCGAGCGGTCGAGGCGCGCGAAGGCCTGTTGCAGCCGCTCGGCGTCGCGCGTGAGCCCGGCGACGTGGCCCAGCAGATAGTGGCCGTAGCTGTTCGCCTGCGCCGCCACGCCGTTGGTGTAGTTCGGCACTACCGTGCCCTCGTGCGCCCGGGCCAGGCGGACCATCGTGGCGGTGGTCCGGCGCAGGGCCTCGGCGAGCCGCAGCATCTCGTCGCGGATGATCGCCGCCCGCACGGTGGCGAGCATGTCCTGGCTGGAGCGGCCGGCATGCAGCAGCGTCGCCTCGACGCCGGCCGCCTGGATCAGCAGCGGCTCGAAGGTGATGACCAGCGTCGGCCGCTTGGCGCCGGGCTGGTCGCCGGCCCGCAGCACGGCGTCGAGTCCCTGCGCGATCCGCGGCGCGAGCGCGGGATCGAGCAGGCGCTGCTCGGTGTTGATGACGGCGCTCGCCTTGTTGATCTCGCCGAGCCAGTAGAACTCGTCGCGCGGTGCAGCCTGCGCCGGCGCGGCGAGGGCGTGGCCGCCGGCGAGCATCGCTCCGGCGAGCAAGGCGAATCTCAGCATCGTCCACCCTCCGGCGGATCCTTCGCGCCCGCCTGCCGACCGGGATAGTCGGTGGGGCGGGGTGGGCTCAAGCGCAGGGCACGCGGGGCAGGGTCTCGCCGTCGTGCCCCGGATCCTCTGCCATCCCGTCGGGACGCCCTGGACAAGAAGGCGCCGGTTTCACTTTACTTTCGCGGGTTACCGCCTCGTCGGATCCGGTCCGCGCCGGTTTTCGCGGCCGCCCGCCTCCGCTGCGGATCAGATCCGTGCAGGCCGCAAGCCCCGCCGCGGAAGGAGGCGTCGCGACGGCGCGCCCGCCCGATCCGGCACGCCTTGCGCGGCGTGCCGGATCGCCCGCAGGGGCGCCGTCGTGGCGTCAGCTCTTGCCCACCAGCGGGCAGCCGCCCTGGCTCATCGGCTTGAAGGCCTGCTCGCCGGGGATCGTCGCGAGCTTGTTGTAGACGTCCCAGGGCCCCTTCGACTCCGACGGCTTCTTGACCTCGAACAGGTACATGTCGTGGATCGTGCGGCCGTCGGCCCGGATCATGCCCTTGCCGAACAGCGGGTCGTCGGTCGGGTTGGCCTTCATCCACTCCATCACGACCTTCGCGTCCTTCGACTTCGTCGCCGCGACCGCCTTCAGGTAGTGCATCAGCCCGCCATAGACGCCGGCCTGGTTCATGCTCGGCATGTTGCCGTTCGCCCGCTTGCCGAAGCGCTCCGAGAAGGCCCGGGTCCCGTCGTTCAGGTCCCAGTAGAACGCCTCCGTCAGCACAAGCCCCTTGGCGGTCTCGAGCCCGAGGGCCTTGGCGTCCTGGGCGTAGAACAGGAGTGCGGCGAGCTTCTGCCCGCCTTCGGTGATGCCGAACTCGTGCGCCTGCTTGACCGCGTTGATGGTGTCGCCGCCGGCATTCGCCAGCCCGATCACCTTGGCGCCCGACCCTTGCGCCTGGATCAGGAAGGACGAGAAGTCGCTCGCCGGGAAGGGCACCTTGGCCGAGCCGAGGACCTTGCCGCCGCTGCGGGTGACGACGGCGGCGGTCTCGCTCTGGAGCGACTGCCCGAAGGCGTAGTCGGCGGTGAGGAAGAACCACGAGTCGCCGCCGCGCTTGACCATGGCGCCGCCGGTGCCGTTCGCCAGCGCGTAGGTGTCGTAGGTCCAGTGGACCGTGTTGGGCGAGCATTGCGACCCGGTCAGGTCGGTGGTGCCGGCGCCCGAATCGATGAAGATCTTGTTCTTCTCGCGGGTGACCTGGCTCACCGCGAGGGCCACCGACGAGGTCGGCACGTCGAAGATGGCGTCGACGCCGTCCCGGTCGTACCATTGCCGGGCGACGCCGGCGCCGATGTCGGGCTTGTTCTGATGGTCGGCCGAGACGATCTCGACCGTCACGTCCTTGCTGATCGCCGCGAAATCCTCCGCCGCCAGCTGCGCCGCGACGACCGAGCCCTTGCCGCCGATATCCGAGTAGACGCCCGACATGTCGTTCAGGACGCCGATCTTGACCTTGGTCTGAGCCAGGGCGGGCCACGCCGACAACACAAGGCAGCCGGCGGACAGGAGCCATCTCTTCAAGGGCATCACGCTTTCCTCCCGATGATCGTTGTTGTCGGGGCAGGAGGGGGCACGCGGCCGGGATCGTCAAGCGCGATGATCGGCGGGCCCGCGCGTCGCGGGCTCACGCCGCCTTCATCGTCGGGATCGCGCTGACGTCGACGGTCCGCGCCGCGTGCCAGAGATCGTGCGCCGCCTGCATCCTGAGCCACACCTCGGGACCGTTGCCGCAGAACTTGCCGATCCGCAGCGCCATCTCGGGCGACACGGCGGCGGTGCCGGCGAGGACCCGGTGCAGGGCCTGACGCGTCACGCCGAGATGCCGGGCCGCCGTCGAGACCGGCATGCCGAGGGCGGGAAGCACGTCCTCGCGCAGGATCTCGCCGGGATGGACGGGCGGACGGTCGGGATCGCGGCGAATCTCAGGAGCCATGGTAATCCTCCAGATCGACGTCGACGGCATCCTGGTCCTCGAACGCGAAGGTCAGGCGCCAGTTGCGCAAGATGGTGACGGCGTAGCGACCGGCTCGATCCCCCGAGAGAGCGTGGAAACCGTACGTGACTGTCCATATCCTCCGGGCGGGTTGCTTGATCGAGGAGCGTGAGCTGGCGATCGATCCTGCGCACCCAATCGGGGCGCAGGCCGCTCGCATCGCTCCTGGTCCAGAAGCGTTTGAGCGCCTTGCTGCGGAAGCTTCCGATCATGCCGGACTGTAACCCGTGGCGCGACAGTTTCAATCCATGGGTTACAGTCGGGGCTGCCCGAGCTGACCTTCGTCACCCCGCTGACCCGGCGCGACCCGCGCGCAAGCCAGGAACAGGCCCGCGACGCTGAACGCCACCACCGTCGAGGCGAGGATCCCGGCGAGCGGTCCGGCGAGGGCGGCACCGGTCACGTCGCCGAGATTCATCGCCGCCATGTAGATCTGGAACTGCGTCGCCGAGGCGCCGCCGGCGCGGCTCGCCAGCAGCACCGCCGGCTGCAGCGCGACGTAGAGGAGCGCCGGCACCACGCTGGCGAGGCCCAGGATGACGGGACCCGCCGCGGCTTCCAGCCCGGCCGCGATCAGCGCGCCCGCCGCCGCGAACGCCGCCGCGCAGGCCAGGAGGAGGAGGCGCAGGGCCCGCCCCGGCCCGATCCGGTCGACGGTGGCGCCGATGCCCGCCGCTCCGAGAGTGCCGCCCATGAGCGCGAGCAGCGCCTGGAGGCGCGAGAGGCTCTCGGCCTCCCAGCCATGGACCTGCACCAGCGCGACCGTGAACGGCACCTGGAACAGCGCGAGCCCGAGATCGATCGAGAAGCACATCGCCAGCAGGAGCGCCGCATCGCGCCGCCGGAACGTCGTGAAGAGTGTTCGCGCAAAGGCGAGGGGGTCCGGACCGCACCGCTGCCGCGGGGCGCACCGGCGCAAGGAGAGGAGCGCGTCGCCCGGAGTCTCGCGCACGAGGAGGGCCGCAAGGGCGAGCGGCGTCGTCAGGCCGAGGAGCGCGCCGGACGCGGCCGGAAAGCCGCGCGTCGCGAGGATCCAGGCGAAGACCGCGCTCCCGGCGGCGCTGCCGATCACGAAGCCCGCCCGGGTCGCCGCGCTGGTGCGCCCGAGTTCGTCCGTCGGCACGCTGCCGGCGATCATGCGGTCGGTGGCGGTGTCGGCGAGCGACGCGGCGAGGCTGTGCAGGGCGAGGACGAGGCTGATCGGCGTCAGGCCGGCTTGCCCGCCGAGGAGGAGCAGGCCGGCGAGGCTCGCCTGCGCCCCGAGGAGGGCGAGGACGAGCCAGAAGCGGCGCGGCCCCATGCGGCGGGGCGTGCCGCGGTCGATCACCGAGCCCCAGAGCAGCGGTTGCAGCACCCAGGGCAGGCCGACCAGCGCGAGGTGGCGGCCGACCTCCGCGGCGGAGGCGCCCGACGCGGCGAAGTGGTTGGCGAGCGCGGTGAGGCCGAAGCCGGCGACGATCCCCTGGTAGAGGTAGAGCAGCGTGAACAGGCCGAACCGCCAGCGCGACCGGTGCAGGCTCGGCGGTTCCTGGTTCATCGCGTCGGTCCCCCGGGCAGGCTGCCCGGCGTATCGAACCGCGAACCCCGCGCGGGTTCCCCGATGCCCCCTCCGCCCCGCGCGGTTCCTGGTGTACCGATGCCGGGTACGAGGGAGGAGACAACCGGAAATGGCCCGCATCCCCTATGCCGACACCACCCGGCCCGAGACGGCGCCGCTCGCCGAGCGGATCGTCGCCGAGCGGGGCGAGATCCTGCACCTCTACGCGATGCTGCTGCACAGCCCGCCGGTCGCCGAGGGCTGGCTCGCCTTCCTGACCGCGATCCGCCAGCGCTGCGACCTGCCCGGCGACGTGCGCGAACTGGTAATCGTGCAGGTCGCGCACCTGAACGGCGCCCGCTACGAGGCCGAGCAGCACGTGCCGATCGCGCTGCGCGAGGGCGTGACGCAGGCCCAGCTCGACGCGCTGCCGGACTGGCGCGGAACGGAGGTGTTTCCCCCGCGCGAGCGGGCGGTGCTGGCCTATTGCGACGCGATGACGAGAGACATCCACGTGGCGCCGGCGATCTTCGCGGCGTTGCGCGAGCATTTCGACCCGCGGGCGATCGTCGAGCTCACCGCCACGATCGGCGCCTACAACATGGTGTCGCGGTTCCTGGAGGCGATCGGGATCGATTCCTCCGACGACAAGGGAGCGACCCGATGAGCCGCCGCATCGCCGTGATGGGCCTCGGCCAGATGGGCTGGCCGATCGTCCGCAACCTCGCCCGCAAGGGCGACGGGACCGAGACGATCGTGGCGGTCGATGCCGATCCGGACCGCGTCGCCGGCCTGGCGGAGCCGGGGGTCGCCGTCACGACCGACCGGGGCGCGGTCGCGGGCGCCGACGTGCTGCTCCTGTGCCTGCCCGACGGCGACGTGGTCGAGAGCGTGCTGTTCGGCCCCGACGGGCTCGAGCCCCGCCTCGCGCCGGGCGCGACGGTGATCGACCTGAGCACCATCGCGCACGGGCAGGCGGTGGGGATCGGCCGGGCGCTGGAGGCGCGGGGATTCTCCGTCCTCGACGCGCCGGTCTCCGGGGCGCCGGCCGGGGCCGAGGCCGGGACGCTGACGGTGATGTGCGGCGGCGCGCCGAAGACCTTCGCGGCGATGAAGCCGCTGCTTGAGCGCATCGGCGCCGAAGTGCTGCACATGGGACCGCTCGGCAGCGGCCAGCTCACCAAGACGATCAACAACGTGATCTACGACATCAACATCGCGGCGCTCGCCGAGGTGCTGCCGATGGCGGTGGCGATGGGCCTCGACCCTTCACTGCTGGCGGGCGTGGTGACGACCGGGACCAGCCGCAGCTACGCCTCGCAGTACTTCGTGCCGCGGATCCTGCGCGGCGAGTTCGACGAGGGCTATCCCCTGGCCAAGGCCTACAAGGACCTCGTCAGCGCCGCCGCGGTCGCGGTCGGCCGCGGCTTTCCCCTGCCGGTGACGGCGGCCGCCACCACGACCTACCAGATGGCCCTGCGCGCCGGCCATGGCGGGCGCGACAAGGGCGCGATGGTGCTGCCCTTCGAGGCGATGCTCGGGGTGAAGGTCCGGGCGCCCTCGGGCTGAGGGCGCCGAGCCCTCGGACCGAGAGCGCCCTTCCCGGAACTCAGGCCGGCGACAGCACGTGGATGACGCGGGAGGCGATGTGCTCCTTCGTCTTCGCCCCGTATGCCGCCATGTGGGGCGCGGCCGCGTGCGCCTTGAGGGCGTCGAGGCTCGCCCATTTCTCGACCACCACGAAGGTGTCGGGCCCGAGCGGCGCCTGGATCGGCCCGGCGCCGTCGGTATCGACCGCCGCCCCGTACTCGATGCAGCCGTCCTCGGCATGGACGGCGGGCACGTTGGCCCGGAAGGCCTCCAGCACCGCGTCGCGCTGGCCGGGCTTGGCGGTGATGATGGCGAGGACGTGGATCATGGTGGTTCCTCCCGAGGAATTGGTCTTGGTGGGACGCTGACCCCGGCGGCGCGGGATCCCCTCTCTCGCCGGAGAGGTCGGGCGCAGGTGACGGTGCCCCGCTCCCGGAATCAAGCACCGAATGGCGGGCCGGCCGCGGAGCGATCCCGGCCGCTTGACCCCGGTCAGACCGGCCGCGCCCAAGAGCATCCGGCCAGTTCGAGGCTATTGCCGACGATTCGCTTGAATCACGCATGGAACTGTTCACGAATCGGCCGATTCAGCCGAGTCGAGGGACCAGATCACCCCGAATCGGCAGCCGCCGCGGCCCTGAGCCCGATTCGTCTGTGAATCGAATTTAACATCCACCGCCGAATCTCGACTCCGCATTGCCCGCCGCGCTCGAGTCGTGACACGACTCGTAACGTTACGAGTCGTGGAGCCGAGAGCGATGGCCGATACCCCGTCTCAGCGCGTCAAGAAGCTCCGCGAGGCCCGCAAGGCCTCCGGGGAGACGGAGACGAACGTCTGGGTGCCGGCGCAGGTGCAGCAGGCGATCGACGCGGCGGTGCGCGAGGGCAAGTTCCCGAACCGCCGCCTCGCGATCATCCACGCGCTCAAGCAGGTTTTCGTGGGACAGAACATGTAGACGCAGCAAAGCAAAAAAGCGCCGAGGTGGGGACCTCGGCGCTTTTTGGGATCTCATAACGGGGGCTGGGGAAGCCGCCGCTCGAAGACCGGATTGGCATCCTCCTTCTAGCGGTTCCCGACCTTCTCGTCAATGACGCCCTCTCGGGCGAACGGTCCCGCTTTGCCTCCGTCCAAGGAGGTGTGGAGTGGAGATGGTTCAGACCGGGGGCCGGCCGCTGACGCGCGCCGCCCTCGCCGGACAAAGACGCGCCCTCGAGGACGGGCGCACGGTCACGCGCAAGGAATTGTCGGCGTCGGCCCGCGAGGCCGCGAAGGCGCTGGGCTTACGCCCGGCCCTCCGGCTGGTCCTGTCCGAGCTCGTCGCCGCCTGGGGCGAGCAGGCGTGGTCGCGCCTGATCGTGTGGCCGTCGAACGACTACCTGGTCTCGCGCACCGGGCTGTCGGAGCGCGCCGTGCGCTACGCGATCCGCGACCTCGTGGGTCTCGAGATCATCACGCCGAAGGATTCGGCCAACGGCAAGCGCTACGCGATCCGCGCCCGCGACGGGACGATCCTCGACGCCTTCGGGTTCGACCTGACGCCGCTCTACGCCCGCCGGGGCGACTGGGCGCTGGCGATCCAGGCCCGGGCCGAGGCGCGGGAGCGCCGGCGGCGCGCCTTCGACCTCGTGACCATGCACCGGCGCGCCGTGGCGGAGGCGCTGCAGGCGCTCGTTACGCGCCATCCCGACACAACCCTGGCCGATCTCGTCGAAGCCCAGGCCAGCCTGGAGGCGACCACGCCGGAGCGG
This sequence comes from Methylobacterium sp. Gmos1, assembly GCF_053764715.1. Taxonomy (NCBI): domain Bacteria; kingdom Pseudomonadati; phylum Pseudomonadota; class Alphaproteobacteria; order Hyphomicrobiales; family Methylobacteriaceae; genus Methylobacterium; species Methylobacterium sp. Gmos1. The sequence continues at coordinate 12,623 of NZ_JBSNCC010000034.1, read as the reverse complement.
CGCGGCGCGGGCGATCCCGACCTCGTGCTGGAGGGTTGGTGCGAGCTGCGCCGGATGGTGGAGGATCGCTTCTACGCAGCCGGCTGTGACGGCAAGTCCTGCCCGCACATAGAACCAGAGAAAGGATCTCCTACCGAGGCTTGGAGCAAGGACTCGTCGGGGAATGCCGAACCGCCCCGTCCGATCGAGCGACCCGGTGCGGCTCCGAGCCCGGCGCTGATCATCGAGGCCTGCCCGGTGGCGTGCGATCTCGTGAGCGGCGAGATCCGCGAGGAGCACGAGGTGCTCGACGCGGGCCGCCAGCTGAGGGCATCGATCGGCGCGCATCCGAGCGCCTGGGCCGAGGCCTGCGCGACGGTCGGCCCCTACGAGGCGGCGGTGCTGGTGCTGATTGTGGCGCAGGCCCACGACGACGACGTCCGCTCAGGCGGAAACCGGATCCGCAATCCGGGCGGCTACTTCCGGCGCCTCGTGCGCCTGGCAGGGGAGGGGAGGTACCAGACCGGGACCGAGCTCCTGGCGATGCGTCGGCGGCGGCTGACGTGAGGGCGTCGTCGCCGTCAGCCCGAGAACGGCGGGGCCCTGAGCGAATCGCGCACCGCCGCGACGAGGTCGAGGGCGACCGGGGAGGGGCTGCGCTGGGGCGGAAACACCGCCGCGAACTCGAACTCGATCCGCGGCACGAAGGGGCGCACCACGACCCCGCGGCCCTCGAATTCCCGGGCGGTGAACGGATCGGAGATCGACACCCCGACCCCCGACGAGACGAGCCCGCAGATGATTTCCGACAGGGCGGTCTCGATCCTGAGAATCCGCCGCACTCCGTCGCGGTGGAAGGCCTGGTCGACGAGGTGGCGCCCGGTCGAGCCGGCGGTGAGCGACACGAAGGTCTCGCCCTCGAAGTCGCGCGGCCCGAGTTCCGTCTTCTCGGCCAGACGATGGCCCTCCGGCAGCACGGCCACCCGGGCGACCGCCGGCAGGCGCCGGCTCGGCACGCCCTCATGCGCGATCGGCACCTCGGCGAAGCCGACGTCGCACTGGTTGTTCGTCACCCAGTCGACCACGATCGGCGAGATCACCCCGAACAGCGACAGGTTCAGGTTCGGCCGTCCTTTCAGGAAATGCCCGGTCAGCCGCGGCAGGTAGCCGTTGGCGAGGGCCGGTAACGCCGCGACCCGCAGGAAGCCGGTGCGCCGGGCGCGGATCTCCTCGGCCGCCGCGCCGATCCGCTCGAGCCCGACGAAGGAGCGCTCGACCTCCGTGTAGAGCGCGGTCGCGGCCGCCGTCGGGACGAGGCCGGTGCCGCGCTTCTCGAACAGCGGCATGTTGAGCAGCGCCTGGAGGTCGCGCAGGAGCCGGCTCACCGCCGGCTGCGTCACCCCCATCAGGGCGGCGGCCTCGGTGACGCTGCCGGTGAGCATCGTGGCGCGGAAGGCCTCGACCTGCCGCAGGTTGATCCGTGCCATCGGGCCTCCTCTCGCACCCGACCATAACATTCCGGCATGAAGCGCGCGCGATTTCGCATTGGACGAGCCCCGGCCGGCCCGGCACCTTTTTGCCTATCGGCGCGCCATGGCACATTCTTGTGCAGCGCCGCATCGTGCCCGCGAGAGGAGACAGGTCCTTGGTGAAGCAGCTCGGCCTCCTGACCGCCCTCGGCCTCACGGCCCTCGCCACCTCGCTCACCCCCGCGACGGCGCAGCAGAAGACGCTCTACGTCGCCGGCTACGGCGGCTCGTTCGAGAAGACGATCCGCACCGAGGTGATCCCGGCCTTCGAGAAGGCCAACGACGTCAGGGTCGAGTACGTCGCCGGCAATTCCACCGATACGCTGGCGAAGCTCCAGGCGCAGAAGGGCAACCAGCAGATCGACGTCGCCATCGTCGACGACGGCCCGATGTACCAGGCGATCCAGCTCGGATTCTGCGATCGTATCGAGGGCGTGCCGACCGGCGACCTCTACGACCTCGCCCGCTTCACCGACGACAAGGCGGTGGCGACCGGCCTCGTCGCCACCGGGATCATGTACAACACCAAGGTCTTCGCGGAGAAGGGCTGGGCGCCGCCGACCTCCTGGAACGACCTCAAGGACCCCAAATACCGCCAGAAGCTCGTCATCCCGCCGATCAACAACACCTACGGGCTCAACGTCCTGGTGATGCTGGCAAAGATGAACGGCGGCAGCGAGAAGAACGTCGATACGGCGTTCAAGATCTTCAAGTCCGACATCAACCCGAACGTGCTCGCCTACGAGCCGTCGCCCGGCAAGATGACCGAGCTGTTCCAGTCCGGCCAGGCGGTGATCGCGGTGTGGGGCACCGGCCGGGTGCAGGGCCTGGCCAATACCGGCTTCCCGGTCGATTTCGTCTACCCGAAGGAGGGCGCGGTCGCGCTCCTCACCGCCGCCTGCCCGATCGCCAAGCCGAAGGGATCGCCGCTCGCCAACGCCTTCATCAAGGCGCTGCTCGACCCCAAGGTGCAGCTGACGATGCTCAAGGAATACGGCTACGGCCCGGTGGTGAAGTCGGTCGAGGTGCCGCCGGAGATCGTCAAGATGGCCCCCGTCGGCCCCCGCGCCGCCGCCCTCTACACCCCGGACTGGACGGTGGTGAACGAGAAGCGGGAGGAGTGGACGAAGAAGTGGAATCGGGAGGTCGAGCGGTAGGTCCGCCGGATTCTTGAAATCCCTCACGTTTCGCCACTTAAGGCGCGGGTTTCCTCCTCTCCCCGCGGGCGGGGAGAGGGCTTCACCCCCCTTGCCGGGGGTGAAGCAAGCGCAGGCGAAGCCGGAGCGAGGGTGAGGGGGTCTCGACGAGCGAGACTCTTCCGGAAGCACCCCCTCACCCTCGCCCTGCGGGCTCGTCGCATCCCCTGAACGGGGACGCGACCCTCTCCCCGCCCGCGGGGAGAGGAGAAATCAGTGCCCTTTCCTATCCCGGACAGCCCCGGATCCTGCCATGACCACGAACTCCCGCTCCGCCGCGCCGCTCCTCGAGCTCGAGCACGTCGCCAAGGCCTTCGGCAGCCACGTCGCGGTCGAGGATTTCAACCTCGCGGTGGCGCCGGGCGAGTTCGTCTCGTTCCTCGGGCCGTCTGGCTGCGGCAAGACCACGACGCTGCAGATGATCGCCGGCTTCCTCCAGCCCTCGCGCGGGACGATCCGCCTGGAGGGCCGCGACCTGACGAGCGTCCACCCCGCGAAGCGCGGTCTCGGCATCGTCTTCCAGAGCTACGCGCTCTTTCCCCACATGACGGCCGCCGAGAACGTCGCCTTCGGCCTCGAGATGCAGCGCGTCGGCCGGGCCGAGCGCACCGAGCGGGTCCGCGCGGCCCTGGCGATGGTGGGGCTTGGCGGCTACGAGGACCGGCACCCGCGCCGGATGTCCGGCGGCCAGCAGCAGCGGGTGGCGCTCGCCCGCGCCCTGGTGATCCGCCCGAGCGTGCTGCTCCTCGACGAGCCGCTGTCGAATCTCGACGCCAAGCTGCGCGAGGAGATGCAGATCGAGCTGCGCCAGATTCAGCGCAACCTCGGCACCACCACGATCCTCGTCACCCACGACCAGACCGAGGCCTTGTCGCTCTCCGACCGGATCGTCGTGATGAGCAAGGGCCGCATCGAGCAGATCGGCACGCCGCAGGACACCTACGAGCGGCCCGCCTCCGCCTTCGTCGCCCAGTTCCTCGGCAAGACCAACGACTTTGCCGCCCGCATCGAGGGCGCGAGCCCGGCCCGGATCGTCGCCGGCGGCTGGAGCGCGCCGGCGCCCGCGGGCGTTCGCGGCCCGGTGACGATCAGCGTGCGGCCCGAGCGCATCGGATTTGCCGAGACCGGCCTGCCGGGACGGGTCGCCGCGCGCATCTTCCAGGGCAACCACTGGCTGTTCCAGTGCGAGACCGAGTGCGGCCCGGCGATCGTGGTGCGCCCCAATGACGGCCTTGCCCAGCCCGGCGAGGGCGAGGCGGTGCGTCTCGCCTGGCGTCCCGAGGACATGAGCCTGCGCGCCGGAGCCGCCGCGTGAACGCCGCCGCGACCACGACCCTTCCGGCCGCCGCGGCGACGACGGCCCCCGAGCCCCGCGCCAGCCGCGCGCCGCTCTGGCTGATCCTGCCCGCCGTGCTGCTCTTCGTCGGCATCGTGCTGGTGCCGCTGGCGATGACGGTGCTGCTCTCGTTCCACGATTGGGGCCAGTACAAGGGCATCGAGCCGGTCCTGATCCTGAAGAACTGGCAGGAGATCGCGACCGACCCGTACTATGCCGAGATGTTCGGGCGCACGCTCCGCATCGCGCTCGTCACCACGCTCGTCACGGCGCTGCTCGGCGCGCCCGAGGCCTACATCCTCAACCGGATGAGCGGGCGCTGGCGCGGGATCTTCCTGCTCCTGATCCTCGGGCCGCTCCTGATCTCGGTCGTGGCGCGGACGCTGGGCTGGGCGCTGCTGTTCGGCGGCTCGAACGGGCTCGCCAACAAGCTGCTGATGTCGCTCGGCGTCATCTCCTCGCCGCTGCCGTTCCTGTTCACCGAGACCGGCGTCGTCATCGCGCTCGTCCACGTGATGATGCCGTTCATGGTGCTGTCGGTCTGGGCCGCGCTCCAGCGCCTCGACCCGCAGGTGGAGCACGCGGCGATGTCGCTGGGTGCGGGTCCCGTCACCATCATCCGCCGCATCGTCCTGCCGCAGGTCATGCCGGGGGTGCTCTCGGGCGCGATCATCGTGTTCTCGCTCTCGGCGAGCGCCTTCGCCACGCCGGCGATCATCGGCGGGCGCCGGCTCAAGGTCGCGGCGACGCTCGCCTACGACGAGTTCCTCAACACGCTGAACTGGCCGCTCGGCGCCGCGGTGGCGGTGCTGCTGCTCGTCGGCCTCGTGCTGATCGTCGTCGGCGCCAATGCCCTCGTCGAGCGCCGCTACGCGGAGGTGTCCCCATGAGCCGCAACGGCCCCCTCGCGCTCGCCTTCCACGGCCTGTTCGTGACCTTCATGCTGGCGCCAATCGCCGTCGTCTGCCTCGTCGCCTTCACGCCGGAGGGGTTCCTCTCGCTGCCGACGAACGGATTCTCGCTGCGCTGGTTTCGCGCGATCGCGGACTATCCCGAATTCGTCCACGCCTTCTGGGTCAGCCTCGGGCTCGGCGCGCTGTCGTCGCTCGTTGCCCTCCTCTTCGCGGTGCCGGCGGCGCTCGCGCTCACCCGCTACAGGGTGCCGGGCCGCAGCGCGCTCCAGGCGCTGTTCCTGTCGCCGCTGATGATCCCGCACGTGGTGCTCGGCGTCGCCTTCCTGCGCTTCTTCACGGCGCTCGGCCTCGGCGGCACCTTCCTGGCGCTGTTGTCCGCCCACATCGTCGTGGTGTTTCCGTTCGCGTTCCGGCTGACGCTGGCGGCCGCCGCCGGGCTCGATCCGTCGGTGGAGCGGGCGGCGGTGTCGCTCGGGGCCGGCGGGTTCACGTTGTTTCGTCGTGTCACCCTGCCGCTGATCCTGCCGGGCGTGGTGAGCGGCTGGGCGCTCGCCTTCATCCAGTCCTTCGACGACCTGACCATGACGGTCTTCCTCGCCGCGCCCGGCACCGAGACGCTGCCGGTGCGCATGTTCCTCTACATCCAGGACAACATCGACCCGCTGGTGACCTCGGTCTCGGCCTGCGTGATCGCCGTCACCATGGTGTGTCTCGCCATCCTCGACCGGCTCTACGGCCTCGACCGCGTGCTCGCGGGCAAGGGCGGCCATTAAAGCCCCGCCCGGCGTACAGGAGTTCACATGTCCAAGGACTACGACGTCGCCGTCGTCGGCGGCGGCCTGCTCGGCTCGGCCATCGCCTGGGGCCTCGGCCGGCTCGGGCAGCGGGTGGCCGTCCTCGACGAGGGCGACATCACCAAGCGCGCCTCGCGGGCGAACTTCGCCCTCGTCTGGGTGCAGAGCAAGGGCCTCGGCATGCCGGCCTATACCGGCTGGACCGTGCGCGCCGCGAAGAGCTGGGGAGAACTCGCTTCGGCGCTGCGCGAGCAGACCGGCCTCGACGTCTCGCTCCAGCAGAACGGCGGCTTCCACATCACGCTCGGCGCGGACGAGTACGACCGCCGCACCGACCTCGTTGCCCGGATGCACAACCAGATCGGCGCCGCCGACTACCGGATGGAGATGGTGTCCCGCTCGGAGGTCGAGCGGACCCTGTCAGGCATCGGCCCGGAGGTCTCCGGCGGCAGCTTCTGCCCGCTCGACGGCCACGTGAACTCGCTGCGCACCTACCGGGCGCTGCATACCGGGTTGAAGACGCTCGGTGTCGATTACCTGCCCGAGCGGCCGGTCTCCGCCATCACCCGCGACGGCGGCGAGTTCCGGCTGACGACGCCCTCGGGCGAGGTGCGGGCGGGGAAGGTGGTGCTCGCCGCCGGCAACGCCAACCAGGCGCTCGCCCCGATGGTCGGCCTCTCGGCGCCGATGGGACCGACGCGGGGCCAGATCATCGTCACCGAGCGCACCGCGCCTTTCCTGCCCCACACCCTCTCGACCCTGCGCCAGACCGACGAGGGCACGGTGATGATCGGCGACAGCAAGGAGGACGTGCTCGACGACCGCTCGATGCGCCAGGGCATCAACGCCGTGATGGCCGACCGGGCGCAGCGCACCTTCCCGCACCTCGCCCGCCTCAACGTGGTGCGCACCTGGTCCGGCATCCGGGTGATGCCGCGGGACGGTTTCCCGATCTACGACCAGTCGGAATCGCATCCCGGCGCCTTCGTCGCCTGCTGCCACTCGGGCGTGACGCTCGCCTCCAACCATGCCTTCGAGATCGCCCGGATGGTGGCGGGGGGCGCGCTCGAGCCGGAGCTGGTCGGGGCGTTCACGGCGAAGCGCTTCGAGGCGGCCGAGGCGAAGACCGGCAGCGGGTACTATTGAGATCTGATTTTCGCAGAAGTGACAGTCATCGGACACGACTGTTCCAACTCACAGGGTCATCCCGGGGCTCGCCGCAGGCGAGAGCCCGGGATCCAGAGCCGCAGGTCTGAACGAATCGAGCGGAACGGTATCCGCCTCTTCCTGAAACACCTGTGGTTCTGGATTCCGGGCTCCGCTCTCGCGGCCCCGGAATGACGCGGAGGGTGGCAGTCCCATCGGCCGCCCGACAACCACTCAGATTCCACGAGGGCCCCCGAGCCCGGAGACGCCCATGTTCAAGCGATCCGACCACGACACCAGACCGATCGTCCGCATCCTCGTCGAGGGCGCGACCGTCGAGGCGCGGGCGGGCGACAGCGTATCGGCCGCGTTGCTCGCCTCCGGCCGCGACGTGCGCCGGCTCACCGCGGTCAGCGGGGCGCCGCGGCTGCCCTACTGCATGATGGGCGTGTGCTTCGACTGCCTCGTCACCATCGACGGGGTCGGCAACCGCCAGGGCTGCCTCGTGCCGGTGGAAGACGGCATGCGCATCGAGATCCAGAAGGGCAAGCGGGAGATCGGCCGATGAGTAACGCTCCGAAGCGCGACGCCTACGACGTCGTGGTGATCGGCGCCGGTCCCGCGGGCCTCGCCGCCGCCGGCACCGCCGCCAAGGCCGGCCTCGCGGTCCTGCTCCTCGACGAGAATGCCGGTCCCGGCGGCCAGGTCTGGCGCGCCATCACCTCGACGCCGCTCGCCGACCGCAAGCAGCTCGGCGCCGATTTCTGGAGCGGCGAGGAACTGGTGCGGGCGCTCCGCGCCAGCAACGCCGAGGTGATCCACCGCGCCACGGTCTGGAGCCTCGACAAGGCGCTGGAGATCGGCGTCTCGGTCGGCGGCGGCTCGGCCTTCGTGAGCGCGCGGCGGGTGATCCTGGCGACCGGCGCGCTGGAGCGGCCGTTCCCGATTCCGGGCTGGACGCTGCCCGGCGTGATGACCGCCGGCGCGGCGCAGACGATGCTGAAATCGTCGGGCCTGGTGCCGGACGAGCCGACGGTGATCGCCGGCCAGGGGCCTTTGCTCTGGCTCCTCTCGGCTCAGATCCTGCGCCTCGGCGGCCGGATCGACCGGATCCTCGACACCACCGAGCGGAAGAACGTCGTCGGCGCCCTGCCGCACGCGCTCGCCTTCGCGACCTCGCCGTATTTCCGCAAGGGCCTCGCGCTGATGCGCGAGGTGCGCGCCAGGGTGAAGGTGGTCTCGGGCGTCACGGAGCTCGCCGCGACAGGGGAGGGGAGGCTCGCGAGCGTCACCTACAAGGTGGGGACGCGGGAGGAGACCCTGCCGGCCTCGCTGCTGCTCCTGCACCAGGGCGTGGTGCCGAACGTCAACCTCGCCATAGCGGCGGGCGTCGAGCACGCCTGGGACGACGTCCAGCTCGCCTGGCTGCCGGTGCTGGGGAAGGACGGGGCGACCTCGGTCGAGGGCATCGCGGTCGCGGGCGACGGCGCCGGGATAGGGGGAGCCGAGGCCGCGGCTTTGCGCGGCCGCCTCGCGGCGCTGGCGGCCGTCGAGGCCCTGGCGCCGGCAGCCCTCGCGAAGGTCGAATCGGCGGCGGGCGTGCGGGCCGAGCTGGCCCGGGCCGAGCGCGGCCGGCCGTTCCTCGACCTGCTGTTCCGGCCGGGCAGGCAGTTCCGCATCCCCGCCGACGACACGGTCGTCTGCCGCTGCGAGGAGATCACCGCCCGCGACATCCGCGAGGCGGTCGGGATCGGCGCGACGGGGCCGAACCAGCTCAAGGCCTACCGCCGCACCGGCATGGGCCCGTGCCAGGGCCGGCTCTGCGGCCTCACCGTCACCGAGCTGATGGCCGAGGCGCGGGGCAAGACCCCGCAGGAGATCGGCTACTACCGCCTGCGCGCGCCGGTGAAGCCGATCGCGCTGTCCGAGCTCGCCGCCCTGCCGACATCGAAGGCCGAGACCGAGGCGGTGGTGCGCGGATGACCGTCCTCAGCGACGCCATCGTGGTCGGCGGCGGGATCCACGGCTGCTCGACCGCACTCCATCTCTGCCGGGCCGGGCTCAAGCCCGTCCTGATCGAGAAGGACTATGCCGGCCGCCACGCCTCGGGGGTCAATGCCGGCGGCGTGCGCCAGCTCGCCCGCCACGTCGCCGAGATTCCGCTCTCGATCCGCTCGATGGACATCTGGGAGCGCATCGGCGACCTCGTCGACGACGATTGCGGCTTCGAGAGCCACGGCCAGGTGCTGGTCGCCGAGGATGACGGGGAGTTGTCGGCCTGCGCCGAGCGGGTCGCGGACCTGCACGGGCACGGCTTCACCCACGAGGAGCTGATCGACGGGGCGGAACTCCGCCGACTGGTGCCGGCCGTGGCCGAGACCTGTCCGGGCGGCGTCGTCTCGCGCCGCGACGGCGCGGCTCAGCCCGCCCGCACTGTGGCAGCGTTCCGGCGCAAGGCGGAAGAACTCGGGGCCATCGTCCGCGAGGGCGAGCCGGCGCGCAACGTGCGCCGGGAGGACGGGCTGTGGCGGGTCGACGTCGGCCCCGACACCTATGCGGCGCCGGTCCTCGTCAACGCCGCCGGCGCCTGGGCCGGGCGCATCGCGGAGAGCTTAGGGGAGCCGGTGCCGGTCGAGACCGTGGCGCCGATGCTGATGATCACCTCGAAGGTGCCGCACTTCATCGACCCGGTGGTGATCCTGCGCGGCCGCAAGCTGTCGTTCAAGCAGTTCGCGAACGGCACGGTGCTGATCGGCGGCGGCCATCTCGCGGTGCCGGACCAGGACAGGGGCACGACGGTGCTCGACTGGCGGCGCCTGTCCGAGAGCGCCCGCACGGTGTTCGAGCTGTTTCCCGTCATGCGCGACGCCCAGATCCTGCGCGCCTGGGCCGGCATCGAGGCCAGGACGAGGGACGACCTGCCGGTCCTCGGGCCGAGCGCCCGGCATCCCGGCCTCTACCACCAGTTCGGCTTCTCGCTGCACGGCTTCCAGCTCGGGCCGGCGGCGGGCGCCGTCATGGCCGAGCTCATCGTCGAGGGCGGCACCCAGACCCGGATCGGCGCGCTCGGCATCGAGCGCTTCCGGTCCTGACACCCAAGGAGAACCCGATGACCATCACCCGTTCGATCCGCACACCGATCATGCACCGCGCCGTCGAGGTCAACGGCCTCGTCTTCGTCGGCGGCACCATCGCGGACGATACCTCGGGGCCGATGGGCGCCCAGACCGAGAACATCTTAGGGAAAATCGCCGGCTACCTGAAGGAGGCAGGCACCGACGCCTCGCGCATCGTCTCGGCCACGATCTTCGTGACCGACCTGTCGCACAAGAAGGAGATGGACGCCGCCTGGACCCGCTTCTTCGGCGACGACCTGCCGGCCCGCGCCACCGTCGGCGTCGCGGATCTCGGCGGCGGCGCGCTCATCGAGGTCGTGGTGACGGCGGCCAAGGGGTAGGGCCGAGCCGCGATCGGGCGGGAGCGGGACTTCGGAGCCCCGTCGCGACCTTCGGGATTCGGAGCCTGTCGATCGTCTCGGCGTCCTCCGGCTTAGTGCACCTCACAAAGCTCCCGCTGCGCTGGCGCCGCCACATCGAGCAACGCTGGGGACCGGGAGTTTTGTGAGAGACACTCATTCCGGGGCCGCGAAAGCGGAGCCCGGAATCCGGACATCGCGGTGTTTCGGAAGAAACCCGTCGATGTTCCGCCCGCCGCACCCGGCCGGGGTTCGGTGCTGCTCGACGAAACGGGTCCGGGCGCGAGGCCGTGGCGGGGCCGGCTCACCCCGTGCTAAGCGCGGGACAGTTCACCCGGAGCCAGGCCATGCCGACCCTGACCCATCTCGACGCCGCCGGCGCCGCCAACATGGTCGACGTCACCGACAAGGCCGCGACCGACCGCGCCGCCCGCGCCGAGGGCCTGGTGGTGATGAACCCCGAGACCCTGCGGCTGATCCGGGAGGGCGACGCCAAGAAGGGCGACGTGCTCGGCACCGCGCGGCTCGCCGGCATTATGGCGGCCAAGCGCACCCACGAGCTGATCCCGCTGTGCCACCCGCTGCTCCTGACCAAGGTCCGGGTCGAGTGCGAGCCCGACGAGGGCCTGCCGGGCATCCGGATCACCGCGGAGGTGCGGGTGCAGGGCCCGACCGGCGTCGAGATGGAGGCGCTGACCGCCGTCTCGGTGGCCTGCCTGACGGTCTACGACATGGTCAAGGCCGCCGACCGGGGCATGCGGGTCGAGGGGATCAGGCTGCTCCACAAGAGCGGCGGCCGCTCCGGCGTGTGGGAGGCTTCCGCCGGCCGGGAGGCCGGCGCGTGAGCGCGCTCCTTCCCGTCGCCGAGGCGCTGGCGCGCATCCTCGCCGATGTCCGTCCGGTCGAGGCCGAGGCCGTCGCCATCACCGCCGCCGCCGGCCGCACGCTGGCCGAGGACGTGCGGGCCTTGCGCACCCAGCCCCCCTTCGCGACCTCGGCGATGGACGGCTACGCCGTGCGCGCCGCCGACGTCGCCGGGGCCTCGCCCGAGGCGCCGGTGCGCCTCACCGTCACCGCCACCAGCGCCGCGGGCCACGGCGCCCGCGGGCCGGTGGGTCCGGGCGAGGCGATCCGCATCTTCACCGGCGCGCCGCTGCCCGAGGGCGCCGACACGGTGGTGATCCAGGAGGACACCGAGGCGCAAGGCGACACGGTGCTCGCCCGCGCCGACAATCCGACCGGGCGCCATATTCGCAGCAGCGGGCTCGACTTCCGCGAGGGCGACCGGCTGCTCTCGGCCGGCGAGCGCCTCGACGGCTGGCGCGTCGCGCTCGCCGCCGCGGGCGGGCACCCGACCTTGCGCGTCCGGCGCCGGCCCCGCGTCGCGGTGCTCGCCACCGGCGACGAGCTGGTGCGGCCGGGCGAGGCGGCGGCGTGGGACCAGATCGTCGCCTCGAACGGGCTGGCGCTCGCCGCGATGGCGGAGGCCGCAGGCGCCGAGGCGATCGATCTCGGCATCGCCGGCGACACCTTCGCCGATCTCGAAGGCGCGATCACGCGCGCCCGCGACGAACACGCCGACCTCCTCGTCACGCTCGGCGGCGCCTCGGTCGGCGACCACGACCTCGTCCAGTCGGCGCTCTCGCGCCAGGGGCTCGATCTCGGGTTCTGGCGTGTGGCCTTGCGGCCCGGCAAGCCGCTGATGCACGGCCGCCTCGGGCGGATGGCGGTGCTGGGGCTGCCCGGCAACCCGGTCTCGTCGGTGGTGTGCGGGCTGCTCTTCGTCGATCCCCTGATCCGGGCGCTCCTCGGCGACCCGCAGGCCGGGGCAGACCGCAGCGAGCCGGGCCTCCTCGGGCGCGACCTGCCGGCCAATGACGGGCGCCAGGACTACATGCGCGCCGCCCTCGACACCGCGCCGGACCGGCTGCCGGTGGTCCACCCGGCCGAGCGCCAGGATTCCTCGATGCTCTCGGTGCTCGCCCGCTCCGAGGCGCTGCTGATCCGCGCGCCCCACGCGCCGGCGGCCCGGGCCGGCGACCCCTGCCGCATCCTGCGGCTCGACCGGGGATTCTAAGCAGATTTCGCCGAAGTGGTTGCCGGTTCGTCGAAGGTATGCGGCAAGATCAAAGACCTAGAGCGTGTTATGAACTGATTATTGTACGTTCGATTTTGCTGAGCATATCGCAGACGAAGGCAACCATGTGGAGGCCCGCCAATGTGCTGGCGTAGCGCTCGTAATCCTTGACCAGCC
>NZ_JBSNCC010000033.1:0-38945 GCF_053764715.1 Methylobacterium sp. Gmos1 | reverse complement strand
GGCTTTCAACCGGGGCATCGTCCTGGACGGCCTCTACGACTTCTCGCACATCACCACGCTGCACTGCTGGCCGTGGGATGTAGCTATGAACGGCACACTGCTGACCGTTGCGACGGACGGCAACTCGGTGTGCGCCGAGCTGGGCCGGATCGACGGCTTGGACATCAAGACCGCCAACCTCTATGGGTCCAGCCTACTGGGCAACGCCAACGGCACGAACGGCGCGGCGCGCCAGATCGGCCTCCTCCAGCTCGACGGCGACGCTGCGTACTTCCGCAATCTCGCGGGTGACTTCCAGATCGGCATCTTGTCCTCAACGGCGGGCGGCACGCTGGGCATCCCGAAGGTGCGCTGGGATGGCGGCGAGGGGTTGGTGGCGAATATCCGGCTCTGGGGCGCGAACAACGCGCCGCAGCTCGCGGTCTACGGCGGGCAGTTCAACGCCTCGGGCGGTTCGATCCAGGACATTGGGACTGCGGTGACCGTGCTCGCAGCCGGCGGCACGACGATGCTGAACGGCATCATGTTCAACACCAGCCCAACCCCTAACCAGGGCACTCGCGCCAATCCGATCGTCCAGCAGACGGCCGGCATCATCCACATGGTCGGTAACCGCTGGAACAGGATCCCCGGCAACACCGTCACGCTGCTCCAGGTCCAGAACGACAGCCCGTTCCACTACGTCGTCGCCAACGCCCGCAACGGCGCGAGCATCGTCACGCCCTCGGGCACGCTCGCCGGCACCTACGCGCCGAACTGAGCCGCGTCCCACCCCTCACAATCCGGAGATCCCGATGGCCACGCCCGCACGCGTCGACCAAGAGATCTGGCGCGGCGACGACACGCCCCCGCTGACGTGGGGGTTCGGGCCGGCCAGTGCGCCGGAGATCCCGACCGATGCCGGCTTCCGCATCGAGATCGGGTGGACCCTGGCCGGCATCGCGTTCGCGGTCGACGGCCCGGCGTCCGGCGAGATCATCGCGACCTCCGACCAGCCTGCTCTCGCGATCGACCTCACCGCCGGCACGGTTGCCTGGCGCTACAGCACGGACCAAAGCGCGTCGATCCCGTCTGGCGCGCGCGCTTGGTACGTCCTGCGCTGCCTCTACCAAGGGACGACGCAAACCTGGGCCGAGGGGCGCCTGATCGTGAGAGGCGGAGGAGCAACGTGACCTGCCCGGCGGCCCGGGTGGTCCGGGTGCCCGCGCCGCAGGCGCGAGTAGTGCGCTACCCGGTTCCGGCGCAGCCGAGCATCGTGCGCCAGGAGATCCCGGGCATTCCCGGGCCGCGGGGCGCAACGGGGCCGGTCGGAGTCACGACCGGCTTCGGACAGGCCACGTTCACGCACGTCGTCACCGCCCCCGGCGACTTCTTCGACGCCGGGGCCCGGACGCCGCTCGCGTTCGCTCCCGACCCGGGCCTGTCCGTCGACTACCTGAACCCGCCGTTCGCCGGCCACGCATTCTGGGATGGCACGAGGATCGTCGGCCGGGCGCTCGCCGACTTCCTGCTCATCCAGGTCAACCTCCAGGTCTCCGCCATGGTCGGCAGCGGCACGCTGACCGGGGATCTCGACGCCGGCTCGTCGCTCGGACCGCTCGTGAGCGACACCTACAATCTCAGCCCGGCGGCGCAGGTCGTTCAGCGGGTGACCCTGAAGCTGTTCACGCAGACGCTCCTCAACCTCATGGCGAGCGGCGGCCGGATCTTCCTGACCTGCTCCGTGCCAGCCATGATCGTGCGCGAGTCGATCGTCGTCGCGCCGCTCAGCCTCTACGCCGGGGCCACGCCGTGATCGCGGTCTGGTACGACACGACCTGCGACGCGATCTGGGTCTCGTTCGTCCAAGAGCCGTTCCTGCCGCGGTCCCTGATGGCGGATCGCGACGGCGACACGGTCACCATCTGGCGCTGCTACGGCACCACCGCGGTCCTTGCCGCGCCCTACAGCCAGATCGTGCGGCGGGACGGGACCGAGTTCGCCTCGGCGGCCAACTGCCTCGCCTACCTGCGGGGCGAGTTCGCCCGGGCGCCGGGGCGCGTTCCGAGCGTCACGGCAGTCGCTAGCGCACCCGTCGCCGCCGGCTTCCCGGTCGCCCTGTCGCGCGTCAGCGGGGCGGCGCAGGTCGCCCGCGCCGACACCTACCCGCTCGCCTTCGTCGCCGGGCTCGCGCCGGCCAGTGCGGATCCGGGCTTCCCCGTCGAGGCGGTCCGTTCGTCCGTGACCTTGGCAGACTGGACGGCCTGCGCCGGGGCGCCCTCGCTCACCCTCGGCCAACCGTACTTCCTCGGGCCCACCGGCGGCATCACGCTCACCCCCGACCGCACGCCCGGGATGAGCCTCACCCGCATCGGCCTCGCCGCCGACCCGCAGACGCTCGTCTTCACCCCCTCCGATCCGATCCTGCTCTGACCTGAGAGGTCCACCATGGCGACCCGCCTCCCCCTCGTCCTCGGCCCCGACGGCATTCCCCAGCAGCTCCAGGCCGGCGACAGCATCTCGGCGCCGACGAACGCGCCGTCGCTGCGCCCGGTCAGCAACGGCGAGGCGTCGGCCTCGGTCGTGTTCGGCATGGCGGTCTATGCGAGCGCCGCCGACGTGGTGAAGCGCGCGCAAGCCAACGCGAAGGCCACCGCGAAGGTGTCGGGCCTCGTCTACGACACCTCGATCGCCGCTGCGGCGATCGGCAACATCGCGCAGTCCGGCGTCCTCGTCGGTACCGCCGCGCAGTGGGACGCGGTCGCCGGCACGACGGGCGGCCTCGTCTTCGGCACCTACTACTTCCTCGACCCGGCCAACGCCGGTCGGATCACCGCGGCCCCGCCGACGACGGCTGGCCAGGTGAACACGCTGATCGGCCTCGCGCTCTCGACGACCGAGCTCGAGCTCCAGATCGGCACGCCGATCCTGCTCTGAGGCCTAAGCCATGGCGGCCCGCGCGCCCGTCGTCTTGGGGCCGGACGGCCTGCTGCAGCTGCTGCAATCCGCCGACACACTGGCGAGCGGGCTGCGCATCGAGCGGTACACCGCGACCTGCAATGCGTCGGGGGTTGCGACCTTCACCTTCACCAGCGCCTTCAAGAGCGTGCCGCTCGCCTTCCTGATCGAGGACTGGAATGCGAACGGCCAGATGATCTGTGGCAAAGTCACCGCAACGACTCTGACCGGCGCCACGGCGCAGCTGATGATCTCGCAAGGCACGTTCCTGCTGAACGCGGCACCGTTCACGACGGCGCCGTCCGGCACGACCGGCACCATCGCCGTCATCGGCACCTGATCCCAGCGGACCCCGCCCATGCACGCCCTCCTGCTCGCCGCGCTCCTGTGCGGTGGGGCCGCCGACGCGTGCGTTGGGGGCGCCCCCTTTCGGTGATCCGGGCGCGGCCCGGGCCGCCGTCCTGATCGCTCCCGATTTCCAGCTGAGGTCCATCATGACCGACACCCTCGGGCCGGCCTTCTATGCCGCCGTGCGCCGCTCGCTGTTCGGCGGGTCGCTGACCCAGAGCCAGGTCAGCGGGATCGACCGGCTCGTCGCCGCCTTCGCGCTCTACGGCACCGGCGATCGGCGCCATCTCGCCTACGGCCTCGCCACCAGCTTCCACGAGACCGGCAAGCGGATGGAGCCGGTGCGCGAGGGCTTCGCCGAGACCGATGCATCCGCGCGTGCCGCGGTGGCGAAGCTGTTCAAGTCCGGCAAGATCTCGACGAACTACGCTTTGCCGAACGCGGCCGGCGTAAGCTTCTACGGCCGCGGCGACGTCCAGCTCACCCACGAGCGCAACTACGTCGAGATGGGCCGCGTGCTCGGCCTGCCGCTCGCCGCGAACCCCGACTTGGTGCTCGACCCGGCGATCTCCGCCCGGGTGATGTGGGAGGGGCTGCTGCGCGGCCTCTCGAACCGCGGCGACTTCACCGGCAAGGCGCTCGAGGACTACATCGCCGGCACCCGCTGCGACTACGTCGGGGCCCGCCGGACGGTGAACGGCACCGACAAGGCGGAGGACATCGCGGGCTACGCCCGAGCGTTCGAAGCGGCGCTGATCGCCGATGGCGTGCCGGCGATGGCGCCGCCGGGACCACGGCCGACTCCGGCAACTCCCCCCATAGCGACGGCGAGCTTACCCCCTAAGCCCGCAAACTCCCCTCCTTCCGCCAAGCCCGCCCCCACCGGCGGGCTTTCTTCTGCGCCCTCCCCGGCCCCGGCTCCCGCCGGCGGCCTCTTCTCCCGCATCGCCGCGCGCCTGCGCGCCGCCTACCCCATGAAGGGCTGACCCATGGCCGCTGGCATCATCGGCGCAATCGCCGCCGCCCCCGAGCTCCTGAAGGGCATCACCGACCTCGTCGACCGGTTCGTGCCGGATCCGGCGCAGAAGGCACAGGCCGCGCTCGACCTACAGAAGCTCGTCACCGACCGCGAGGTGGCCGCCGTCCAGGCCGCAGCGGACGTGGCGAAGGCCCAGATCGGCGTGAACGCGGCCGAGGCGCAGGGCAACGACCGCTACTCGGCGCGCTGGCGCCCGACGGCCGGATGGGTCTGCGTCGGAGCGCTCGCCTATCAGTACGTCGTCGCCCCGCTGCTGACCTGGGCCACCGGGATCGCGGGCGTGATGATCGGCGCGGCGATCCCAGCCGCCCCGCAGCTCAACATGACCGACCTCCTGCCGGTCCTGATCGGCATGCTCGGCCTCGGCGTGCAGCGCACGATCGAGCGCACCCAGGGCGTGCCCGGCGCGATGCCGGGCGGCGTGAAGCAGTAGAACGGCACGGATGGGGCTGATGATGACCCAGCAGATGCAGCAGGTTCAGCAGCCCCCTCCGCTGCCGCCGAGCGACACCGCCCGTCTCCTAATGGTCGAGAAAGACGTCTCGGGCCTCAAGGAGTCGATGAGCCTCCTGTCGCAGAGCGTCACCAAGGGGTTTGACGACCTATCGAAAGATATGAAAGCGCGAGGGACGACGAACTGGCAGCCCGTGCAAATCGGGTTGACCATCGTCACCATCGCTGGCGGAATTTTCTTCACGTGGGTGAACTCGAACACCTCCCGGCTTGAGACGGCAATCACCGAACTCAAGACGAACACTCAGCGCTACGTTCCGCGCGAGGATCTGGACGTGCGCTTCGCCAACGCGGGCCAACGCAGGGACGACGCGCAGCGGATGACCGACGCCCGCATCGAGCGCGCGGAGCGCGACATCGACGGCGTACAGCGACAGGTCGTGCCGCGCGACGAGCACCGCCAGCGCTGGGTGGAGGCCGATCGTGAAATGGACGGGATCCGCGCCCGGGTCGGCCGCATTGAGGATCGGATCGACAAACGCCTCGATCGGCTGGAGGCGGGGCGGTTCAAGCCCTGATAGCCCTCCCCCATCATTATCCGCTACCGCGCCCTGGGCTTCGGCTCAGGGCGCTTTTTTGCGTCTGGGCCCCACCCATCCAGCCACGGCACGTCCCGGCCGACGACGATGGGTAGGCCTTGGATTGTGCTATCGACCGCCAGCCTTGAGCACGCGCAAGCGCTCGGCTCCTACGTCGGCCGGGCAACGGGCTGGCGAAAGGCGACGTTCGATGGCCTCGAACTGACGGCTTTGGGCCGCCAGCAATTGGCGAAGGGCCACGATGCTGGACTGCAAGGCTCGGGCATCCGCGAGCGGATCCACGGGCGGGGCGTGCTGGGTCTGGTGAGTCGGCATGGCCCCATCAGGCCAGGTTCGTGCTTAACCAGAGGTAAAAATTAGGAAGTCTGACCTATCCCCTACTGCGCCCCAGGCTCCGGCCCGGGGCGCATTGTCGTTCCGTGGCCCACCCTTCAGCCCGCCGGCGGCCGCCGAGCGGGGCGTCTTCGTATGTGTGCGCATCCACCATCTGCGGAATTGACACTCGATTTACACCCTGCTCCAATCCTGAAGCGATCGTTGCCATTAAATGACATAGCGGTTGCTAAACAAGAAGTTGATTGGGAGGAGAGTTCTATGCCCGAAAAGCAGCCCGCTTATCGCATGAGCGTGCGCCCGTCTCCGCAAGATCGCACGCGGTTTCTATGGACGATTTATGGTATACAGTCCATGTTCTGGGAGGAGTCGTCTACCGCATTCCCTTCAGTTGAGCAGGCCCTCAGCGCTGGGAGCGAGCGCCTGGCCGAACTGACACGCTGACGCCATCTGGCGCTGGTATGCGCCGAGCATGAGCTATGACTTGAGATGCTGGCTGCCGTGGCCTTACCTTTCCGGCCACGGCACGTCCTGGCTGATAGCGAGGGTCACCCGCCGCTGACCTGCTCGGCAAAGTCCTCCGGCACCTCGCCGAACTGGCCGAGGATCGCGACGCTCTCGAGTTCGCCCGTCTCGTCATCGGCCACGATGCACAGCGCCGCCGCGCCCGGCATCCGGCTGGAGATCGCCTCGGCGCGCTTCAGCGCCCCGTTCTCCGTCGGCGCCACATCTCGCGCGCCCGGCCGCAACCGCTTCCGGTGGATCTCGAACGTCTGCACCATGAACGTCGTGCGCATACCCATGACGATCTCCTGAACCTGTCGTCCCCGCTCCACACAGCCCTCAAGCTCGGCCTTGACCGGGAACCTGAAGGCTGTTTGTTCTCTTTCCGTTCTAACACGGCGGAGGGCGGCGGGTGAGTCTTTTTCGGGTCGGCGATCAGGTGGCGGACAGCGGCGGGCTCGTGCGGATCCCGTTCATGCTCCCGACACTCTGCGCCGGCTTCCCGAGCCCTGCTGAGGACTTCATCGAGGGAGCGCTCGAGCTGCCGAGGTGGTTGGTCCCCAACCCGCCGGCGACGTTCATCTGGCGCGTCCGCGGCTGGTGCATGAAGGGAGCTGGCATCCACGACGAAGACCTCGCCGTGGTCGACCGCTCGCTCTCGCCCGCCTCCGGCGCGGTGGTGGTCGCGGTGGTCAACGGCGAGATGAGCCTGAAGCGCCTGGTCGCCCAGGGCAACCGGCTGGCGCTCACGTTCGACAACCCGGAGATGGACGAAGCATTCGCCCTGGAGGACCTGGAGGAAGGACTGCTCTGGGGTGTGCTGCTGTTCTCGGTGCGCTGGCACCACGTGAAGGCGCGCGCGAGCCTCGTGCGATGAACCGCGCCATCGCGCTCATCGACGGCAACAGCTTCTATTGCTCCTGCGAGCGCGTGTTCGATCCGAAGCTCACCGGCGTCCCGGTGGTCGTGCTCTCCAACAACGACGGCTGCGCCATCGCCCGCACCGCAGAAGCCAAGGCGCTCGGCATCCGCATGGGCGAGCCTTACTTCAAGATCCGCAACCTGTGCCGCCAGAAGAACGTGCGCGTCTTCTCCTCGAACTATGCCCTCTACGGCGACATGAGCGCGAGGGCGAACACCGTTTACCGGCAGTTCGCGCCGGACGTGGAGATCTACTCCATCGACGAGTCGTTCCTCGACCTGTCCGACGTGCGCGAGCGCGACCGGGTGGCGCTGGCGCGGGACCTGCGCTCGACCGTTCGCCAGTGGACTGGCCTGCCGACCTGCGTCGGGATCGGGCCGACGAAGACCCTCGCAAAATTGGCCAACCACATCGCCAAGACCATCCCCGAGCTCGGAGGCGTGTGCGACCTTTCCGACGAGGCGGAGCGCGCAGCCTGGATGGTTGGGATCTCGGTCGGTGAGGTCTGGGGCATCGGACGCGCCTCGCTGGCGCGCCTGGAGGCCATGGGCGTCGACACGGTGGCGGACCTGCGCGACCTCGATCCCCGGCCGGCGCGGCAGTCGCTGACGGTGGTGGGCGAGCGCATCATCCACGAGCTGCGCGGCCGCGCCTGCCTGCCGCTTGAGATCGTGCCGGCCCGGCGCAAGGGCTGCGCGGTCACCCGCAGCTTCTCCAGCCGCATCACCGAGCGGGCGGTGCTCGAGCAGGCGGTGGCGGCGCACGCGACGCGCCTCGGCGAGAAGCTGCGGCGCGACGGGCTCGCCGTATCGGCCGTGACGGTTTTCTACCACACGAGCGAGCACGACCGCGGCGACCCGATGCGCTCGGTCTCGAAGGTGGTGCACCTGCCGGAGGCGACGAACGACACCCGCCACCTAATCGACGCGGCGATTCGCGGCGTGGCGATGACCTGGCGCGAGCAGGGGCCGACGCCGTGGCGCTACAGCAAGGCAGGCCTTGTCACGACCGACCTCGTGCCACTCGACGAGGCGCCCCGGCCGCTGTTCGACGCTCTCGACCGAGAGAGGTCAGGCAAGCTGATGGCGGCAATGGATACCTGCAACTCGCGCTTTGGACGGGGAGCTGTGGTGCCGGCGCGGGCGGGGCTTGTCGAGAAGCGCACCTGGTCTACGAAGTTTGAGATGCGGTCCCCAAGGTTCACAACCAGACTTAATGAAGTGCCGATGGTTAGTGCGATCGTTCGGCAGAATTACAATCAGACACAAATTCAACCATAGACCTTTCTCGTCTACGCGCGCTACCAATGTCGACCCGTTAAGCCTTACGGTGGGAAGAGGGGTCGGTTATGAAGAAGCTCGCTATCATGATCGTCGGAGGGTTTTCCCTCTCGACTGTAGCGTCAATGATGCCCACCCCAGCATCCGCGCTGGGCGGGTGCGGGCCTAACGGCCATCGCAACTACCGGGGTCGGTGCGTGTTCGGTGGCCAGCGTCAGGATTGGTGCTTACGGACGAAGGGGCATCCCGCCGTCCGCATGCCGGACGGGACTCTGCGCTGCATCTGAGCACGGTGAGCTGATCGACGACGATGGCAGGGCTCTCTCGCCCTGCCGCTATGCGCTCTGCTCGCCGCGATTCACGACGCGGCTGAGCGAGGTCCCGAGAGTGTCGGCGGTTCTGTAGGCTCGGCGCGGGTTGCGGTCGCGCCTCACCCCTCGTCCTTGACGTACATCGCCACAAAGTCCCGTGCTCGGTCGTAAGCAGTCCGGATCAGTCCCGCCTCGAACGGGTCGATCGGGTCCAGATCTTCCCAGGCCGGCCACCAGGAGGCCCGCCAGCGGGCATGCTCGTGCATCCTGCGGGCTATGATGTCGAGCGGCTCGGGATCGGTGGGAGGGTGGGTCACCGGCGCTTCCTGTCGTCGAGGCGCCGTGCCGCGCGCCGCAGTGCGACGATGGCCGCTGCCGCGCACGCCAGCGCCAGAGCCGCCGCGAGGCCGAGGTAGACGCTCGGGCTCAATGCGCGACGCCGTAGAAGATGATGCGCTCCATCGCCTCTTCGAAAGTCGGATGCGTGCCTTCGATCGGCTCGTAGAAGGCGCCCTTCTTCCGCTCGGCGGTGAACCATTCACGGGTCAGCCCGCCTTCATCCTCCTGCCAGCGTCGCACGCGGCCGATCGACTCGCCATCGCGGTAGACCTGCCCGACGCGAATGCGGCCATCGACGGTCGGGAGCCAGGCTTCGTCGAAGGTGATCGGGATCGACATCGGGCGCTCCTCTCGGGCCGCAGGCTACGCCCACGCAGCAAGCGCAGAATGGCTTGCAGAAAGCGGCTCGACCAGTGCGTGCTGAAACGCTCGACTCCACGCTCGCCCCGGTTCACGACGCGGTTGAGCGAGGTGCCAATTGCGGTAGCATGAAGCGGAACGCCAGCTGAGTGGCTGGCGCTCCTGTCGTGAGTGGCACGCGCAGCTAACGCAGCAGCCTCACCCGACTACGCCATAGGCCGGTGACGAGCCCCCGATATGCTGCCAGCTCTGCAGCGTGCCGTTCTGCATCTGCCAGTAGCCGAGGTCACCGGTAGCGTCGCGGAACAGGATGTCGGACGTGCCGTCGCCGTTGTAGTCGCCCGTACCCGCGACCTGGTAGGCCGTGCTCGACCCGCTGATAGCCTGCCAGGCCTCTAACGTGCCGTTCTTCATCTGCCAGTCGCCGACGTCGCCGGTACTGTTGTTGCGGAACAGGATATCGGACGTACCATCGCCGTTGAAGTCACCGATGCCGGTGATCAGGTAGGCAGCGCTCGCTTTGCCGATGGTGTGCCAGCCCTCCAACGTGCCGTTCTGCATCTGCCAGTAGCCGACGTCGCCGGTGCTGTTGTTGCGGAATAGGATGTCGGACGTGCCGTCACCGTTGAAGTCACCGATGCCGGCGGCTTGGTAGTCTGTGCTTGATCTGCCGACGCTGTGCCAACCTTCCAGTACGCCGTTCTGCATCTGCCAGTAACCGACGTCGCCACTGCTGCTATTGCGGAACAATATATCAGAAGTGCCGTCGCCGTTAAAATCGCCGATGCCAGTCACCTGGTAGTCTGTACTCGACGCGCTAATAGCGTGCCAGCCCTCCAGGGTGCCGTTCTGCATCTGCCAGCAACCAACGTCACCCGTGTTGTTGTTGCGAAACAAGATGTCGCCGGTGCCGTCACCGTTGAAGTCGCCTGTTCCGGCGATCAGGTAGGCAGCACTCGATGTGCCGATGCTGTGCCAGCCTTCCAGCGTCCCGTTTTGCATCTGGTAGTAGCCGAGATCACCGCCTTCCTTGCCGCGGAATAGGATGTCGGACGTGCCGTCCCTGGTTAGATCGTTGCGGGCAAGAGGTCCAATATGGACAGTAAGAGATGAAGTACCTGTTCCGTTGTGTCCATCATCCACTGTAATATCAAACACGTCATTCAAGACGCGTGGCCGGCCAGCGTTGATAGCTGCTACGTTGTCGGCAATATATGTATATGAGCCGTTCGCTGCTAATGTGATATGGCCATAGGTCCCTGCAACGGACTTGCCTACAGCAGTGGCGTCGCCATTGATAGCGGATACGCTCACAGTGTCGCCATCGAGGTCAATAGCTTTAGCAAGGACCCCCTGCGACGCTTGAGCAGACATGCTGTGTCCAGCGGTCACAACAACATCAACATTGCTTGCGACAGGGGCCCGGTTTAGCACAATATCGAAAGTAGAGGGCGTGCCTTCATTGATATTGACGAGGGAGAATGTAAAGCTGTCGCTAGGGTGTGAGCCAATAGGCAGGGTCGAAAAGTCACGCGCTTGGTAGCTGAACGTGCCGTTTGCATTGAGTGTAAAGCTGCCGTTGTTGCCGTCAAGCGATGCGTTTCCACCAGCATTGAAGGCTGTACTTTTACCACCGCCTGCAATTCCACCAACATAAGAAGGATTTTGGACTCCTTGTACAAAACTAGCGCCAGCTTGGTAATTTACGAAAGGATGATCGCTAGGGATTGCGCCCTTGTAATTGTATGGAAATGCATTAACACTCAGAATAGAAAGATAATGAGAATCTCCTTGTGGTATATGATATGAGTATATAGTAGAAAATACTGTTTCTGTACCAGGTCCGCCCCACGTAGCCATATCAATTTGCAGCAGCCTGTGATCAGGATTGTCGTTATATCCTTGATTATTAGAATTTGAAGGCGGAGCTCCATCTGCCATAATCGCAGCTAGTTGCTTTGCATTATCTGGGTTAAGTTGCCCAGTCTTACCATACCCGAGAAGCGCGGCCACGCCCGCTTGAACATCGGGATCAAGCGCGCCGAGCTCTGCAGCGAGAACGGGGCCGACGACTGGCACGGCCCGGTAATCAAGATAGCTGGTCGCAGCGCTATATATAGAGTCTGCGATACCGCCATTCATCCAGCCACGGGTCGTATTGGTTGCACCACCAAAAATACCCCAAATCGCGTCAACCGACGCGGCGCCAACCCCAGCCATCATTAGATCTCCTGCCTTGCGGGTCGTTCATCCCGCTCAAGTCTTTCACCTGGGCTGACGCAGATTTTAGGCCGATCTAGGGCGCGCCGTAGTGGTTGCTTTGCCCCTCAAGCCAGCGGTTCCACCATCGCCTTGGCGGCTGTGCTGAATTGCGACCGCTCCTGCTTCTCCCTGCCGCTCATTGGAATGCGCTCACCAGCGCGCTCGTGCAGCCACTCGGCGATGACGTCGAGGGGTTCGGGGTTGGCGGGAGGTGTGGCATGACATCAATCTGTTGCCTAACGGCCTTTCTGTCGATTGGCTAGAACTGTAATCAGGGCTTGGTTAGAAACTAATTCATGAACTATATATTCTTGGCGTTTAACTTCTTCTCTGTTCATTCCGTTAGAAGAAGCCAAGACAATTAATTTTTCATAATCAACGCATTTCATAACAATGGCCCTAGCTATGATTTCTGCGCTTGATATTCTATCGTCAAGTTGAAGTGCGGCATGATGTGCGCATGTAGCATGCGAATTTATTGACGATTTTTCTTCGTTTGTAAGTCCTATATCTTGTGAGTATGCACAGCTTATAAAGCCACAAAGCAGCGAAACGAAAATTGTGAAGCGAGCTAGCAGCACTTTAGTCTCCCGGTGCATATCATGCACCTAGTGCAAGAGGCGCGCCCCAGCAATCAGGGCGCAGGAAAAACTGAGATTTCGTCGAGTGCCAAATCACTCTTGGCTCAACGCGACTGCGGCCGCCTTCATGGATGTAGCCGTTACAAACTGGAGAAAGAAGGCGCCCACGCCTAGGTTGTGATCGTGGTGGAAGTGAATGGCGTGGGCGCGCACCTCATCTTGAGGTAGGCAGCATAAGCCTATCTGAGATGAAGCGATCGCGCATGCCCCAATTTGGTGCAGCTTAACTAGTCTACGGAGCGGACTACGCAGCCGGCGCCAGCGGGTTCGCCATCCTTGAGGCGCTCGCCGCGGTTCACGACGCGGTTGAGCGAGGTGCCGAGCGTGTCGGCGGTGCTTTAGGCGCTGCCTCCTTGTCTTGGATGTGCATCGCCATGAAGTCGCGCGCCCGATCATAGGCAGACCGGATCAACCCAGCTTCGAATGAATCGGCTGGGTTCAGATCCTCCCAGGCTGGCCACCATCCTACTCGCCAGCGGGAATGCTCGTGCAGCCTGCGGGCGACGATGTCGAGGGGTTCGGGGTTGGCGGGAGGGTGGGTCACCGGCGCCTCCTGTCGTCGAGGCGTCGCTGGTCTCGACTGCGCCACCGCGACCTGTGGCAGGATAGGAGCAGGTGGAGATAAAATGGGCGAGATTTCTAGTTTCTTCCAATTGGTTAAAGGCATACTAGTTAGCTGCATTTAATTGCTTTTCTCCACATAGCTTGCTGGATCCCATCTGTTGCAGAAATGTATAGCAAATAGAAGATAAGTGATCTTTGCCCCGGGTATCTTTATAAGACACCATTAATATTGCACTTATGTTACCAGATTTTCTCGCATAGTTAAAATTCGACGATTTTTGAGATGAGATTGTTTCATTAAAATCATTTGGAATATTAATAGTGATATCAATTTGTGAACCAGGGAATATTATACCATATGATTTGTATTCAGATTTACTTTCGTTGATTTGATCTGGTGCGCTATATAAATTTGAAGTTATATAGTAAAATTTATATTTTACATCAATAGCGGGGGTTCTACCCTCATTTTTGATTGTCGTGGGGACTTGAGTAGAATTATTATTATAAGCTTCAGAGAACAAAGATGATTTAATTGATAACCAAGGCCTTTCGGATGAATTTAAACTATCTTCCGCGATTTTATTTGCTTTTTCGTTTTCGTTGAATTGTTTTTTTGAAATATCTAACGCAGTCATCGCATTTTTATTCTGTTCTTTCATCTCTTGTAACTGGCCCTGCATAGAAAAAAGCTGCAGTCCTGTTATCGCGAGCGTCCCGAAGGTGCATACGGCTATGAGGATCTGGGAAAACGCGACAAGCGGTTCCCAATCGCGTATGCTGCGCCTATGAGCGCTGCCCTTTTTCTCGCCTGCTTGGTTGCCAGTATCGTCCCAGCTATCTGGGGTGGCTACCGTGTCATGTACTGCGGAGGCATGGCCCGAAACGGCCGGCTCTTCGCGATTTCTAGTGTC
The DNA here is from genome assembly GCF_053764715.1 of Methylobacterium sp. Gmos1. Lineage (NCBI taxonomy): Bacteria > Pseudomonadati > Pseudomonadota > Alphaproteobacteria > Hyphomicrobiales > Methylobacteriaceae > Methylobacterium > Methylobacterium sp. Gmos1. The sequence continues at coordinate 25,139 of NZ_JBSNCC010000033.1, read as the reverse complement.
GCCACTATGCTCTTGATGCTTCTCGGGATTTTCTTGCTCCAGCAACGATTTTGAATTTACGTTTTCGATCTTGCTGGCGGAGTCGCCACGGGGTATCATACTATCATCCATCGGTTGGGTCGCATCTCCGATGGTGCACGAAGCCGGGCCGCTTGCACAAGCGCCCGGCTTCACTTTTTTTCTAGTTCGACTTCGGCTCGTCTCAGCGCTTCTACAGTACGCCCTGGTCACACTCGCGCGAGCGAGGCGATGCTCTTCAGCGGACCCGCTGCCCGCGCAGGTTCCGCAACTCGACGCCCACCAGCACCCGCTCCAGATCCTCGGCGGTGAGCGCGTCCCCTCGCCATCCGCCGCGGGCGTAGTGCCCGGTCCACGGCTCGGCCGCGCGTGGATCGTGCTCGACCTGCACTGCGTCCGCCGGCTCCTCGCCCTCATAGGGAATGGACCAGGCGCGGGTCGTGCCGTTCTCGCGGTAGGGGTAGACGATGCGGGGCGGGGCGCTCATCCGATCGTCGCCAGCAGGATCGCCGTCTTCACCGCTCGCATTCAACGCGCCATGTCCCCATTCCATTTCAGTCCTCTCTGGCCCAGTATAGAAGGCGAACATAGGGGACACAAATGCGTGCGGTGTTGTTGGGGTGTGCGATGCTGCTCGCTGGGTGCGTGTCGTCGCGCTCTCCGGACCAGGAAGCGAAGCAGTGCGTCCGCGGCTTCCAAGCCCTCAATGACCAGTCCCGATCGCCCGAGCAGCGAGCGGCCTTGCTTGAACTGATGCGCAACGCAGGATGCCTTGGGCAGCAACAGCCGGCGCGCGTTGTCGTTGAACCGCCGCCGTTCCGCATCATCCCGCCGGGCTCGAGCCGTATCGACTGCACGACACGCAACGCGTTTGGGCAGGTCCAAACGACGTGCGACCGATCCTGATCTTGGTCACATCAGACAGTCGCCAGCAAAATCGCCGTCTTCACCGCATGCCGCCGCTGCGGCGCTGACCGCCCTCCCCGTTAACATCCGTCAACGCGCCCCGGGCTCCGGCTCGGGGCGCTTTTCTGCGTCTGGCTCTGCCGCCGGCTGCGGCCTCGGGTCCATCCTCCACCCGGTCTCGGCGGTGAGGCGCGCGTAGTGGGCCTCCATGTCTTTCATCACGCCGATGCGCTTGCCGCCGCAGGACGAGCAGCCGGTCGCTTTTGTTTTCCGCGGAGCGGGGGCGTATCAACGGCTATACTTTCGTGCCAGCCCTTGTTGAGGCGGTGCCTAATACGCCAAGCCGGCACTCCAGCAATTTCGGCAGCTTCAGCCACCGACATTCTGCTGCCGCGATAATTTATAAATTTTGTGGCCCGCGTGTTCCGCTGTTGCTCTGTCGGCAGCGCCCAATGACAATTATCTTTGCTGTATCCTAGATTATTGTCTTCGCGCTCAATCGAATGTCTGTAAGATGGTTTTGGTCCCATATCCTCCAAGAAATTAGAAAACGAATTCCAACGCTTGCATATTGCAATTCCCCTTCCGCCATAGTGCGAAAACGAAGTATGTTTTGGATTGTTGCAGCGATCATGCATAGAGCGCCAAACGCGATACTCAGCGGTTCGTCCAAATTGATCTCGGCCCTCCTCATCAATGCGCCGAGTGTGCCCATGATGCTCCGGCTTTCGAGGTAGTCCGCACCCGCATGATCGTGTCTGACCATTCAGAAGCCCTTGCTGAAGAACCTGTATCTCGGCTCCGCAATCACACCGGCAGCGATATCGCACATGAAAGTTGGGAGGCTCAGTCGGAAGCCGCTCGCCAACAACTAAACGGTCGAAGCGCCCACCTGTCAGGAAATGCTTTCGAGGCATGTCAGCACCCATAGCGAGCGTTGCGGATCATGCGGATGCCGTCGCGCCACCGATAGGTGAAGCGGGTGGCGCTACAGGCTGCGATCAGGGTGAACCGCCCCTGCGTGCCCACAGCTAGGAGCGCGGCCTTGAGTGCCGTGGGGCTGTACGGCATGGCGGCGACGGCGCCGGTCTTGTCGCGCCAGGAGATCCAGTCGCGCCGGCCGTTCCGAGCCTTGCGGGTGAGGGTAGCGTGGTCCATCACGCGGCCCCCGCCATCTCGGCCCGCGCCTTCTCTGTCAGCGCCGCCACGCATGCGCGCTTCTCGGCGATGTGCGCTTCGATGATCGGCTTTGCGAGGCGCCAGGGCACGTTGAAGAGGCGATGGCCGTTGTCACCATGCGGAACGCCAAGTTGGAGTCCGCCCTGCTGATGGCCGAAAGCGTCGCGGATGTCGGGGCTTCGACCTCGTCCCAGCGCCTCGCAGATCTGAGTGAGCAGCTTCTCGGCGGTCTCTATCTCACGATAGGCGAAGGCAATGTCGGTTGCGGTCTCTTTGCTGATCAGGGTCATGCGACCACCTCTTTGCGAGATATCTCGCATCGTAGGCCGAGCCGTGATATGGGTCAATCCGAGATATCTCGGAAGGGCGCGTGATGGGACGGAATGCTGACGCTGGCTTGACGGCTTCGGAGATATCCCGTCCTACGCGGCGGATGGCCCGGCCGAAGAATGAGCACGAACCCGTCTTGATCCGCTTCCGCCCTGGGACGATGGAGCGCGTCGACGCTGTGCTCGTGGAGCAGGAGACTCGGGCCGACTTCGTGCGTCAGGCCGTCGAGGATGCGCTGAAGAGGCGAACGCGGAGCATCAAGGGCGAGAAAAAGGAATAGGCGGCGCGATCTCGCGCCCCTCCTCGTCGTAGGCCCGGCGGGGGTTGCGGCGCCTCACCTTTCGTCCCCGCCGTTCATCTCCACCCACGCCCTCGCCCGATCATAGGCTCCTCGGATCAGGCCTTCGTCGAGTAGGTCGGCTGGGTCCAGATCCGCCCATGCCGGCCACCACGTGTGCCGCTCACGCGAGTGCTCGTGCAGCCACTAGGCGATGACGTCGGGGGGTTCTGGGTTGGCGGGAGGGTGTGTCACCGGCGAGCCCTGTCGCTGATCTAACGGGCGCGAATGCGACGGCGCGCGCGGCGAAGCGATACAATCGCGACCAGGCTGCACGCCAGCACGAAGGCGGACGTGAGGACAAGGTAAGTCGAAACGCTCAATGCGCCACGCCGTAGAAGATAATGCGCTCCATCGCTTCCTCGAAGGTCGGGTGCGTGCCTTCGATCGGCTCGTAGAGGGCGCCTTTCTTCCGCTCGGCCGTGAACCAATCGCCGGTCAACTCGCCGGGTTCCTCTTCTCGCCAGCGGCGCACGCGGCCGATCGACTCCTCGCCGCGGTAGACCTGCCGGACGTGGGAGCGTCCGTCGGGGCCGGGGATCCAGGCTTCAGGGTAGGTGATCGACATCGCTCGCGCCTCCCGGGCCGCAGGCTACGCCCGTGCAGAAAGGTGCAGCAAGTGCAGAATGGCTTGCAGAAATCGGTTCGACCGATGCGGACTGGATCGTCACGACCCATGGACGCCGCGGTTCACGACGCGGTTGAGCGAGGTGCCAATCGCGGTAGCATGAAGCGGAACGCCAGCTGAGTGGCTGGCGCTCCTGTGGTGAGTGGCACGCGCAGCTAACGCAGCAGCCTCACCCGACTACGCCATAGGCCGGTGACGAGCCCCCTATATGCTGCCAGCTCTGCAGCGTGCCGTTCTGCATCTGCCAGTAGCCGAGGTCACCTGTAGCGTCGCGAAACAGGATGTCGGACGTGCCGTCCCCGTTGTAGTCGCCCGTACCCGCAACCTGGTAGGCAGTGCTCGACCCGCTGATAGCGTTCCAGGCTTCCAACGTGCCGTTCTTCATCTGCCAGTCGCCGACGTCGCCGGTGCTGTTGTTGCGGAACAGGATATCGGACGTGCCATCGCCGTTGAAGTCACCGATGCCGGTAATCAGGTAGTCGGTGCTCGCTTTGCCGATGGTGTGCCAGCCCTCCGGTGTGCCGTTCTGCATCTGCCAGTAGCCGACGTCGCCGGTGCTGTTGTTGCGGAATAGGATGTCGGACGTGCCGTCACCGTTGAAGTCACCGATGCCGGCGGCTTGGTAGTCTGTGCTTGATCTGCCGACGCTGTGCCAGCCCTCCAGTGTGCCGTTCTGCATCTGCCAGTAGCCGACGTCGCCGGTGCTGTTGTTGCGGAACAGGATGTCGGACGTGCCATCGCCGTTGAAGTCGCCGATGCCAGCCACCTGGTAGTCGGTACTCGATCCGCGGATAGCGTGCCAGGCCTCCAACGCGCCGTTCTGCATCTGCCAGTAGCCGACGTCGCCCGTGCTGTTGTTGCGGAACAGGATGTCAGAGGCGCCATCGCCGTTGAAGTCGCCGACGCCAGTGACTTGGTAGGCAGTGCTCGATCCGCTTATGTTGTGCCGGCTGTCGAGCGCCCCATTCAGCATCTGGTAGGAGCCGAGGTCGCCGGTTTTGTTGTCGCGGAATAATATGTCGGACGTGCCGTCGCCGTTGAAGTCGTTTGTTGCTGCAGTTGGCTGCTTAACAGTGAATGGATGCTGCTTACCCGAACTGTCGGTATAATTGCCGGCGATCAAGCCAAGATCGCTAATGCCGATAATACTGGTTGAAACAGCTCCTGGAAAATCAATACTCGTAAATCTATTGCCAATTCTTACGAAGCCATGACGTTGTCCGCCGCCGCTGTCCCATTCTCCAACAATTATCCCTTTGTTATTTACACCTCTCAAAAACGTATTATATGATCCTAGAAAATTTATCGATGTGTAGGAGCCTGATTGGTATACGAAGCCCAAGGTTCGATCTCCGATAGTGTAGTTTCCAACAACAACTTCACTATCATTGATACCGTTGGCGCTTGTGCTCGATCCGCTGATCGTTTCTGTGCCTGGATATTGAAGTTCTATAGTATTATTTTTAGTAGCGCTGTATAATATACCTTTAGAGTAGTTTCCATAACTGGCAACAGATCTTACGTAGGAATTTACGTTGTTGACATCATTAACGTTGACAGTGGAGCCATACGGATAGCTAGCAAGAACCCTAAAATCACTGTTGCGGCCCTGTGAAACTATTTTCGGGGCCCCGTCATACCCTGGTATTGAATTAGCAACTCCGAATGCCGTTAGAGAGTCATTTATCTTACTGAAGTAATATGTTGTGCTCTGCCAATACCCATTAGCATACCTGCTGTAACTTATCGGGGTTACGGATGCTTTTTCTAATAAGTATAAATCTCCAGAATTCCTAAGTAGAATTTTGCCTTGAGCTGTGACATCTGTGATTATATCATCGCCTTGCAATAACGACGTTAGATCGGAAAAAATCCATGCCATAACTTACCACCGCTCGGAAAATTGGTAGGTTGGCATCACTCTTTGCCGGCTTTAACCGAAGGCGACGCCGTTGTTGCTGTATTATCCGAACTTGACCACACTTGCAACTATCAAGACGTCAAGGCGGATTTGCTCGGTAGGCGAGCTCATGGCGCATGCGACATTTGTGACACATTTCCTTCGAAACTTGCCCTAAGATGACAATCAACCTGGAACTAGCAATTCAGGTGACGAAAATCATAACCACAAACGGATTACAATGTTCATCACTCAAAGCAAGCGTACAAGGCAGTTCTTGTCGATCTCACATTTTGATGTCTAGTTAAGAGCGCCCAACAGAACCGCTCGATCTGGTGGAGGGCGATGAGACTGGCCTGGAGGAATGTGAAGGCCCCATAGATGTCTGTGCGCCGTTCGTAGCGGATGCGCAAGCGGCGGGCACGGTTGAACCAGGCGTGGCTGCCCTCATCCTGAGCCTGTCGAAGGATCGACCACCCAGCGATGCCGCCCGAGCCTGTCGCTCCACTCGATGCCGCGCCGGGCAATCCGCGGTCTGATCCCGCGTTCCCGGCACTCCTGACGCCGCACTCTGGCATCGTAGGCCTTGTCCGCGTGCAGCTTGTCGGGGCGCCGGCGCGGGCGTCCCCGCCGCCCGCTGTGCAAAGGCGGGATCGCGTCCAGCGTCGGAGCCATCAGCGGGCTGTCGTGGCAGTTGGCGCCGGTCAGAACGAGGCCGAGCGGCGTGCCGCGCGCGTCGGTGACGAGGTGGCGCTTGGTCCCCGCCTTGCCTCGATCCGTCGGTTTCGGGCCGGTGGCAGACCCCCTTTTTTCGCCGGCACGCTCGCGCTGTCGACGCTCGCCCGGCTCCAGTCGATCTCGCCCGCCGCATGCAGGCGTTCAAGCAAGACCTGATGCAGGCGCCGCCACAAGCCGGCCGCTTGCCAGTCGCGCAGCCGGCGCCAGCAGCTCATACCGCGGCCGCAGTTCATCTCGGCCGGCCGCATCTCCCAGGGGATGCCCAAGCGCAGCACGAACAGGATGCCGGTCAGGGCAGCCCGATCGTCCACCCCGATCGTCCACACGGGGACGCTCGCCCTTGGGGCGAGGCGGGTGCGGTGGCAGAAGCGGGGCGATCGCAGCCCAGACATCGTCGGGAAGAAGCGGGCGAGCCATACCACCCCAACGCCCAACCGACTCGATCGTGCCGTTCTGTTAGGCACTCTAAATCAAGACAAAAATACAGCAATGCGCAGGATTATATTTTCCGTCTCCAGCTCTGACGTCTTCTATAGATCGGCGGGGATGTCTCAATCGCCGAACTAAGCACATCGGCGTTGGAGAGAGTCTCCTTGTAAGCCTCGCCGCCGGTCATCGCTTCGTCTCCCATACCGGGATCATGCTCGGCTGCTTGATCGGATGGGCTCGGTATGCCCGGCCATTCCCGATCCGGATCCACTCGTCGGTGACCTCGGTCACGTCGCGGGTGAGCGGGATCAGGACGCCGCAGTAGTCGCCGCGGATCGCGCCGAGGTCCGGGCTCACCCCGAACAGCCGCAGCGTGTCCCATCCGGCCGCGTGCGCCTGCATCCCCCAGCGCTCGATGAATTCGCCGCAGCGGCGGTGCGTCTCGCGCCATTCGTCGGGGCGGAGACCGCGGCACGGGACGACCCCGGGGGAGAGGCTGGCGAAGCCGCGGGACCAGGAGAGGACGGCGGGCGGGATGGTTGTCAGGTCGGCCGAATGCATGGGATCGACTACAGCATTTCGTACAGCATGAAGTTGCAGCAGAGCGAATTTCCCTAGGCGAAATGATCTCCGTCCGTCCCGTCCATCATCGGAGCCACGGAGAACCGCCAGGCGCTGAAATCGCTCGCTGTTTTCACTGTGGCAGTCACCCGGCCGACCCTTCGTGCTGTACGGTTCGACCCTGTATAACCCGGATTCGGCCGGTTTGTTGTCCTCCGGGCAGCGCCGCTCTCACGCCGCCTTCACGCCCCCAAGGAACGCATCCACCTCCCCGCGCAGGCCCGTCGCGGTGCCGGCGAGCGCCTCGGCGGCGGCGAGCACGCGGGCGGCGGCCTCGCCGGCGCCTTCCGCGTCGCGGCGCACGTCGCGGATGCCGGTCGAGACCACCTGCGTCCCTTGCGCCGCCTCGCCGACGTTGCGGGCGATCTCCTGGGTCGCCGCGCCCTGCTGCTCCATCGCGGCGGTGATGCCGGTGGCGATCTCGGACATCTCGCCGATCACCCCGCCGATCGCCTGCAGCGCCGCCACGGCCTCGCGGGTCGCGCCCTGGATGCGGGCGATCTGGTCGCCGATCTCCTCCGTGGCCTTCGCGGTCTGGCCGGCGAGCTGCTTGACCTCGGCCGCCACCACCGCGAAGCCGCGCCCGGCCTCGCCGGCCCGCGCCGCCTCGATCGTGGCGTTCAACGCCAGAAGGTTGGTCTGGCCGGCGATGCCCTGGATCAGGACCACGACCTCGCCGATGCGCTCGGCGCCGGCGGCGAGCGCCGCGATGACGGCGTCGGTCTCCCGGGCGCGCCCGACGGCATCGGTCGCCATCGTGGCCGAGTGCGCGACCTGGCGGGCGATCTCGCGGATCGAGATTGCCATCTCTTCCGTGGCGGCGGCGACCGTCTCGACGTTGGCCGAGGTGCGCGCGGCGGCGTCCGCGACCTCGGCCGAGCGGGCGTTGGTGCGCGCGGCCGCCGCCGACATCGACTCGGCGGTGCCCTGCATCGTGTCGGCGGCCTGCGACAGGCCCCGGGTCGAGGACGTCATCGTCTCCTCGAAGCCCGCGGTCAGGGTGCCGAGGCGTTGAGCGCGCTCGGCCTGGTGCCGGGCGGCCTCGGCGGCGTCCGCGTCGCTCCTGGCCTTGGCGGCGAGGGCGTCCCGGAACACGCCGACGGCGCGGGCCATGGCGCCGATCTCGTCGCGCCGCTCCCGGGCCGGGACCGCGGCCGAGAGGTCGCCGGCGGCGAGCGCCCGCATCGCGGCGCCGAGCTGCCCGATCGGCCGTACGATGCCGCGGGCGAGCCACAACGCCGCCGCGATGCCGAGGGAGGCGGCGAGCGCCACGCCGACGAGGAGCAGGATCTCGGCGGCGCGCCGCTCGGACCCGATCCGGGCGAGCTCGCCGTCGCCGGCCCGGCGGGCAGCGGTGACGAGAGCGGCGAGGTGCCCGTCGCGCTCAGCGAGGATCGCGGCCTGCGCACCGTTGGCCTGGACGATCCCCGGCACCTGGCCCTTGATGTCGCGCACCTTGGCGATCAGGTCCTCGATCGATCCCCGCGCGGCCGGGTCGGTCTCGACGCGCAGGATGGTCTCGACCGCCTTCGTCAGCGCATCGGCGCTGGCGAGGACCGCCGCGCCCTCGTCCCGGGCCGAGAACAGGGCGATCTCGGCGATCTGGAGCGACTTCGCGGCGTCGAGCGCCTCGGCGCTGGCGCCGAGCAGGCTGGCCGCCTGCTCGACCCGGTCCTGCTGCTCCCGGAGGCGGGCCTGGACGGCGGCGCCGGCGTCGCTCTGGACCTGCTCGACCTCCCGCAGGGCCGTCATGATGGCCGTGAAGGCCTTCGCGATCGTCTCGGACCGCCCCGCCTCCTCCGGGGCTAGGTCGATCGCGTCGAAGTAGTCGTCGAGGGCGTCGAGGGCGGCCTTGGCCGGGACCCGCATCGCGTCCTGCCCGGCCAGCCGCTTCAGGATCGCCGAGAGGAGCCGGTAGCGCTCGGCGACCAGGGCCCGGTCGCCGCCGGGGGCCTGCTCGCCGTTGCGCATCTCGAGGGCGCCGCGGACGGCCGAGCCGGTGAGCGAGCCGGCGGTGGCGGCTTCCTTGAGCGCCTCGACGCTCTCCTGGAGCGCGAGGCTCGCCGCCGCCAGGCGGGCCTTCTGCGCCGCGCCGATCCGGCCGGCCGCTCCCTGCAGATCCTCGATCAGGCGCAGGTGCCCGGCCTGAACCTGCGCCTTGCGCTCCTGCTCGGCGGCGTAGGCGGTGCGGGTGCGCGCGAAGGCCTCCGTGCCCTGGGCCATCGCCTCCGCGCCCGGCACGGCGGCAAAGCCGGCGCGGACCCGGGCAAGGCCGTCGGTCACCGCCCCCTCGCCCCGGCCGGTCGCGTCGTGCAGCGAGCGCTCGGCGGCGAGCGCGAGATCGCCGACGCGCCCCGCCAGCACCTGCGCGGCGTTCGCGGTGTCCACGCGCCGGGCGAAGCCCGAGAGGCTGACCCAGCCCGAGGCGGCGACGCCGGCGGTCAGCACCAGCATCACCGAGAAGCCGCAGAGGAGGCGCGCCTTGATCGTCATCGGATCGTGAACCCGGATTTTCTGTCACCGGGGGGCGAAGTTACGACAGTCAGATTAAGCCCGACTTAAGACTTCGCCGGGAGATTGATTTCGCACTGCACAAATATCAGAAGTCGTATCCGGTCGAGCCGAATGGAACGGGCGGCACGTCCGCCGTTACCTCCGGATGCCTGCCGGACGAGCGAGTGCTCGCCCGGCAGATGACGGGTCATCCCACCCGGGGGCTTTCGGCACCGAAATACCCGGGCGTCCAAACCGGAATGGTCCCGGGCGGCGCGTCGACCGCGATCAGTGGCCGTGCTTGCAGCCCGGGCCGTGGACGTGGCCGTGGTCATGCGCGTGGTGCTGGTGGTCGTGCGCATGACCGTGCTCATGACCGTGATCGTGGCCGTGGTCGTGACCATGATGGGCATGGTCGTGATGCCCGTGCTCGTGGTCGTGATGCTCGTGGCCGTGACCATGGTCGCCGTGGTCGTGCCCGTGATGGTGGTGATCGTGACCGCAGGTGCTGTGGTCGTGGGCCGCCGCCTCCTTCTCGGGGCGGAACGGGCGCTGGAGCGCGGTCGCGGTGCAGCCCTGGCCGCGGATCAGCTCGGCCACCACCGGGTCGTCGAGGACGTAGAGGGCGTCCGCACTCATCTCGGCCTGGACGTGGTTGCTGCCGAGCTGCCAGGCGAGGCGGGTGAGCCGGACCGGATTCTCGGCGGTGACCGCGAGCAGGGCCTGGCTGGCCGCGAGGATGCGCACCAGGCGGCCATCCTCCAGGCGCACCGCGTCGCCGTCCTCCAGCACGGTCGTCCGGTCGAGGTCGAGCCGGAGGCTGAGACCGCCCTTGGTGGTCAGCTCGGCGCTGCGGCGGGAGCGGGCGGCGTGGTCGAGGGCGACCTCGTCGGCGACGGCGTCGGAGCGCACGGCGGCTTTGCGGACGATGGTGGTGGCGCGCAGCATCGGGGTCCTCGCGGGCGTATCGGGCCTTCGGTCCGGCTCCCTGTAGAGCATTTGGCGGGCGCGGGGCAGGGCCCGGACCGTGTGGCTTCGGCGTCGCACGGTGACGATTCGTGAACCGTTCGGCGCGGGCGCCGGGAACTCCCCGACGGCCAAGCTCATTTGTCGTTCAGCCAGGTTACGGCTAAGCTCGGGGCGAGGGTGCGGGGTCGACGACCCGGTTTCCGGACCGCGACACCGACAAGTTCCTTGCACGAGGGGAGAACTCCATGAAGAAGCTCATCGCCGCCACGCTCGCCGGCGCCCTGGCCCTGTCGCTCGGCGCCTGCAACACCCCCGGCGACCGCGCCGCCGGCGGCGCCGCCCTCGGCGGCCTGACCGGTGCGGCGATCGGCGCGGCGGCGACCGGCCGGGCCGGCGGCGCGCTGGCGGGCGGCCTGATCGGCGCGGCGGGCGGCGCCGTGGTCGGTGCGGCCACCGCGCCCCAGTGCCCCTACGGCACCTATCGCGATCCCTACGGCAACGTCTTCTGCCGCTGATCGCGCGAACGCGAGCGCGCCCGGCCCCGCCGGGTGCGCTACCACATTCCGCAGACGCTCCGGGGGCGCTACAACGACGGCATGACGCCCTCGACGATGCCCCCGCCTCCCCGACACCTCCCCGCAGCCCCCCTCCCCTCCCCGACCGCGACCGGGAGGTGCGCGTGAGCCAGGGCGTGTGGGGCAAGCTCGGTGGGGCGGGCATCGGGCTCGCCGCCGGCGGTCCGCTCGGCGCGCTGATCGGCGCCGTGGCCGGCCATTTCCTCCTCGACCGCGAGGGCTCGCTGCTCGGCCCCACCCCCCGGGAGGTGGTGTTCACCACCGGCCTCGTCGCGCTCGCCGCCAAGATGGCGAAGTCGGACGGGGTGGTGACGCCCTCCGAGGTCGCGGCCTTCGCCGACATCGTGCAGGTGCCAGACGACGAGCGCGCCGGCATCGAGCGCCTGTTCGACCTTGCCAAGCGCACCACCAGCGGCTTCGAGGGCTATGCCCGGCAGGTCGCCGACACCTTTCACGACGAGCCGGCCCTGCTCGAGGACGTGCTCGACGGCCTGTTCCACATCGCCAAGGCGGACGGCGCGGTCCACGAGAGCGAGGCGCGCTACCTCGCCGAGGTGGCGACGATCTTCGGGTTCGACGAGGCGCGCTTCGCGGCGATCACCGCCCGCCACCTGCGGCTCGCCGACGATCCCTACGAGGTGCTGGGCGCGGCCCGCACCCTGACCGATGCCGAGCTGAAGGCGCGCTACCGGGCGCTCGTCTCGGAGAACCATCCCGACCGGGCGATCGCCCGCGGCCTGCCGCCGGCGGCGGTCGCCATCGCGACGCGGCGGCTTGCCGCCATCAACGCCGCCTACGACCGCATCGCCGCCGAGCGGCACCTGAGCTGAAGCGTCCCCGCATGAGCCTCACCCCCGACAGCCCGGTCGCCACCCAGGTGGTGCCCTCCCCCAACCACGACGAGCGGACCCTGCCGGTCGACGCGCTGATCCTGCACTATACCGGCATGGCGAGCGCGTCCGAGGCGCTCTTGCGGCTGTGCAACCCGCTCGCCAAGGTCTCGGCGCACTACCTCGTCTTCGAGGAGGGCCGGGTGGTGCAGATGGTGCCGGAGGCACGTCGCGCCTGGCAGGCCGGCGTGTCGGCCTGGGAGGGGGTGCGGGACGTGAACTCGCGCTCGATCGGCATCGAGATCGCGCATCCGGGCCACGCCTCGGACGGCAGCATCCCGCCCTACCCGGAGGCGCAGGTCGCCGCGGTCACGGCGCTCTGCCGCGACCTCCTCGGGCGCTGGCCGATCCGCGCCGACCGGGTGCTCGGCCACTCCGACATCGCGCCCGAGCGCAAGATCGACCCGGGCGAGAGCTTCCCCTGGGAGGCCCTGCACCGGAACGGGATCGGCCACTGGGTGCCGCCGGCCCCGATCCGCGACGGGCGCTTCTTCTCCGAAGGCGATGCCGGCCAGCCGATCGAGGCGCTGCAATCGATGTTCGCGCTCTACGGCTACGACGTGCCGGTGAGCGGCACCTTCGACGCCCGGACGAAGGACGTGGTCACGGCGTTCCAGCGCCACTTCCGCCCCGCCCGGGTCGACGGGGTGGCCGACGCCTCGACCATCACGACGTTGCGCGACCTGCTGGCAGCGAAGCCCGCGTAAGAGACCGCTTCACCGCTCCTCGATCGTCAGCTTCTGGAACCCCTTGGCGGCGAGCTTCGGTCGCTTGGCGCTGAGGATGCGGGAATTGACCCCCGTCCAGCCGATCTCGCCCGAGAGGCGGCCGTACTCGATCTTCGGGCAGCGGTTCATCACCACGGTGACGCCCCGCGCCTCGGCCCGGGCCGCGCCCGCGTCGTTGCGCACGCCGAGCTGCATCCAGATCACCTGGGGCAGCGGATCGAGGGCGAGCGCCTCGTCGACGAGGGGGCCGGCGGCCTCGGAATTGCGAAAGATCTCGACCATGTCGACGGGCTGGGCGAGGTCGGCGAGGCGCGCCACCACGGGCCGGCCCAGAATCTCGCCCCCGGCGAGGCCCGGGTTGACCGGGATCACCTGGTAGCCGCGCTCCAGGAGGTACTTGGTGACGATCCAGCTCGGCCGGGCCGGGTTGGCGGAGGCCCCGACGAGCGCGATCGAGCGCACCTGCCGCAGGATCTTTCTCAAGGCCTCGTCGTCGTAGCGGTCGTGGTTCATCGGGCCGCCCTCTTGTCGAGGAAGGCCGCGATGCCGTCCTCGGCTGAGCGGGCCAGCATGTTCTCGGTCATCACCCGGCCGGCATGGGCGTAGGCCTCCGAGAGCGGCATCTCCAGTTGCTCGTAGAAGGCGCGCTTGCCGACCCGCACGGTGTAGGCGCTGCGGGCCGCGATGCCGGCGGCGAGGCCTTGCGCGGCGTCGAGCGCGGTGCCGGCCGGCACCACCCGGTTGACGAGGCCGAGCGCCTTCGCCTCCTCCGCCTCCGCCATCTCGGCGGTGAGCAGCATCGCCATCGCGGCCTTGCGCGACAGGTTGCGCGAGAGCGCCACCATCGGGGTCGAGCAGAACAGGCCGATCTGCACCCCGGGCGTGGCGAAGCGCGCCTCACTCCCGGCCACCGCGAGGTCGCAGGAGGCCACGAGCTGGCAGCCCGCCGCCGTGGCGATGCCCTCGATAGCGGCGATCACCGGCTGAGGCAGGGCGGGGATCGCCATCATCACCGACGAGCAGAGGTCGAACAGCGCCTTGAAGCGCGCAGCACCCCGGTCGGCGTCCGCCCGGTAGGCGGTCATCTCCTTGAGGTCGTGGCCGGCGCAGAAGGCCGGCCCTTCCGCGGCCAGCACCACGGCGCGCACGCTCTCGTCGGTGGAGAGCCGGGCGAACTCTTCGGAGAGCGCGGTCAGCATCGCGTGCGAGAGGGCGTTGCGGGCCCGCGGCCGGTTCAGGGTCAGGGTCGCGACGCCGTCGCGGTCGTCGCGCAGGATCAGGGTCTCGGACATGCGGTCTCGGCTAGGGGCGAAACGGATGGCCTATTGTCCGGTGCCGGGCGCCGTGCTGCAAGATCGTGCATGACGCCAACCGGACAAAGCCCACGCATGCCTTCCCTGATGATGGACCGCGACGCGGTCGCGGCCTTCCTCGACGAGGTCTTCCCGCAGATCCATCACGGCGGCCCGGGGCCGGTGGTCGAGAGCGTCGGTCCTCTCACCGCGACGATGCGCCTGCCCTACCACGAGCGCCACCTGCGCCCCGGCGGCACCCTGTCGGGTCCCGCGATGATGGGGCTCGCCGACGTGGCGCTCTACGTCGCGATCCTGGCCCAGATCGGACCGGTCGCGCTCGCCGTCACCACCAACCTGTCGTTCAACTTCATGCGCAAGCCCGCGAAAGAAGACCTCCTGGCCGAGGCCCGCCTGCTCAAGCTCGGGCGCACGCTCGCCGTCGGCGAGGTGCTGATTCGCAGTGCCGGCCGAGAGACCGGCAATGACGATCTCGTCTGCCACGCCACCGGCACCTACGCGCTGCCGCCGCGCTGAAACAGGCCCCAATTCAGCGGTATCATGATACCGCTTCACGGAAACCACTCGAAAAACTCAGCTTTTTGCCTCCCGGGAATTTCGGTGTCGCTTGACGCCGGCGCGTTCCTCGATTACTGAGCCGGCCATCGCCGCCACGCGCTCGTTCCCGACCGCGGCGGCGTCATGTTTTTTGTCCAAGACTTCCGGGACCTATCCGCGATGAAGACCTTTTCGCTGAAGCCCGCCGACGTCGACAAGAAGTGGGTGATCATCGACGCGGAGGGCCTCGTGGTCGGCCGCCTGGCGTCGGTCATCGCGATGCGTCTGCGGGGCAAGCACAAGCCCCAGTACACGCCCCACGTCGATTGCGGCGATAACGTCATTGTCATCAATGCGGAGAAGGTGAAGTTCACCGGCCGCAAGTATAACCAGAAGGTGTACTACCACCACACTGGTTATGCGGGTGGCATCAAGGAGCGCTCGGCCAAGTTCATCCTCGAGGGCCGCTTCCCCGAGCGCGTCGTCGAGAAGGCCGTCGAGCGCATGCTGCCGCGCGGCCCGCTGTTCCGGCAGATCCTGGGCAACCTCCGGGTCTACAAGGGCAACGAGCACCCCCACACCGCCCAGCAGCCGGAGACGCTCGACGTCGCCGCTCTCAACCGCAAGAACGTGAGCGCGTAAGATGGCGACCCTTCAGTCCCTCGCCGACCTCGGTCAGGCCAGCAAGGCCCAGAACTCGTCGCAGGGCGAGAACGAGGCCCCGGTCCACGTCCAGAAGCTGGACTCCCTCGGCCGCGCCTACGCCACCGGCAAGCGCAAGGACGCGATCGCCCGCGTCTGGATCAAGCCCGGCGCCGGCAAGATCACGGTGAACGACCGCCCGGTCGACACCTACTTCGCCCGCCCGGTGCTGCGCATGATCCTGCAGCAGCCGCTCCAGATCGTCGACCGCGTCGACCAGTACGACATCGTCGTCACGGTTGCCGGCGGCGGCCTCTCCGGCCAAGCCGGCGCGGTGCGCCACGGTCTGTCCAAGGCCCTGACCTACTACGAGCCCGCGCTGCGCAGCCCGCTCAAGCGCGAAGGCTTCCTGACCCGCGACCCGCGCGTGGTCGAGCGCAAGAAGTACGGCCGCAAGAAGGCTCGCCGCAGCTTCCAGTTCTCGAAGCGCTAAGGCGACCTCTTCGGTTGTCGCGACATGGAAGGGGCGGGCCCCCGCGGGCCCGCCCGTTGTGCGTTTTGGGCTCAGGCGTTCAAAGCCCGCTCCAGCTCGCCCTTCGACATCGTCGAGCGGCCCGGGATGTTCTTCGCCCGCGCCTTCTGCATCAGCTCGGCCTTGGTAGGCCCGCCATCCCGGCCCCCGGCCTTGTGCGACGCCTTGCGGGCGGCGGCGGCCTTCTTCGCCACGTCCTTCGGCTGCTTCGAGTGCTGCTTGCCCTTGGCGCTGTCGGCGCGCTTCTTGGCGGTCGAGCGCTTGTACTCGTCGTCGGAGAGCTTCTCGCGCGCCTTCTTCGGCAGGTAGCGCTCGCCGGTCTCACCACTCTTCTTGCCCGACTTCGTATCCCACTCCTCGTCGGTCCACTGCTTGAGGTGGTTGTCGGACGACTTCTTGCCCTCGTAGCCGCCGCCTTCCTCCTTGTATTCCTGCACGGCCATCTGCGCCTTGCGGGCCGACCACTGGCCGGGCTTGCCGCCCTTGGAGGAGCGGGTGACGTCCTTTTTGACCTTGTCCCAGAGCTTCGGGTCGGTCTTCTTGGCGGTGGCGGCCATGGTGTGCTCCTCACATCGTCTGCTGTCGATCTGGCAGCACAACCGGGGCGCACGGACCGGGTTCCTCTGGGGCGCGGTCGTGTTGTGGAAACGGCGCGACACTCAATCGTCGCAGTCGCCGTGGCACGCTCGATGCCCCGGGCCGTCATGGCGGATTGACTCGACGGTCCCCCGCCGCCAATCAACCCGCGCGTCGCCCGGCATCGGCCGGCCCGCGCCACGGAGCCTATCGCCCATGACCCGCAAGCACAGCCCGAGCGTCTTCATCGACGGCGAGGCCGGCACGACCGGTCTCGGCATCCGCGAGCGCCTGGACGCCTTCAGCGACATCACCGTCCGGTCGATCCCGCACGAGAGCCGCAAGGACCCGGAGGCGAAGCGCCAACTCCTGTCCGAGGTCGACCTCGTCATCCTCTGCCTGCCCGACGAGGCCTCGCGCGAGACCGCGGCGCTCGCCGATTCGCTGTCCGGCGGCGGCCCGCGGCTGCTCGACGCCAGCACCGCCTACCGGGTCGACCCGGCCTGGACCTACGGCTTCGCCGAGCTGGCCCCGGGGCAGGAAGCCGCGATCCGGGCCTCGCGCCGCGTCTCGAATCCCGGCTGCTACCCGACCGGCGGCATCGCGCTCCTGCGCCCGCTGATCGATGCCGGCCTGATCCCGGCCGACTTCCCCATCAGCATCAACGCGGTGTCGGGCTACAGCGGCGGCGGCCGCAAGATGATCGAATCCTACGAGGCCGGCGAGGCCCCGGCCTTCCAGCTCTACGGCCTCGGCTTCAACCACAAGCACCTGCCCGAGACCCAGACATACAGCGGCCTGACCCGGCGCCCGATCTTCGTGCCGTCGGTGGGCAACTTCCGCCAGGGCATGCTGGTGTCGATCCCGCTCCACCTCGACCTTCTGCCCGGCAAGCCGAGCCCGGGCGACCTCGAGGCCGCCCTCGTCGCCCGCTACGAAGGCGCCAGGCTCGTCAAGGTGGTGACCGGGGCCGAGGAGGGCGCGCATCGCGAGCGCATCGAGCCCGAGGCGCTGAACGACACCGACCGGCTCGAATTGCGGGTGTTCGGCTCCGACAGCCACCGCCACGCCGTGCTGGTCGCCCGCCTCGACAACCTCGGCAAGGGCGCCTCGGGCGCCGCGGTGCAGAACCTGCGCCTGATGCTGGACCTGGATTGAGGATCCGGTCGCCGAGAATCCGTTCTCTCCCATCCGCGACCTCATCCTGAGGTGCGAACGCAGTGAGCCTCGAAGGGGAGGCCTCCAGAAATCTCGGCGATACCTGGAGCCCCCCTTCGAGGCCGCTGCGCGGCACCTCGGGATGAGGTTGTGGGTGGGGATGGAGGTCGTTGGCCGAGCAGGCTCCGAGCCCTACCCCCGCGGCGGGATCTCCAGCCCCCGCTGCACCGCCGGCCGGGCCAGCCCCCGCTCCAGCCAGGCTGGGACGTGGGTGAGCGCGTCGTACTCCACCAGATCCCGCGCCTCGTAGAAGCCGATCAGGTTGCGCACCCAGCCGAGCATCGCGATGTCGGCGATGGTGTAATCCGCGCCCATGATCCAGTCGCGCCCGGTGAGCCGCGTCTCCAGCACCCCGAGCAGCCGCTTCGACTCGTCGCGGTAGCGATTGAGCGGGCGCTTGTCCTCGATCTCGCGGCCGGCGAACTTGTGGAAGTAGCCGAGCTGACCGAACATCGGCCCGAGCGCCGCCATCTGGAAGAACAGCCACTGCGCCGTCTCGTAGCGCCCGGCCGGATCGGCGGGGATCAGCCGCCCGGTCTTCTCGGCGAGGTACATCAGGATCGCGCCCGATTCGAACAGGGCGAGCGGCTTTCCCCCCGGCCCGTCCGGATCGATAATCGCCGGGATCTTGCCGTTGGGGTTGAGCGAGAGGAATTCCGGCGTCCAGGTCTCGTTCTTGCCGATGGCGACGGTGTGGGCCTCGTAGGGGAGACCGAGTTCCTCGAGCGCGATCGACACCTTCACGCCGTTCGGGGTCGGGAAGGAGTAGAGCTGGATCCGGTCCGGGTGGCGGGCCGGCCAGCGGGCGGTGATCGGGAAGGCGGAGAGGTCGGACATCGCGAAACGGCTCCCTTGAACGGGCCGCGACGATACCCGCCCTCCCCTGCCGGGCAAGCGGTGTGTCAGCTCTTCGCCGCGAAGTGCTTGGCCACCAGCGGCAGGTGGTCGGCCCCGTGCCCGGCCTCGACCAGGCCGTCGAGATCGGCCAGCACGCCGTCGGCGACCGCGTGCTCGGCGCCCAGCGTCTCGGCCATCGCCACGTAGTAGCCCAGGTCCTTGTGGGCATTGGCGATCGAGAACCGCATCGGCGAGGAATCGCCCGCGAGCAGGTAGGGCGAGAGCCGGTCGAGGGCCGCGCCGTGGCCGCCGCCCTTGCGCAGCACGTCGACCAGGATCTCGGGCGCGAGGCCGGCCCGGCCGGCGCAGGCCGCCGCCTCGGCGATCAGCGTGACTGAGCCGAGCGAGACGTAATTGTGCAGGAGCTTCAGGGTGTGGCCCGCCCCGGCCTCGTGCCCGGCGTGGAATATGTTCTCCGCGAAGGCCGAGAGCAGCGGCTTCATCGTCTCGAACAGGTCGGGCTCGGCCCCGACCAGCAGGTTGAGGCGCCCTTCCGCCGCCTCCTTCGGCGTGCGGGTCATCGGCGCGTCGAGGAAGCGCCCGCCGGCTTGCGCCACCGCCGCCGCGACCCGCGCCGTCGAGGCCGGGACCGCGGTCGAGCAATCGACCACCACCGTGCCCGGCCTCAAGGCCGAGAGGAGCCCGCCCTCGCGCTGGCCGTCCCGGCCCAGCAGCACGTCCTCGACCTGCGGCGTGCCGGTGACGCACAGGATCACCACCTCACTCGCCCGCGCCAGCGACGCCCGGTCGGCGTGGCGCGTCGCACCGAGCGCGTCGAGGTCGTCCGTCGGCTGGTTGCCCGGATGGTCGAGGTAGCCGAGCGGCCAGCCCTTGCGCGCCACGTTGAGGGCGATGCCGTGCCCCATCAGCCCGACGCCGACGATGCCTATGGTCTGCTTGCTCATGATGGTCGTCTCCTGGAGATGAACGAAGTCAGGCGAGGGCCCGGCGTACCGCGTCCGTCACCTCGGTGCAGGTCGCGCCGCCGCCGAGGTCGCGCGGCACCGCCCGGCCCTCGGCGAGCACGGTGCCCACCGCCGCCTCGATCCGGTCGGCCGCCGCCTTGAGGCCGGCATCGGCCTTCCGGTCGGAGAGCCAGCGCAACATCATCACCCCCGACAGGATGGTGGCGATCGGGCTCGCGGCGTTCTGCCCGGCGATGTCCGGCGCCGAGCCGTGGGCGCCCTGGAACAGCGCGTGGCGGTCGCCGATCTCGCCCGAGGGCGAGATGCCCATGCCGCCGACGGTCGCGGCGCCGAGATCCGAGATGATGTCGCCGAACATGTTCTCGGCCACGATCACGTCGTAGAAGTCCGGCCGCTTGAGCATGTGCACGGTGATCGCGTCGGCATAGGCGTAGTCGATGGCGATGCCGGGATAGCCGGCATGGACCTCGTCGCAGATCCGGCGGAAGAAGGCGTAAGACCGCAGGATGTTGGCCTTGTCGCAGACCGTGACCCGGCGCTGCCCGTCCCGCGGCGCCCCGTTGCGCCCGGCGGCGAGGTCGAAGGCGAAGCGCGCCACCCGCTCGGTGCCCTTGCGGGTGATCACCAGGCTGTCCGAGGCGATCTCGTCGCGCAGGACCACCCCGGCGCCGCGGCTGGCATAGAGACCTTCGGTGTTCTCGCGCACGACGACGTAGTCGATGCCGCCGCCCTCGAAGGCGCGCAACGGCGAGAGCACGCCCGGCAGGAGCTTGATCGGCCGGACGTTGGCGTAGAGGTCGAGGCGGAAGCGCAGCCGCAGGTGCAGGTCGTTGCCGACCTCCGTCCCGTCCGGATAGACGACGCCCGGCAGGCCGGCGGCCCCGTGCAGGATCGCATCCGCCTCGCGGCAGCCCGCGAAGGTGTCGTCCGGCAGGACCTCGCCGCTCTTCACGTAGTGCCCGGCGCCGCCCTCCAGCCTCTCGAAGGCGAGGGTGCCGGTGCCGCAGGCCTCGGTCAGCACCGCCAGCGCGGCCTTCGTCACCTCGGGCCCGATGCCGTCGCCCTCGATGGTGGCGATGCGGTACTGCGCCATGTCCGCGCTCCTCCCCTTGAGATCCGCGTTCGCCGCGGAACCTTTGCGGGGGCGCCTAGCATAGCCCCGCGGGCCGGGACATCCGGTCCGACGCATGCGAGGGATACACGGCAAGGGAGGAAGCCGCCGATGACGGAAGCGCCGTTCACCTACCACGTTCCGGACATAGCCCTCGCCGACCTGCGCGAGCGCCTGGCGCGCACCCGCCTGCCCGACCAGGCGCCGGAGGCGCCCTGGACCTACGGCACCGACGTGACCTACCTCGCCGACCTCGTCGCCTACTGGCGCGACCATTTCGACTGGCGCGCGCAAGAAGCCGCCCTCAACGCCTTCCCGCAAGCCAAGGTGCGGGTGGGCGAGATCGACCTCCATTATCTGCAAGTGCCCGGACAGGGCCCCAACCCGCGCCCGCTCCTCCTCTGCCACGGCTGGCCCGGCTCGGTGTTCGAGTTCCTCGACCTCATCCCGCGCCTGACCGACCCGGCCCGCTTCGGCGGGAGCCCTGAGGACGCCTTCACGGTGGTGGCCCCCTCGCTCCCCGGCTACGGCCTGTCCTTCCGCCCCGGCCAGCCGCGCCTCGGCGTCGAGGAGATCGCCGACCACTTTGCGGAGTTGATGACCCGCCTCGGCTACGACCGCTTCATGACGCAGGGCGGCGACTGGGGCGCCTTCATCACCACCCGGCTCGCCTGGCGGTACCCGGAGCGGGTCGAGGGCCTGCACCTCAACATGCTGCCGGTGCGCCGCGACCTGTCGGGCCGCGACGCGACGCCCGAGGAAGCGGCCCATTACGCGCGCGTCGGCACCTGGCTCAAGGAAGAGACCGGCTACCAGTGGATCCAGGGCACCAAGCCCCAGACGCTCGCCTTCGCGCTGACCGACTCGCCCGCCGGCCTCGCGGCCTGGATTGCGGAGAAATTCCGGTCGTGGTCCGATTGCGACGGCACGATCGAGACCGCGATCCCCCGCGACCGGATGCTCGCCAACATCTCGCTCTACTGGTTCACGGGTGCGATCGGCTCGTCGTTCCACCCCTATTTCGCGCGGATGCACCGGCCCTGGCCGGTCCCGGACGGCGAGACGGTGCGGGTGCCGACCGCCTACGCGGCGTTCCCGAAGGAGATGGTGCGCCCGCCCCGCTCGCTGGCGGAATCGACGATGTTCCCGGATCTGCGCCGCTGGACCGAGATGCCGCGCGGCGGCCACTTCGCGGCGCTGGAGCAGCCCGACCTCCTCGCCGAGGACGTGCGGGCCTTCGCGGCTTCCTTACGCGGATAACCCAAGCTGGCGCCGAAGATGCATGGCGGCGGGCTCCAGCCCTCGCACGCGGCCGCCCCATGCATCGTCAGCCCTTCCCCAGAGTGATGCGCGCGTCCGGAGACCGGGCGTGAGCGAGCCCGACGGCTGGGCCGAGCGCCGGCGCATCGCCGAGCAGGCGCGGGGCGAGCGCGCCTGGTCGCTATGGGGCCCCTATCTCAGCGAGCGGCAATGGGGCACCGTGCGGGAGGATTACAGCGGCGACGGCAACGCCTGGCGCTCCCTCACGCACGAGGAGGCGCGCTTCCGGGCCTATCGCTGGGGCGAGGACGGCATC
This sequence comes from Methylobacterium sp. Gmos1, assembly GCF_053764715.1. Taxonomy (NCBI): domain Bacteria; kingdom Pseudomonadati; phylum Pseudomonadota; class Alphaproteobacteria; order Hyphomicrobiales; family Methylobacteriaceae; genus Methylobacterium; species Methylobacterium sp. Gmos1. Next base: position 3,070 of record NZ_JBSNCC010000033.1, on the reverse strand, counting down.
GCCGGGCTCACCGACGATCACGGGCTGATGTGCCTCTCGCTCGCCCTCTGGAACGGGCGCGACCGCATCCTGAAGGACCGCCTGTTCGGCCTGACCAACGAGGAGGGCAACCACGGCGAGGACGTCAAGGAGGTCTACCACTACCTCGACGCGGTGCCGAGCCACGCCTACCTCAAGTACCTCTACCGCTACCCGCACGGCCCGTTCCCGTACGAGGCGCTGCTCGCCGAGAGCCGCCGCCGGGGCCGCGACGCGCCCGAATACGAGATCGAGGAGACCGGCATCTTCGACGGCCGGCGCTTCTTCGACGTCACGGTCGAGTACGCTAAGGCCGACGCGGACGACATCCACGTCGTCGTCACGGCGGTGAACCGGGGGCCGGAGCCGGCGGCCCTGCACCTCGTGCCCCAGTTGTGGTTCCGCAACACCTGGTCCTGGCGCGAGGGCGGCGAAGCCTGGCGGCCCCGGCTGACGGCGCGCCCGGACGGCAGCGTCGCCTGCGAGCACCCGCGCCTCGGCTCCTACCGGCTGACCTATGACGGCGCGCCTCGCCTGCTGTTCTGCGAGAACGAGACCAACCCGCGCCGGCCCGGCGCACTCGGGCCGTTCAAGGACGGGCTCGAAGCGGCGATCGTGGCGGGCGATACCGACGCCGTCGTGGCGGAGGGCGGCACCAAGCTCGGCCTGCACTACGCCCTGACCCTGCCGCCCGAGGGCCGCGCGGTCGTTCGCCTGCGCCTCGCGGCCGGCGGCACGCCGCGCCCGGTCGACGCGGGCGGCGCCGTCCTCGCCCGGCGCCTCGCCGAGGCCGACGCCTTCTACGACGCCCTCCAGGACGGGATCACCGACCCGGACGAGCGCCGGATCTACCGCCAGGCCGCCGCCGGGCTGATCTGGACCAAGCAGCTCTACCGCTACGACGTCGGCCTGTGGCTGCGCGGCGACCCGCTCCAGCCCCCTCCCCCGCCGGAGCGCCGCCGCGGCCGCAACGCCGGCTGGGCCCACATGGCCGCCGCCGACGTGCTGTCGATGCCGGACAAGTGGGAGTATCCGTGGTTTGCCGCCTGGGACCTCGCCTTCCACTGCATCCCCTTCGCCCTGCTCGATCCGGACTTCGCCAAGGCGCAGCTCCTGCTCCTGACCCGCGAGTGGTACATGCACCCGAACGGCCAGCTCCCGGCCTACGAGTGGGAGTTCGGCGACACCAACCCGCCGGTCCATGCCTGGGCGGTGCTGCGGGTGTTCGAGATCGACCGCGACCGGCGCGGCGGGCGCGGCGACCTCGCCTTCCTGGAGGGCGTCTTCCACAAGCTCCTCATCAACTTCACCTGGTGGGTGAACCGCAAGGACGCGACCGGCCGCAACGTCTTCCAGGGCGGCTTCCTCGGCCTCGACAATGTCGGGGTGTTCGACCGCTCGCGCCCGCCCCCGGGCTTCGGCCTCGTCCATCAGGCCGATGGCACCGCCTGGATGGCGATGTACGCGCTGACCATGATGCGCATCGCCCTCGAGCTCGCCCTGCACAACGACGTCTACGAGAGCACGGCCTCGAAGTTCTTCGAGCACTTCCTGCTCATCGCCGAGGCGATGACCGACATGGGCGGTGAAGGCTTCGGGCTCTGGGACGAGGAGGACGGGTTCTACTACGACCAGGTCGACCTCGCCGACGGGCGCATGACCCCGCTCCGGGTGCGCTCGATGGTCGGGCTGGTGCCGCTCTTCGCCGTCGAGGTGATCGACCCCCTGATGCTCCAGCGCCTGCCGGACTTCGCCCGGCGCCTGCACTGGGTGCTGGAGAACCGCCCCCACCTCGCCCGCCTGGTCTCGCGCTGGGCCGAGGGCGGCGTCGGCGACCGCAAGCTGCTGTCGCTCCTGCGCGGCCAGCGGATGAAGGCGCTCCTGCGCCGCATGCTCGACGAGGCGGAATTCCTCTCGGCCTACGGCGTGCGCTCGCTCTCCAAGGCGCATCAGGCGCAGCCGTTCACCCTCGACGCGCTCGGGGCCTCGTTCACCGTGCGCTACGACCCGGCCGATTCCACCTCGGGGATGTTCGGCGGCAATTCGAACTGGCGCGGGCCGGTCTGGCTGCCGATGAACTACCTGATCGTCGACTCGCTCCGGCGCTTCCACGCCTATTACGGCGACGACTTCCGGGTCGAGTATCCGACCGGATCGGGGCGGCTCCTCTCCCTGTCGGAGATCGCCGATGCCCTTGAGGACCGGCTGATCGCCTTGTTCACCAAGGACGAGGCCGGCCGCCGCCCGGCCCTCGGCGACGCCCCCCGCCCGCCGGACGGCGACGACGAGGCGCTGCTGTTCCACGAGTTCTTCGACGGCGACACCGGCCGCGGCCTCGGCGCCTCGCACCAGACCGGCTGGACCGCCCTGGTTCTCAACCTGCTGCACCGCCGCGCCCGGCGGCGCCCGGGCGAGGGGTGAGCGTCTCCGGCATCGCGGTCCACGCATCTCGCGAACCAGCGCCGAGGTGTCGACGGCAGATCTTGAACGACGTGCGTGCATACCTATCTAGGGTACAAGCCGACTGCAGGGCTCGGGCAGTCCACTGCCCTCCCCCGTCGCCTCGGCCGCATCCTCCGGGATCCGGCCGAGTTGACAGGCGAGCCGGCTACCCTTAAACGACCGCTCACCGACGGGGCGCCGAGACATACGGCTCAGCCCGAAGGACTTCCTCAGAGACGGCGAAGCAAGGGCCAGGGCAACCCGGCGCTGCTTTCTGTTCTCCAGGGTATAGGATCAGGCTTCGGCCCGGTCAGCTCTTTGACAAGTTCATACGAGAAAGAGAAGCGTGGACGGCGTCGTCCCTGCGGGCCGGTTCTTCGGAACCGGTCGTGAGTAGGATGATGCTGGTCTGACGTTTCGGTGCTCACACGATCAGGTGGAAACGCCGATCGATTGTGAGCCTCCGTTTTGTTGTGATCAGCTTTGATCAGCTCTTCAACTTGAGAGTTTGATCCTGGCTCAGAGCGAACGCTGGCGGCAGGCTTAACACATGCAAGTCGAGCGGGCATCCTTGTGGTGTCAGCGGCAGACGGGTGAGTAACGCGTGGGA
>NZ_JBSNCC010000032.1:0-40144 GCF_053764715.1 Methylobacterium sp. Gmos1 | reverse complement strand
CTGGATCGGAAGCCCCGTTGCCGCCAGCACGGCATCTGGCGTGGCTGCTCGTGCAGCCGACCTCGGTGTTGGATGAGAGCGAAGCGGCTGTGGTGAGCCGCGTCGAGCAGGACGACACCGCGCGGGCCGTCACGGGACTGGCCCGCCGCTTCACCGCACTCGTGCGCGCTGCCGGGAAGGGCAAGCCCTTGGCTGATGATCAGGACGCCGCAGACATCGAGGCTTGGATCACGAAGGCCCGGACCTGTGAGGCTTCTGCGATCGCGACGTTCGCCTCAGGATTGGAGGCGGACATCGCTGCCGTCCGGGCTGCTCTCATGGAGCCATGGAGTAACGGCCAAGCTGAAGGCCAGGTCAACCGTCTCAAGCTCATCAAGCGCCAGTGCTACGGACGGGCAGGCCTCGATCTCCTGAAGCACCGCATGGTTCTGGCCGCCTGATCCACGCAAAGTGAGCAAGAACCAGAAACGGGGCAATCCCAGACGGTGACTGCCGAGTCCGCGAGCCCATCGCGCCGCAGCTTCTCGCCGAGCCGCGTCGCGTGAGCAGCCACCGCTTGCTCCAGGCTCGGGGCGCATTTTGCTGTCCGCCCCCGTCGATCTCGCTCAATAGCCGCGCAACTGCCGCCCCGCCGCTCCCTCAGCCCCACCGGCAGCCGCCGCGCAGGGCTTTTTTGCGCTCGCCAAGGCCTTGCGGTCCACGACGCCCGTCACCCAGCTGCCGCAATCCCTGCTTAGGCCGCGAGGTGGCTGTGCCTTCCCGAGAAACGTGACGGGATCAATCGCGCCAGATGAACGAGGGCCACATGGCACATCAGACGAAATCGGCGCTCGAGGTGCAGCTGGACGTGCTCGGCGCCCTCATGCTGCGCGATATCCGCACCCGTTTCGGCGGCACGATATGGGGATACGGCATCGCCGTCGGCTGGCCGTGCGCTCACATCCTGGTCATCACCGCCTTCTACGTCATCATGAAGAAGCCGACGCCTATCGGTGACAGCATCGTGCTGTTCGCCGTATCTGGCTTGTCTCCATACATTATCTTTAACTATATGTCTCGAAAAATGATGGAAGGACCATTACAAAACAGGCAGTTAATATATTTTCCACAAGTTAAATTCTTTGATGTCGTCATTTCTCGCGCACTTGTGGAACTGTGTACCAGCAGTCTCAGCATATTCCTGGTTTTCTTCATCGCAGCGTGCTGCGGTGCTCAGGTTGTTCCTAGGGATCCGTTTGCATTCTGTGAAAGTATGATTCTCGCGCTATGTTTTGCAATGGGAGCGGGATTTTTTAATGTCTTCATCTCGCAAATGTTTCCGCAATGGATGATCATTATTATCGTTCCTATACTAATTATCTACTTCACGAGTGGAACCGTCCTGGTGGTCGAAGCGATGCCGGCAGTCATTTATGAATACGTGCAGTGGAACCCGCTCATGCACATCGTCAAGGTGTGCCGGTCGGCTTTCTATCCAGGTTACGGTGCAGATGCCGACATCCCATTCGTGCTCATCGTCAGCGGCTCGATGGCGCTAATCGGTCTCGCGGGCATGCGCTTTGTGGTTCCGCACTTCCTTAATTGAATTTGACACTCCTGATCTAGTCAGTACAGCTGATCGAACAGATCGCGCTGTATTTTGTTCTAGCCTTCGGTCCGCTTGAATCAGTAACAAGCGGGTGTTTTCACGCCCCTCCTCGTCGTAGGCTCGGCGGGGATTGTGGCGGCGTCTCACCGCCCCCTCTCATTCAGGCGGGCTATTGGCCACGGTACCTCCCACTGAGTACCGAAGGTCGGCCCGCCCATCGTGCCGGCGACCGCATCCCACTGTGCTGTGGTGCCGACGAGGACGACCGCGAACGCGACGCCCGCCAAAGTCCACTCAATCTCGAGACGGAAGCCGGCATCGGTCGGGATCTCTGGCGTGCTTCAGGGCGGCGCGGTCGTCCAACCGGCGACGCCCACCCTTGGGGCGAGGCGGGTGTGGCGGCAGAAGCGAGGCGATCGCAGTCCAGAGATCGTCGGGAAGAAGCGGGCGAGCCATACCATACAACGCCCAACCGCCCTGATCGTGCCGTTCTGTTAGGCGCTCTTAGAGCATTTTCCGACGAAGTGGATACCGGTTCGTCAAAGAAAATGCGGCAAAACAAGGACTTAGAGAGCTTCGCGATTGCAGCGCGATCGTGAAGTGCTCTAGGCTGTAGTGAGGAATTAACACTCACCAGCCTGGTGCAAGTTTGGGGTCGTTGACTGTGACCGGAGGAGATCCGGCCATGTCGCAGAGTGGTGATGCCCTGACGGACGAACAATGGGAGCGCGTCAAGGTCTTGGTGCCAGGCGGTCGAAAAGGGAGCCGCGGACGGCGGGCTGACAACCGGCGTTTTCTCGATGCGCTCCTGTGGATGGCTCGCTCGGGCGGTCGGTGGAAAGATCTTACAGAGCGTCTGGGCAAGCCCGATACGGTCAAGCGTCGCTACTACGACTGGATTGCTCGTTGAGTGCTGGATGAGATGCTGGCTGCTTTGGCGCAGGAGGCTGATCTGGACTGGCTGATGCTGGACGCAACGATTGTTCGTGCGCACAGTCAGGCGTCGGGGGCCCGCAAGGTCAAAGGGGGCGGATGCCCAGGGCCTGGGTCGGCCACGCGGTGGCCTAACGACGAAGATCCACGCAGCGACGGATGGACTTGGCTTGCCGGTTCGGCTGATCGGCGGCCCTGGCCAGGAGCACGACGTGACCCGCGGCAGCGCGTTGATCGACGGCTTTGCGGCTGGATCCGTGATTGCTGACAAAGGTTATGATGCTGATCGCCTAGTGCGCTGACGCATTCAGAGGATTCACCTGAGGCGTAAGGCATGCGAGTCTGAGGGCATGGCTCAGACTGTCTGCGTGATCCCGAGTGCCGGCGACGATGGCGGACCTGTCCGCCATCGTCGCCGATCGGGCGCGGCCCCTCAAGCACATCCAGCGCGCCCGCATCGTCCTGCTCTCGGCCGAACGCCTCTCCGTCCTCGACGTCGCCCAGCAGGCAGGCGTCAGCCGGCCCGCGGTGTGGCGCTGGCAACAGCGCTACGCCGAAGAAGGCGTCGAGGGCCTCTTGCGCGACAAGACCCGTCCGCCTGGCAAGCCACCCCACCGAGGCAGCGACGTCGGGTGCCAGAACCGGTGGCGACGGCTCTTGGCGAGAGCTAAGCTGTTGGCATGGCTCTCGATCCTGCCACGCTGCCCGACGACGTCGACGCGCTCAAGCGCCTGATCGTCGGCCTGACGCGCGAGGCCGTCCACGCCAGCACCCTGATCGAGAAGCTGCGCAGCGAACTCGCCCGGATGAAGCGGGCGCGGTTCGGCACCTCGTCCGAGAAGCTCGGCACGCGCCTCGAGCAACTCGAACTGGCCATCGAGGCGCTGGAGGTCGACGAGGCCGAGCGCCTGGCCGGCGCGCCGATCGTCGCCGAGGCGAGGGAAGCCGCACGGCTCAAGCCCGCCCGGCGGGACCTGCCGGCCCATCTGCCGCGCGAGAGCGTGGTCCACGCCGGTCCCTGCGCCTGCCCGGCCTGCGGCGGGGCACTGCGCCGGATCGGCGAGGACGTCACCGAGAGCCTCGACGACGTGCCGGGCCGGTTCAAGGTCATGCGCCACGTCCGCGAGGCGTTCGCCTGCCGTGCCTGCGAGCAGGTAGTCCAGGCACCCGCCCCCCACCACGCGGTTCCCCGCGGGCGGGCCGGTCCCGGGCTCCTGGCCCACATCGCGGTGGCGAAGTTCGACGACCATCTTCCGCTGTATCGCCAGGCCGAGATCTATGCGCGCGACGGCGTCGAACTGGCGACCTCGACGCTCTCGGGCTGGCTCGGCGCGACTGCGGCCACGCTGCAGCCGCTGACCGACCTTCTGCGCCGGGAGGTGATCGGTGGCTCGGACGTCCTGCACGGCGACGACACCCCGATCCCGGTGCTGGCCCCCGGCACGGGCAAGACGAGCACCGGGCGGCTGTGGACCTATGTGCGCGACGAACGCCCCCACAGCGGCGCCCGTCCGCCGGCGGCCGTGTTCTTCGCCTCGCCCGACCGTCGGGGCGAGCGCCCGCTCGCGCACTTGGCAGACTTCTCCGGCGTGCTGGTGGCCGATGGGTATGCCGGCTTCAACGGGCTGTACGAGGCCAGGCGGGCAGGCGGCGCCCTGACCGAGGCGGGGTGCTGGGCGCATGTGCGCCGCAAGATCTTCGACGTGCACGCCGCGACGGGCTCGGCTCTCGCGGCGGAGGCGCTGGAGCGGATCGGGGCGCTCTACGGGGTCGAGCGCGACCTGCACGGCAAGCCGCCCGATGCCCGCACCCGCGAGCGGCAGACCCGCTCGAAGCCACTGGCCGAGGCGCTGAAGGCGTTTGCCGAGACGAGCCTGGCCCAGGTGCCGGGCCGCTCCGACCTGGCCAAGGCGTTGCGCTATATGCTGGCACGCTGGCCGGCGCTCATGCGCGCCTTCGGCGACGGGCGGCTCGCCCTCGACAACAACGCGGCCGAGCGGGCGCTGCGCTGCGTGGCGGTCGGGCGCAAGAACTACCTGTTCGCGGGATCCGAGCTGGGCGCCGAGCGTGCGGCGGCGTTCTACACCCTGATCGAGACGGCGAAGATGAACGGGCTCGATCCCGAGGGCTACCTGCGCGATGTGCTCACGCGCATCGCCGATCACCCGGCCAAGCGCCTCGCCGATCTGCTGCCCTGGAACTGGATGCCGACAGGCGGGGTCCAGCAAGCCGCCTGACAAGTTGCTCCGTCACCGAGCGCTTACCCTGAAGACAGGCTGCCGCGCCGAGCACGCGCGGCTGCGCACGGCCGAGCGCTTGGTCAAGCTCATCGCGGTGTACTGCATCCTGGCGTGGCAGGTGTTCTGGACGGCCATGATCGGCCGCTCGGCGCCGCGAGCAGACCCACACCTGGCCGTGACCGATCACGAGATCGCGCTGCTCGACCGCCTCGTACCGGACTTGCCAGCCGGTAAACGATCCCTCTTTGCCTATGTGGTGAAGATCGCGCGCCTCGGCGGCTACCTCGCCCGCTCACGCGATCCGCCGCCCGGCAACCTCGTCATGTGGCGCGGCTTTGCACGCCTCACAGACATTGCGCTCGGAGCCGCCCTCGCCCAGACATCGCCAGGATGTGGGTAAAAGGAAGCGTCACCGAGAGCTTACGGCGCGGGCGTCCTCGCTGCCAGCTGTGCAATGGCGGGATCGCGTCCAGCGTCGGGGCCATCAGCGGGCTGTCGTGGCAATTGGAGCCGGTCAGAACGAGGCAGAGCGGCGTGCCGCGCGCGTCGATGACGAGATCGCGCTTATTGCCCGCTTTGCCCTGGTCCGTCGGGTTCGAGCTCGTGGCAGACCCCCTTTGTGCGCTGACACGCTCGCGCTATCGACGCTGGCCTGGCTCCAGTCGATCTCACCCGCCGAATGGACGCGCTCGAGAAGCACCTGGTGCAGGCGCCGCCACAAACAGGCCGCTTGCCAGTGAGCAGCCGGCGCCAGCAACTCATGCCGCAGCCACAGTTCATCTCGGTCGGCAGCATCTCCCAGGGGATGTCCGAGCGCAGCACGAACAGGATGCCCGTCAGGGCACCCCGATCGTCACACGGGGACGCTGCCCTTTGGGCGCGGCGGGCGTGGCGGCAGGAGCGAGGCAATTGCAGTCCAGAGATCGTAAGGAAGAAGCGGGCGAGCCATACCAGACAACGCCCAACTGCCCCGATCGTGCCGTTCTGTTAGCCGCGCTTAGGCTCTTTCATTCAATTTTACAAATGTGAGATTACCGCTTTACTAACCTGGTAACTTACTATTTTGGTTTATGTAATCGTATTTCTTCAAGTCGGGCAGCATAACGGGACGCGATTGCAGAAACAGAGAAGTTTGCTTTGATGTATTTAGCAGCCGCCTCTCCCTTTTTTTCAGCCGCAACGCGATCCGAAACCACCTCGCGCATGCGCTCCGCGGCATGGGTGATACTCGGATGCGCCCATTGGCTCCCACGCTCGACGAAAATGTATTCAGCCTCCCGCACCCCGATCAGGTCATAATCGACAAGATAGGTTGTGTCTGCGATACAAAAATCCATGTTGCCGGAATATGCGGTAGCGATAACAGGCTTTCCGAGCTGCATTGCTTCGATCATACCAAAACCCCAACCCTCCGCTCGATGAAGTGACACATAGCAGTCACATGCTTGCTTCAGCGCAAGCAAATCCTTATAGTGATACGTTTCGTTAATCACAACAATGCGCTGATCGTTACTGACGATCCGATCGATACGACGCCACAGATCAATCTGATATGGATCGTAAACGCGTCCGCGATTTTGAGTCTTAAGCACAAGGCGCACAGGCTCACTGCCTAGCGGAAAAGCCGCACGGAACGCTTCCAGGACGCCCATGGGATTCTTTCGTTCGATAAAGGAAAATGAATCAAACGTCGTCAAAAAGACGGTATCAGTGTCTCTGAATCCAAGTGCTGATTTTGACATTTTCTGAAGCGATGGCATGTCTTCGACCGCCATGCCAACGTTAATCACCGGCTTATCAGTATAACGGGCGTATATTTCTCGGTTATATTCTGATGATACCCAAATTTCATCGAGAAGCTCGAGAGAAAGATAATGACATTTTGGTATCATGTTTAATTCCCAAAAGAAATATCCAATATTATAACTTTCATCAACTATATCATTTTGCCCAAACGCATATAGCAGAGGAACAGACTCGGCATTTAGGTGAATAATATTTATCTCTCGGCGGGATTTGTATGGGTCTAAATTAAGAGATGTTGTAAAACCAACAGGAGCTGGATTATCGAGGTCGAATGCAAGTCCTGTAGGTTTGACGGACTCGCATTTTTCGAGCACCTCATATGACAATCGAGTTGCTTGTCCCAGTCCAGACGTTTTGTGGAGGGGGCCTATCACAGCAACTCCCGGCTCGATACCTTCTGGGAACTCCAATCGCCTTACATAGCATTCTCCAATGTCACGGTTTGTATTTTTTTCACAAGATTGCGTTGTCGAAGAGACGGAAACATGCTCCATATCTTTAATACGATAGCTTAAATTTTTTATTTCTTGCAAATCAAGCCCGGATAGATGCGCAACGACATCATTGAAACTATCCTGAGACTCTCCCTGATTGTTTAGCACTTCTTTTATTAATTCCTTGGATAAAAAGCGCAAGATAAAAGGCTCGGACCAGCTCTTCAAAATCAAATAGTAAAAAAATATGGCTCTGTCCAATTTATTATGCATATTCAAAGAATGAAGCTTGACGTGGCGAGCAAAATACTCTGCGGCAAAAGCATTAAAAGCGAAAGACTCACCCGACCATTGTTCTTCTCTTGATAGAAATGCGATTTGGTCACTTGTTACCAAGTGTTGATCAAGTTTATCGCGTGGCGCCCGCTCGCAACACCACCAATAGAGGGCTTGTCGCAGCACGTTTGGATCATCAAGATGAATAAGATCCTGTCTTTCAACTTTTATAATGTTGTATAAAGCAATCGTTACTACCGGTGAGTATCCCTGGATCGGCATCGGGGAGTTGAGAAATTCTATCTGATTTGAAGATAGAGGTAGAATATATTTATACTGTCGATCACGAAGATACTTAATAAGGTACCACATTAGGACATCAATTCTTTCCTGCAAAACACCACTCATAGCGTGTTCGTATTTTTCGCGATCAATACGGAATGACTCGTATTGCAAAAATTTACTGATTAATCCCTCTTTATCAAACTGGGGGTTAGCTGTTTGAAATATTATACTTGCTTTAGAGTTTGAAATATTGCGAGAAATGTGATGTAATTTATCATCTGATAGGTATTCGGCCGACATAATAACGGACTTAATCTGCGATTTGATTACGTTTTCAGGATTATGATTTAATAATCTATCGACAATATTATAGTGCAAGGGGCGTTTATTTAGCTTGCAGTTTCTGATACGTACGACGAGATCGATAGGCCAGTCTGACTGTGTAAATGAAGATACATCAATATTAAACGCGTGATTGATGCTCTCAAAAAGAGGTCCGACGAGATCTCCCCGAGGCAGATTTGCAACCGTCGAGATTTCTTTACCAGTTGCACTTTTTATGAAGACAGCAATTTCATCGGACGGGCTTTTCCGGCTCACAATCCATCCGTAAACGCTCAAACGATTGACATCATCAATATGCCAAGCCCATTCCTGTTCGGGATCGAACTCTACGGTTTGGGCTACTGCTGTTTTATTTGAATATATACTAGGATTTATTTCAGCGAAGCGATAGTTCGTTCCCTTGACATACACGCCAATCGGTTCTATATTCTCTCCCCATTCCGAAATATTGATTCTGAAGCCGTGGCGCCCATTTCCGAAGCCCGCATTTTCCAAATCGGCTCGATATTCACTTGCAACAGAGGCAAGAACCCTACCGCTCTTCGTACGAGCTTCAACGGTGATGGCTTCATTTGGTCGTGACGTATCCCAAGCCCAGCCTCTTATTGTATAATTTAGGTAGTCGTCTACATTTCCTCTCAGTCGTTCATACTCTTTTCTGCGAAATAGGGAGGGCTTATTGAGTGATAATTTGCTCATTCTATAATTCCTCTGAGAGTCGGCTGCGGTGTATTGTATTGTAGCGAACCATTGCCGGGCTGATTCTTGCCTTGCCGCTTTTCTTACAAAAAATTATCAACGTGCATACGAGAGCGCCGCTGCAGAGTTGTAGGCCACGGGTATCCGCGCGCTCCTGTAGCCCTCGCAGAGCGTGGAACGGGTATGATGACTTAAGGGTCTGGTGGGCGGCTCGCATCAACGTACCCCCACAGGCCCACGCCATTCAGTCTCCGAGACGATGGCGTTGACGATGAACTGGAGAGACTTTTTAACGGGAATGAGAAAGGTCTCGTTGGAGACGATCATGGGGGGCTTGGGTAGTTCCAGGGCCCGTCGAATCGCGGCTTGCAAGATTTGAACGCTAGGTTCAATTGAGTATATGAACGGCTTGCGTTTACTATTGCCGAAAACAGGCCGTTGTATCGTCCCTAGAACATTGCGCGAGCTCACAAGTACATTAAGAAACATTAAAACGCGTCTTGTTGCGAAAACTTTTTGTTCTTTAAATTGCGAGCGCGCTCGCGGGCATCGCTCATCAAATCGTCCAGCGTTTTTGACCATGCAATGTCAGGTCGCCAGCCGGTGACGGCATGAAGCTTGTCTGAGCAGCCCGCTGCGATTGGAATCTCGCTCGGTCGGAGGCGGTCAGGATCTACCTCGACCTCGAACGGCGCTTCCGCTCGCTGCTTGAGCGATGTGAGCATATCTTCGATCGTACGTGGCTCTCCACTGGCAATATTGAATACCGTCCCTCCTGCGATCCGCTCTGATGCATCGATTACGCCAACGTAGGCACGCACGACATCTCTCACATCGAGAAACTCGCGTCTTGACGACAGATCACCGACGCTTAGACGGGGACGAGCGAGACCGTATTCAATCCGCGCGATCTGGCCCGCGAACGAGGGCGCCACGAAGCGTTCGTCTTGCCCGGGACCCGTATGGTTAAACGGCCTGAGCACGATGAGGTGACCGCCGCCTAGGATATCCTGTAGGATTTGTTCGCCAATCCATTTCGAGCGGCCGTAATGGCTGGTCGGGTCGGGCAGAGCCGTCTCGTCGAGTGACTTGCCAGAAAGGAATGCGCGACCGTACACCTCGCTCGAACTCACGAACACGAAAGTCGCCTCTGGCGCCTCCGCCATCACAGCCTGAGCGAGGTTTAACAAGCCTCCGACATTGGCCTGCCACGTCTCAGCAATGGCATGCCCACCCTGCTTCACCGAGGCTTGCGCCGCCAGGTGTAGGATGTGGGTTGGCGCGAACTCCGCGATGCATTCGCGCAGAACCACGCTGTCAGCCAAGTCGATCGCGCGAAAGGCCGCCTGGGTGGGCAGCGAATTGGTTGGGCGCCCTATCCCCAGCAGAGCCGTATCCGCCCATGGCTCGGATTGGAGCGCCGCCATCGCGTAACGGCCGACAAAACCGGCTGCTCCAGTGACGAGTACGCGACGAGAGCGCATCAGCTCGTTCAGCCCCGTGATTTCAGTCTCGCGAGATCCGCCTCGACCATCTCCCGAATCATCGCCTCCAGGCCGATTTCGGCCTCCCAGCCGAGCTTGGACTTCGCTTTCGCCGGATTGCCCAGCAGTACTTCCACTTCCGCGGGACGGAATAGGTTCGGGTCGATGACAAGGTGATCTTCGACGTTGAGCCCAACATGGCGGAATGCGATCTCGCACATATCGCGCACCGTCGTAGTCCGTCCCGTCGCAATCACGAAGTCGTCCGGTGCCTCCTGTTGCAGCATCAGCCACATCGCCCGGACATAGTCCTTGGCATGACCCCAGTCCCGCTTGGCATCGACGTTGCCAAGGCGCAACTCCTTGGCCAGCCCGAGTTTGATCCGTGCCACGTTGTCGGTCACCTTGCGCGTGACGAACTCTACACCGCGCAGCGGGCTCTCGTGGTTGAACAGGATGCCGTTGGAGGTGTGCAGCCCGAAACTCTCACGATAGTTGATTGTCATCCAGTGAGCGTAGAGTTTTGCCACACCATAGGGCGATCGCGGATAAAACGGGGTCGTCTCGCTCTGCATCTGCTCTTGGATGAGGCCGAACATCTCGGAGGTCGAGGCCTGATAGTAGCGCGCCTGAGGCACCAGGCTACGCATCGCCTCGAGCAGATTTGCGGCGCCGAGTCCCGTAACTTGACCCGTCAATAGTGGCTGCTGCCACGACGAAGTGACGAAAGATTGCGCGGCAAGATTGTAGATCTCGTCGGGTTGAGCCGCCTGGATGATCCTGATCAAGCTCGACAGATCGATAAGATTGCCATCAACGAGTTCGATGTCACGCTCAATGCCGAGCCACTTGAGACGGTGGTCGAACACGCCGGCATGGCTGGAGCGGCGGACGATGCCGGTAACTGCATAGCCTTTTTGCAGCAGAAGCTGGGCGAGATACGCACCATCCTGCCCCGTCACGCCCGTGATAAGAGCACGCTTGCCGCTCACGTTCACTACCTCGAATTTACCCTTGGTGCCCGTTGCTAAGCCTTTTTAGGCGGGATCGTCAACACGCTGCTTTCCCCGATGGCGTTTGAAGCGGCATGGAAATTCGAGGTCGGCTTCAACGTGACCGATCGTTGATCTCTTGCAATGTTGAAGCAATTATCAGACAATATGGTAAACTGCACGCATCTATTGCGTATGGAGAAAGGTGTATCCCCAGTATCTAACTGTTATATATTCATGTAATCGTCTACGCAGCGATCATAATTGGTTCTTGCACTCTTACTAATAATATAATTTACATCGTATTTAGTATTTTATTTGATTATATTATTAATATGTTAGAATATGTTATTTTATATACTGTAAATAAATAAAATTAATCAATTGTATATTATTAAAAAAATATCTGTAGTCTCATAATAAAATTTATACAATTATTACTACTGCGTAATATTACCTCAGCGTCTTCTTCGACGTAGCTCTGTTGCCAGTACCACGTCACGGCCTGGCTGACGCCAGTTTGGGGTGCGACGTTCAAGAGGGAGCGGCGTTCGGCTGAGAGTGATGACACGAGTGCATTGTATGTCCTTGAGGTGCCGCGCCCGAACGATTGCGAGGGCGGACAGGCGTACCAGGTCGGCGTCACTGGGGAGCACGCAGACAGTCTGAGCTATGCCTCAGACCCGCACTGCGATTACTCCGTTTCCGATACTGCTGGCGAAGCCATCGGTCTAGTTAACTCGTTGATGTGTCAGCGCAATCTAATGCTCGAGGAGGCTCGTCATGTCGCTGCTGCCAAGTTTACCCGCCTAGGTTCCCAGCCAGACCGTCGCCGTGGCGAGAACCGCATTCCCGTGGGGCAATGCCTACCTGCGGCTGAGGGATGATCTCGGCACCGTATTCACCGATGCGCAGTCCACGGCGTTGTTCGCGGCCCGCGGCCGTCCAGCCGAAGCACCCTGGCGGCTGGCTCTCGTCACCGTGCTGCAGATTGCCGAGAACCTCTCGAATCGTCGCGCGGCCGAGGCGGCGCGTGGCCGCATCGACTGGAAGTACCTGCTGGACCTTATCTCACCAACCCGGACTTCGACGCCTCGGTGCTGAGCGAGTTCCGCTCCCGCTTTGTGCTCGACCACGCCGAGACGCTTCTGCTCGACACGCTCATGGCCCTGTGCCGGGAGCACCGGCTGCTGGTGGCGCGAGGCCGTCAGCGCACCGACAGCACGCACGTCCTGGGGGCTGTGCCCAGCCTCAACCGCCTCGGCTGCGCCACTGAGACCCTGCGTGCCGCGCTCAATGCCCTTGCTGTCGCTGCTTCCGAGTGGCTGTGTGCCTACACCTAGGAGAGCTAGGGCGAGCGTTACGCCAAACCCACCGACGATCTGTACATTTCGCGGGGTGAGGTGGCCCGTCGCGCTCATGCCGAACGGATCGGCCGCGACGGACACACGCTCCTGGCGACGGTGTTCTCGCCCGACGCACCGGCCTGGCTCCGTGAGATCCCAGCCGTAATCCTGCTGGCCGGGTCTGGCTGTAGAACTTCCAGATCGTCTCGGTCGATGACGAGACCGGCACAAAAGACGACGCTGATCATACGAAGCCGCAGACCACGGGAGTTGTTTGGCGAGCGTCGTCGGAGGGCATTCTACCCTCTCTGCTGATGATCGTCTCGCCCTACAACCCAGAGACGCACTACGCCAAGAAGCGCACGACGATGTGGATCGGCCACAAGGTCCACCTCACCGATACCTGCGACGCGGATCGCCACCGCCTGATCACGCATATGGAGATCACGCTGGCTCCGGTTGCCGACCGCGACGCACTTGGGTCGATCCAAGCCGACCTGGCTGCTCACGATCTTGTCCCAAACACGCACCTGGTGGATGCCGGCTACGTCGATGCGGACCTGCTACTTGCCAGTACACGCAATTACGCCGTGACGCTGTTTGGGCCGAGCCCGCAGGATACGGAGTGGCAATCGCATCAGGCGGGAGCCTTTAAGCTTCAGGACTTCAAGATCGACTGGGATCGAAAGATCGCCACCTGTCCGGCGGGTCACACTACGACGAGTTGGAGCCCGGATCACAACCTGGGTCGTACAGTGATCCGTATCCACTTCTCCAGTGCGGACTGCAAACCCTGCGCGCTGAGGTAGAACTGTACGCGCTCCCCGCGTCGGTTGCTCGCGCCGCATCGACGGGAGGAACATGCCGCCCTGGAAGCCGCGCAGGCGCGAGAAGCCGATGAGACCTTCGCCGAGCAGTACCGCTGGCAGGCGGGCATCGAAGGGACACTGTCGCTGGGCGTGCGGACGCTGCATCTACGGCGGGCTCGCTACCTCGGGCTGGCCAAGGTCTATCCCCAGCATATGCTGATCGCCGCTGCTCTCAACATCAGCCGGATCGCCGATTGACTCGCGGGTGAGACCGTCGCGTCGACCCGCCGATCATCCTTCGCTCGCCTCATCAGCCAAGCTGCCTGAGCCGCGGTATTCGCTAGCAGTATCCAATCCGGGGCAATCGCAATCCCCACTCTACCTGTCTCCGCCCGCCAGCGCCATGGTGCTGTGCGTGGACGAGAAGTCCCAGGTTTAGACCATCGACCGCACGCAGCCGTTGCTGCCGCTGCGACCTGGACAGGTGGAGAGGCGCACACACGACCCAGTGCGATGTTGCCGGACAAGAGCTATCGTGCAATCAGGCTGCGCGGCATAGAGGTGGCAAGAGTGCAGGTCATCGATCAGGCGATCCCGGCGGTGAAGCTCGTGATCCCGAAGTGGCACGGCGATGCGCGCGGCTGGTTCTCGGAGACCTACCGGGCCGACACCCTGGCTGCCCACGGCATCGACGACCACTTCATCCAGGACAATCAGTCCTTCTCGGCGCAACAGGGCACCGTCCGCGGCCTGCACTTCCAGCGCCGTCCCTTCGCCCAGGCCAAGCTGATCCGGGTGCTTGCCGGGGCGATCCTCGACGTCACGGTTGACCTGCGCCGGGACTCGGCCACCTACGGCCGGCACGTCGCCGTCCGCCTCGACGCTGAGAATGGCCATCAGCTCTACGTGCCGGTCGGCTTCGGCCACGGCTTCTGCACCCTCGAGCCGGACACGATGGTGGCCTACAAGGTCGCCGGCGGCCTCTACAGCCCCGAGCACGACGGCGCCGTGCTGTGGAACGATCCCGCCATCGGGATCGACTGGCCGGTGAGCGAGGCCGAGGCCCAGCTCTCGGCCAAGGACAAGGCCGCGCCGCGCCTCAAGGATCTGCCGCCGCCGTTCTGAGGACCCCGCCGCACCAGCGGCGGTCGATCAATCATTCAGGAGGCGAGCCGACCCGCCTCGTTTCCCTGCTCGGCCGAGCGATACCGTTTTCAGGAGTTCACCCACCCCATGCGCATCCTCGTCACGGGCGGCTGCGGCTTCATCGGCTCGGCCCTGGTCCTGCACCTCGTCCAGGACCTCGGCCACGAGGTTCTCACCCTCGACGCGCTGACCTACGCGGCGAACCCGATCTCGCTGATGCCGCTCAAGGGCGACAACCGGCACCGCTTCGCGCAAGCCGACATCTGCGACCACGACAAGGTCTCCGGCCTGTTCTCCGAGTTCCGTCCGCAGGCCGTGATGCATCTTGCCGCCGAGAGCCACGTCGATCGCTCGATCACCGGACCCGGCGCCTTCATCCGCACCAACGTCGTCGGCACCCAGGTCATGCTGGAGGCGGCTCGCGCCTACTACAACGGGCTGTCCGGGCCTGAGCGCGACGCCTTCCGCTTCCTCCACGTCTCGACCGACGAGGTCTACGGCTCGCTGCCCCCAGGCGCCTTCTTCACCGAGGACAGCCGCTACGACCCGCGCTCGCCCTACTCGGCCTCGAAGGCGGCCTCCGACCACCTGGCGCGGGCCTGGCACGAGACCTACGGCCTGCCGGTGCTGGTGACGAACTGCTCGAACAATTACGGGCCGCGGCACTTCCCCGAGAAGCTGATCCCGCTGATGATCCTCAACGCGCTCGAGGGCAGGAACCTGCCGGTCTACGGCGACGGCCAGAACGAGCGCGACTGGATCCACGTCGAGGACCACGCCCGCGGCCTCGTCGCGGTGCTGGAGAAGGGCCGCATCGGCGAGACCTACCTGCTCGGCGGCCGCTCGGTGCGCAACAACCTCGACGTGGTGAAGACGCTGTGCGCGATCTTCGATCGGCTGCGCCCCGAGGCCGGCCCGCACGAGCGCCTGATCCAGTTCGTCACCGACCGGCCCGGCCACGACCGGCGCTACGCCATCGACCCGAGCAAGGCGGAGGCCGAGGTGGGCTACACGCCCTCCCGCACCTTCGAGCAGGCGCTCGAGGACACCGTGCGCTGGTACCTCGACAACGAGGCGTGGTGGCGCCCGATCCGCGAGGGCCGCTATTCCGGCGAGCGCCTCGGCCTGAGCGCGGAGTGAGACGATGACGCGGGAGATCCTCGTCCTCGGCGGCGGCGGCCAGGTCGGCACCGAGTTGCAGCGGGGATCCTGGGGCGAGGGCGTGGTGATCCACGCTCCCACCCGGGAGGCGCTGGACATCACCGACGAGGCCGCGGTCGCCCGCGCCGTCGCCGCGCGTCGTTACGCGGCGGTCATCAACACCGCCGCCTACACGGCGGTCGACAAGGCCGAGAGCGATGTGGCCGCCGCCTGGCGGCTCAACGCGCTCAGCGCCGCCTACCTCGCGGCCGAGACCGCTAAGACCGGCATCCCGCTGATCCACGTCTCGACCGACTACGTCTTCGACGGCTCGGGACGCGGCGCCTACGCCGCCGACGCGCCGGTCAATCCGGTGAGCGTCTACGGCGCCAGCAAGGCCGCCGGCGAGATGGCGGTGCGCACCGGCAACCCGCGCCACGCGGTGGTGCGCACGGCCTGGGTGGTGAGCCCGCACCGGGCGAACTTCGTCAAGACGATGCTGCGGCTGTCGGCCGAGCGCGACAAGCTGACGGTGGTCGACGACCAGCGCGGCTGCCCGACCTCGGCCGGCGACCTGGCGGCCGCCCTCGTGGCGATCGGCTTGCGCTTCGCCGACGATCCGGCCGCGCCCGCCGGCACCTATCACTGCGTCAATGCCGGGGCGACGACCTGGTACGACTTCGCCCGCGCCATCATGGCGGGGGCGGCGGCCCGCGGCGCCCGCGCGGTGCCGGTCGAGCCGATCCCCAGCACGGCGTTCAAGACCCCGGTCACCCGGCCGGCCAATTCCGAGCTCTCGACGGAGACGCTGACCGCCGCCTTCGGCCTCGCGCCGCGGCCGTGGCAGGCAGCCCTCGACGATATCCTGGACCAGCTGATCGGTCGGCCTGCGAAGCGACCTTGAGGAGTATCATACCATGAAGGGCATCGTGCTCGCCGGGGGATCCGGCACGCGGTTGCACCCGGCGACGCTGGCGATCAACAAGCAGCTGCTGCCTGTCTACGACAAGCCGATGATCTACTACCCGATCTCGGTGCTGATGCTCGCCGGCATCCGCGAAATCCTGCTGATCTCGTCGCCGGAACATATCGATAACTACAAACGCCTGTTCGGCACCGGCGAGCAGTTTGGTATCGCCATTTCGTACGCGCTGCAGCCGAAGCCCGAGGGTCTGGCCCAGGCCTTCGTCATCGGCCGCGAGTTCGTCGGCGACGATTCGGTCGCGCTGGTGCTCGGCGACAACCTGTTCTTCGGCGCCGGCATGCGCCAACTCCTGGCCAAGGCTCGCGCCCGTGAGACCGGCGCCACGGTCTTCGCCTACCACGTCGATCAGCCGGAGGCCTACGGCGTCGTCACCCTCGACAAGGACGGCCGCGCCACCAAGCTCGTCGAGAAGCCGAAGAACCCGGAATCGCCCTGGGCGGTGACCGGCCTGTACTTCTACGACAACCAGGTTCTGGACATCGCAGCCGCCGTGAAGCCCTCGCCCCGCGGGGAGCTCGAGATCACCGACGTCAACCAGGCCTATCTCGACCGCGGCCAGCTCCACGTCGAATGCATGTCGCGCGGCTACGCCTGGCTCGATACCGGCACCCACGACAATCTGCTGGAAGCCGGCGAGTTCGTCCGCGTCATCCAGCACCGCCAGGGCATGCAGGTCGCCTGCCTGGAGGAGATCGCCTACCTCCAGGGCTTCATCACCCGCGAGCAGGTGGTGGCCCGCGGCCAGCTCTTCGCCAAGACCAATTACGGCCAGAGCCTGCTGCGCCTGGCTCGCGAGGAATTGAAAATAGATTCTATCAATCCTATTTGATTGATTACATAAATTAAATTGTAATATAAATATTTTATTTGTTAATATTCTTATTTTTAGCAAAATGCGTAAAAATATATATGCAAGCTATGCATATTTATATTTCAATAAGTACAAAAATTGATTGCATGAAAATCAATTGTAACAGCTTAATTACTTATGGACAATATAACTTTCGATTGATCGCCTCGCGATGCGGAAGTCGGCTTTGCTCACGCGCCTCGCAGGCTGGTGGTACGGGGCTAGAGCGCTGTGCGATCGGTCTGCAACGGTCAAGTTGGGTTGAGGGTTGGTTGGGTGAAGGAGCCTGCGATGACCTCACCCTTATCGGTCGATCTGCGTGAGCGGGTGGTGTCCGCCGTGATAGCGGGCGCGTCCTGCCGCCAGGCTGGCGAGCGGTTCGGTGTCAGCGCCGCCAGCGTCAGCCGCTGGCACGCCATCTATCTCCGGGATGGCCACGTCCGGCCAAAGCCGATGGGCGGCGACCAGCGCTCGCACGTCATCGAGGCTCACGCCCCGCGGATCCTGACGCTGTGCGAGGAGCGCGGCAACATCGTGCTGGCGGAGTTGCGCGACGCCTTGGTCGCGCAGGGCGTCACCACCAGCACCAGCAGCGTGTCGCGCTTCCTGGCCCGCCATCGCATCACCCGTAAAAAGGGGCTCTCCATGCGGCCGAGCAGGACCGACCGGACGTAGCGGAGGCACGCCAGGCGTGGTTCGAGGGCCAACTCGACCTCGATCCGGACCGTCTGGTATTCATTGATGAGAGGGCGGCCTCGACCCGGATGGCGCGTCGCGACAGTTGGGCCCCGCGCGGCCAACGCTGTCGCCTGCCGATGCCGTGCGGGCACGACAAGACTACCACCGTCACGGCAGCCCTGCGCGCGAGCGGCCTGACGGCAACGGCCATCTTCGAGGGAGCCACCAACGGCCAGCGCTTCCTGGATTACGTCACCGACACGCTAGTCCCAGTGCTCCGGCCCGGCGACATGGTGATCCTCGACAATCTCCAGGCCCACACGGTGACGGGCGTGCGCGAGGCCATCGCGGCGGCCGGCGCGCGGGTGGTGTACCTGCTGCCCTACAGTCCGGAGTTCAACCCGATCGAGCAAGCCTTCGCTGCCCTCACCCGACAGGAGTGTCGCAACTACCTCAATGCAGCTGGCTACCAGACAGGCCGCGAAATTTCATCATGGTCAGGCAATGCTTTAGATAATCAGTGCAAGTTCTTTCTCGAGCTGATTTAGGCGTATTTATCGAGATTTGTTTAATAATACTATATTTTTATAATAAAAATTATCTGTAATATAATTAAACTGTACATAACATAAAAAATTTTATATGCACCGTCGATTTGATGCTGCATATGATTGATAGATTATATATTTCAAATAATTGCATAAATGTATAGACGTCTTCAACACGTGATACGAGCGATCTGCTTGTGACCGATACTCGCGATCTGATACATGGCAACCGCATCGCAGGAAAAGCCTTGTGGCTAGCATATAGGATGGGAAAATATGATTCAGAAAGAAGAGGTCCGATGGTTGTTTCGGTGCATCCTTGGGCGGGAACCTGAGAACGAACAAATTGTGGATGCAATGGCATCAAGTTATGCCGATTTTTCAACTGCACGCCGCAGCTTGATGGCATCAGAAGAGGCCCAGATGCGCAGGGGCAGGCATATCGAGATTGCCGATTTCTCATCAAATGAAGACACCGTTGCGCTTAATAATTCGTTAAAAAAACTAGATATTTTAAATTCTATTGCTGTCGGAGAAGGAATACAAGAGCGCCTGACTTCTGGCCAGTTCGATTGTCTACGCCGGATCATGAGCCGAAGATTCAGGGCCCAAACGGCTGCTGTATTTGGGGGCCAAAAATTAGCTAAGTTAGCTTTGAGTATACTAAGAGATTGTGCGATACGGCCATTTTTGCTTGTAAAAGGAAGCAGCAATACCCACGATCCTGTAAATATGAAGAATCTATTAGAGACGGATAGGAGCAGCTGCATAAGTGGACTTCATATTTACGAGAGAGATGAGCGTATTAATGCCGTTCTGTCTGATGCCGCTAGCGTAGACCTAAAGTTTGATGTAATATTTGTTGCCGGCGCAGAAATTTCATGTCACGATCTTTGCTTTGCATATGAAAGACTCAATCACGCGGGGGTTGTGATTATTGATTTAAGTATTTTTCAAGAAAATTCTCGTTCGATTTTTATCGCTGCCGCCGAGGCATTACATGTTGATATAGTCGAGGTCGACAATTTTGGGTTACTGCAAAAAACTGCGTGGATGCTACCCGTTCATTACATACCTGAGCACTCTGAACGATTGCCTCCTCCAAGCGAGAGGCCGTCGCTAGCTATTGCTGCGATTGTAAAAAATGAAGCCGCTTATATCGAGCGCATGCTAAATTCTGTGATAGGAATAGCAAGCTTTGTTGCGATAGCTGATACTGGCTCTAATGACGATACGCGGGAGCGTACTTCCAAAATTTTGACTTCTGCAGGGACGCCGTTCTGTATAAAAGACATTACGTTCATTAATTTTGCTCAAGCCCGCAATGCTGCTCTTGATCTCGTGCCAGCTAATATCGAATGGATTTTGATGCTGGACGCTGACGAACATCTTGTAGCAGAGGATCTTCCAAAATTGGTGCAACTTACCCAAAGTGAAGTAGAGGGCTGGGCGCTTCCTCGGTATAATTTTGTCGATGAGCGAAAAATAGAAGAGCCAATCCCTTACCCTGATCGACAATATCGACTTATTCGCAATAGAAAAGACCATCCGTATCGCTATTCCGGAAATGTCCACGAAACAGTACAGAATGTTTCAGTTTGGGGTTATGCGCCCGCAAACATGAGCTATCTTGGCAGAGGATCCGGTGGTCCTCATATACACCATATGGGTCAAGTTGGTTTAACTCTGGAAAAATGGCATGTGAAAAACGATTTTTATAGTAGTTTATTCCGAGTTGAAAGAGACGGCTCTTAGGTCGACTTTGGCCAATTGGCCTGGAGCCGGCATCGAGTCGTCGGTCGGTAACGTCGGCGACTCGTACGACAACGCCTTAGCAGAGACAATCAACAGTTTGTTCAAGGCAGAGGTAATCCAGCGGCGCGAGCCGTGGCGCTCCTTCGAGGATGTCGAGTACGCCGCCTTGGAGTGGATCGACTGGTACATCCACCATCGCATGCTCGCGCCGATCGGCAACGTCCCTCCCGCCGAGGCTGAAGCGCACTATTATGCTCACGTCGGCGACCAAGCCTTGGCCGCCTGACCCAAGCCAATCAGCCTCCGAAAAACCCGGAGCGGTTCATTCTGCCACGTTACCGGCTGCCTGTGCTATCACCTAATGAGCGATCCACTTGCTGAGCGATGACGGGCCTCCCCTCTTGTCCAAGCAGCTTAAGGCACGCCCCCTCGTATGCATACAGGATCGTGTCCCAAGAGAATTCCTGCGCCGCCCGGATGCGGGCGGCGCGGCGGGCTCGAGCTACCCGGGTGTCATCAGACAAAGCTGTCCATATGGCGCTCTCACACGAGGATTTGTCGCGGAAGTAGATCTGTTCCTCACCAGCCGTATGCCGGTTGAAGAGATTGTCGTGGGCTACGACTGCGTTCCCGGCCCACAACGCCTCGACGAGCGAGGGATTGGTGCCGCCGACCGTGTGGCCGTGTAGGTACGCGCGAGCGTAGTACCTCAGGGATCGAACGACCGCCGGATCGTAGATCGCACCAGGGAAAATGACCTCCTCGCTCGCCGCTGCCTGGACCGCTGCGTGGTAGCGGTTACCTGGGACAAAATCGCCTAGTACCACCAACTTCCGGTCCCGTCGCCGACTCGAAAACGCTTCGACAAGGGTCAGGATGTTATTGTCCGGCTCGATGCGGGCAATTGATATGAGGTAGCGATCTTGTATCAAGCCCAAACTTGTGAGCGGCGATGGATCCGCCGAAGAGATGGGGTCGCCGCCGTAGGGAATCGTCATGATTGCGTGGCGAGGCCGGCGCGTCGCGAGGTGGTTGGCGATCTGCGGATGGTCGGCGATCAGACGGTGAGAGGTCCAAGCTGCGATCCACTCATTGACCCAGAACCATGCCCGCACCGACCACGACCACTTCGGCCGCTTCCACTCGATGCCATCCATGTTGGTCACGACCGTGCGACCGCGCAGGCGCAAGTAGGGCAAGAAGACGGCCCCGTTGTATCCGAGCACCAGGCACACGCCTCCGCGGTGGGCGGCGTCCAGCACGCTGCAGGCGTCAAACTCGAGCGTCGCTTGTGGGCCCCTGGAGGCGACCTCGACCTGGATCAGATCGATCCCGCGCCAAGTTTCGACCGAAATCCGGCTGCCGACCCTTGCGACCTCGCGCTGGCAGTAGACGCCGACCCGCCATCCCCGGGCAACGAGGAACAAAGCGAGGCGCTCGGCGAAGGTTTCGAAGCCGCCATGGGCGGCCGGAATGCCGCGGCAACCCAGGATCAGCAGGGACGGCGGTTTCCTCCCTTCGGCGAGGCGGGGCACTTCGGCACGGAGCTGCAGATCTGAAATGTCCCGCTTCGACACGTTAAAAGCCCTCGGTAGATATCTTGGTGTGCGATCCCGCAGATATCGTGCCGTCCGATTTTGCCCCGTATGTTTCGCCCTAGAGACCCAAATCGACACAGTGGACGAGCACGTCGACGCTCAACTAAAAGGACGAAGCAAAATCGATTGATGAGTTAACCATATTTACATGAACGCGGAATGAGAGCGCATCATTGACGCTTAATAATATATTTTTCTATTAGATTGCCACACAAAAAAGATTAAAAAATATCAAGGTCCGGTGGTGTGCGGCTGTTTGGCGTTCCTGGCACCAACCTTGCGCTAGAACGCTGCGTCCCCTCCGCGCCGTGCCAATCTGGTGCGGGTGTGAACCGAGATGACGAAGAGACAGGACAGATGTTCAGGTTTGAGAGTCAAGCTCACGCTGAACCGGTCCGGGTCGACCTCACCGAGGGGCTTGGGCCCACATCGGGCGCGGTCGGACGTGGCTTCGACGCTGTCGCGTTGCTCCGCGCGCTGTGGCGTTCTGCGGGCCTGATCGCGCTAGGCGGCATCGTATGCCTCGCCCTCGCAGTCATGGGGCTCGGGATGGTGCGGCCCACCTACACCGCCGGCATCCAGATCCTGCTCGATCCCTCCGACCTGCGGGTGCTGGAGAACGAGGTTACCACCCGTACGCCGCAGGCGGATTCGGGTGCCTCCCTCGCCGAGAGCCAGGCGCGGGTGATCCAGTCGAGCACGGTGCTGCGTCGGGTCGTGGAGCAACTCGGGCTCGATCGGGACCCGGACTTCGCCAAGCCCGACTCCACGAACCCTTTCGTCGTCTCGCTCAAGGGCCTGCTCGGCCTGACGCCGCCCGCGACGGCCCGCGATCCACTCAACGTCGCAATCGATAGCCTGAGCAGTGCCGTCAGCGTGCGCCGGCCCGAGCGGACCTTCGTGATCGAAGTTGCCGCGAAGGCCGCGGACCCGCAGCGCGCGGCCGACATCGCCAACGCGATCGGCGCCGCTTACCTCGCCGGGGAAAGTGCGGCCCGCATGGAGGCCGCCAAGCGCGTCTCCGACGCCCTCACCGCCCGCCTCGCGGCCCTGCGCCAGGGCGTCGAGGCGGCCGACAACCGGGTGGTAAAGTACCGCCGCGACAACAGGCTCACGGCGGCGAGCGGCCGCCTGCTCAGCGACCAGCAGCTCGGTGATCTCAACCAGCAACTCGTGACCGCCTCCATCCGGGCCGCCGAAGCCCGGGAGCGGCTGGTTCAGGCCGAGCGGATGCGCGTCCGCGACACCGGCACCTCGCTGCCGGAGATGCTGCAATCGCCCGAGATGCAGGCGCTCCGCCAGCAATACGCCGCGCTCGCCCGCAGCAAGGCCGAGGCGGCGACCCGGCTCGGCGAGCGCCACCCCGCCATCGCGGAGCTGAACGCCCAGCTGCGGGAAGCCGAGCAGCGCATCGAGGGCGAGAAGCGCCGGATCGTCGAGGCTACGCGCAAGGATACCGAGCGCGCCACAGCGAGCGAGGCGGCCATCCGCCGCCAGCTCGCCCGGGCGAAATCCGAGATGGTTACGAACGAGAGCGCCGTCGTCGGCCTCAGCGAGCTCGAGCGCGAGCGCGACGCCCAGCGGACCCTGTACGAGAACGTCTTGCGGCGATCCCGGGAAGCTGGTGAGCAGGAGCGCCTGAACGCCCTCAACGTGCGCATCATCTCGGAGGCAGTGCCGCCTCGCCAGCGGACCTGGCCGCCCTCGCCGCGGATCGTACTGCCGGCCGCCCTGCTGTTCGGCATGGTCGCCAGCGTCGGTCTCATCCTCCTGCGCCATCTCGCACGGGACTGGGAGCCGGCCCGGCCCCAGAGCGGCTCCCGGTCCCGACCTGTCGTCGCGGGCAGAGCCGGTGCGGCGCGCGACCTGTCGCGATCGCCGGAGGCCTGAGCGAGGCCGAGCCCCCTCGAAGACGACGGCGCCCGGGCCGGCCCGAGTACGGGGTCAATCTCGCGAGATACCAAACTCTCTTTGCCGGAGAGCACTGATCCCGGGCAGTCTCTTCTCTGGCATCATGGTTGCGACATCGAACATAATCGAAGACAGCCGGGACATGCTTCCGGATTTTACCCGAGAGCATCCCGAGACGGGACTGATCCCGTACCGAAACGACACAGGCCGCCACAGGGAGCCGGACACCTATGAGCCGCGAACCGATCTTCACCGACTGGACCGACAGGCACGGGGCGCTCTGGGGCCACCAGCCCCTGCGCCTGCAGCACCGCCTCCACACCATGCCGCTGTTCTCCCGCGCGGCGCTGGCGGAGCTGATCGATACCTATCCGCGCGAGCAGTACAGCCTGATCCACATGGGCGCGAGCGGCCAGCGCCGCTACTGGCGCGAGGGCGACATCGGCGGCCTGCCGGGCGAGGCGGTGATCGATGCGATCGCCAAGGGCCGGATGTGGCTCAACCTGCGCAACGTCCTGAAGGTCGACAAGCGCTATGCCGAGGTGGCGGACGCCATCTTCGCCGAGATGGCCGAGCGCCTGCCGGGCTTCTCGACCCGCCACCGCAGCGCCGGCATCCTGATCTCGTCGCCCGCCGCGCAGGTGTATTACCACGCCGACCTGCCGGGCCAGCACCTCTGGCAGCTGATCGGCCACAAGCGGGTCTACATCTACCCGAACTCGCCCCCCTTCCTGACCGAGCGGCACCTCGAGGACATCGCCCTGTTCGAGGTCGAGGTCGATATGCCCTACGAGCCCTGGTACGACGAGCACGCCCAGGTCCTCGATCTCGCGCCTGGCCAGATGCTCAGCTGGCCGCTCAACGCCCCGCACCGGGTCGAGAACCTGGACTGCCTGAACGTCTCGATGACGGTCTCGTTCACCAACGAGGAGATCCATCGCCTCCAGACCGTCAACCTCGCCAACGGCCTCCTGCGCCACCGCCTCGGCATGCCCCCGCGCAGCCGGGCGATCACCGGCCCGTCCTACTGGTCCAAGGCCGTGCTCCAGAAGGCCCTGCGCAACAGCCGCTGGGTCCGGCGCGAGCGGGGGGCCCGGCGCCGGGTCGACTTCCGCCTGGACGGTGCCAATCCCGGCCAGATCATCGACGCGCAGGCCACCGCGTGACCACCCTCGACCGGCCATTCGCGGCCGCCCCGGCCGCCTCCGCGGCGGCCTACCGGGCCGAGGCCGCGACCCGCTTCGAACCCGCAGCCCTGCGGGGCGGGACAGCGCCGACGCCGTTCCAGGGCGCCGACTGGCTCGCGAGCTGGTACGAGGCCATGGCTGGCCGGGCCGGCCTGACGCCGGTCGTCGTCACGGTGCGCCAGGCCCGCACGGGGGAACTCGCTCTCGTGCTGCCGCTGGTGCTGCGGCGGCACGGATCGCTGCGGTTGGTCGAGTTCGCCGACCTCGACCTGACCGACTACAACGCCCCGCTGATCGGGCCGGCCGTGCCCCGGGACCGGCGCGAGGCGGCGCGGCTGTGGCGGGCGGTGCGCCGCGCCCTGCCGTCCGCCGACCTCGTGCGCCTCGCCAAGATGGAGACGGCCCTCGGCGGCGCGCCGAATCCCCTGGCTCTCCTGCCCGGCGCAACCGCCTGCGCCCTCAACGGCAACTTCTTGCGCCTCGGCCCGGATTACGACGCCTGGCGCTATACCAGGCTCGAGCGGACGGTGCGCAAGGAGCTCGAGCGGAGTTGGCGGGTCTTCGCCAAGCATCCGGCCGCGACCTTCGAGCGGGTGACCGATCCCGTACGGGCCGGCGCGGTGCTGGCGACGATCGAGAACCTCCAGGAGCGCCGGATGGACGCGCTCGGGGCGACGTACTTCCTCAACGAGCCCGAGGTGGCGGCGGTCTATCGCCGCCTCGTGGAGCGCGGGGTCGCCGACGGGAGCACGGTCGTCACCGCCCTCGTGGCCGACGGCGAGATCGTAGCGGGTCTCCTCGGCCTGCGCCAGGGCGAGCGCTACGTCATGATCCGCATCGGCCAGGCGGGCGGGCGCTGGTCGAACTGCTCGCCGGGCCGGCTCATCATCGAGCGCACCATGGCGGCACTCCACGCCGAGGGTGTGCGCTGCGTCGATTTCAGCATCGGCAACTACGACTACAAGCGCCGCTTCGGCACCGAGCCCCTCCCCCTCGTCGACCTCGTCGCCCCGCTGGGCTGGCGGGGGCTCGCGCCGGCCCTGCGCGCCCGGCTCGTCGGCCGCCTGCGCGCGCATCCCGAGCTCGACCGGCGCCTGCGGGCCTGGCTCGGCGGGTTCACCTTCGCCAAGGTCTAGAAGATCCATGCCCTCGCCGGAGACATCCGCGCCCTCCGAGAGCCTGCGCGACAAGGTCGGGCGGCGCCTCGCGCGGGCGGTGGTGACGCGCCGCATCCCGCTTCCTCTCGAGCGCGCCGCCGTGAGCTTCACCTTCGACGACATCGCCGCCTCGGCGGCCGGGACCGGCGCGCGCATCCTGGAGGAGCGGGGCGTGCGGGGCACGTTCTACGTCTGCGGCGGCCTCGCCGGTACCGTCTCGGAACTCTACCCGCTGGCCGGCCTCGCCGCCGTCGCGGATCTCGCCCGCCGGGGTCACGAGATCGGCTGCCACACCGCCACGCATCCGAGCGCCGCGCAGGCCGGCGTCGGCGCCTACCTGCGCGACGTCGCGGCCAACGCCCGCATCCTGGAGCCGGTCGTCGGGCGGCTCTCGACCTTCGCCTACCCGTACGGAGCCATCGGGCTCGCCCACAAGCTCCGTCTCCAGGCGCGGTTCCGGGCCTGCCGGGGCATCCATGGCGGCCCGATCACCGGCGCGGCCGATCGCGGCCGCCTGGAGGCGGTCGCCCTGGAGGACGCGTCCGTGAGCGAGGCGGGGATCGACGCCTGGCTCGATGCCGCGGTGGCGCGGCGGGCGTGGCTGGTGTTCTACGCCCACGACGTGGCGGCCCGCCCGACGCGGTTCGGCCTCTCCCCGCAGCGCCTCGCCTACGCCGTCGACGGGGCGCTCGCCCGCGGCTGCCGCATCGAGACCGTGCGCGGCCTCCTCGACCTCGCCGCGGGCGCCCCGCCCACGAACGGAGCCTCATGATGAACGACGGGATCGCGCGAGACTTGCCCATGCAAGCCCAGCCCACGCAAAGCCTGCCGGCCCGGCCGGAGCCGTTCGAGGTCGCGTATGCGGGGAAGACCGCGGCGGCGCCGGCCGTCGTCGTCTGCATCCCGACGATGCGCCGCCCCGACCACCTCGCCCTCACCCTGCGGTCCCTCGCCGCCCAGGACTTCGCGCGGCCCTTCGCCTGCCTCGTCGCCGACAACGATCCCGCCGGGCGGGCGGGCGCGGCGCGGGCCGAGGCGATGATGCGCGAGGGAGTGGTCGCGGGCGCGGCCGTCGTGGTGGCCCGTCCGGGCCACAGCTCGGCCTGCAACGGCGTCTTCGCGGCCGCCCGCGCGCTCTTCCCGGACACGCCCCTGGTGGCGATGATCGACGACGACGAGCTCGCCGAGCCCGACTGGCTGCGCCGGATCGTGGACGCCCAGGAGCGCTCCGGCGCCGACCTCGTCGGCGGACCGGTGCTGCCCCGGTTCGAGCGGCCGGATGCCGGCCGCTTCGCCGGGCATCCGGTGTTCACGCCCTACTACACCGCCTCGGGACCGGTCCCGTTCCTGTACGGCAGCGGCAACTTCGCGATGCGGGCGCAGGTGCTCGACCGGTTGGGCCAGCCCTACCTCGATCCCGCCTTCGACTTCGTCGGCGGCGGCGACTTCGACTTCTTCAAGCGCGCCCGCGACGCGGGCTTCACCGCCTATTTCGAGGCCGAGGCGCGCGCGGTCGAGACCGTGCCGGCCGGCCGCACCAGCCTGCGCTGGGTGATCGCCCGCAGCCTGCGCTACGGGGCGATCAACTACATGATCGAGCGCAAGAACGCCCGCCGCCCGCTCGACCGGCTGCGCATCCCGGCCAAGAGCCTGGCGCTCCTCGGGCTCGGCCCCCTGCGGTCGCTGTCCCGGCTCGCATCCTCGGGCGATCTCCTGGCCTCGACCCATCCGCTGCTGGAGGCGCTCGGGCGGGTCACCGCGCAGGCCGGCTTCCGGCCCGAGCAGTACCGCCCGCGGGAGGGACGCCTGCCGTGACCCGGGGGGCCGCCTCGGGTCGGGCGCCCGGCTCGAGCCCAGCCTTGGACGGGGCGCCGGCCCTCGATATCGGCCTCCTCGCGCGGGCGGGGCTGTTCGTTCTCGCCCTGCTGGTCTTCTGGATCACCCTCGAGCCGCTCAAGGACCTGTCGGACGGCGCCCTTCTGGAGCCGACCGAGGCGGCCGACCGCTTCAACCAAGTGGTGTTCCTCACCCTGTTCGGGCTCAGCCTGTGGGCGCTGCGGGCCGGCGGCTGGCGCCGCGCCGCGCCCCTGCTGCACCCGGCCTACGGGGCGGTGCTGGGCTGGTTCCTGCTGGACTGCGCCTTCGCGATCAATCCGGGCCTGTCGCTGCGCCGGCTGATCCTGTCGGCGATGGTCATGGCGATCGTCGGCGTCCTGCTGCTGCTGCCGCGCAGCCAGCGCCAGTTCGAGGCCTGGATCGGCGGCGTCGCGATCACGGTGGTCGTGCTGTGCTTCCTGGCGGTCGCGCTGGTGCCGCACCTCGCCGTGCACCAGGCCGACGCCGCCGCGGAGGTGAACCTCACCGGATCCTGGCGCGGCATCTACGACCACAAGTCGAGGACCGGACCGATGATGGTGGTCTTCCTCATCCTGGGGGCCTACCTGACCGGGCGGCGGCGCCTCGTGCTCGGCCCCTGCCTCTTCGTCCTCGCCGGCACCTTCCTGGCCTTCACGGGCGCCAAGCAGCCGCAGGCGCTCGTCCCGTTCGTGTTCGCCTGGGCGTGGCTGGCGGGCCGGATCCGCTCGGTCCCGCTGCTCCTCGCCGTCTGCCTGGTTCCGCTCGTCCTCTACCTCACCTTCACGGTGGGTTCGGCCGCGATCCCGGCGGTGGCCGCGTTCAACGAGCGCGTCATGAGCGATCCCACCTTCACCAACCGGACCGGGATCTGGGGCTTCGCGCTCGCGTCCTTCCTGGAGCGGCCCCTGACCGGGTACGGCTTCATGGGGTTCTGGAACACCGAGTACGTCCGCTACGCCGTCGATGCCGCCCGGAACCCCTGGGCCGCCACCGCCTCGCACTCGCACGACTCCTATCTCGACCTCGCGCTCACCACCGGCCTGCCCGGCCTCGCCCTCGCCGTCTGGGCCCTGGTCGTGCTGCCGATCCTGGACTTCGCCCGGGCGCGGCGCGATCCCGCGAGCCGCGACCTCGCTCTCCTGTTCTTCCGGATCTGGCTGTTCGCGGTCTTCCTCGGCTCGATGGAGACCCTGTTCTTCCAGCGCGACGAGGCGTTCTGGGTCGCGTTCCTGATCGCGGTCTTCGGCCTGCGCTACCTCACGGCCTACCGCGTCAGGGAGTGACGACAGGACGTGGCGGGGACCAAGTGCACCTCACGAAACTCCCGCTGCGCCGGCGCCGCCACATCGAGCGACGCCGGTTGACCGCGAGTTTCGTGAGAGACACCAAGGCCCCTCCGCGTCCCCGCCTCACGGAGCCCGGCCCGGACCGGGCAGCGGAGCGGCGCTCGCCACGCGCCGGCGGAAATGCTGCATCACCTCGTGCAGGGGCTTGGGCTTCAGGTCGTCGTCGAGGGGCAGCGAGCGGGTCGGCAGGCCGTCCGGCCGCGGCTTGTGCCAGCGGGTCCAGCTGTCGCGGTCGCGCAGGCCCCAGGTCAGCACCGCGTCGGCGCCGCCGCCCTCCGCGATGGCGTCGAGGAGCCGGAAGGCCTGCTGCGCCACGAGCTCGTCGCGCTGGCGCAGGTCGGCCGGAAAGGTCTGGTCGATGACGTCGAGCTCGGTCACCACCACCACGAGGCCGAGCGCCCGCACCTCGGCGACGAAGCGCGCCACCGCGGCCCGGTCGACCACCCGGTCCGAGTAGAGGTGGCCCTGCATCCCGACCCCGTGCAGCGGCACGCCCCGCGCCACCAGGCCTTGCACCGTGCGCAGCATCACGGCGCGGCGGGAGTCGTAGTGCTCGCCCTCGAATTCGAGGAAGTAGTCGCTCAGCAGGAGCTGGGCGGCGGGATCGGCCTGCGCGGCGGCGCGCAGCGACATCTCG
Organism: Methylobacterium sp. Gmos1; assembly: GCF_053764715.1. NCBI lineage: Bacteria > Pseudomonadati > Pseudomonadota > Alphaproteobacteria > Hyphomicrobiales > Methylobacteriaceae > Methylobacterium > Methylobacterium sp. Gmos1. Next base: position 10,112 of record NZ_JBSNCC010000032.1, on the reverse strand, counting down.
ATGTACCCATCCCCGATCAGCCGTCGCCAGAGAGTGTTGCGCAGGCCGGTCCCGCGCTCGGGCGCATCGTCCGTGAACTCGTTGACCACGTCCCAGGAGGTGATCGCGCCGCGGTAATGCCCGACCACGGTGGCGATGTGCTTGCGCAGCTCGGCCTCGGCCTCGGCGCGGCTGCGCAGCGTGTCGAGCCAGGGCGGGACCTGGCCGTGGAACACGAGGGCGTGGCCGCGCACCGCCAGGCCGCCGTCGCGGGCGAAGCGCACGATGGCGTCGCCCTCGGCGAAGTCGAAGGCGCCGCGGGTCGGCCGCAGGCGGTCCCACTTCAGGGCGTCCTCCGTCACCACCAGGTCGCAGTCACGCAGGATCGCCCGCCGGTAGCCCGCGTCCCGGTCGAGGAGCGAGGCCTGGACTGCGCAGCCCACCGGCGTGCCGAGCGGGGCCGCCGGCCGGGCTCGCGCCGCGGGGCCCGGCTTCGCGGCTCCCGGAGCCGCCAGGGCGGCGGGCGCGGCCGTGCTTGCCGCCAGGGCGGCGGTGCCGAGGATCCCGCCCTTCAGGGCCGCCCGGCGATCGATGTGCGAGGGCTGCGTCACGATCGGTCTCCTGTTGTTCAGGCCGGCGGCCCGGGAACGGTCGCTCCCGGCCCCCGGCGGCCGAAGGCGTAGGTGCCGAGGCTGGAGGCGAGATAAGCGACCAGGAAGACGGCGTTGATCATCCCGGCCCATTGCGCCGGACCGTGGAACTGCCAGAACACGACCGCGATCAGGGCGGATTTCAGCAGGATCAGGAGGCCGGAGATCCAGAACAGGCCGAACATCCGCTGCCAGGCGTAGAGCAGCTCGGCCTGGTACTCGATCAGGTTGCGCAGGGCCGGCACCGCCCAGAGCAGCGGCAGGATCGGGGCCGCCTTCGCGACCTCGCGCCCGAGCAGGCCGGGCCAGACCTGGAGCGCCAGGGCGATGACCGCGAAGGCCGCCGTGGAGACGACCAGGATGCCGGCCTCGGTGAGCAGCTTGGCCCGGGTCCCCCGCATCGCGGCCGGGTCGCGCAGCAGGGTGCGGATCATCATCACGTTGAAGGCCCGCACCGGCATCGCGGTGAGGTCGACGAGGCGCATGCAGGTGGCGAAGAGGCCGGCATTCGCCTCGCCGCCGAGGGCGAGGACCAGCACCTTGTCGCTCTCGCCCTGCCCGGCCGAGACGACGTAGGCCCCTGCGAGCGCGAGCGCGTGGCGGCCGCGCAGCAGCAGGGAGCGCCGCCGCAGGCGCAGGCGCACCTGTGGCAGCAGGGTGGCGACGACGACCACGAGGGCGATGATGTTGGCCGCCGCGTAGGCGAGCGCCCACGTCGCGAGACTGTGGTCGCCCGATCCCAGGAAGGCGAGCGCCGCGAGGGTCCGGGCGAGGAAGCCGATATTGTATGCCGCGGCCGAGCGGGCGTAGCGGCCGAGGCCGCCGTTCACCACCGCCACGAGGTCGATGAGCCGCCAGACCACGACCTCGACCGCGACGACCGTCAGGTAGGCGAGGAGCTGGCCCGGGAAGAAGGCCCAGTGGATCAGCAGCGCCAGCCCGAGGCAGAACGGCAGCGAGACCGCGAGCCAGACCGCGTAGGATCCGAGATACTGCCCCAGGAGCCGCGGGCGGGTGGCCGAGATCGCCACCATGTTGGCGCCGTACCCGAAGGCGGCGAGGCGCGACAGCACCATGCCGACCGCCGCGCTGGTGGCGAACAGGCCGAAATCGTCGAGGCCGAGCGCGCTCGTGAGGGAGACGAAGTAGACGAGCGAGAGCAGGAGCCGGGTGACGGACCCGCCGAGCAGGTGGACGTAGCCCCGCACGAGGCCGCGCTCCCCCAGCCCGGCCCAGGCCGCGCGCAGCCGCGGCAGGAGCAGCGAACGGCGCGTCCGGACGGGTTCGTCGACCAGTAGGTTCGTCCGGCTGTCCTGCATCGGGCTCCTCGAAGGCGGAAATGGGTCAGCCCGTACCGATCCGGCACAGGCCCGCCCGTTGATCCGCCAGAGCCTGCGGCCTGCGTGCCAGGACGGCCCTCCCAGCAGGGCAACGTGCGGGCGGGCCGGCGTCAGAGCCCCGCGAGCGCGTCGGCGATCATCGCGACCGCCGCCCGGCGTCGCGCCTCGTTCCAGGCCAGGCCCGCCTCCGGATCGTGGGCGCGCGGGCGGCGCACGGCCTCGACCAGGGCGGCGGCGAAATCCTCGGGTGTCTCGGCCACCCGCAGGCTGTCGGGTACCACGTCGAGCCCGCGGACCCCGAGCCGGGTGGACACGGCGGGCGTCCCTGTGGCGGCCAGCTCCAGCGTCTTGATCTGGATGCCGGTGCCCGCGACCGTCGGCACGGCGGCGACCCGCACGCCGGCCAGGAAGGCGCGCGCGTCCGGCACGAGGCCGAGGCGCTTGATCCGTCCCTCCGGCAGCGCCTCGGATCCCGCACCCGCCACCGCGATGCTGATCTCCGGCGGCAGGCGCGGCACCACGTGGTCGAGGAACCACGTCATGCCCTCGCGCACCGGCGGCCAGCTCCAGGTCCCGATGAGACCGATGTCATCGTCGACATCCGCCTGGACCGGGCCGGAAACCAGGGGGAAGAACAGCGGCAGCACGGCCCCGTGCGCGATGCCGAGGTCGCGCCGGGCACGGTCGGCATCGGCCTGCGACAGGAACCACGCGAAGCGCCCCTCCGCCCCTGCCTGTCGCTCGAGCACCGCGTTGAGCCGGGCCTCCCGGGCATAGACGGCCCGCCACCAGGGCCGTCGGGCAGCCTTGGCCACCATCGCGTAGGACAGGGCCTGGATGTCGTGGAAGATTACCCCGACAGGGATGGATCCGGCGAGCTCGCGCACGAACGGGTAGAGGTTGACGTGGTCCACGATCAGGAGGTCCGCCCCAGAACGGGCGATCTCCTCCCTCAGACGGTGCGCCGGCAGGTAGTTGTACTTCTCCGACGAGATCGGGTGGCCGGAAGTCAGGCTGCGCCAGGCCCAGGACAAGGTATCGGCGAGGGGCGCCGTCGCGGTCTCGATCGGGATCGTCCCCAGGAGCACGCTGTCCACCGGCGCCGTCACCCGGAACGGCGCCCGCCCGTAGCCGTAGAGCACGACGTCGTGCCCGAGCTCGGCCAGCGCCGCGAGGATCGCCCGGGTGGCGATCTCGCTGCCTGTCTTCAGCGTGTTGGGCACGATGGTGGTGAGGAGGGCGATCCGCATCTGCCGAGAAGGGTTGATGGCCGAGGAGAAACTTGTCGGCGGCCCTGTACCACGATCCGAGGGAACAGGCAATATTGATCGCGCTTATACATGGTTTTTATTTGGTAAATAGAGCCGAAAACACTTGGTCAGCTAGAGATTTCGTCGGGCGTACTGGGGTGGATCAGGCCGATAATTGAACCCCACACCTCACCTGCAGTCGAGTCGGCCCCGTTCGATCCAGTCGTGCCTCGCCGTGGCTTCGGCTCGGGCACGGATCTGCAGGTCCTGCTTCATATTTCTCCACACCTGAGTCGGCTTGCAAACTTGCCTGGGGCTTGCATGGGACTCGACTCTCGTACCGAATCAGTCTCATCTCGCCGCTAGCGGTGGTATGGCGTAATCTGTCGGTTTAGCGCTAGCGAGAGGGGTCATGAACCAGCACGTGCTCGTGGATGACACCGAAGCGCACTCCAACGAGATCGCAGCGAGCCACGCCCGGCTGCTCGGCGACAAGCTGCAGGATCTCGCGGTCGGCTTCTATCCTCCCACCGCGCAGAAGACCCTGCGGCGGTTCTCGGCCGGCGAGACGGCGCGGCTCCTCGGCATCACCGAGGTGCGCCTTCGTCAACTGCCCTTCGACCGGCTCACGCCGGATCTGGAGATCGGGCCGGCGGGACGTCGCTATTTCACCCTCGCCGAGATCCATGCCGTCCGTCGACACCTTCACGAGATCGATCGCGTCGGGCGAGGGTACCTCCCCCATCGCAACGGCGAGAAGGGCGAGCACCTCCAGGTCATCGCGCTGACGAACTTCAAGGGCGGCTCGGCCAAGACCACGCACACTGCCGGATTGGCGCACTACCTCGCCCTCCACGGTTACCGCGTGCTGGCGATCGACGCCGACCCGCAGGCCAGCCTGTCCACCCTGCTCGGCGTGCGCGCGGACGACAGTGGACCGACGATCTACGACGCTGTCCGCTACGGCGAAGGTCAGCGACCGATGCGGGAGGTGATCCGCCAGACATATTTCACCGGGCTCGACCTCGCCTCGGCGAACCTCGAACTCGAGGAGTTCGAGTTCTACGCACCCCTCATGTCGAGCCCCGAGCGGCGCAAGTTGGGCGGTCCTCCGTTTTTCGCCCGCCTTCCCGTCGCGATCGAGAGCATCGCTGCGGACTACGATGTGGTGGTGATCGATTGCCCGCCGCGGCTCGGCTACTTCGCGATCTCGGCCCTGTGCGCGGCCACCGCGACCCTGATCACCGTTCATCCCCAGATGATCGACCTCGCGTCCATGCGTCAGTTCCTGACGATGATGAGCGATCTGATGGAGACGGTTCAGGAGGAGGGCGCTCCGCCACCGACCCAGGATTGGTTCCGCTACCTCATCACGCGCTACGATCCCCAAAGCGTGCCGCAGACCTCGGTGGTCGGAATGCTCCAGGATCTGTTCGGAAGCTACGTGCTGCCCAAGGCGATGCTCCAGACCCCGGCCGTTTCGACGTCGGGCCTCGTCGGTCAGACGATCTACGAGACGTCACTGGGCAAGGATCGCAGCGACGAGGTGAGCCGCGCGACCTATCGGCGGGCGCTAGATGCCTTCGACGACGTCAACCGTGAGATCGAAGCGCTCATCCGCGGCGCGTGGGGGCGGGCATGAGCAAGAGCATCCGCCATCTGATGGCCCGGCCCACGCCGGAGCCGGTCTCGACCACGACATTATCAACGGAATCAACGACTTCACCCCCCTTATCAGGTGGTAATTCCCCCTCTCCTCGCCGCACGGGCGCAGCTCGCTCGTTCGGTGCTGCGTGGCAGGCGCAGGAGCAGGCGCGCGCGGCCGCCGATGCCGAGCGCGACGGCAGCGTGATCGAACTCGATCCGGAGATCTGCGATCCCTCCGCGATCGCGGATCGAGTGCCCGATACGACCGACACGGCGTTCGACGCCTTCGTGGAGCAGATCCGCGAGGAGGGCCAGCGCAGCCCTGCGCTGGTTCGGCCCAAGCCCGGTGAGCCCGGTCGCTACGAGATCGCCTACGGCCGCCGCCGGCATCGCGCGGCGCGGATCCTCGGTCGCCCGTTGCGCGCCATCGTGCGCCCCTTGAGCGACACCGAGCTTGTCATCGCGCAGGGATCGGAGAACCTCGCCCGAGCCGACCTGAGCTACATCGAGCGGGCGCACTTCGCTCGGAACATGGTGCAAGCCGGTGTCACTCGCGAGGTCGTCGCCAAGGCGATGGGCATGCAGGCTCCCCATCTGTCGAGCCTGCTGACCGTCGCCGAGGCGATCCCCGCATCCGTGCTCGCCATCATCGGTCCGGCGCCCAAGATCGGTCGGCCGAACTGGCTCACCCTCGCCGACCGGATCAAGGCCGCGACACCCGAGCAGATCGACACCGCCCTCGCCGCCTCGGGTCTCTTCGGCAAGACGTCGAATGAGCGTTTCGGCGTGGTGCTGGCCGCCCTCACCCCGGCGCCGAAGGCGACCAGGAAGCCGAAGGCCGAGACGCTGAAGGATTCCAAGGGCCTGAAATTCGCCCGCGTCGAGCGCAGCACGTCCGGCGTGCGCGTGACGACCGACGAGGCGAGCGAGCCGGGCTTCGGCGACTACCTCGCTCGCCGGCTTCCCGAGATCCTTGCCGCCTACCGGGCGAGCAAGGCCTGACCCCTCCCCTCACCCCGAACTGAAAGGAGACGAGGACACCGCAAAAAGAAAGGGCCCCCGAACCGACGCCCGGAAGACCCTCTCTGTCTGTCGCAAAGTCAGAGAACCACACCTCCCGGCACATCGCAAGGCGGAACAGCGCCGTTCGCGAAAATTTCGCGGCGGCGAACGCCCGGTCTTTGCCCGGTGCTCGACAGAGCATGCTCCACATCACGACGCCCTTCGGGCGGCGATCGCTGACGGCTGCGCAGGTGAAAGCGCAGGCGACCGCGGACGGCTGCCCTCGCGAGACAACAGTCGAGAAATGGGCTGTTCTCCGCGACATCACCGAGGCGCGGGCCCAGCTCGGCCTCTCCGCGTCCAGCTTGGCCGTCCTCGACGCGCTCGCGACCTTCCTGCCCGAGACGGCATTGCAGATCGGAGCGGCGCCGAGCCTCGTCGTGTTCCCGTCCAACCGTGCGCTCGTCATCCGGACGAGGGGCATGGGAGAGGCGACCATTCGCCGGCATCTCGCCGCGCTGGTCGAGGCCGGCATCGTCATTCGCCGGGACAGCCCCAACGGGAAGCGCTACTGCCGCCGCGGCCCGGCCGGCGTGATCGCGCAGGCCTACGGCTTCGATCTCTCTCCCCTCGTCGCGCGCGCCGCCGAGTTCGCGGGCCTCGCCGAGACCGTACGGTCCGATGCACTCGCGCTTCGCATCGCCCGCGAGCGCGTCACGCTGCTGCGGCGAGACTGCATGAAGCTCATCGAGGCCCTCGACGAGGCCGAGGGTGCACCAGGGGCGTCGGAGCCGCTGAGGGCCCGCTACAGGGCGACGATGGCCGCGCTACCCCGGGCACCGTCTTGCTCCGATCTGACGGCGACCAGCGGAGCGCTCGCCGATCTGGCGACCGATGTGGGTAAGTTGCTGCTCCAGCACCAGGAATCGAAGGAATCGAGCGGCAATGCCACTCAAAACGAGCGGCACAAACAGAATTCAAACCCAGAGCCTCCTGATTCTGAACAGGCCTCCGAAGAGGAGGAGAAGAAGGGCTCGGCTCTCGATCCGCACACCGCGGCGCCAGTTATGACCGACGGATCAGGGCAGGGGACTCCACCAGGGCATTGGTCGATTCGCGCCACTTACCCCCTCGGCCTTGTCCTCAGTGCCTGCCCGGATATCCGGGATTACGCGCGGGGTGGAATCGGCTCGTGGCGGGAGCTGGTCGACGCTGCGGGCTTGGTTCGATCCATGCTCGGGATCAGCCCGAATGCCTGGGACGAGGCGCGCGAAGTCATGGGCGAGGATGCGGCTGTGGTGACGATCGCGGCGATCCTGCAACGAGCGGAGCACATCAAAGCGCCGGGCGGCTACTTGCGTGCGCTGGTGGATCGAAAGAGGCGAGGGGAGTTCAGCCTGGGACCTGTCCTGCAAGCGCTGCTTCGCGGCAAACTCGGGGTGCCCGTCGGCAGCAACTTGCGTCCGACTCATTAGCCCTTGCGGACTTCGAACAGGACGTTTCCACCATCGAGATTCCGGCTTCCAACCATGACGGTCGGTGTACCGGGAGGAGTCGTCGTGTTCCGCACAGCGCCGTTGGGTGAACCTGATCCCGACCCATTGACGGGAGCCTTTGACGTCGGGCCGGACGCGTCTGTCGACCGCGCTGGGCTACTTCGCGACGTGGCGCGGATAAAGGCGGGCGCGACCCGTGCAGCCGATCCAGCGCTGGCGCCGGAGCCTTCCGTCTGCGCGCGGGCAAACCTGTCGTTCGGGGCGTGGGACACAACGTTCGCCTGCGGCGCGGTGTCGATAGCGGCGATGCCGGATCGAAGCCGCCCTACGTCGGCGTGGTGACGATCACGGGCGAGACCGATCGCCTGAAGGACAAGCGGCGCGTCGGGCTGGCGGCACCGAGGATACAAGCGCCAGCCGTTCCTGTACGAGGGGCAGGTCAGGTTCCGAGCCGCCGCGCGGCCATTCACCGGCGACCGGTTGGGCGATATCCGCGCGTTACCAGCTGGTAATGGATCTAAGTCGTTGATTTTGATGAAATTTGATATCTATCGCCGATCGGAACACCAGCACGGGTCGCTGGTGGCAGGCTGGGGCACGAACAGACTCACGTCTCGCAGAGCGATCCAAGGCGAAACACTCGGGACGGCGGCACAGAGCCGAGAGACAGCGCCACCAGCCGGTCCGGCCGGAGAGAGGGCCCGGAACCGCTGCCCGAGTGGTGCCGGGCATCTCGGGCGGGTCGACTGCGAGCTCCTGCCCGATCCGCGACGCGATCCCGGGCCGCCTTGAGGGCACCTTGCCGGAGATCCGCTCCGGGCTCCGCCAGCTCGTGTTGCCAGCGGCTTGCACGTGCTTCGTATTGCGTGTGTCTGGACCGTGCGCGAACGGCTGGTTCTGCTCGCGCACGGATTTCGGTCTGCCCGTTGCGGACGAGCCGTGAGAGCGGAGAGGCCGGGGCGATGTTACTTCGCGGTCCCGTCCATCACCGCCGCTGCTGCCGCCAGCCCCCATCGGACCAGGTCCTCGGCCGCCTCCGCAGACTTCGCCTCCGCGTAGCAACGCAGTTCGGGTGCGTTGCCCGACGCCCGGAAGTGGATCGTCCGCTCGCCATCGAGGCCGATCCTGACCCCGTCCTGCTCGTCGACGGCCTGCGGCACTCCGACAGGACGAAGGAATTCCCGACGGAACGTCTCGTCCGTGAGCTGCCGGAGGAGGGCGCCGCTCCGCTCTGCCGCGACGTTGGGGAGGCGATTGCTCGCGGTCTCGCCGACGTCGAGCGTGACGACCAGATCAGCCAGCGGCATCGCGGCCTCCCGGACTGCGGCCAGGGTTGCGAGGATCGGCAGTACCGCGTCGCGCGTCGGCAAAGCCGGGAGGACCTTGTCACCGATCGGACAATCCGATCCGAGCAGGAACCCGCCATTCGCCTCGAAACCGCAGATGACCTTCGCGCCATCCCTTGCGGCCTGCTCCATACCGGCGATCACGAAGGGCGAGCCGACCTTGGTGCGCAGCACTCGCTGAAAGCCACCCGCACGCTCGATGGCGGAGCCGGCTGTCACGGGCACGACGACGGTGTCGGCACCCAGATATCGGGCCGTGATGAGACCGAGAACATCCCCTCGCACGATGCGGCCGGTGCCATCGGCGATCAGGGGCCGATCCGCATCACCGTCGGTCGTCACGAGCGCGTCGAAGTCACCTGATGCCGTGACATCGCGGATGAAGGCGACGTCTTCCGGTCGATGGGCCTCGGTATCGATCGGAACGAACGATTCGGATCGGCCGATCGGCACGGCGCTGGCTCCGAAACCGGCGAGAACGTCGATCAGCAGGTCGCGGGCGACCGAACTTTGCTGGTAGACGGCAATCTTCTGGCCGGACAGCACGTCCGCCTTGAAGGCGTCGAGGTACCGACGGCGATAGCGCGCGATGGCGTCCGGCTCCTGCTGGGCCGCGACGGCCGGAGGAACAGGAGCGCCTGTCGCGACCTCACCAAGCGCTGCCAGGATCGCGGCTTCGTCGGCTTTGGTGATCTCGCCATCGGCGCGATAGAACTTCAGCCCGTTCCGATCCTCCGGGATATGGCTGCCGGTGACCATGACGGCGCAACTTCCACGCCGCCGCGCCTCGAGGGCGAGGGCGGGCGTCGGCAACGGGCCGCAGTCGATCGCCGTGAGGCCGGCGGCGGCAGCCGCCGTGGCAACCGTTGCGGCGATCCCCGCGCTGCTGTTGCGCAGGTCTCGCCCGATCACGACCTCTCGGCTGGCTCCCGCCTCCTTACCGACCGAGGCGAAGAACGCTGCGGCATAGGCGAAACTAGGCTGTCCTACGAGATCGGTCACAAGGCCGCGCAGTCCGGAAGTTCCAAATTTCAAACTGCTCATGAGTCTCCGCTCGCGGAAGGGTGCAAGAACGCCTCGGTCGGGATGTACCGGTGCTCGGACTCACAGCGCGTGTGAGCGTCCCCATCTCGCCTTATCATAGAGGATGCGCGTCAGCACCACCGACGAGGACCTCTCCCTCCAACTCGTCGCCCTCACTAACGCCAGATGCGGTGTTATCCGATCCGAGAAGGTCACCAGGGCCACCGTCACTGCCCGCGCCGAGCTGCGCACGATCCTAGTACATTGACGCATTCAGAGGATTCACAGGAGGTGTGAGCCATGCGAGTCTGAGGGCATGGCTCAGACTGTCTGCGTGATCCCCAGCGCCGTCGACCTGGCGCACCTGTCCGCCGTCGTC
>NZ_JBSNCC010000031.1:0-42139 GCF_053764715.1 Methylobacterium sp. Gmos1 | reverse complement strand
TCCGGCGCGGACCAGTTCGACGATCTGACGACGGAACTCAGCAGGATAGGGCGGACGTGTATGGGGCATCGGTTGCACCTCGTGGAAAAGCCTGAAGGGCTCCACGAGAGCGGGTCAACATCAATCCGGGGCAATCCCACCCACGGAGAGGTCACCCACTGGACTGGCCGAGCCCTGGCGCAGGCCGTCGGGATCTCCCTGCGCTCGGTCCAGCGCATCTGGGACGCGCACCGCCTGCAGCCGCATCGGGTGCGCAGCTTCAAGCGCTCGAATGATCCGGCCTTCGCCGAGAAGGTCGAGGATATCGTAGGTCTCTACATGGATCCGCCGCGCCACGCCGTCGTGCTCTCGCTCGACGAGAAGAGCCAGATCCAGGCTCTCGAGCGCACTCGCCCGAGCCGACCCGTCACGCTAGGTCGCCCCGAGACACAGACCCACGACTACATCCGCCACGGCACCACGACGCTGTTTGCCGCGCTCGACGTGCTGGAGGGCACCGTGATCGGGCGCTGCATGCAGCGTCACCGCCACGAGGAGTTCCTGCGCTTCCTCAACACCATCGAGGCCGCGGCGCCGGCCGGTAAACTGATCCACGTGATCCTCGACAACTACGGCACGCATAAGCACCCGAAGGTGCGAGCCTGGCTGGCCCGGCATCCGCGCTGGATCTTCCACTTCACCCCGACCTCGGCCTCGTGGATGAACGCGGTCGAGGGCTTCTTCTCCGCCCTGACCCGGCACAGGCTGAAACGTGGCAGCTTCAGCGGGATCGTCGACCTTCAGGCTGCGATCAACCGCTACATCGCCGAGCACAACGACAGGCCCAAGCCCTTCGTCTGGACCAAGCCAGCCGCCGCCATTCTCGATGCCGTCAACGGCAACGCTGCACCATCCGAATGAGTCAGTGCACTAGCCGCGTAAGTACGACCGGCCGAGCGCGCGCCACCGACGGATCTCTGACGCGATCGTCATCGTGCTCACATCCCTGTTCTGGGCCATCGTCCTGTTCGGCCTGGCTCGTTACGTGGGGCAGGCGATAGCGCAGCCGACCGGGCAACCGACAGTCCAGAACCGTTCGAGCGCGGCGCTCCGCCGCCGCGGCGGTCGCATAAGTGGCCTCCTCGCACTTCAGAGTGGTACGCGCAAATATCACGTGCACGAATCCCTCAACTTCGATAGGCTTATGATGCCTACGTCGAGATGAGGGGTGCGCCTACGCCATTCACTTCCACCATGATCACAACCTAGCGTGGACGTCTTGTTTCTCAAGATTGTACCGGCTACCTGCATGACGAAGGTGGCCGCAAATGCAGTAAGACAAGAGTGATATGGCTTTGTATGCGCGCCAAAACGGCTAGTGCACTGACGCCTTCAAAAGGTGCACCACGCGGCAGAAATTTCCTTTTGACGGCAGGGATTTGGCGAGAGTGCAGGTGGCGCGTTCGTCGGTGTCACTGCACTAGATGGGAGAGTGCTTGCGTAAGGCGAATTGGCCCTTCGTTTGAGACGACGGGCTTAGCGTTCAGTGCATCAGACATAAGCTATGACCCACCCTCCAGCCAACCCCGAACCTCTCGACATCATTGCCCGCAGGCTACATGAGCACGCCCGCTGGCGAGTAGGGTGGTGGCCTGCCTGGGAGGATCTGAACCCAGACAATTCATTCGAGGCTGGGTTAATCCAATCCGCCTATGACCGAGCGCGAGACTTAGTGTCGATGTACGTCAGAGTTGAGGGATCCAGTACCCCGACCCGCAGCAGCCCTACTGCATAGCCGATACCCTCGGCACCTCGCTCAACCGCAAAGAGCGCATCTCGAACTTCGTCGACCAACTGCGCTTCTCGATGAGCCCCACCTGCGCCGGCATGACAGCGCCACGTCCGAACCGCGCGTTACACGTGTCCATCGCCGTCATCAGATTGCTCGACTTGTCCCGGTCGAAGGCCTCGAACAGCGGGCGGAGCGCCTCGGCGAGCGCCACGAGGTCGTTTGTGACGAGCCCCGCCTTGCTGTAGCGCCAGAGCGTCGGGCCCTGCTCCTTCCAGGTTTTCGCCACACCGTGAAGCGCCGCCTGGATCAGGGGCGCCCGCCCTTGGGGCGAGGCGGGTGAGGCGGCAGAAGCGGGGCGATTGCAGTCCAGAGATCGTCGGGCAGAAGCGGGCGAGCCATACCAACCCGACGCCCAACCGCTCCGATCGTGCCGTTCTGTTAGGCGCTCTAACACTACTCTGCCATGTTCATAGCAGCATGTGGATGAGGGTTGGCCGGCGGCAGTGCGGGCAGCGAGTGAGATGCACGAGGAGCGCGGCGGCGACACGGCGCCTGACCTCGGGCAGCGTCGGCCGAGGCGGCGGGCCGGGCGCCTGTGACCCGCACCTTTTTTTCCCCGACCCGCAGGCTCTGCAGGAAGGCGAACGCGATCTGGCACAGGAGTGCATGGTGGTGCAGCCCGATCCAGGAGCGACCCTCGAAGTGGTCGAGGCCTAGTTCCTCCTTGAGCTGCTGGTGCGCCTGCTCGCAACTCCAGCGCGCCTTGATGGCCGCTACCAACTGCTCCAGCGGCGTGTCGGCCGGATGGTTGGTCAGGTGCAGCTTGCGCTCGCCCGTGAGGCGGTGCTCACACACCAGCCAGCGCTCGGCCCCTGGCAGGTGCTGGGCCCCTGAGGCGAGCGGGCCGTCGACCACGCGCACGCGGTGGGCGCTGAAGGCGGCCTGGAGCGGCCCCTTGGTGCCGGTGCGCCACGACAGGCTGCGGAACGTCGCGTCGGGGGGATCGGCGAAAAGGCCGCCGCCGGGCGGCTCGGCGCCGAGGGCACGGGGTGCTTGCGCGGGCGTCCTCCCGCCCTGGTGGGCGCGGGCATGGCCGTCGTCACATCGGCGGCAAACACCTTCTGGGTCGGCGGCAGGCCCAGCGCCCAGCGAAGGCCCCGGGCGTCGAGGGCGTGGCGGAACGCGGCCACCTTGCCGTACTCGGCATCGCCCAGCACGCATCCGAAGCGCACGCCCTGGTCGCGTAGCCGGTCGACCTCATCGAGGGCGATCTGCCACTTGGGCCGACCGGAGACGTCATCGGGCACGCCTGCCGTGCGCCGCCGAACCGGATCGTCCACCCAGCTGTCGGGGAGGAACAACCGCAGCGCCACCGGGACCGGAACCTCGCCCCGGGCCAGCGTCAGCGACACCAGCGCCTGGCAGTTCGCCGTCTTGCCGAGCTGACCGCAGTATTGGCGCTGCACGCCGACGGAGTGGCGCCCCTGCTTGACCAGTGCGGTGTCGTCGACGACCAGCACCGCCTGCGGCCCGCCTACGAGCCGGTCAGCCTGCTCGGCCAGCACGCGCTCGAGCCGTGCATGCGGCCAGGGCGAGGCAGATACGAAGTGGTGCAGTTGCTGCACGTTGCCGGGGGCAACGCGCGCTGCCATCGGTTCCACACTCTTGCGCTCGCCGGGCAGAAGCAGGCCGCGCAGATAGAGCGGCGCCCAGCGTCGCCGTTCGGCGCGGGGCAAGGCGGCCAGAAAGGGAGCCAGCCATGCCTTCGACCCCAGGTCACCCATCGCGGTTCTCCCGCTCGCCTCAGCAAACAAGAGATAGGAGATATCAACTTGGCAGAGTAGTGCTAACTTGTCTCAGCCTCGCGTCCCATTGATTTGTCGAGGCGTCTCAAAATGATGGTTGCGTATCATCCTCTGGGGCGTGCTCGTGCAGTAATTCGGCGATGACGTCGAGGGGTTCGGGCATGATGCGCCTACGCTTGAGGACTGTCGCTGCGGCCAGATACCAGCAGGTTGCAGCTGTTTTTTGACCGGGCCGTAAGCCATGGAGGATTTCTGGCTTGACCGGCGCTGGCTTATAAGTGCTAGATAGTCTTATCTAAACAACTATTTTCTCAGGAGTTAGAAATATGCCTTATCCGCAAATACTCAATGAGATTGGACAGAAATATAAAACCGACAAATCCTCTGATGGTGACGATTATCTCTCATTCTATGAAGAACGTATTAGTCATCTTAAAGATAAAAAATTCACAATGGTCGAAATCGGTGTTTTTTAGGGTGGTTCATTGAAGACTTGGGGAGAGTATTTCCCTAATGCGTAGATTGTAGGCATTGACATAGAGCCCAACGCCAGAGTTTTTTCTGGACACAATAGGTACGTCGTTATTGGAAATGCATCACGCTCTGAAACAGCGGATTACGTTGTCAAAAAACATGGCCGCCCCTTGATTGTTTTAGAAGATGGATCCCATATCTGGCATCATCAAATCGAGTCGCTACGCTATTTTTGGCCAAAGATTTTGCCAGGAGGATATTTCATAATGGAAGATATACATACTTCAATGCCTGAACAGATTAATAACTATCCTTGGTACCAAGGCAGTTCTACGATCAGCGCATATGATTATATTCTACATCTGAACCGAAATGTGTCGGCGCTGGAGATATGGCGGAAGAGCGCCCATACGACGGATTCATTGGGAACTATGCGCCTACAATACGCTCGATTGAGTGGTATCGGCGCACATGCATCATTCGGAAGAAGCACGATATCGTGGAGCCTCCGCAGGAGCCGTAAAGTCACGGCGGGGCGCCTTGATGTTCACACTCGGACGCCAAGGCGACGCTGTCGAGGCGCCAACAATCCTCGCATCATCGGATGTGCTAGTGCACTGACTCAGACGGAAGGTGCAGCCTGGCTGTTGAGGATGGCGGCGGCGGGCTTGGTCCAGATGAAGGGCTTTGGCCTCTCATTGTGCTCGGCGATGTAGCGCTTGATCGCCGCCTGCAGGTCCACGATCCCGGTGAACGTGCCACGTCGCAGCCGCCCACGTGACAGCGCCGAGAAGAAGCCCTCGACCGCGTTGAGCCACGAGGCGGAGGTCGGGGTGAAGTGGAACACCCAGCGCGGATGGCGCGACAGCCACGCCCGCACCTTCGCGTGGGTGTGCGTGCGATGGTTGTCGAGCACCACGTGGATGCCCGAGAACGGATCGGCGCCGATGGCGTCACGCACCAGGGCGGCCAGCCCCCTGGCGCTAAAAGAACTCAGCCGTGTTGATGAACCTGTACCCCTCCGCGTCCGGTCGTTCGCAATCACGGCGGCTTGGGCCCCATGCGGATGCCGGAGCGGTCTGAGAGTTCCAGCCACCCTTTTTCGCCTCAACCAGACTGACGAAATCGGCTAGCGACACCACGCGACCATATTCATCAACGATCTCCCGGCTTTGTAGGTATTCCTTCCATGCCGCGAAGCTAGTCAGCCCATGCTCAGGGTACGGAACGAACAAAAACTCCCAGCCCAATGACGACTTGCCAATATGGAGCTTTTCGCTATCCTTTTTGCAGCAAGTGAACGTTGGTTCAATATCAACATAATAGCTAGTTTCCATCGCTAACTCCATTGCGCAATGTCGGACTTGTTGTCATCAAAGTGCCTGTCATTCTACTCAAATCCATCGGCTGGGTCGCATCTCCAATGGTGCACGAAGCCGGGCCGCTTGCACAAGCGCCCAGCTTCATTTTTCAACCTGCGATTTGGGATTGTCTGGACCAACTAGTGTCCTGCGTCTGAATTTCGTGACAAAGGCGTTGTCCCTGGCTCAGCTTCGAGTGCTCTCAGGCAGAAGCGTTTGACGCTGGCGAGGATGGCGTCGGCCGACTTCACCCACCGGAACGGTTTCGGATCGGCATTCGTGGCTTCGATGAAGGCGCGAATGTCGCGCTCAAGCTCGGCTACGGAGCAATGGACGCCACGTCGGATCGCGCGCTCCGTCAGCAGGCCGAACCATCGCTCGACCTGGTTGATCCACGAGGCGGAGGTCGGGGTGAAGTGCACGTGATAGTGCGGGCGCCTGGCTAGCCAATCGCGGATCAACTTGGTCTTGTGCGTCGCCGAGTTGTCGAGCACCAGATGCACGTCGAGGTCGGCCGGTACCGCCGCCTCGATCTCGTCCAGGAAGCGGCGGAACTCGCTGGCGCGGTGACGCGGATAGCACTGCCCGATCACAGTCCCGGCCTTCACGCCGAGAGCGGCAAACAAGCTGGTGGTGCCATGTCGGGCATAGTCGTGCGTGCGCCGCTCCACCTGTCCGGGCCGGAGCGGCAGCAGCGGCTGCGTGCGATCGAGCGCCTGGACCTGGACTTCTCGTCCACGCAGAGAACCAGGGCACGGGCGGGCGGAGCCAGATAGAGCCCCACGATCAGGGAGCCCATCGAACGAGTTCGATGGGAACTCGTCGCGCACCTTCTCGGCAAACAGCGGATCGGTGGAGAGCTTGAAGGTCTCGGACCGGTGCGGCTGCAGGCCGAACGCGCGCCAGACTCGCCCGACCGTCGCGCCCGACACCCCGCTGGCCTTGGCCATGCTGCGCTGGCTCCAGTGAGTGGCACCCTGGGGCCGCTCGCAGAGCGTGCGGTCGATCAACTCGGCGACCTGCTCGTCGCCGATCCGGCGCGGGGCTCCCGAGCGAGGTTCATCCAGCAGGCCATCCGTGCGTTCGCGGGCAAACCGTTCGCGCCACTTGCCGACCGTGTGCTTGCCGGTGCTCAGTTCCGCCGCGATGGCCGTATTGCTCCGTCCATCGGAGGCCAGAAGCACGATGCGGGCACGCAGGGCGAGCCCCTGGGCTGTCTTGCGGCGGCGGGCCCAGATCTCAAGCTCAGCTCGTTCCTCGGCGCTCAGGTCGAGAGATGTGGGTACACGGTAGGCCATCGGCGCCTCCCAGAAGACCCACACTTTGCCACGAACTTCAGACGCAGGACACTAGGGTGGCGAACCATTTCACGACCTGATTGCATCGCGGCCTGCATCCGTGAAGATTATGGCGTCAGCAACGCTGTCTACGAAGATCCCACTATAAGCCACGAGGCTGGCAAGGAAGGTATCATTCCGGCCGCCATGAGCATCAAGCCGCCGTGCCTCGGTGAGCGACATGAGCCGGCCAGCTTTGACCAGAGCGATGAGGGCTCGTCGCTACTGCTCGGTCATCCGACCAGCGCCAGCAAGATCGCCGCCCTGGATGCGCCCACCACGGTTCACAACTTGGCTGACAGAGGTGCCAACTGCGGTAGCATGAAGGGGAACGCCAGCTGAGTGTCTGGCGCTCCTGTGGTGAGTGGCACGCGCAGCTAACGCAGCAGCCTCATCCGACTACGCCATAGGCCGGTGACGAGCCCCCGATATGCTGCCAGCTCTGCAGCGTGCCGTTCTGCATCTGCCAATAGCCGAGGTCACCGGTAGCGTCGCGGAACAGGATGTCGGACGTGCCGTCCCCGTTGTAGTCGCCCGTACCCGCGACCTGGTAGGCCGTGCTCGACCCGCTGATAGCGTTCCAGGCCGCTAACGTGCCGTTCTGCATCTGCCAGTCGCCGACGTCGCCGGTGCTGTTGTTGCGGAACAGGATATCGGACGTGCCATCGCCGTTGAAGTCGCCGATGCCGGTGATCAGGTAGTCGGCGCTCGCTTTGCCGATGCTGTGCCAGCCCTCCAGTGTACCGTTCTGCATCTGCCAGTAACCGACGTCGCCGGTGCTGTTGTTGCGGAACAGGATGTCAGAGGTGCCGTCGCCGTTGAAGTCACCGATGCCGGCGACTTGATAGTCTGTGCTTGATCTGCCGACGCTGTGCCAGCCTTCCAGTGTGCCATTCTGCATCTGCCAATAGCCGACATCGCCGGTGCTGTTGTTGCGGAACAGGATGTCGGAGGTGCCGTCGCCGTTGAAGTCACCGATGCCGGCTACTTGGTAGTCGGTGCTCGATCCGCTGATAGCGTGCCAGCCTTCCAATGTGCCGTTCTGCATCTGCCAGTAGCCGACGTCGCCCGTGCTGTTGTTGCGGAACATGATGTCAGAGGCGCCGTCGCCGTTAAAGTCGCCGACGCCGTTGACTTGGTAGGCAGTGCTCGATCCGCTTATGTTGTGGCGGCTGTCGAGCGCTCCGCTCTGCATCTGATAGGAGCCGATGTCACCGGTTTTGCGGTCGCGAAATAGGATGTCGGAAGTACCGTCGCCATTGAAGTCGTCGATAGCCAAACTCGGTTGCTTGGCGGTAAAGGCGTGCTGTGCTCCGCTACTGTCTGTATAGTTCCCGACTATCAAACCGCGGTCGCTGATGCCAATGATGTTTGTTGACTTGGCGCCTGGATAATCGATCGCAGTAAATACTCCACCTTTATCGATGAATCCGTGATGCATTCCACTCGGGTCGTCGTACTCTCCAACGATTATTCCTTTATTATTAATGCCCTTAAGAAAAGTATTCTTTGAATAAGGATAATTTACACTTGTATATACGCCAGCAGAATATATAAAACCTTGAGTAGAGGTGCCGATTGTGTAATTTCCAACCAAAGTCTCGCTGTCGTTGATGCCATTCACCGCTGTGACTGCGACCGACGTCGTATCTGTTACAGGGTATTGGAGCCGTACACTTTGGCCCTTTGCATTATTATAATAATACCCCAAAGAGCTTGTGGCGCCAACGATGCTGCCATTATTGTTAATGTCGCCTAGTTTGAATTGTCCTGAATATCCAAATGATTCTACCTGCGTTATACTGCCTCCAGGCGCCTGTATCACTAATTTAAGGGAGGCGTCTCTGCCGGGAATGACGCCTGCGGTTCCCGCTGCAACCAATGAGTCGTTAATCCTTGAAAAATTTCCGTATTGACTATAGCTTAGATTGCTAAAATATTGCTTATCGTACAGATAAAGTGTGCCATTAGAATCCTTTAGTAGTATTTTATTTTGAGATGTAATATCTGTTGCTACAGCGCTCGGCGCCGCTGAATACGTCAATGCTGAAAAAATCCACGCCATAATTTTTCTCCTTTAGAGTCATGAAAATTCCGCGAAACAGCGGAGGCGGGCTGTCGCCGAGTATATATAGACAAAGCAGCTTACTGTCAATTATAAAGTGATTTTTCAAGAAATCGGCAATCATGATAGCGGTTGATGACGCATCGACAGTCTTACTATAAAGATATTAATAATTGTTGTTTATTTAGAATTGAAAGGATTTGTGGATAGACATCAGATGAGAGTTTTGTCTTAGGGCTTAACTCGGATCTACTCTCCACCCCAATATTTAGATCAGCGCTCACTCCTCGTCCCGCCCCTTCTCCACCAGGACCTGCTAACGATTGCAGGCCGTCCGGATAAGGCCCACCTCGAGCGGGTCTGTCATGTCGAGGCCTCCCCAGGCCGGGCAGCCCTCGATGCGTTCACGTGCCTGCTCGTGCAGCCACTCGGCGATGACGTCGAGGGGTTCGGGGCTGATGGGAGGGTGTGGCATGACATCAAGCTATTGCCTAACGGCCTTTCTGTCGATTGGCTAGGACTGTAATCAGAGCTTGCCCCGACACTAATTCATGAACTATATATTCTTGGCGTTTAATTTCTTCTTCGTTCATTCCGTAAGAGGAAGCTAAGACAAGCATTTTTTCAAAATCGACGCATTGCATAATAACGGCCTTAGCTATGATTTCCGCGCTGGATATTTTATCGTCAAGTTGAAGTGCGGCATGGTTTGCGCAGGTAGCGTGCGAATTTATTGAAGATTTCTCTTCACTTGCAAAACCTATTTCTTGTGAGTAGGCGCAGCTTACAAAACTATAAAGCAGAGAAACAAAAATTATGAAGCGAGCTATCAGCACTTAAGTCTCCCGGGGCGTATCATGCACCTAGTGCAAGAGGTGTGCTCCAACGATCAGGGCGCAAGAAAAACTGAGCTTTCGACGAGCGACAAATCATTCCTGGCTCAACGCGACTGCTGCCGCCTTCATAGTGGTAGCCGTTATAAACTTGATCAAGAAGGCGCCATCGCCGAGGTTATGATCGTGGTGGAGATGATTGGCGTGGACGCACCCCTTATCCTGAGGTAGGCAGCATAAGCCTATCGGAGACGAGTGGGTCGCGCATGCCTCAATTTGTTGCAGCTTGACTGATCTACAGCGCGGACTACGGGCCGCTGCCGGCAGGATCGCCATCCCCGAAGCGCTCGCCGCGGTTCACGGCGCGGCTGAGCGAGGTGCCAATTGCGGTAGCATGAAAGGGAACGCCAGCTGAGTGGCTGGCGCTCCTGTGGTGAGTGGCACGCGCAGCTAACGCAGCAGCCTCATCCGACTACGCCATAGGCCGGTGACGAGCCCCCGATATGCTGCCAGCTCTGCAGCGTGCCGTTCTGCATCTGCCAGTAGCCGAGGTCACCGGTAGCGTCGCGGAACAGGATGTCGGACGTGCCGTCCCCGTTGTAGTCGCCCGTACCCGCGACCTGGTAGGCCGTGCTCGACCCGCTGATAGCGTTCCAGGCCGCTAACGTGCCGTTCTGCATCTGCCAGTCGCCGACGTCGCCGGTGCTGTTGTTGCGGAACAGGATATCGGACGTGCCATCGCCGTTGAAGTCACCGATGCCGGTGATCAGGTAGTCGGCGCTCGCTTTGCCGATGCTGTGCCAGCCATCCAGTGTGCCGTTCTGCATCTGCCAGTAACCGACGTCGCCGGTGCTGTTGTTGCAGAACAGGATGTCGGACGTGCCGTCGCCGTTGAAGTCACCGATGCCGGCGACTTGGTAGTCGATGCTCGCTTTGCCGATGCTGTGCCAGTCCTCCAGTGTGCCGTTCTGAATCTGCCAGTAGCCGACATCGCCGGTGTTGCTGTTGCGGAACAGGATGTCGGAGGTGTCGTCGCCGTTGAAGTCGCCGATGCCAGTCACCTGGTAGTCTGTACTCGACATGCTGATAGCGTGCCAGGCCTCCAACGCGCCGTTCTGCATCTGCCAGTAGCCAACATCGCCCGTAGCGTTATTGCGGAACAGAATGTCAGAGGTGCCGTCGCCGTTGAAGTCGCCGGTGCCGGCAATCAGGTAGGCGGCGCTTGAGTCGCCGATGCTGTGACGGCTTTCTAGCTCACCATTATGCATCTGAAAAGAATCAATATTGCCTGTGCTGTCGTTTCGATATAATATATCTGTAGTGCCATCGCCATTTAGGTCGCCTTTGACTTGAGGCAAAGAGAACTTTAGCTGTAACATGGCAGCCCCGATCGCATTCCCTATTTTCTGTGCCCCAACGCCATTTTCGTGCAATCCATCGATAGTGTCAGTGTTCGGGTTTAATTTGTAATCTTTAACTACCAAGATACGGTCCCTATAATTTGCCAGATCGACGTCATTGGCTAAATTGTTTATCATATCATTGAGCTGGAGCCGCCTTGTCTCGAGCACAAAATAGTTCTTCATCCACCCGGCATCGTTTCGAGGAGGAATATCCACTGCGATCACGTAATCAGCGCCAGAATCTAAATAATTCTTCCACATATATTTCAATCTACTATAGATAACACTAGCAGAGACTCCCAATCCAAGATCGTTCGTTCCCGCAAGAATAACTACGGCATCTGGTCTTATTGCGTTAACGGAACCAACTTCATTCATCATCTGTAGGGCCGTTTCTCCTCCTACAGCTTGATTGTAGCTGGGTGGCAAATAAAACTCGTTAGAAGCAGATGCCACCTGCAGCGCATATGGTACCCAAATGCCGGAAGCAGAAAGGCTATCACCTTCAACAACGAGCCTCGGTCTACGCGAAATACGGGACATTCAAAAATCTCCAAAATCTTGATGTCTATGCTGGAGAACCAACCGACAGATTCATCGTAGGTACGTCAGATCGAGATACAACAAGCATATTTAGCGGTCAAATACAAAAATTTATCGGCATATGCCATTCTTGCACAGTTTGGAAATTTCAAATATATTTCTCCAATCCAAGCCGTCGCTGTGGGCGAAGGCAGCGCTCAAGCCAGCTGTTTAAAAATTGGCCTTCGACAAACCGGCCGCACCGCTGGTGCGTCTCCCACCTGCTGTGCGCTCACGCGCCGCCGCCTCGGTTGCCGCAAAGTGGATATAGATTTGATGAATCAGTCAACAGGGTCGTGTCCTTTAGAGTAGTGTAACTGACCGAGAGCGGGAGATCCCGCCTGCGCGCCCTCAATAGGGCTGTAACAGGCGGGATCTCCCGCGGGGGTGGCCATCGGCGGTGACGGGTTAGGATCGGGTTGTGAGCCACCAACCCCGAACCCAGGGGACCCTCGATGACCGATGCCGTTATGAGGATGCCGAGGCCGCCTGCCCGCCAGCAGTGGCCGCGGGTGACTGATCAGCCCCGGCCCAAGATGCCGAAGCTGGCGGCCTTGATGGAGATGGACACGGCGGAGACCGACGTCCTGGCCTACATGGGCTTCCCAGCCGCCCAGCGTGCCAAACTGCACTCGACCAACTCGCTCGAGCGCCTCAACGGCGAGATCAAGCGGCGCACCGATGGCGTCGGCATTTTCCCCAACGAGTCCTCGATCCGCAAGCTGGTTGGCGCGCTCCTCCTGGAGCAGAACGACGAATGCGCCGTGCATTACTGCCGCTACATGACCCTGGAAAGCATCGCCCCGATCGGCGATGATCCTCTCGTCAGTCTGCCAAACCTCGCAGTCTGACCAGTTCGGCCCTGCCGGTCATCGTGGTGGACCACACGCAGCTGCACCCCCCCCTGGGACATGATCGCCGGCTCCTCAGATTCGCCGCTTTCTGCGGCTAGGTCGGAGCCTGCCGATCGCCCCGGTCGGCCTCGTCAACCGTGCGGATGCCCGGCTTGGTGCATGATCGGTGAGGCCCGAAGGTCCGCCCGTCGCGCCTGGACGGCGACCGCCACGCTTCGAGCGTGTCCTTTTCGCCGATGATCCGCCTCGACAACGTCACCAAGATCTACAAGACGGACGGGTATCGCCGTACCATCCTCGACCAGGCGTCGATGACGCTGAAGCCCGGGGTGAGCTACGGCATCCTCGGCATCAACGGTGCCGGCAAGTCGACGACCCTGCGGCTGATCGCCGGCTGCGAGATGCCGACGAAGGGCCGAATCATCCGCACCACCCGGATCTCCTGGCCGCTCGGCTTCGGCGGCGGCTTCCACTCGGCGATGACCGGCCGCGAGAACGTGATCTTCGTGGCTCGCATCCACGGCGAGGATCCGCGCCGGGTCCTGGCCTTCGTGGAGGACTTCGCCGAGCTCGGCGACTACATCAACGTGCCGATCCGCAACTATTCCTCGGGCATGGGCGCGCGCCTCGCATTCGGCATGAGCATGGCGATCCCGTTCGACTGCTACATCGTCGACGAGATCACCGGCGTCGGCGATGCCCGCTTCATGAAGCGTTGCGATGAGGTGTGGAGCCAGCGGCGGAAGAATGCTGACATCATCATGTGCTCGCACTCGATGGACACGATCCGAGATTATGCCCAGCAGGGGATTGTGCTGGCAAACGGCCGCGCCGTGATCTATCCTGACATCAACGACGCGATCGAAGTCTACCAGCGCCTAAACCAGTGAGCGGGACGATCGCAGGAAGCGAGCGGAGGCGTTGCGCAGGAGCCAGGGGCACGCCGAGCCGCGACCTTGAGCATCCTGAAACGAAGAGCCTCGCCGGCTGGAAAGGCGCAGCGGGGCGATAGATACGCGATGAGGCCCCTGGTCAGCCCCCATCGGAGTGGTCCGGCCTGAAGTATGGCTTTGAGCCGACGGAGGACGGACGCGATGGGAACGAAGAAGCACAAGCCGGAAGAGGTCGTGGCCAAGCTGCGGCAGGTGGACGTGCTGGTCTCGCAGGGGCAGAGCGTGGCTGATGCGATCCGCGCGATCGGCGTGACCGAGGTCACGTATTACCGCTGGCGCAAGGAGTTCGGCGGGCTCAAGTCGGACCAGGTGCGTCGGATGAAGGAGCTGGAGACCGAGAACCAGCGGCTGCGCAAGGCGATCGCGGATCTCACCCTCGACAAGCTGATCCTGCAGGAGGCCGCCCGGGGAAACTTCTGAGCCCCGCGCGCCGGCGCGCCTGCATCGAGCATGTCCGGACCGTGCTGACGGTCTCCGAGCGGCGCGCCTGTCGCGCGCTCGGGCAGCATCGCTCGACGCAGCGCAAGGTGCCGCGGGGGAGAGACGACGAGGCGGCGCTGCTGGCCGACCTGATCGAGTTGGCGCGCCGGTATGGCCGCTACGGCTACCGCAAGATCGCCGCCCTGCTGCGGGCGGCGGGCTGGCTGGTCAACGACAAGCGGGTGGAGCGGCTGTGGCGGCAGGAGGGGCTCAAGGTGCCGGCCCGTCAGCCCAAGAAGGGCCGGTTGTGGGACGGGGATGGCTCCTGTGTCCGGCTGCGGCCCGAGCATCGCGATCATGTCTGGTCCTACGACTTCGTCGAGGCGCGCACGCATGACGGGCGCAAGGTCCGCCTGCTGAACGTCATCGACGAGTTCACCCGCGAGTGCCTGGCCATCCGGGTGGCCCGCAAGCTCAAGGCACCGGACGTGATCGATGTGCTCTCGGACTTGTTCATCCTGCGTGGCGTACCTGCGCACGTTCGCTCTGACAATGGACCTGAGTTCATCGCCCAATCTGTGCAGAAATTGATCACCACCGTGGGCGCAAAGACGGCCTACATCACGCCTAGCTCACCGTGGGAGAACGGCTACATTGAGAGCTTCAACGCGAGGTTACGGGACGAGTTGCTGAATGGGAAGATCTTCTACTCTCTGCGGGAGGCACAGATCCTGATCGAGAGCTGGAGGAGACACTACAACGGAGTTCGGCCGCACGCCTCGTTCGGCTACCGCCCGCCGGCCCCGGAGGTGTTCGTGCCAGCCTTAACCGCTTGGCCGGCTGCGCTCGCCCGACCGGCTCCGCCGGCCAAGCTACCCGTGGTGGAAAGGCCCACGGTCCACTAACATTCCACTCGGGCCACCTCGTGGGGGCTGATCAGTCGACCTCTTCTTCTCGGCTCTGACCCGGCGCAGGCTAAAACAGGAAATATTTAGCGGGATAGTTGATCTTCAGGCCGCGATCAATCGATATATCATCTAGCACAGCAACAAGCCCAAATCCTTCGTCTGGACCAAGCCGGTCGCCGCCATACTCGGTGCCGTCAATAGCAACGCTGTACCATCTGAATGAGTCAACACCCTAGATTCCCACGAGAAGTCCAAGACCTAGAATCTCCCCGGGCTGTGCTGGACTTACACCACAACCAGGTGGTGGAAATCGCCGCGGCAGTGAGGCCGCCGGCGCGCGTCGAGCTCGAGATCACTGACATAAGACTATCTCGACCGCGGTCAGCTCGACGTCAAATGCATCTTTTGCGGTTATGCCGACTCCACACTGGCACTCACGACAACCGGCTCGAGGTCGGCCAGTTCGCGCGCGATCCAGCACAACCAGAGCATGCAGGTTGCCTGCCTGGAGGAGATCCCCTACCTGCAGGAGCTAATCACCTGCGAGCAGGTGCTGGCCTCGGCGACCGATTCGCTAAAACCAGCTACTGCCAGAGCGCCCCGCCCCTCGCCCGCAAGGCAGACGCCGGATCAAATATGACGACCATACCAAGATCTTATGATCGTTAATAAATATTTCATCAAAATCGGACCGCATGGAAGGAATACGATGATGAACAGAGAAGAAATTTCATATATAATTCGCTCTTTGCTCGAACTTGAGCCAGAAAGCAATAATTTGCTTTCGTCTTTACTAGAGTGTAAAGATATAGAATCTTTAATTAGAACTCTAGTGCACTCAGAAGAATTCAAACAAAAAATTCGCTTAGAAGGATTTATTAGAAACGCTATCGAGGAACAGTTGGCGCCATGGAAGATTCGCCAATTCAAATCCGGCGCTTATTTTCAAGATCTTGATTCGGAAAATGCTAATTCGCCTTCGACTTTTCTATACGAAATTTGCAATAATAATATTACAATAATTCCAAAAACGCAAGATGTACCGGCGGTATTTACAATTAGGGCGGAACAATTTCTTATATTGCTTCAGGACAGCTTGAAAGATCAATCTGGTATTGATAAATTAATTATAGCAATAGATGTCGATGATGAGGCCCCTGAACGCACAGACTATCCGATATTTAGCTTCCAGAAACAGTCTGGGACAAAAAATATTCTTTTACCTGATTTTGAGTTTACATTAAATAATTATTTTAATTATTTGTCTAATGACTATACAATCTACGATGATAAGAATAACAAAGCTTCATTTGCTGGATCGACAACGGGGAAGCATCGGGTTGACCTCTATGATGTTCATAATGCGACAGTGCCGCGGATTAGAGCAGCCAAATATTTTCGGAATCAGAGCGACGTAGACTTTCGTCTACCTTCGATTGTTCAATGTACAGCAGAGGCAGAGGAAGCTCTACGCCAGGATGGGTTTGGTGTGAATATAATGACCTGGGACGAGGCATATAGATCCAAATTTATCATATCTATGGATGGTAATGGAGCAACATGCTCAAGACCAGTCCTTATTATGCGCAGTAAATCGGTACTACTGAAGTATTCGTCTAATTATATTTTGTTTTGGTCAAACCATGCTAAACCTTGGACACATTATATTCCAATATATGATGACAAAGAAGTCATCGATATAGTCAGATTAGAAAGAAACGAGCCAGGAAAATTTCATTATATTGCGTTGGCTAGTACAAATTTTGCTGAAGAGTTGCTCTGTAAAAATTCTATAATTCAGTATACTAGAAGATTGCTACAAGAATTCAGATTACTAATCGAGTAGGGAGCTTGATCATGGCGCACCCATGTCGCTGAACCGAGATACGGAAAAAATCGTCGGCTTGAACAACGGATAACTATCAGTTTCAGCTCTCCCACGCCGAGGAGAGCTGGAGCGAGCGTTACGCCAAGCCCATCGACGATCTGTACGTCCCGCAGGGCGAAGCGGCCCGTCGCGCTCATGCCGAACAGATCGGCCGCGACGGACACACGCTCCTGGCGGCCGTGTTCTCGCCCGACGCACCGGTCTGGCTGCGCGAGATCCCCGCCGTGATCCTGCTCGGCCGGGTCTGGTTGCAGAACTTCCAGATCGTCTCGGTCGATGACGAGACCGGCACGAAAGACGACTTGGATCATATGAACCCGCAGACCACGCAAGTTGTCTAGCGAACATTCTTGGAGGGCATACCACCCTCTCTGCTGATGATCGCCTCGCCCCACGATCCAGAGACGCACTACGCCAAGAAGCGCTCGACGACATGGATCGGTTACAAGGTCCACCTCACCGAGACTTGCGACGCGGATCGCCCCCGCCTGATCACTCACGTGGCGACCACGCTGGCCCCGGTCGCCGACCGCGACGCCCTCGGGTCGATCCAGGCCGACTTGGCAGCCCACGATCTTCTCCCCGACACGCACCTGGTCGATGCCGGCTACGTCGATGCCGACCTGTTGCTCGCCAGTACACGCGATCACGCCGTGACGCTGCTCGGGCCGAGCCCGCAGGATACGCAGTGGCAGTCGCGTCAGGCGGGAGCCTTCAGGCTTCAGGACGTCCAGATCGACTGGGATCGAAAGATCGCCACCTGTCCTGCTATTCACACCAAGACGAGTTGGAGCCCCGACCACAACCTGGGACGCACGGTGATCCGCATCCGCTTCTCCAGTGCGGACTGCAAACCTTGCGCACTGAAGCAGAACTGTACGCGCTCCCCGCGCCGGTTGCTCACACCTCGTCGGCGCGAGGAATACGCCGCGCTGGAGACCGCGCGAGCGCGAGAAGCCGATGAGGCCTTCGCCGAGCAGTACCGCTGGCGGGCGGGCATCGAAGGGACACTGTCGCTGGGCGTACGCACCATGCATCTGCGACGGGCCCGCTACCTCGGGCTCGCCAAGGTCCATCTCCAGCATGTGCTGACCGCCACTGTCCTCAACATCGGCCGGATCGCCGATTGGCTGGCGGGTGAGGCCGTCGCTTCGACGCGGCGATCACCCTTCGCTCGCATCATCAGCCAAGCGGCCTGAGCCACTGCATTCGCCAGCAGTATCAGAAACGGGGCAATCCCAGAGGCAGGCTGGAACTCCCCCTCCTCCGCGTACCTTGAGCAGCAGCCCCTCCCGCGCCAGCATCCAGCGGTCGTGATCCCTCATGCCCTGCTCGGCCCGCGCGGTGACGGCGCCGAAGACGGCCAGCCAGCGGGTCAGCGGATCGCGCACGAGCCAGCGGTCGCGGGGTACGCGGCGCAAGGCGCTGGCGAGGGCGGGCAGGTGGTGTCAGGCCTTGTCTCGAGCGCGCAGGATGTCGGCGGCGAGCAGGGGTCCTAGCCAGGCGCGGTGCTGGAGCGGCTCGAGGGTGGTCCAGGCGTCGACCGCGGTGGTGGCAGCGAGGACCGGCGGCAGGGTGCGGTTGTTGGCGACAGCGTGGCGCCAAGCGGCGAGGCGGTCGGTCTCGCCCCAGGCCGGATCGTAGACGAGGGGTGATCTCTCCCGCACCAGACCGGTGTCGGCGAGGAGGCGACTGGAGCGGGCGATCAGAGCGTCGATGCCGGCGAGCTCGGCGGAAAACGCCTCATCGACGTCGGCGAGATCCCCTTCACCGTCTGCACCGTCGGTCGGCGGCGCGGCTGGCACCGGGACCGTGTCCTGATCCCCTACCTCATCCGGATCCTCGGACAGGGCGGCGAGGCCGGTGGGGCTGGTACGGCGTGGGCGCGGGTAAGCTCCTGGGAGGGGGCGTGCCGGTCGCGGCCGGCGTCGTGGAAGACGAGGTCTTCGAGGAGCACGAGGTCGCCCTGGAGGGCGAGGCTGGCGCAGGCGTCGGCGAAGGCGGTGCGGGCGCACCAGCCGTGGCGGATGGGGCTAATGGCGAGGAGCTGGTCGAGGCGGGCGAGGTCGTCCTCGGCGGCGGCTAGGGGTGTGGCGAGGGCGGCCCAGGGGAGTGGCTCGGGCAGGCGATAAACCATTGCTAGGGCTGTATCTGCATACCGCGACAGAAGCGATAATGCATTTCGCTTCGTGCACCTGTATGAGCAAGCGATTGGTATTCTAACTATTGATAATTGGCCCTTATCGATGATGATGGACGCAAGCCCAGAAATCGGCTTGAATGCCGTCCAAATCCCCTTGGAAGCCCGCCCGCGATGTCGGATCTCTCGCCTGCCCTCCCCTCGGATCCGACCCTCGCCCGGGAGCGTGACCTCGACGCGCTCGCCGGACTTCTGCCCTTCGACGCTCGCGAGCGACTGGCCGCCCTCCTCACCGACGAGGACGCTGCCACCCTCAAGCACCTTGCCCGCTCCGGCATGGGCGCCAACACGCTGCGGGCGCTCGCCTCCGACCTCGGCTACCTCGAGGCCTGGTGCCTGGCTGCAACCAGTCATCCCCTGCCCTGGCCTGCCACCGAGGCCCTGGCGCTGAAGTTCGTCGCCCATCACCTCTGGGATCCGGCCGAGCGCGAGAGCGATCCCCGTCATGGCATGCCCAGCGCCGTTGAGGATGAACTGCGCACCCGCAGCCTGCTGCGGGTCGCCGGACCGCACGTGGTCTCGACCGTGCGTCGGCGTCTCGCCCACTGGTCGACCCTGCACCGCTTCCGCGGCGCGGACGGACCGTTCAAGGCACCGCGCCTACGGACCGCCCTGTCGTTAGCCATGCGGGCGAACCGGCGGCCTCGCACTCGTAAGAGTTAGCGGGCGGTCACCGCCGCGGTAATCGAGAAGCTGCTCACCACCTGCCTGTACGAGCATCGGTTGGTCGACGTGCGTGACCGAGCGCTGCTGCTGGTCGCCTTCGCGTCCGGCGGGTGGGAAGCGGAGGTGATCGGGATCAACGGCGCCGTCCATTCGCTGCGCTGGCGCGACTTCCCGATCCAGCCAACCATCCTGCGCCGCGCCGACGAACTCGCGCTGCTGCTGCCCGGCAAAGCCTAGCCGGCCCGCGCCCCGCACCTGAGCCGCAGGTTGGCTCGGGTGCCCAGCGGCAGGCCATCCGGCGCCGCCGCTCACTATCTTTCCGACATTCGAGGTTCTCATGCTGACCACCGTCCTCGACGTGGATCGCACTCGCACGCTCAACGACATCCTCCGCCGCTCCCTCTAGGGCGGCTTACTGATGCTGACCGCTGGCGTCATCGCCCTCGGCCGCGAGCGCCAGCAGGCCGTCCTCGATGCCATCGCCGCCTACGACGCCTTCACGCCCGATAACGACCCGCGCGGGGAACACGACTTCGGCGCGCTCGAGGTGCCGTCGCGGATGTAGTCGTGAGTGCGGGTAGCCGGGCGTCCTGACGCGAGCGGACAGTCGGGCCGGGTGCGTTCGAGGGCCTGGATCTGGCTCTCCTAATCCTGAGCCTGTCGAAGGATCGTCGACGGACAGCACCACCGCGTGACGAGGCGGGTCCATGTAGAGGCCGACGATGTCTTCCACCTTCTCGGCGAAGGCCGGGTCAGTGGAGCGCTTGAAGGTGCGCACGCGGTGCGGCTGCAGGCGATGCTCCTGCCAGATGCGCTGGACCGAGCGCAGCGAGATGCCGGTCGCGGCAGCAACCGCGCGACCAGTCCAGTGGGTGACTTCGCCGGACGGCTCGGAGCAGGTCAGCGCCAGCACCTCGGCGACGGTGCTGGTGAAGTGGGGCGGCTTGCCGGGCGGGCGGGTCTTGTCGCGCAGTAGGCCGTCGATCTCTTCTTCAGCGAAGCGCCGCTGCCAGCGCCAGACGGTGGTACGGCTGACGCCGGCCTGATGGGCGACATCGAGCACGGGCAAGCGCTCGGCGGAGAGCAGGACGATGCGGGCGCGTTGGACGTGCTTGAGGGGGCGAGCGCGATCGTCGCCGATCGCGCGCAGCCGTACCTTCTCGTCTCCAGTGAGGATCACGCAGACGGTCTGAGTCATGCCGGAGACTCGCATGGCTCACGCCAGATGTGAACCTTCCGTATGCGTCAGTGCACTAAGGGTATGATTATCGGTGGTACATACGCTCCTTCTGTGCTCCAACACCACACGCGGTGGATAAATGTTCGCCGAAAATCTCCCGGTTGCCACACCTACTGTCAATAGTAATCGCTATATATTGAATATAACTCCAATTTTTACTATCTATAGTGTATTTATATGAATTATTTTTCGCTTCGACTCAGTAGGTGCGTCGATATTATCGGACCTTGACAACCTAAGAGACATGATTCCCACGAAAAGTGTTCGGTCAGGTTCGGCATAACCAAAAACCCTAGCTCGAGATATCAAGATATCAACATTTTTCGCACCTGGAGGAATTGAAATTACACAAGGTACAGCACGTCCCGCCTTAGCATTTATGATTTGTGAAGTAGCTCCCAAAGATACCGTGACAACATCACCAGAGTGTCCGGGCGGAAAACAAAGCTCAAGGTGCAAATATGTCTTACATTTTACGTCCGGCAACTCAAGATGTATAACCGAATTGGGTGAATTTGACCAACAACCCCAATCCTCAACAGCTCCCCAACCTTCTGCAAGGGATGTAAACTTGGAACGAACGGCCCATCGTTGTTGAGTATTGAGTCCAAACTGTGAGCGAAATTTTATTGACTCTTCAAGCTCCAGCGTCGCCCCACGATGTTCTTGAGCTTGCAATTTCAATTCATTGATCGCTTGAAACAATCTTTCTGCATAGCCGTCCCAGGTTGTAGGATGAAATTCGCTAGCGATCCGGCCTTCAGCCTCCGAGATAGCTTCGGGATCAAAAATATATTTTTCGACTAACTTGAAAGCCGAATCGACATCTAAAGAATCAAAATATTCAACTACATCTCCTCCAACTTCAGGTATAGAAGTACTATTTGATGCTAAGCAAGCCTTGCCAAATGACAAGCTCTCACCTACCGGCATCCCCCATCCTTCAACATGACTCGGGAAGACTGTAAAAAGGCAATTTTTATACAAACTTGCTAAATCAGCATCGCTGAGCTTGTCAAGCACACGGATCCGACCGTTGATAAAATTGGAGTCTGAGCAAAGCTCTGCAAATTCCTCCGAATACCCCCCCCACTTGCCGACTAGAAATAGGTAAGGAACATTTTCGTAGCCGTATTTACGACACAGCGCCGCCCATACGTGAAAAAGGAGACGGTGATTTTTTCGACCTTCTATAGTCCCAACAGAAAGGACAAATTTTGGGTGACCACCTTCTAATACCTTACCGTTATCTGTATGATTCCCGGGCAGTTCTTGTGGGAGCGGGACTGTGATTACGGGCTTATCTAGGTTCATCTCTTCATTCAGAACAAATAATAGCTCTCGACGCGCAAAATCGGAAATAGTTAAGAATATATCAGAGGAAGAAAACATAGCAATCGCACGATCGACAACAAGTCGGCGCGCTTGCTTTGGTACCCATTCCGGATGAGTTATTGGAATAATATCGTATACAAGGACTCCGATGAGAACTCCGTTAGTTTTTAGCGGTGTAAGAAGATGGAAAAAATCATATGAATTCCAATATGCGCCAATGAAAAATAACAAATCCCCCCGTCGAGGTCTAACGAATTTTGCATTTGATTCAATATCCGTTATACAATTATTCTTATCATCATGATTGATATTTCCAGACATCACATTATCGCAAATACTTCTAAGTTTTTTTTCGTCAAACGCTGCGACAAAGCCCTGTCTATCAGGCACAAGGCTGCAGAAAACAATTTCATCTTGATATTTTTGGACTACGTCATGATGCAAGGTCGATATCACCCCAGAAACAATTCTCTGAATGCCTGTGACCGAGCTATGTGTCCTGAGAAAAACCAGGAGATCTTTAACTTCGACAAAGATTGTCATTTTATGATCCTATTCCGAGAGAACTTTCTGAATGTCTTCTTCTCTGATTGTTGCCTCAAAAAGACAGAACTTTGAAATCCCGACATACAGCTGTCTATGGGGATTAGAAAAAAAAGATTTTCGAGAAAGTGTTAGATTGATTTTTCTATTCTGGTCTACATAAGCAAATAAACTTATCCACTCAGGACCTAGTTCTGTTTTTGCAATCGGATGCTTATGCAAACCGTCTACCTCAATTGTCATATCCATATCGTCTGGATGTGGCGGTGGTGGGAAACGAAGCTCCAGCAATAACCGCAGTTTATCGCCTGGTTGAGCATTTGTCGGGATTTCCAACCCAGCGTTTTCTGCCGAACTCCAGCAGCCCCAATCCTCTAATTCATTCCAGTTTTCATCCAAGCAGAACACGCGTCCACGATCTACCCAGCTCATACAAATATCATTAGAAATATCAAGTGAGCTTAAAGAATATATTTTGTTGATTTCTGCTTTAAATCCTTTAAATGAGCCGATATTTGAGTTAGTATTGGTAATGTTTGAAAATGCCGCCCAAACATCTTCGGTGAATGATTGCCATGTATGGGGTACATAGTTTTGTTTTATTCTATTTTCGATTTCTGACCTCAGTTCAGAATTGAGCAAATCCCGAACCTGCCGATACAGTCCTTGATAATCTCTTGGATCGACGTAAATGGCTAAGTCGCCGCCTGCCTCAGTTTGCGCACCGCCATTTCCAGCAATGCAGACTTTACCATGGATAAGACTTTCTGTGATAGGCAACCCCCAGCCTTCTACAAAACTAGGGAAAATAGTAAATAAACATTTGCTATAAAGTGCAATAAGATCCTTTTCATCGACATCTTCTAAGAATATTACCTTCCTCTGCATTATAGGCGAGTCTTCAACAAATTCGTTTAGAAGGTCAGCCTTCCAGCCTGGCCTTCCTACAATGACGAGGTACGGAACATCATGCTCGAGCGTATGCTTTCTCAGAAGAGTCGCCCAGGCGCGCACAGCGATGATATGATTTTTCCTGATCTCGCGCGTGCCTACTGCCAGTACGAAATTTCCTTCTTCTAATGGGATTGGTAATGAAGCCGCGCTACTTTGAACGGGATCGCTTCCCAGGGTGGCAACCGCCGTATTTGGCATAAATTCGAGTTCGCGGAGAAGGGTTGATTTAAGAGCCTGCTCTGTGTATTTCGAATTGCATATAAATAGATCGGTTTGTTGGGCTATCAATGCAAGAGATTTTTCAT
Source organism: Methylobacterium sp. Gmos1 (assembly GCF_053764715.1). NCBI lineage: Bacteria > Pseudomonadati > Pseudomonadota > Alphaproteobacteria > Hyphomicrobiales > Methylobacteriaceae > Methylobacterium > Methylobacterium sp. Gmos1. The sequence continues at coordinate 18,242 of NZ_JBSNCC010000031.1, read as the reverse complement.
AATAATTTCTAGTGGTTGTTGTAACTAAATCGGGGTGACTCAATGGGATGAGATCATGAATAAATGTTACAACTATAACACCTCTTTTTCTAAGCCGGTGCTGCCAATCATGCTGTCGTCCAGCAATCCAAAAAGCGCCAAGCACGATATAAACATCACCGCGCTTAGGCGATTGCGATGATTCATGTGACATTAAAGTCTGAAGCTGATGTTTTATATCATTATGATTATCTCCTTCTTTTTTGATTATATCAATAAGTTCAATAAGATGATCAAATTTGTAAGTCACGAAAATCCCTTGTTCATTAATTCGACATGGGATTATTGAAGTTGATTTGCCCGCAGAATTTTTGATAAACTCTATAACAACACGCTGTATGCCACTCGGCCTACTGTGCACGCTCAAGTAGTTAATCAGATCAAGTATATCAACGTACAGATGCTGCGAGGACAAGACGTCTTCTCCGATGCTCTGATCGCCGGATGCTCCGTCAAATCTCCTTTGAGCTAAGACGGTGGAGCCACAGCAATAACTAGCTTCCATACCCACGCCGTACGCGAGCCGCCCGTGTTTGGCAAGCCTCAGAATTTCCAATCGCCGAAACAAGTAATTTATGAAATTGTGCGAATCCATTTCGTAGTATAAATCTCTATATCTGAAGCTTAAAATCTTATTATATAGGACGTAAAAAGCGTATTTGTAGCCTATAGGCCTATTTGTATATTTCTAAGAGCGCGTATGTACGCAAAAAATTTTTCTGCTGCGCTTAATTTTTCTCGATACTGAGGGGCAAAGATTGTAATGTTCTCAGTTTGATCCTGAGGATCAACTTTTGTATTAACTTGACCATAGATTTTAGCTGCGGCGTCTGGACGGGATTACGGGTGGGAGTGCGCGCAAGGTGCGGCAGGTGGATGCCAAGGCAGTGACCTTCGAGGAGACCCCCGTGCTCTCGGCCGGGGCGCGCCGCCGTTGCGCGAGCCTCCAATGCACTGACGTATTCAGAAGGTTCACCTTTAGCGTGAGGCATACAAGTCTGAGGTGTGGCTCAGACTGTCTGCGTGATCCTCGCGGAGGACGAGAAGGTGCGGCTGCGCGCGATCAGCCAGGATCGCTCTCGCCCCCTCAAGCACGTCCCGCGCATCCGCGTCGTCCTGCTCTCCGCCGAGCCCTTTCGCATGCTTGAAGTCACAAACTGGACTACTTTGCCGGCCGGCGCCACCAGCTTAGTGCACTGACGCCTTTAAAAGGTACACCACGCAGCGCGATTTCCTTCGCCGTTGCAGTCAGTTGGCGAATGAGCATGTGTCTCGTTCGTCGGTGTCACTGCACTAGTGCACTGACACCGACGAACGCGCCACCTGCACTCTCGCCAAATCCCTGCCGTCAAAAGGAAATTTCTGCCGCGTGGTGCACCTTTTGAAGGCGTCAGTGCACTAGTGTCCTGCACCTGAAGTTTGTAGCAAAGGCGTTGTCTCTGACTCAGCTTCGAGTGCTCTCAGGCAGAAGCGTTTGACGCTGGCGAGGATGGCGTCGGCCGATTTTACCCACCAGAACGGTTTCGGATCGGCATTCGTGGCCTCGATGAAGGCGCGAATGTCGCGTTCGAGTTCGTCCACCGAGCAATGAACGCCTCGCCGGATCGCCCGCTCCGTCAGCAAGCCGAACCATCGCTCGACCTGGTTGATCCATGAAGCAGAGGTCGGTGTGAAGTGCGCGTGATAGTGCGGGCGCCTGGCTAGCCAATCGCGGATCAACTTGGTCTTGTGCGTCGCCGAGTCGTCGAGCACCAGATGCACGTCGAGGTCGACCGGGACCGCCACCTCGATCTCGTCCAGGAAGCGGCGGAACTCGCTGGCGCGGTGACGCGGATAGCATTGCCCGATCACGCTCCCGGCCTTCACGTCGAGGGCAGCAAACAAGCTGGTGGTACCATGTCGGGCGTAGTCGTGCGTGCGCCGCTCCACCTGTCCGGGCCGGAGCGGCAGCAGCGGCTGCGTGCGATCGAGCGCCTGAACCTGGACTTCTCGTCCACACAGAGAACCAGGGCGCGAGCAGGCGGAGACAGGTAGAGCCCGACGATGTCGCGCACCTTCTCGGCAAACAGCGGATCGGTCGAGAGCTTGAAGGTCTCAGACCGGTGCGGCTGCAGGCCGAACGCCCGACCGTCGCGCCCGACACCCCGCTAGCCTTGGCCATGCTGCGCTGGCTCCAGTGAGTGGCACCCTGGGGCGGCTCGCAGAGCGTGCGGTCGATCAACTCGGCGACTTGCTCGTCACCGATCCGGCGCGGGGTTCCCGAGCGAGGTTCATCCAGCAGCCCATCCGTGCGTTCGCGGGCAAACCGTTCGCGCCACTTGCCGACTGTGTGCTTGCCGATTCTCAGTTCCGCCGCGATGGCCGTATTGCTCCGTCCATCGGAGGCTAAAAGCACGATGCGGGCACGCAGAGCGAGCCCCTGGGCTGTCTTGCGGCGGCGGGCCCAGCTCTCAAGCTCAGTTCGTTCCTCGGCGCTCAGGTCGAGAGATGTGGGTACACGGTAGGCCATCGGCGCCTCCCAGCAGACCGACACTTTGTCATAAAATTCAGACGCAGGACACTAGCCCGCGCGGCGTCTGAGCGAAGCCGATCTCTGCATCGCAAAGTGATTAATAAGAAATCATATCGAACGCACTGATATCGACATAGGATGGAACCGCCCACTCGCATTATGCCCCACACTTAGTCCAACTATCGAAAGATACTCTTGGGACGAAGCTTATCCTAAAAATGATCGAAGCAGCCAATCCAAGGGGGTGTCAAAAGCAGGCTTTCACGCATTATGTCAGCATAGGCGGCAGGCGTCTACCTTGGATCTATTGGATGAGCGTTATACACTCTATCAACACCCGCGACGCCTGCCGATCACGCAACTATCAAGCTGATCCAGTCCTTATAGAAGAAGCCTTACGCATGACGACATCTATTTTAACTAGATTGGATGCAGCTGAATTCATCTCTCGACTCAATTCAAAAAATCTTTCTAACGGTCGATCAAATCACATTTGTAGGCTCTCACTTAGTTATCTATTTTCAAATAGCGCTGAGAGTCATTTCAGTACATTTATTTAGCTTGATCTATACCTTATCGTTCTTAGTATGATTCGTGATATCAAATCAACTTCCTCAAAACTTAATTCATGATATAAAGGCAAGCATAGTATTCTGCTAGCAATATCTGTCGCGGTGCTGATTTTTTTTGAATTAAAAAAGGGAATATCGCTTAGCGCAGGATAAAAATATCGCCTTGGAAATATATTATGTGCCTCGAGTTCTTGCTTGCAAGAGAGCATAACAGCTTCAGACTCAAATAAAGCAGGGTAATAAGCATAATTATACTCAACTTGAGGATCAATTTTTTGTCGTTTAATATTTGAATTCTCCAATTTAGTATTGTAACGCACAGATAATTCTTTTCTTCGTAGAATTATTTTATCCAAATGCGGCAATACAGCCAAACCCATCGCAGCATGGAACTCGGAATTCTTTCCGTTAATGCCTGCTTCGCTAAAAGTATCAGGAGTGATATGACCGAAATTGCGAAATGCTGCCATTCGTGCCAATCGGTTCGGCTCTCTTGTTACTACGCCTCCTCCCTCAACAGTGTGAAAAAGTTTGGTTGCATGGAAGCTGAATGCTGACATATCGCCAAACGTTGCGACCGACTTTGAGTTAATTGACACACCAAAGGCATGCGCTGCATCATAGATTAAAGCTGTATTATATTTTTGCGCGATGTTCTGTAGGGATACCACATGGCAAGGATTTCCAAACACATGGGTCGCAAGGATTGCGACTGCATCTGTGCTTTGCAAGGCTTTCTCAACGCTGTCTGGTGAAATATTAAATGTTTCTTCGTCTATATCAACAAATATCGGGCAAAAATCATGCCATACTAAGCTTGACGCTGTAGCAATGTATGTAAAAGGAGTTGTTATTACATTGCCTTTTTTTCCTAAACTGCGTATACAATATTCAAGAGCCACTGTGCCATTTGTAACAAATAATAAATGATCGACTGAAATACGCTCTTTCAACTTAATCTCAAGTTCGTTAACCAATGGGCCATTGTTAGTTAGCCAGTTTCTTGACCAGACACCGTCTATCAATCTTTCAAACTCGACTCTCTCGGGCAGGAATGGCTTCGTTACAGGTATGACCACTTTAGATCTCCTTTTTGATCAACTTAGTTGGTACACCAACGGCTGTCGCCCCTGACGGAATATCGCGGATTGCAACCGCGCCGGCGCCTAGTACAGCTCCTTGTCCGATATACTTTCTCGGTGCTACTTTGCCTCCTACTCCAATATCAACTCTATCATCAATCGTCACACCTCCTGCTAGTAAAACACCAGGGCCGAGATTGACAAAACTTCCAATTTTACAATCGTGAGATATAGAACAAAGAGGATTGACAATCGAAAATGCTCCTATACTACAATTAGAAGTCATGATACCAGGACCGAGCGCAATTACTCCCTCGCCAATGTTGATATTCAATCCCATTCGAAAATCAGGATGAACTAAATTCGGAAATAAATTGTGACCACGCAGCTGAAGTGCGGTTACGATGCGATCTCTTGCGACGATAGATCCGATAGCAACATAAATTTCGCTACGCTCTGTTGTTGGTATTTCATCTAGGCCGACGAGAACCGGACGTCCAAACACTGTATGAGGCGCAGCCACTCCGTGTTCGACGACAAAATATGTTTCAATCTGAGATTCGTTCTGACTATGCTGCATTTTCAAAACGGAAAAGACTTCGCTTGCAAGTCCTCCAGCGCCGACGACGAATATTTTATGGGTCAAGAGATCGACTCCAGTAATAAATTTCTATGATACTGCATCGAGCTATGTAGAGCTTTATTCACATCGCTAGTCGAATAGCGCACGCGTTGCCCTTCAAACAAGGTAACTTGATGCAAATTCATAGCTTCAAATTGAGTGTCTGTAAAATGCAAACCGTTGCGTCCTGTGCTGACACCATAAGAAGATTTTGTACAAATGCTATGCAGCCCGAGTTTACTAGACATAATATCAATTGCGGCGTCAGGACCAGTCCCTTCTACGGGGATAGGGTAACTATACCGGCTTAAAAATGCCTTAACCGCGCCGGTCTCTTTAAGTCCATCTCGCCCATTACAATAAAAATTTACTGACTTACAAAAATCAAGATAGACTTTTAGCATTGGGCACAGAATGCGAGCGGTTTCATGGTTTAGAGCGAAACTCCATTTGTGCCCAATAGGAATCAATTCGGACGCACTGGCTTCTTGCTCATCTTGCGTCAACGCAATGCCAGGAACACCCGAAATTAAGCCTATAGCTGGATTTTGCGCTGTAACGTCTAGCAAATCGGCGGTCATTGTTATGTAATCTGATCTTAACATAACATCTTCTTCAATAAAAATAAATGCATCAGCCTCTGAATTAAGCATGTGGTCATTGATTCTGGCAAAATTTCCGCAAATTCCAAGATTGTAAGAGGGTCTCATAATTGTCGAATTAGGAAAGCATTCAGAAAAGTACTGAACACACTTGTCTGAATCAGCTAAACTTCCAATAAAATTCCCGTCCCTTGTTTGAACACTATCTGCAAAGAGAAACGTCTTTATATGAAGATGGTCGTAATCTATTTGCTTACTCAGCGAATCAGCCAATTTCATCAAAAGATGTGGACGGCATAAGGTTGTAACCAAGATGTCTATACGCTTTATCCGTTTATTTTCTACGAACGACATTTTGCATATTCCCTGTCATGATTGTCGCATATCAAGAGATAGACGCGCGACATTTACTTTTTGACAGCCGACATATTTTTTCGACTCTTGGAGACATATGGGACCGGGATGCATATCCGCAACCAAGCTCGGCACGAACTTCTGCCAGATTGTATGTGTCTCGTCGAGATCGATCATGTCCCTTGGAGTGGTGTAGCTAGCCGTGCGCCAGCTGATCAGCCCCCACGAGGTGGCCCAAGTGAAATGTTAGTGGACCGTGGGCCTTTCCACCACAGGTAGCTTGGCTGGCGGAGCCGGTTCGGCCGAGCGATCCCGGGCGACGAGCTCGACGCTAGAGTGCCGTTCGAGCTACCTGGCCAGCGTGGGTGCCGTGCGATCCGGGAGCAGGTGGATGACGCGGTGACGGTCGAAATCGACGACGATCGTGCCGTACCGGCTGCCCTTGCGGATTGCCCAGCCGTCGATCCCGACCCGGATGGGAGCCGGCGCGTCGGGCATCGGCATGCGGGTGACGAGCCGCAGCACGGTCGCGCGGCTTGCCGGCGCGTGGAAGTAGCGCGAAGGAGACGCGCGCCGCCTGCACCGCCGCAGGCGAGGCCGACCCTGGTGCGGGGCGTGTCGTTCCGCTACCAGCCCAGCACGCCGGAGGTGCTGAAGGACGTTAGCCTCGACATCCCGGCAGGCCAGGTCATCGGCATCGTCGGCCCATCGGGCTCGGGCAAGTCGACCTTCACCAAGCTGCTGCAGCGCCTCTACATGCCCCAGAAGGGCCAGGTGCTGGTCGACGGGGTCGACATCGCCCAGGTCGATCCGGCCTGGCTGCGGCGCCAGATCGGCGTCGTGCTCCAGGAGAACCTCCTGTTCAACAAGACGGTGTTCGAGAATATCGCCCTCGCCAATCCCGGCCTGTCGCGGGCGCAGGTGATGCAGGTCGCGCGCCTTGCCGGCGCCGACGAGTTCATCAACCGGCTGCCGCTCGGCTACGACACCCCGATCGAGGAGCGCGGCGCCAATCTCTCGGGCGGGCAGCGCCAGCGGCTCGCCATCGCGCGGGCGCTCGCCACCAACCCGCGCATCCTGATCCTCGACGAGGCGACCTCGGCCCTCGACTACGAGAGCGAGCGGATCATCCAGGAGAACATGAAGCACATCGTGCGCGGGCGCACCGTCATCATCATCGCCCATCGCCTCGCGGCGGTGCGGATCTGCGACCGCATCATCGCCGTGCAGGAAGGACGGATCGTTGAGGATGGCACCCACCGCGAGCTGGTCGAGCGGCCGGCCTCGCTCTACGGCCGCCTCTGGCGCCTGCAATCCGACCACGGCTCAGCCCAGGGAGAGGCCGCGTGAGCACGAACCCGCAACCCGCCGCCAACCTGCCGGCGCCCCGGCGCAGCTCCACGCCGCCGGTCCGCTTCAGCCCGCGCGGCCTCTCCGAGCAGGTGCGGCGTCTCGCCGACGACCGCTCGGACCAGGAATTCCTGCCGGCGCATCTCGAGATCCTCGACACCCCGCCCTCGCCCTACGCGGTGGTGTTCACCTGAGTGATGTGCCTGATGTTCGGGGCAGCACTCCTCTGGAGCATCTTCGCCCAGATCGACATCCACGCGGTGGCAACCGCTCGCATCCAGCCCTCCGGCCGCTCGAAGGTCGTGCAGCCCTTCGACACCGGCAAGGTCCAGACGATCGCGGTCGAGAACGGCAGCCGGGTCCAGGTCGGGGACGTGCTCCTCACCCTGGAGCCCACGGAAGCCGAGGCCGACCTGTCCTCGCGCCAGGGCGACCTTTCGGCCCTGGAGGCCCAGATCGCGCGGCGTCGCGCCACGATCGAGGCTGTGGAGAAGAACAAGTCGACCGCCAAGGTGAGCTTCCCGGCCGACGTGCCGCTGGCGGTGCAGGCCCGGGAGGAGGGCGCGATGCTGGCCGAGATCGGTCAGTACATCACCACCCGCGAGGCGTTCGAGGCGCAACTTGCCGAGAAGGTGGCAACCCAGGAGCGGTTCACGGCGAGCATCGCGGCGCGGATGCGCCTCCAGGCAGTGCTCAAGGAACGCGCCGACATGCGCGAAACCCTGGTCGAGCGGGCCGCCGGTACCCGGGCCGCGGTGATCGACGCGGTGCAGCAGGTCGAACAGGTCGCCGCCGACCTCGCCTACGATCGCGGGCAGCTGACCGAGGCGAAGGCCGCTGCGACCTCGCTGCAGCGGCGCATCACGCAGCTGACCAGCGAGACGGTGGCGCGCCAGTACCAAGCGCTGACGGAAGCGGCGCAGAAGCGCGACGCCCTGGTGCAGGACGTGGTGAAGGCGCAGCTCAAGCGCGAGCGCACGGCGCTCAAGGCGCCGATCTCCGGCACCGTGCAGCAGCTCGCCGTGACGACGCTCGGCCAGGTGGTGACGGCGGGCCAGCCGCTGATGGTGGTGGTGCCGACGGACGGACCGATCGAGGTCGAGGCCCAGGTCCAGAACAAGGATATCGGCTTCGTCCTACCCGACCAGGAGGCGGTGGTGAAAATCGACGCCTTCCCGTTCACCCGCTACGGCTCGATCGAGAGCAAGGTCGTGCGGGTGTCGCGCGACGCGATCGACGACCGCGAGGCGAGCGGCGGCAGCGACGCGCTCTCGGTGGCGCGGGGCCAGGGCCTCAACCCGGTGACCGGGATGCCCAAGACCCAGAACCTGATCTTCCCGGTGACGGTAGCGCTAGCCAGGACCGCGATCATGGCCGACGGCAAGGAGGTGGCGTTGACGCCGGGCATGACCGCGACGGTGGAGATCCGGACCGGGCGGCGGCGGGTAATCGACTACCTGCTGTCACCGGTGCGCGAGACCACCTCAACGGCGGGGCATGAGCGGTGAGCTGAGCAAAACAGCCCGTTGCCATGGTCTCAGCTGTAGATCGACAGCAAAGTGGGACCCCGGGCTGAATCAGGAACAAGCCCTTGAAGCTACATTGGGAAATTCACTTAAGGCGGGGTCCCGATCGGCGCCGATCGAGACCCCGCCTTAGCCCATTTTTCTAGTTCATAACCAATGGTTCAAGGAAATTTTTTGGTAGGATTATGATTCGGTGCTGATACCCCTCTTATGAGCGACAATATCATTTATCAGTTATGATTTTATCAGTATTTGTATCTACAAATACATCATAATATAAATAATTGTTAATATTTTAAAATCAAAATATAAAACCATCAGGGACGGATCTTCTCTAGGCTCCAGCCCTGCACTGGCATCACGATCGTGCAGCTCTGCTCTTTCCCTGCCTTCGCCACCGCCGCACGGCATGAAGCCACGGTATCTGCGTTCACGTTCACGAGGTCTTGGGCAGCAACGATCCAGTCGACCGCATCCTTGTTGGCAAACCCCATCAGGCGGTTGCCGGCTTCCCATGCGCGCAGCCCCATCACCGTCGTCGCCGTCCGCTCCGCCAGCGAGAACGGCAGGAACCGCGGCACCGCCAGCGCCAGGACCACCCCCACCAGGATCCCCGCCGCGCCGGCGCCCCCGAGCCACGCATTCCGCCGCCACCGCTCGCGGGCGCGCGCCGGACGGGAGTCCATCAGGCTGTCGATCCGGTTCAGGATCCGCCTCTGCTCGTTGAACTGCTCCACCAATTTGCCGGCGTCCTGCCGCAGGGCTGGCGCCCGCTCGACTGCCAGCAGACGGTCGTCCACCGCATCGAGAGCCTGCACCAGGCGCCCGAGATCCGTCCGATAATCGACCGGCGCTCCTTGCGCCTCGAGCTGGTCTAGCACCGCTCCCACCCCTCGGCCGATCGTCGTTAGCTGTCCGGATAGGATCTCCACATGTGCTCGCAGCGCGTCAAAGGCCGCGGCCGCGTCACCCTCCTCCACGTCTGGATCCGGCGCTACGCCCGCGATACTTCCAGATCGGCCATCGTGGTGTCGGTCGTCCCGCATGCCGTCCTCGTGCTCTCTACCGACCAAGATCCAGACCCAGGGCACGCGCGCGCTGCCGTTCCAGCTGCTGCACCTGCTCCCGGCGCAGCTGCTCCTGGCGTGCGATCTCGGCCGTCAGCTCCACCTGAACCTGCCGCTCCCGCTCGCGGTCCAGACCCGCCATCAGCTCCAGCATCCGCCCCGGGCCCGACGGCTCCTCCAGCGCCTGCCGGACCCCCGGATCGCGCTGCAGCGCCTCCTTCAAGGCTGCCTGTGTCCCGGCCTGCGCCGCGTCGAGCCCGAGCCCGGCCGCCTCCAGCGCCTCACTCTGGCTGTCCAGCCGCGGCAGACCTTCCCGGGCCTGCCGCTCGCGCGCATCGTGGACCTGGAGGTAGCGCTCCAGCGCCCGCTCCAGGTCCGACCGCGACCGAAGCCGATCGGCCAGCGGATCGGCGACCGGCTCCAACCTCTCCGGCTCCGGCGGTCGCGGCACGGACGGCCCTGCACGCAGCCGCAACCCGGCAAACCGGGGGCTGCGTGGCGGCTCGACCTGGCCCGTCCTTGATGGCAAGGTCGGCTCGCCCCGCAGCTCGGCGACTAGATCCCGACGAGAGTACTCGCCCGCCGCTGGGTTCCTCAAGGCCGGCTCCGCCCCGAGCACGATCCCGCTGCGGATACCGAGCCGCTCCGCCAGACCCCGCCGCGCCGCAAACGCCGGCGCGTAGTCCAGCACCGTCTCCTTCGCACCCGAGCGCGACAGACGCGCCTCCAGCGCCGCGTACACCGCCTCGCGGCGGCCCCGTCGGTGTGGGCCCCACTCACAGAACTCGCTTCCGTCGACGTAGAGCTCCACCGCCTCGCGGTGGCGGGTCATCGCCACGTAGGTCAGGTGACGGTCCATCGTCGTCGAGGCCAGCACGAACGACCGGTCCACCGTCGCCCCCTGGCTCTTATGAATCGTCGTCGCGTAGCCGTGGTCGAGCGCCTGGTACGCGTCCGTCGCCACCTCGACCCGGCGCTCGTCCGCCCCGTCGAGCCGCACCACGATCCGCTCCGCGGCCACCGCCTCGACCGTACCCAGCATCCCGTTCTTCACGCCGATCGTCCGGTCATTCTCCAGGAACACCAGCCGGTCGCCCGACGCGAACCAGCGCTCGCCGTCGTTGGTCGGGAACGCCCGCTCGCCCGCCTCCTCGCCCTGCGCCAGCGCGCCCCGCTTCTGCAAAGCCGCCCGGATGCCGTCGTTGAGCGCCCGCACATCGGCCCGGCGATGCGCCAGCACCACCCGCGAACCGGTCGGCCGTCGCTCCCGATCGGCGAGGTAGTCCCGCACGATCGTCGCCTCGGCTTGCGCCCGATCGGAGGCGAACGACATCGCCCCCTTCTCGCGATACGCCCGCAAGCCCTCGCCGGTGCGATGGCTGGCGAACGCCACCGAGGCCGCGCGCTGCCACGGCTCGCGCTGCCGGCGGATGTCGGAGAGTTCGGCGTGCCCGATCCGCTCGGCGATTGCCCGGAACGGCGCTCCCGCCCCGATCGCCTGCAGCTGCTCGTGGTCGCCCACCAGCACCAGCTTCGCCCCGCGCGCCTCCGCCTCCGCGACGAACCGCGCGAGCTGGCGCGAGCCGACCATCCCGGCCTCGTCGATCACCAGGACATCGCCGCTTCCGAGCAGCCCGCGCTCGTTGCGCCAGCCGAGATCCCACGAGGCCAGGGTGCGGCTGGCGATGCCCGAACTCTCCTCCAGGCCCTCCGCCGCCTTGCCCGCCAGCGCGGCGCCGTGCACCCGGTAGCCCTGGGTCTCCCAGGCAGCCCGCGCGGCAGCGAGCATCGTGCTCTTGCCGGCTCCGGCAAATCCCACCACCGCGGCGATCCGCTCCGGCCCGGTGACGTGCTGGATCGCCTCGCGCTGCTCCGGCGACAGCCCGGCCGAGGCCTCGCCCGTGCTGGCCCGGATCGCCGCGTCCTGCGCCGCGATCGCTCCGGCGACATGCCCTTTCCCGACCGGGTGCCGGTAGCTCACCTGCATCCGCCCGGCCGCCTGCGCCATCTCGGTCTCGAGCGTCAGCATCTCGTGCGTGGTGTAGCGTGCGGCACTCACCTCGCCGGTGAGCGGGTCGGTGCTCTCGGGCTGCAACGTCACCAGGGCTGGCGAGCCCATCACCGCCGCGAACGCGTTCTGGAAGGCGGCTGCATCGTCGTCGAGCGCGCGGTGTAGCGCGCGGGCGATATCGCGAGCGTCGAACACGCTCTTCTCGCCGGTGACGAGGTCGAGCACCTCCTGCGGCCGCTGAGCTATGACCGCCGCGTTGTGGGCGGCGTCGGCCGGATTGAGGCGCTTGCGCTCGATCGTGCCGCCGCGCCGCCGCACGCTGGTGGCCGCCACACCCACGTGCTGCGTCGGCGCGAGCGTCAGCCCGCGCTCAGCATGGCTGCGATGATCGATGGTGAGGTCGAGGCCTTCGCGCGCCAGATGCGCGTTCGCGAGCCCCTCCCAGGCCTGTCGGATCGCGACTAGCTGCGCCTGCGTCGTCGGCAGGCCGCGCAGCATCAGCTGCTTGTTGGCAAGCTCCAGGGGCGTCTTCGCACCGAGCCCTCCGGCCTCGACCACGCGGGTGGTCATCAGGAGGTGGGCGTGGTGGTTGCGCTCGTCACCGCGGGAATGTGGTTCGTGGAGCGCAAAATCCACCGCCGCGCCGGTGCGATCGGCGAGGTCCTGGGCGAAGGCGCAGGTGAGCGCCAGGCGCGACTCGCCGGACAGCTCGTGCGGCAGCGCGACGACGAACTCGCGGGCGACGCGGGCATCGACGCGCTTCTCGGCCGCCTCGGCCGCATTCCACAACGCGGAGCGATCCTTGACCCAGGCGGCCTCGACGCCCTGCGGCAGCACGATCCCGGACGGCCCGATGCCGATGCGGCGGGTGTAGTCGTGCACCAGGCCGTCGCGCAGGTTCTCCAGCCGCTCGCCGGCCCGATAGGCGGCGGCGGCCACTGCGCTGCGCCCGGAGGAGCGGGCGACGACCGACATCTGGCAGTGGTAGATCGACACGAGAGGTTTGCTCCTGAGAGCTTGAGCGTAGCAGCAAAAGAGTCGCGAAGCGATTCGTATTTGCGCCCTTCCGCTGCTGTCGCTTCGCTCCTCCGCTGCGGAAAGTGTCCACTGGCAGGACTGGTCGTGAGAAGCAGGGTACGGCACTGGTGTTGCACCGTAGTCGTTCCATAGAGAAGAAGCAGCCGGCGTTGATCAGCGAGCTTGGCCATGACGCGTGCGACGGCTACAACGGTCATGCCTGACCCTGGGAGATGACGATGGCGCGGCGGACGATCGACGAACGCATCGCGCGCCTCGAGGCGCAGAAGAAGAGCCTGCAGGCCCGCCGCGGCAAGCAGGAACGCACCCGCGATACCCGCCGCAAGGTCCTGCTCGGTGCGCTCGTGCTGCAGCGGCTCGAGGCCGGCCACGATCCCGCCTTCACCAAGCGCCTCGCCGACTGGCTCCGCCGCGAGCTGCCGCCCTTCCTCACCCGCGACGCCGACAGGGCCTTGTTCGCCGATCTGATCGGCTCATCGGCCGAGACGCCGAGCACGGATGATCCCGCGGGACAGACCGAGGCGGATAGCAGCGAAGCAGCGAGGCCGCAGGATGCCGCCTGAAAGGGTTGCCATGAAGGTCGTGCACGCCAACGCCAGGCTCGAAGCTTATCTTAGGAGGCGAACCTGGGGCATCGCCTTGGGCGGCACCCTCCTGGTGATCGTCTGCCTCGCCTGTGCGTTCGTCGAACACCTTGGTCCCTGATCCACGGCGCCGTCACCGACGACACGACCTGCGAAGGTGCCAAGCCTCCGATCCGACGCCAGCTGTGTGAGGTCGAACCGCCTCGCTGGTCTGCGCAGAAGCGGTCGCTGCGAACTGTGAAGCCGTCACAGCGATCCTCGTGGTTCGGCCGCAGGAGGTTCTCCCGCCAGCGAAGCTTACCGGCTGGGCCGATCGGCGCAGATGTCGGGGTTGGCCTGGACCGGTGAACCCGGTTTCGCTTCCGTGAGGACCGTCGCGGCTTGCGACCTCGGCCGAGCCTGCATCATCGACCGGGATGGCACCGGGATCGGCAAGCTCCTGGACCGTTGTCTACACCGCGAAGGGCGAAAGCCCGTCGCGGCGATCCCGCCCCATCCTCGCGCCTCCGGGAGCGTCTGTGGCCAAGCTCTGGATCCTCTCCGATCTGCACCTCGAGACCCTGCCCGATCCCGACGAGTTCCGCCCCGCACCGCCGGCCTTCGACGTGCTGGTGGCCGCTGGCGACATCCAGGAAGGTGATCCCGGCCGCGGCTTCGCGGTCCTGCGCCGCCTCGCCGGCGACAGGCCGGTGGTGTTCGTGATGGGCAACCACGAGCACTGGAACGGGCTCATTGACGAGGATCTCGCCCTGGCCGGGATGCTGGCCGAACGCGCCGGCATCACCCTCCTCGACGGCACCAGCGCGACCCTTGCCGGATGCCGGTTCGTCGGCACCACGCTATGGAGCGACTACCGCTTGGCCGGTCACCTCGATCCCCGTATGCCGACCGGCGAGCCGGTCGAACTGGCGCACGAGGGCGGCAGCCATCTCCTGACCATTGGCGACGCTGCGGCTCTGCATCGCCGCGCTCGAACCGCGCTGGCCGCCCGGATCGCGGAGGATGACGGCGCCCTGCCCTTGTGGTCGTGACCCACCACGCCCCCCACCCGGACTGCATCCATGCAGCCCAACGCGGCACCTGGAATGCCGGGAATTCCGCCTCCGATCTCTCCGCCCTGACCGACTCTGGTCGAGTGGCCCTGTGGGTGCATGGGCACGTGCATCATACGGTCGACCTGGTGCGTCCGGGCGGGACGCGCGTCCTGTGCAATCCGGCCGGCGCGGGCTTTGCCAATCCGGCTTTCGCGGACGGCCTAGTGGTCGCGGTGAAGTGACGCCGGACGGGTCGATCACGAGCGACGAGCCGCACACCAGGCAGGCGAACGCGGCAACGAATCATGTTCCCGATCGAACGACGCAGGGCCGCAAGCCGCTCCTGTTGTAAGGGGCATGCTCGACCCTCAGATCAGAGGGACAGACGGCGTCGGGCGGCATGGCCAACCGGGGGATCGGTCACCATGAAGATCAAGGACGCAAATGCCCGTATCGAGGCTCAGCTCAGGATCGTGATCTGCCTCACCGTGCTGGTCGGCATCCTCATCGCCGTTATCTGGCTGCCGCCCTTCATCGCCCTGTTTGCGCGTGGCTGAACCAGGCGGAGAGGACCCGATGGCGCCGTCGAGCGATGTGCCTCTTTTCCAGCACCGCGGTCTCAACCGCAGCCCTCGATCGGAGGCCGATCCCTAACCAGATCAGGTCGCGAACAGATCGAGCTGGCGCGCATCCACCCGCCGGCGTGACGGGCGCTTGGTCACGCTGCGCGCCAGCATGACCGGAGGCACCGTCGCCGATCTCGCCGCCGGCGTGAATGCCGGCAGCGCCTCGCGCGGCTTGCCGTGCAGCACGGCCCCGACGATCGGGCCCGCCTCCCCGCGTCGCAGCACGTACAGAACGTGCCTCGGCGAGCGCAGGATCTCCTGGCGCAACTCGCCGCCGGCCGACAGGTCAGAGAGGGCGGCCATCAAGCAGTGCAGCCCGGCCGAGGCGACCAGCATCGCCTCGAACTCGATCGCGCGCAGGCCCCAGCGCTGGCGCGCCGCCCCGGCCGTCGACCGGGAGACACACAACCAGCGCGATTGCCTTTCACTAAATTGCCAAAACAGCTAATATGGCTATTTTCTGTATTTTACAGAAAATACAGGAGGTGGCAATGGCGAGTTTTACCCTCACGGATCTCGGCAACAAATCCGGTGAGGTGGTCGAGGCGGCGTTTCGTGGCCCCGTGGACATCACCAAGCACGGAAAGCGCAAGTTCGTCCTGATGACGGCCGAGCAGTTCGATCGCCTGTCCGGCGCAGGCTCGCAGCGCGCGCACCGTGCCGAAGACCTGACGGGTCCGGAGCGCGACGAGATCCTGGCCGGGCTCGACGCCGTCACGCAGGACGACGGGCGCGATAACTGAGCCTCGGGCACGGCGAGATCATCCTCTGCTCCTCCCTGTATGTACGGGAGTACGACCGCGGCGAAGAGGCCGGCCGAAAGGCGCGCCCGACCTGCGTCATGCTCTCCAGGTTCCGGGTGCGAACGACCACTCGAACTTACGTGACGCCGGGCCTTGGCCCGACACCCCCCTCACGATCATGGCGGGTTGGCTGATCGACTGACGCGGGCGAAGGATGCTCCCGATCGGAAGGGGAAGCGGTTACAGGACATCTCGGGGGATAAGGCCCGGCTCGTCGAGGCGCTGGGCGCAAGCCGCATCGTGGAGCGGGATCGCCTCGCGGCATTCGTACACGACCCGGTGACGGCGTTCGCGGCCAATCCGTTCCCGTCGGCGACGGTACGGAGACGCTGCCACGGACGAAGCCCGCGAGAAAAGTCAGCCGCAGCCAACTTTCGCCCCTTCCAGCCCTGGCCTCACTCCCGGACCGCCTCAGCGCGCCTCTCCGCGATCAGTTCGTCGACCACGCTGACGCCCTCGGGAACGTACTCTCGGGCGAGGGCCTGGATCCCGGCGATCACCGCGCCGCGCGAGCGAACCCGAAGCTCGCCTTGGACTACCTCCAGGACGACGGTATCGCCGTCCCGGACCCCAACTCATGCAGCAGGTCGGTCGGGAGGACGAGCGTGCCGCCCGCGAGGACCATGGTCGACCGTGAGGCCATGGATTGCCTTTCCGGTCAGCGGACCACTTCGACGACCAGGCCGGGGATCCTCAGGTTCGCCCAGGCGTGATCGGTGGTCAGGACCGGGACGCCGAGCTTGATTGCCAGCGCCATGCAGGTCCGATCGCCCGGCCCGCTGCCGTGCCGGCGCGTGGCCTCGGTCAGGCGGGCGGCGGCGAAGGCCGCCTCGCGGTCGTGGGCATGCAGGTCGAGGCGCAGCTCCTGCACCATCTCCTCGATCACCGGGTGGGACAGGCCGCGCAGGAGCAACGCCTCGACGAGCTCCTGGAGATTGACGGTCGACATCGCGGCCTGGCCGACGCGCGCGGCCACCATCCCGGCACAGGTCTCCCCGCGCAGGAGCGCGATCACCGCCGAGGTGTCGAAGACAACACCGCTCATGCGCCGGCATCCTGGCCGTCGCCGTCATCGGCTCGACGCTCGTCGAGGAAGGCGGCCGAGTCCGCGTCCCGGGTGGCATGCTGGCGATAGAGCGCTTGGAGCTTCGAGACGACGTTGGTCATCGGTGACAGCCGCACCTCGGTGCCGTCGACGGTGACGATGATGCGCGTCTCGCCCGTGATGCCCATCGCCTCGCGCACGGCCTGAGGGAGGAGCATGCGTCCGTTGGCGGCCAGTTTCACATCGGTCACGAATGCCATGAGGTACCTGCACGCCGTTGTCGTATCACTTCCTATTGAACTTATCCGAAAATGTCACTTTGATGCAAATGACACTGAACGCTCTCGTACATATTTATGACTGGAGTCGCCATAGGAGTAATGCCAAGCGTGTGCGCCACATAACGGTATACCGTTCCGCACCAGCACCACGGCACACCGCCGGCATGTGGCAAAAAGGTCGGTTCCGACTTATGCGTCGGAGCAGGTACGCAAGCCACCCTTTTGGCACGATCGAGAGCCCCGCATGCCCCGCTTCGGCTACGCCCGCGTCTCCTCAACCGACCAGGACCTCACCATCCAGATCGACAAGCTCAAAGCAGCCGGCTGCACCGTGATCCGCTCGGAGAAGCTGTCGGGGAAATCCGCCGACGACCGGCCCGAACTCGCCACCGTGATGCAGTTCCTGCGTGAGGGCGACGAGTTGGTAGTGGTCCGCCTCGACCGGCTCGGGCGATCGACCCGCGACGTTCTCAACCTGGTACACGACCTCGACCAGAAGGGCGCCTCGCTGCGCATTCTCGATCCCGAGCTGACCACCGGCGGAGATGTCGGGCGGATCGTGGTCACGGTGCTCGGGATGGTGGCGGAGATGGAGCGGAAGTTCATCCTTGAGCGCCAGCGCGCCGGGATCGAGGCGGCCAAGGCGGCGGGCGTCTACGCCGGCAAGGGGCGGCCGAAATCCGTCCCCGGGGACGAGATCCGCCGCCGCCATGCCGCAGGTGAGGGGCCAACCGCGATCGCTCGCGCGCTCGGGGTCTCTCGCCGGAGCGTCTACCGTGCGATCGGGGCAGATGATCCGCGCCAGGCCTTCACGCTCGACGCCATGCCGGACGAACTTCGCGATGGCCTGTTGCAGGCGGCGAACGCCTACGAGCAGGAGCATGGTGCGGGAGATTGAACCTGCGGCAAGCACAGCCTGGCTCGGGCGCACGCCCTGGACGCCTTCCTCACCAACGAGGATGCCGAGCAATCTAGTGCCCTGACTCAAACGGATGGTACAGCGTTGCCGTTGACAGCATCGAGGATGGCGGCGGCTGGCTTGGTCCAGACGAAGGGCTTTGGCCTGTCGTTGTGCTCAGCGATGTAGCGGTTGA